>DYSW01000094.1 GCA_020726285.1 Melioribacter roseus
AATCTCGGTGGAATTGGCGGAACAGCATTCACTCCGATTATAAACTCGCCCGAAGTTGCGATACTTGGTGTTTCAAAATCGCAAATTGAACCAAGATTTATCGAAAATCAATTTCAACCACGTTTAATATTACCACTTTCACTTTCTTACGACCACAGAGTTATTGATGGAGCCGATGGCTCTAGATTCACAAAATATATTTCAGATACATTAGAAAATCCATTTTTGTTAAGTTTGTAGTGAAGAAAATAATTATTAATAATTTTTGAGATTTTTATGCAAACACAATTAGCCATTTTAGGAGCTGGACCTGGCGGATATGCAGCAGCTTTTTTAGCAGCAGATTTAGGAATGAACGTAACTTTGATAGATTTGGAGAAAAATCCCGGAGGAGTTTGCTTGCATCGAGGTTGTATTCCATCAAAAGCGTTACTTCACGTAGCAAAGTTGATTCGCGAAGCTGAAGAATCAGCAAAATGGGGAATTGAATTTGCCAAACCTCAAATTGATTTGGATAAACTCCGCAACTTTAAGGAAAACGTTGTCGAAAAGCTAACAAGCGGAACTGGACAATTAGTTAAACAGCGAAAAATAAATTACATACAAGGAAAAGGGAAATATCTTACTTCAAACAAAATTCTTGTTGAAAAAGTAGATGGAACAACAGAAGAAGTGGAATTCGAAAAATCAATTCTCGCAACTGGTTCTGTTCCAGCAAAAATACCAGCATTCAACATAAATCCAGATTTAGTAATCGATTCCAGCGGAGCTTTGCAATTATCATCAATTCCAGAAAAAATGCTTGTTGTTGGTGGCGGTTATATCGGTTTGGAAATGGCAACTGTCTATTCAGCTTTGGGAAGTAAAGTAACAGTTGTTGAAATGATGCCACAACTTTTACCCGGAGCCGATAAAGATATGGTCCGAATTTTAGCTTCAAATCTCGAAAAACATCTCGAAAGCATTTATTTATCAACAAAAGTTGTTTCGGTTAAAGAATCGAATAAGCAAGTTGAAGTTGTTTTTGAAGGCGAAAAAGCTCCAAAAGATGCTATTTTGTTCGATAAAGTTTTGGTTTCAGTCGGAAGAAAGCCCATTACTGATGGACTTGGTTTAGAAAACACAAAAGTTACAATTAATTCTCGCGGTTTTGTGGAAATAAATAATCAGCAAGCAACAAATGATCCAAATATTTTTGCAATTGGTGATATTGTTGGCGGAGCGATGTTGGCGCATAAAGCATCAGCCGAAGGCAAAGTTGCGGTTGAAGTTATTGCGGGACACAAATCGGCATTCGAGCCAAATGCAATTCCAGCTGTTGTTTTCACCGACCCCGAACTTGCTTGGGCGGGAATTACAGAAAACGAAGCAAAAGAAAAAGGAATGAATGTAAAAATTATGCGATTTCCTTGGGCTGCAAGTGGAAGAGCAACAACAGTTGATAGAAATGATGGATTAACAAAATTGATTTTTGATGCTGAAACCGAGCGAATTCTGGGAATGGGAATTGTTGGAGTTAACGCTGGCGAAATGATTTCAGAAGGCGTGCTTGCAATTGAAATGTCAGCTTTGGCAATAGATATTGCAATGTCAATTCATCCGCATCCCACACTTTCCGAGACAGTGATGGAATCCGCCGAAATGTTGTTCGGACAATCAACACATCTTTATCGCCCAATTAGGAAATGAAAGTAAAAAATACCTTATTTCAAGTTGTGAAATAGCTTATTCTCCCTCGGCAACCATGTTTTACAACAGCTATAATGAGTATGAAAAAGTAAATACAAATTATTCAGAAAAAAGTTTTACAGAGATAATAGAATATTTTCTAACATACTATTTATTCCATATATATGTTGGTTATACGCTA
>DYSW01000047.1 GCA_020726285.1 Melioribacter roseus
ATTAATATTTAATTTTATCTAATTATAAATTTCACTTCATCAAAACTATATTATCAGCAATCTCTGGAATTTCTGTCGAATTTGAAAATGTAATCCATCTGATTCTTTTATCAACATTAAACCAAGTTACTTGCCTTTTTGCAAATCTTCGAGTGTTTCTTTTAATTAATTCAATTGCTGTTTTAACTGAGATTTTGCCTTCTAAATATTCAATAATTTCTTTATAACCGACTGTATTTAATGAATTTAACGTTTTTGGAATTCCACTTTTCAATATATTTTGAACTTCATCTATTAATCCGCTTGAAATCATTATATCAACTCTATTTTCTATTCTTTGATAAAGAACTTCCCTTTCCCAATTTATTCCGAATTGGTGGAATTCCTTTTCATTTTCTCTTTTATATTCAGTTTGTAACTTCCAAATTGGTTGATTTGTTAGATGGAATACTTCCAACGCCCGCATTATTCTTTTCCAGTTTTGTGGTAGCATTTTTGCAGCACTAATTGTATCAACTTTTTGCAGCATGGCAAATAGATATTCGTTTCCTTTTTCATTTTTGATTTGCAATAACTGTTCACGATATTCTTCATCTCGCCCAACTTCGTTAAATAATCCATCAATTACAGATTTTATATAAAGTCCTGAGCCTCCAACAATAATTGGAATTTTTCCAGCTTGTTGAATTTCATTTATTGTTTGAAGTGCTTCACTCTCAAATTTACTAACATCGTAATTTTCTGTTATTTCCAAATTATCTATAAAATGATGCTTCACTTCTAACAATTGCGATTCTGTAGGTTTTGCAGTTCCAATATCTAGTAATCTGTAAAATTGGCGACTATCAGCTGAAATAATTTCCGAATTTAACTTTTTAGCAACTTCAATTCCTAAATTTGTTTTACCAGAAGCTGTTGGTCCAACAATTACAATTACTCGCTTTTCCATCCGTCAACTCCAACTAAAGGTACAAACTTAAAATTTGGGTACGATTCTATCTTGTAATCGCTTTCCGTTAATTTTTCTACTACTTGCATTTCTTGTTGGAATCTATCACCAATTGGAATTACAAGTTTTCCACCAACTTTTAGTTGCGAAAAGTAACTTTTGGGGATTGTTGGAGAACCTGCAGTAACAATAATTTTATCATACGGAGCGAAATCATTCCAACCAATTGTTCCATCACCAAGTCTAACCATAATCCGCAATTGCAATTTGTCCATCAGTTTTAAGAACGAATTATAAAGTTCCATACTTCTTTCAATTGAATAAACTTGAGCCCCAAGATAATTTAACAATGCAGCTTGATAACCTGAACCAGTTCCAATTTCCAAAATTTTATCATTTTTTTTAACTTCAAGTAATGATGTCATAAATGCAACCGTGTATGGTTGAGAAATTGTTTGCCCATTTCCGATTGGTAAAGGAACATCTTCCCAAGCATGAATTTTCATAATATCTGGAATAAAATCTTCTCTATTTATATTTTTAATTGCTTCTAATACTAAATCAGAAGAAATTCCCTTGCTTCGTAAAGTTTCAATTAATTCTTTTCTTTGTGAAATAAGCAAATAGACCTCAATAAAATAGTGAATTTAAGCAAGCAAGCAAACTCTCTTTCATAATTGGTTTTGAAAGAAAATCATTAAAACCTGCACTAATATAATTTTCTTTATCACCTGGCATTATGTAAGCAGTTGCGGCAATAATTGGTAATTTTACAAATTTTGGCATTTTTCTGATTTCTCGCATTGTATCCAAACCATTATATTCACCAAGCAAATTAATATCCATCACAATAAAATCATATTCATTTTCTTTCAATAATGGAATTGCATCTTCAAAACGAGTAACAAAATCAATTTTACCAATTTCTTTCATTTGAGATTTTCAGTAGCGATTCGTACATTTTTTAGCGCCATTTCGTTAGTTTTATTAACATCCTCACGTTCAATAATATTACAAACAGCTGAAATCGTAAGGTTTTGATTATTCTTAATTTTTTCGATATGCAAAAATAAATTATTTGAGCTATTCATAGTAGGAAAATAATCCAACTCAAAACTTACTTCGTCATTTTCTTCTTCAGATAAAAAAGTACTGATTTTAGTTGTTAATTCCTTCCCATATATTTCTGAAAGAGAAATATTCTCTTCATTTTTAATAGAAAACATTCTTCTAAATTGTAAATTAGCCTTTTTAATCTCTAATTGATAATTGATGAAAAATACTGGAATTCTTGCATAATCAACAAAATTCAAATGATTTTTCATTAAATAGTCTGTTAATGAATCATTTTCAGAATACGACAAATTTGAACTCTAAAATTTATGTAAAAAGATTCAGAAAATTAAGCAAGTTTGAAACTAAATAACCCACAGTGAATCAGATTGTAATTATAAAAAAAAAGGAAATATTTTATTATGGAACAAAATCAACCGAAAGTAATTGTCTTTTCAACACCGACATGTAGATATTGCAATATTGCAAAAAGTTATTTTCGCGAAAAGAAAATTAGATTTACAGATATAGATGTTTCCAGAGATGAAAAAGCAGCACAAGATTTACAGAGAAAAACGGGACAAACGGGAGTTCCAGTGATTTTTATAAATAATCGACCGATTGTGGGGTTTGATAAGCCAAAAATTAATCAACTTTTAGGTTTAAAATAGAAAAGCCCGCTTAAGCGGACTTTTTTTTAATTAAGAATAAATGTTTGACAGGCTAAAAGTGCTGTTCCTAAAATCAATACAAAAAAACAATATAAATTATCCCACCAACTTTTGACATTTCAGTCTCTTTTCTTCTTTTATAAAGTTAAAGAAGAGTGCCAAGTTACTAGCACTCAAAAATTATTAAATCAATAACATCTTTTTTACAATAGAATTTGAGTTAGTTACAACTCGGAAAAAGTAAACGCCTGAACTAACTTTTTCGCCAGCATTGTTTGTGCCATTCCAAATTACTGAATGATAACCAGCTTGAGCATTATTGTTCACCAACGATTTTACTTCGTTCCCTAGAACATCATAAATAATAATCGATATGTTTTTAGCTTCAGGTAATTGATATTTTATTGTTGTAGATGGATTAAATGGATTTTCGACTATAGTTACTATTGGAAATCAGAAAAGTCATCAGATTGAGAATATTGTAATTCATAAGTTAATTGCGATTCAGATTCCATAAAAAGTGTTTCATTACCTAATTCTACTCCAGAAAAAATTGTTGATAATATTACAAACGAGGTTTTTGAAAAACCAAGCAAAAAAGAAGAATTTGTTTATACTAAAATTGAAGAAATACCAATTCCAAACAAAAAAAATGAAAATGAACTACTAAGAATGGGAATTTCAGAAAAAGGGAACTCGGAAATATTACCGTTGAAGATTAATTTTGAAGAAAATTACGGATTTTAGTTAAAATCTCTGGTGAATTTCCATCGATATTTCGAATTCCCAAATAATTGTTGTTAATAAAATAATTAAGTGAAGTAATTTCTTTTGTTTCTGGAACGCAATAAAGAGCATCAGTTTCTGAATAGTTTACAATATAGTTGAAAAATCCGCAGCCTTTTTGTTCATTAATTTGCAAACACATAAGTGAAACTCCATTTCCAATACCAATTATCTTTTTATTTGATAAGCGTAAAGCACTAAACAAATTTAGTAAATGTAACTTTTTCATTACATTTTGTGGAGTTTTACAATCGGGCAGTAAGATTGCATCTGCTTTTAATGCTAAAATTTCATTTAATCCAATTGAAATTTCAAAATTGTTTTTAATCAGTAAATCTGCAATTATCTTTGTAGAATTTTTATCGTAATCAAGTATGTAAATCATCAGAATAGTTGTATAAAATTTAAATTATCAAAAATTGTTGTTTGGTTTGGGTTTTCATCAACATAATAAAAATTAAAATTCAATTCATATTTAAGATTGTTTCCCACCGCAAAACCAGAAAGCCACATTTTTATTTGAATTAATTGCTCGGAATCTGAAATTAAAAAATATAAATCAAGATTTGCAGTGTTTTTTAAGTTCAAATAAAGGTTGTCAATTGAATGAAAATGAGATTTTAGATATTTAGCAAGTTTATGACCGAGAAGTAATTTTTCCTTTTCTTCATCAGAATCGAATTGATTTGCAGAAGTTTGGAATAAAGCAATAGCTTTACTTTCATCAGCATTCATAAATATTTCAAGACTTTTGAAATTATCATAGGGTAATTTTACTACGTGAATATAGTTTGAAAGTGATTCATATTCTGGTGCAATTTCCATCAGCGAATTGTGTGCTGAAAGTAGAAATTCCTCATTCAGATAGCTTGTTGTTTCATCAGGATATAGAGGAAGATAACTAATTGAAGCCTCAACTAAATCCTGAAAGAAATGTGTCCCGAAAGATAAATCTGGAGTGTACGATCCTTTTTTCTTTGCAACTTCAATTAACATTGCGGTGTTGTTTATGTCGGAATACGTAACTCGAACACCAAGTTTAATATCTCCGCGACTTCCCCAACGTCCGGGACCAATTAAAATAAATTCTCTTCTCGGAAGCACCTTGTTTAATCTACTAATTGCTTCGCCAATTTTAATAAGAATATCTTTATTTTCAGTTTCAGAGTACAAAATCGGATCGACATAAACAACATAGTTAATACCACTTAAAAAACCATTTGAAACAAATTTATTTGTCTCAAACAAAACATTTACTTGATTAGTAATTTCTGGCAAAGCAATTGATGAATTATCTTTTTTGAAGTTTTGTGGTCGGCATTGCAATAAATATAAATCTGTTCCATCGTGTGCAAATTCAATATCGACTGGAGAATTGAAAGCAGATTGCAAATTGGTAATTACAGCATCAATCTTTTGAAGGAATTTTTGATTTTTGAAAATGCCATCAAAAGTTACAACACAAGTTTCTTGAGAATAATCTGTGTTAATTCCAATTGGTTCGCGAAGCATATTATCTTTATAAATTGATACGATTTTTTCCAATGCTGGATATTCGTCACCAAATTCAGAAATTAGTTTATCGAATGAAATAGTATCGAATTTATGTGTCTCAAGATTTATAACATCTACAAATTTTGGAGAATATCTAATTGTTTCCTCAATACTAACGTTTACACGCAAATTTGGTTGTCCCGGGGAGACTAAAATCGGATAATCATCACCAACTCTATCAACTGCTCTGGTTCCTAAACCTGGAACAATTCTAACTAGACCATCTTCTCGTCTAATTCTTTGAGACCATCGGAATTCATTATTACTGAACGCAACTCCAGCAAAAGAAGGCAGATAATATTTCCCAATTCTATTTCCAACAACTTCCTGAATCATAACTGCCATTTCTTCATGAAAATCCAAAAGAGAACGCTCAGAACGATATTCAATAGGATCGGGACCAAAAGTTGAAGAAAATACTTCGGCAATTGCATCTTTCAAGGCATTCAATTTTTCTGTTTTTGTGCCTTGATTTGGCAGAAAAAGAGATTTGTACTTGCCCGAAAATGACGAACCAACTTGATCTTCAAGTAAACTTGAGCTTCTTACAATTAGCGGAACATCTCCTAAATCGTCCAAAGCTGAAGATAATCCAACTTCCAATTCAGGTGGAAAAGAAGCGTTTTTAAACATCTGAATAACATGGAAATGCTCCATCTTTATTTCGTTTAAATCTTTGTATTTATAATCTTGAAGTTCTTCCAACTCATTATAATGCATAAAAGCAAGTACGGAATCTGACGCAATATACCAAGTTTTGGGAGTTTTAATTTGTTGAAGTAGCGGATTTTCTAATGCTTTTTTTCGCAAAATTGTATTTGCTACAAACAAACCAGAACTCTTACCGCCAAGTTTTCCGTGACTTGTAGGCATATAAATCATTTTTGTAATCAGATTATAAAAATCGTTCAATTTTACGTATTCTTTTGCTGAAGAAATAAACTGAAGATTATCTGTAAAAAATCTTCGGATTAGTGCAACTCTTAAACCTTTTAGCAAACCTTCAGTAAGTTTAATTTTTTCTGGTGCGAGATGAAAATATTTACGAATAGCGAGAGAAATTTCAGTTAACGAAGTGCTATCCGATTCCAAAGTTTTGATTAAAGGAATTGATTTATTGAAAAGTAACCATTCATCCAAACGATTTCGTAGATAATTAGGCTCAATATTTTCTCTGGCAAGTTGAAGAATTTCTTTTATGTAATCATCGTAAGTATTAATTTTTTTCTTTTTTGTTGGTGTGTTTTCGTCAAACGCTTCCTCTTCAAATGATGAAATGATTGATTGATCGAGTAGCGACTTGGCTTGTTCAATTTCGCGGGCAGAAAGTATGTGCAAAATTTTTCGTAGAAACGACATAAATAACGGTGGGTCAGTTCTTCTAATTGTTTCAAGAATTGTTTCCCAATATTCTTTGCCGTTTGGTTTGTGCATTGTTGCGGCTGCGTCTAAATCTGAGAAGATATTTTGCAATTCTTGATAAAGAATGAAATTCTCGAGTCGGCTTGCAATATTTAATATTAGATTTTTTTCTCCTTGAAGAAATGGTTCAAAATCTTGATTATTTTCTAATTTATGATATGCTATTGTAATAGAGCCAATTTCTTCATTTTGGACAAAAAATGAACGAGTAAAAACCCAAGGTGTATACTTAAAATTATGTGTTTTGAATATTTTATCAGAAACAATTATTTGTCCATCAGCATTTTCAGGGAAGTTCATGCTTGAAGGAATAGCTTCAATTATTAATTGATAACGTTCATCAATTGTTTTCGAATTATCCTTTAAAATTTCTTCGATTGTAAAAATACAATTCAATTCACGTTCTTCGTGAGAAATATGCGAAAATTGTTCTGAACTCATAGAATCTCCAATAAAAAAAATAGCTGTCCGAAATTAAAAATCGAACAGCTTAAAATATAAAATAATGATGGATTATGTATTCAACGGAAAATCTAAAAGAGAATTACCAAACTTTTAGAAAATGCGAATTTAAATACTAAACCCATCCTCTTTCTTTGCTTGCTTGGACAACTCTGCTAATTGCAATAACATAAGCAGCATCGCGCATGTAAAGTTTTTTCTTACGAGATAGTTCCAAAACTGCATAGAAAGCGCTTGTCATTTTTTCATCAAGTTTAGTTAAAACATCTTCTTTTGTCCAGAAGAAATTCATATTTCCTTGTACTTGTTCAAAATAACTGCAAGTTACACCACCAGCATTTGCAAGAAAATCAGGAATAACAAATATTCCTTTTTCCATGAATAATTTATCAGCGTCAGGAGTTGTAGGTCCGTTAGCACCTTCTACCACAAATTTAACTTTGTCGCCAATGAATTTTATAGTGTCAGCATTTACTTGATTTTCCAAAGCTGCAGGAATTAAAATATCTACATTTTGTTTAATCCAATCGCCACCAGGAAGAACTTCGTAGCCTAATTCTTTTGCTTTTGTTTTGTTAATTCCGCCAAATTTATCGGTAACGCTCATCAACTCATCAGCATCAACTCCAGATTCTTTTTTGAAAGTGTATGATGTTTGATCTTCTTGATCCCAACTTGAACAAGCAACAACTTTTCCACCTAATTCAGAATATTTACGAATTGAATATTGAGCAACATTTCCAAAACCTTGAACACTTGCAGTTGTTTTGGTAATATCAACATTGTGAGCTTTTAGTGCTTCGCGAAGTGTATAAATTACGCCATAACCAGTAGCTTCTGTTCTGCCTAGCGAGCCGCCAGAACCAACAGGTTTTCCTGTAATAAATCCAGGATGTTTCCCACCATGAATTGTTTCAAATTCATCAAGCATCCAAAGCATGTGTTGTGCATTAGTCATAACATCAGGAGCTGGAACATCTTGCAATGGTCCAACATTTTTTGCCATTTGACGAACCCAACCGCGTGCAATTTGTTCTTGTTCTTTTAAGCTAAGATTGTGCGGGTCGCAAATAACTCCGCCTTTACCGCCGCCAAGAGGAATATCAACGACTGCACATTTCCATGTCATCCACATTGCTAATGCGCGGACAGTGTCAATTGTTTCGTGTGGATGGAAACGAATTCCACCTTTATGAGGTCCACGAGCGTCGTTATGTTGTACTCTAAAACCTTTAAATATTTTTGTTGTTCCGTCATCCATTTTAACTGGAATTAAGAATTGAAATTCACGAAGAGGTTCACGTAATAGAGCACTTGTACCTTCATCGAGGTTTAATAATTCTGCTACTCTATCGAATTGGTTTTGAGCCATTTCAAATGGATTGAAATCTTTAACTGCCATTTTGTTTTTCCTTTTTTGTTTAACAATAAATTTAAAATGCAATAGAAAACTATCTAAAGAAGATATAAAGGTAAAGTAAAATTTTTTTTGAGTTAAAAATGTTGTGTTTAATCAATTTTAAGCTAATTTTTAAAGAAAAATATTTTTTGCTGTAACTACTTTGCAACAATCTCTGTTATTTGTTGGAGTTTTAAGTTCAGTTTTCGAAGTTCATTTTCCAATTTAATTACTCTATAAGATTCAATTTTTTCAGTTCCACCAAGCAACCAATTTAAGTCGCAACCAATTTTTAAAAATTGAAGAAGAATTTTTGCTCCAGGTTCTCGTTTTCCGTTAATATAAAGCTGTAAATGTTGGGGAGAAATTCCCAATTCTTTGGACAACTTTGAGGCACTTCCGTATTTTTTTCTTGCAAAAATTCTAATTCTTGCACCCATTCCAATTGAAATACTATTTTCATCAAATAAATCTGGGGAATCAAAATTTTCATTATTATAAAAATTAAATTCCATTTGAAACGAATTAATATTCTTTTTGATATTTACATACAATTCGTCATCAATTGTTTTTTCGGAATTATTCAGTAAAAAATTTAAAGTTTGGGTTTTCATGCCAAGTTGGTTTGCAAGCCAACTTGTTCTAATCCCGCTTGATTTTAATAAAGTATTAATTTCTTCTAATTTATTCATTTTTTCAAAAGTTTATTATCAAAATATTAAAAAAGAGTTAAATGAAAACCTTTGTTAATGAGGAAAAGTTAAAATATATTTAACACTCTAAAAAATGAAAAAAAGGAGTCATTATGATATATATTAAAGATTTAAAAGAACATGTTGGAAAGGAAATTACACTTAAAGGTTGGCTTTATAATAAGAGATCGAGTGGGAAAGTCAAATTTTTAATTTTACGAGATGGAACAGGGTATTTGCAATGTGTTTTATTCAAAGGAAATTTTGCTGAAGATGTGTTTGATAATGCAGAAAAACTAACTCAGGAAAGTTCTTTTGAAATTACTGGAAAAATTAAAGAAGAACCAAGAGCAATTGGTGGATTTGAAATGGATGTAACTAGCTATAGTATTATTCAAATTGCCGAAGAATACCCGATTACTCCAAAAGAACATGGAATAGAATTTTTAATAGACAACCGACATTTATGGGTTCGTTCAAAAAAACAACATGCAATTCTTAAAATAAGACATAGAATTGTTAAAGCAATTCGGGATTTTTTTGATGAACGTGGCTTCGTTTTATTTGATGGTCCTATTATAACTCCAAATGCAAGTGAAGGTACCTCAACTTTATTTGAAACACCATATTTTGATTTGGGGAAAGCATATCTAACGCAATCGAGTCAACTTTATGCTGAAGCTGGAGCAATGTCATTCGGAAAAGTATATACTTTTGGACCAACTTTCCGTGCTGAAAAATCGAAAACTCGTCGCCATTTAACTGAATTTTGGATGGTTGAACCAGAAATGGCATTTTATAATTTAGATGATGATATGGATTTAGCCGAAGAATTTTTAGAATATATTGTGCAATGTGTTCTTCAAGATAGAAGAGAAGAACTTGAAATTTTAGAAAGAGATATTTCAAAATTGGAAGTAATTAAAAGACCATTTCCAAGAATATCATACGATGAAGCTGTGAAAATTTTACACGCTGAAGGAAGAGATTTTGTTTGGGGCGATGATTTGGGAGCTCCGGATGAAGCAATTATTTCTGGAAAATACGATAAACCCGTAATGGTACATCGTTATCCAGCAGAAGTTAAAGCTTTTTATATGAAAAGAGATCCAGAAAATCCAAAAGTAGCATTAGCCGTTGATGTTCTTGCACCCGAAGGATATGGAGAAATTATTGGTGGAAGTCAGCGAGAAGATGAAATAAGTAAACTTGAAGAAAGAATAAAAGAACATGAACTTCCAATGGAATTTTTTAATTGGTATTTAGATTTAAGAAAATACGGTTCAGTGCCACATAGTGGTTTTGGATTAGGTTTAGAAAGAACAGTAACTTGGATTTGTGGAATTGATCACTTACGAGAAGCAATTCCATTCCCAAGAATGATTTATCGAAATACACCTTAAATTGATATTGGAGAATTAATGCACAAAAATTTATTATTGTT
>DYSW01000095.1 GCA_020726285.1 Melioribacter roseus
TGAAAATACAGGAATTATGATTGATGGAATTGTAACGACAATTAAAACAAAACCAAGTTACGAGGACAAATTTACAATCTTAAAAGACATAATTCAAAACGGAGAAGTAACTGAAGAATTCTACATAAACGAGGAAGATTTAGACAAATGGTTTTATCTGAAAGGTGCAAAAAAAGAAATGCGTAAAAACGCACAAGGTTTTGAATATAATTACAGCGAAGGTGGAATGATTTTTCCAGATTCATTAGACAAACCATCAAGAACCATTATTACAGGCGAAGGCGGAAAATCTGCATCGAGATTCAAACACGTTATAAAAACTGCAAAAGGTTACAGAAGATTGTCGCCAGTTGAATTAGAAAGATTAAATATGTTTCCTGATAATCACACTAAATTTGATGGAATTACAGACACAAAACGTGCATTTTTTATGGGTAATGCTTTAGTTGTTGGTGTAATAGAAAAAATTGGAATTGCTTTAACTCAAAAAATAAATAATGAAGTTACAGTATAATCCAAGCGACAAAAACTCTGTAATCGAGTATGCAAAAAAGTTAAAAGGTAAATCTTTAAGACAAGTTTGCGACGCAAAAGTTTTGGAACATTCATATTCAGGCAAAGGTAACTTTGGACAAGTTTTAGAGAAATTCTATTTTGGTTATGAACCAAACTCTTTGGCAGAAGCTGATTTTGCACAAATTGGAATGGAATTAAAATCTTCTCCATTAAAGCAACTGAAAAATGACGAATTTCGCTCTAAAGAGCGATTGGTTTTGAACATCATTAACTACGTTAATGTTGTGAATCAGAATTTTGAAAATAGTGATTTTTTCAAAAAGAATGCAAGCATTCTTTTGATTTTCTATTTACATCAAGCGGGATTTGATATTTTAGATTATTTAATAAAACTTGTCGATGAATGGAGTTTTCCATCAACAGATTTAGAAATCATAAAGAAAGATTGGGAATTAATTACAAAGAAAATCGCTGACGGAAAAGCACACGAACTTTCTGAAGGCGACACTTTTTATCTTGGTGCTTGCACCAAAGGTGCAAATGCTTTGTCTGTTAGAAAACAACCATTTAGCGAAATTCCAGCAAAACAAAGAGCATATTCTTTTAAACAAGGTTATGTAAATCATATCATTGCATCAATTGCAAACGAAAGCAAAGGAATTTACGGAAAACTAATTCCTAATGCTCAAGTTGCTAAAAAACAAACAATTGAAGAAATTGTACTTTCAAAGTTCAAACCATTTTACGGAAAAACCGAAGAAGAAATTGTAAAAATTCTAAAAATTGAAATCAATACAAAAGCAAAAAATTTCTACGCAAATTTGACAAAAGCAATTCTTGGAATTGAACTTGACAAAGAAATTGAAGAATTTGAAAAAGCAGAAATCATTGTAAAAACTGTTCGTTTAAAAGAAAATGATTTGCCAAAAGAAGACATTTCTTTTCCAAATTTTAAGTATGAAGAAATTGTTAATCAAGAATGGGAAGATTCTGATTTTAAACACATTTTAGAGCATAAATTTCTATTTGTATTCTTTCAATTTGAGAACGAAAAACTTATTTTAAGAAAAGTCAAATTTTGGAATATGCCATATTTGGACTTAATCGAAGTTGAAAAAGTTTGGACGAAAACAAAACAAATTGTTGCAAAAGGCGAAATCGTAAAAGAAATAAAAACTAATAAAAAAGGCAAGGAAATTCGTTTCACGAATTTTCCCAGCAAGAAATTTAGTTCAATTTCTCACGTTCGTCCTCACGCAAAAGATGCTTCTGATACTTTTGAATTGCCGAAAAAAGACAAATTAACAAA
>DYSW01000096.1 GCA_020726285.1 Melioribacter roseus
AGAAGTTGCTGAATTAACCGAGCAAGATTGTATTGATTATATGATTTAACTTGTATTTGTTTTCTGCAAAAGTTGGTGACAGAAAGGAAATTCAAAACAAAGAAGTCATTGAGGAAATTAAACAAGAAATTGAAAGATTGAGAGCATAAAGACATTGAACAAATATTTAATAAAAATAACAAGGAAAATGATGTTTGAAAAATTCACAAATTTTATTACAGAATACGAAAATTTTATTATTCCAAAAGTTGCGGAATTAACTAAAACTAATTTTAATGCTACTATTTCGGGAAAATCTGAATTATTCCAAAAATCAGCCGAAATTGAAATTGAATTAAATAATTTCCTTTCTGATAAAGAAAGATTTCAGAAAATAAAAGTTCTTTATGAAAGTAATTTCGATTTTAATGAAGTTACAAAGCGTGAGATAAAATTGATATATAATTCGTTTGTTTCTCATCAATTTGATTCCGTTTTAATGGAAAAAATCGTAAATATTTCAAGCAATTTAGAAAGACAATTTTCTACTTTTCGGGGAAATATTGGCGGAAACGAATTATCTGACAATCAGATTGATGAAATTCTGGAAAAATCTGTAAATTCTGACGAACTAAAAGCAACTTGGGAAGCAAGTAAACAAATTGGGAATGAAGTAAGTTCGCAAATTATTGAATTAGTAAAATTACGAAATCAAGCTGCAAATCAAATGGGATTTGAAAATTATCATACAATGAGTTTGCTTTTGAGCGAGCAAAATCCTGAAGAAATGGATATTTTCTTTGATGAATTGGATAATCTGACCAAACATTCTTTCCAAAAAGTGAAAGCAAAAATTGATGATTTTCTTTCACAAAGATTGAATATCAGTAAAAATGAACTTATGCCTTGGCATTATCAAGATAAATTCTTTCAACAGGGACCAGAATTCAGTTCGATCGATTTTGATATGATTTTTGAAAAATCTGACATTGCGGAAATCACACAAAAATACTTTGCAGAAATTAACCTTCCAATAGATGATTTGTTAGCAAACAGCGATTTGTTTGAAAAAGAGAATAAATATCAGCACGCATATTGTACAAACATCGACCGCAATGGCGATATTCGAGTGGTTTGCAATATCAAACCAAATTACAAATGGATGTCCACAATGCTTCACGAATTCGGTCACGCTGTTTATGATAAATTCATTTCAAAAAATTTACCTTGGGAATTGCGAACTCACGCACATATTTTTTGCACAGAAGCAATTGCAATGCTTTTTGGAAGATTAGCTTCAAATGCAGATTGGTTAGTTGAAAATCTTAAAATTGAACAAAATTTAGCTGAAACAATTAGCACGGATGGTTTTGCAAAATTGCGAGCTGAACAACTAATTTTTTCGCGTTGGGTACAAGTTGTTTATCGATTTGAGCGTGAAATGTATAAAAATCCCGAACAAGATCTGAACTCACTTTGGTGGAATTTGGTTAAAAAATATCAAGAAATTACTAAGCCAATTGGTAGAAATTCAGCAGATTGGGCTTCTAAAATCCATATTGCACTTTATCCCGCATATTACCATAACTATATTTTAGGAGAAATTTTGGCTTCTCAATTGCATTTTTTCATAACAGAAAAAGTGATTACAAATGATAATACGAAGAAATCATTCAGTAAGGATAAAACAATTGGAGATTATTTGAAAAATCTGTATTTCTCATACGGAGCGTTATATGAATGGAATAAATTAATTGAAAAAGCTATTGGCGAAAAGTTAAATCCCAAATACTACGCAAAGCAATTTACTTATTGATATTATTTTGAAATTCATCAAGTTTACA
>DYSW01000006.1:0-48561 GCA_020726285.1 Melioribacter roseus
CCGTCCCGCCGAAAAGTTTTGGGGGCGAAGTCGAAGCATGCGGGCAAAAAGGAAGAGGGCTGACTTACTTTTTTTGGTTTTGCTCAAAAAAATGTTCGAACATCAATCAAAAAATAAAAAAACCGCAAACTTTTGCTTGCGGTTTTGCGGAGAGGGCGGGATTCGAACCCGCGATAGAGTTTAACCCCTACGACGGTTTAGCAAACCGTTGGTTTCAGCCACTCACCCACCTCTCCAAAACTTAAAAAATTGAGTTCAAATATAATTTATTTTATAGTTTGTACAAATTATTTAGTTAATAATTTATCAAGTTTCCTTGTCAATTCCTTCTTAAATTCTGATGCTTGCTTCAAAACTTCGGCACTATTAATAAAATCCATCATTCTTACATTTTTAATTTTTACTTGAATTAAAATGTTTGGTCTAGCAGTTTTTAATTTTGCAGAAAGAATAGAATTTTGCATTATCTGAAAAGATGAGAAAAAAGTTTCATAAAGTGGAGGGTTATCGCCATCTTTGAATGGAAGGGAAGAAGAAACATCAATAGCGATTGTAAAATCACTATGATCAGTAATAATATCGTAAGGTAAAGGATTTACCATTCCACCATCGATATATAAATTATTATTAATTTTTACAGGAGGGAGCAACCCTGGTACTGCGTAGCTTGCTTTAATTGGTTGTAAAATTTCTCCTTCATCAAAAATTGATTGTTCGCGTGTATAATAATTTGTTGCTACAACCTTTAAAGGTATTTTAAGTTGGTTAAAATTCTCGACTCCAATTCTATTTTTGTAATACTCATAGAA
The DNA here is from genome assembly GCA_020726285.1 of Melioribacter roseus. Classification (GTDB taxonomy): domain Bacteria; phylum Bacteroidota; class Ignavibacteria; order Ignavibacteriales; family Melioribacteraceae; genus WGAL01. The sequence goes on from DYSW01000006.1 coordinate 810, forward strand.
TTTATCACCTTTAAGTATTCCACCCTGGCCGATACCTAAATCTAAAAAATCTAACAATTTGAAATAGTCAAAATTCTTTGAAATATTCCAAATTTTACTACTTTCTGATTTTAAAATTTCATTCAAGCTTTCACGAATATCTCTTGTAGACAATCCGGCACAAAATGCACCGCCAACTAAAGCTCCCATACTTGAACCAGAAATTATAGCGGGTGAAATTTGCAATTCTTCAAAAACTTCAAGTAAAACGATATGTGCAAGTCCACGAGCTCCACCAGAGCCAAGTGCGATACCAATTTTCAACTAATTGTCTTTTGAAATTGATGTTTCTGAATTTTCTTTTTTGTGCTTCCTTTTTAATTGGTATAGAAAAATTGAAATATAAATATTCAATAAAAATGTAATTAAAAAGGGAATTAGACTGATTACAAGTAGCAGCCAATTCACATTTAATGAAAAAGATGTTTCATCATAAATAGTTTTAAGGATAAAAATATCAATTATCAACCAAGTTAATGATATAATTGAAAGAAGGAAAAGAACAAGGTTTAAACCAACGATTTTGGAAATTAATTTGTCCATTTTATTCTCTAATCTTGAAAATTGTGTCGAGAATAGTTCCATCTACCCATTTTACAATTGCAACTGGTTTGTTCAAATCGAAATTTGGTTTTTCTGGCTTGCCTGTAATTTCAATAACTTCATCATAAATATCTTTTATTTTGCGAATTGGTAGATTTGAATTTTTAGTTGCTTGAATTAAATCCTTTCTTTTGGGATTTATTGCGATTCCACGCTCGGTGATAATTACATCAATCAAATCCGATGGACCAACTAAAGTTGTAACATTATCAACAATCACAGGAATTCTATCACGGAAAGAAGGAACGGCAAGAATTGTAACTTTTGAGAAAAGAGCATTTTGCCAACCACCAATTCCGTGTAGTAAATATCCATCAGAATGAGTTACAACATTTGCGTTAAAATTCAAGTCAACTTCAGTTGCACCAAGAACAGCGACATCAACAAGTTGAGCAAAATTGCCTTTTCCGTGATAATTGTAACTAGTAAATGGACTTGTATTTACATGTCCTGAATTTTCACGCATTGAGCGAACGCCTTCCAAATCAAAAGTTTGTCCATCAAGAATATAATCTGTTAAACCTTCTTCAAGCATTTCTACAAGATATTTTGTACTTCCACCACGAATAAATCTTGCTTTAATTCCTTTATTTTTCATCATTTCTTTCAGATAAATAGCAAATGCAAGATTTATTCCACCTGCACCAGCTTGAAATGAAAATCCATCTTTCAATAAACCAGCATCTTCAAAAAATTGAGCTATGTATTCTGCAATTAATAATCTATCTGGACTTTTAGTAACTTCTGTTGTACCTGAAACAATTTTTGAAGAATCTCCAAGATTGTCAACTTTCACAACAAAATCGACATTATTTCCTTGAATTTGCCAAGGAACGCAAGGGAATGGAACTAAATTATTAGTTGCAACAATCACTCTATCAGCAAATTCACTATCAACTAAGGCAAAACCAAGTAAACCGCAAGCTGTATTTCCTCTGTCACCAGTTGCATTCCCAAATTCATCTGCAGTTGGAGCGGCAATTACAGCAATATCAATATGAACTTCGCCATCTTGTACTGCTTGATAACGTCCACCGTGCGAGCGCAAAACTCCAATTCCTTTCATTTTACCATTTGATGTGTATCTGCCAAGTGGTCCGTTCATCGAACCTTCGATGTGATGAATTGTTCCATCTTCAAGATACTGTAAAAGGTGTGAATGCACAGGAAATGATGCACTTGGAAACCAACGAATATTTTTAATACCAAGTTCTTTGATTGTATCGAAAAGTTGATTTGTTAAAGCATCTCCATCTCGGAAATGATGATGAGTTGAAATTGTCATGCCATCTTTTATTCCAGATTTGATTAATGCTTCCTTTAGATTTGCAACAATTTTATTTCCATCAGATGGATAATCAGCGCACGAACGAATAATTGGTTTTGCTTTAAAACCTTTTGGTTTGTGTTTTCCAATTCCTTTATAAGGAACTTGTGTTATTCCGTTTATTTTATCAGGTACTAAACGTCCAGCATTATTTTTTGTTAATTTCATAATTTACCTAACCAATTACCAATTACTATTTACAATTTTTAAAGCTCTTTTTACTACAGGCGGGTCAATCATTTTATTTCCTAAAGAAACGACTCCAAGTCCTTTTGATTCAGCTTCTTTAAATGCGTCAACAATCTTTTGAGCTTTTTCAATCTCTTCAGGTTTTGGAGCAAATCCTCTGTGCACAACTTGAATTTGACGTGGATGAATACAGCCTTTTCCTTCGAAACCGAGCGATTTTGCTTCGAGAACACTATTCATCAAACCTTCCATATCAGCAACATCACTAAAAACTGTATCGATTGCTTGAATTCCAGCAGCTTTTGCCGCATTTACAATTACACTTCTTGCGTAAAAGCTTTCTTTTCCTTCGTTTGTGCGTTCTGCACCGATATCGGCAGTGTAATCTTCGAGTCCAATTGCAAGAGAAGAAATAATTTGAGATGATTTCGCAATTGAATATGCATTTCCAATTCCTTTAGCACTTTCAATTATTGGCATTATGTAAATTTCATCTTTAATGCTATGTATCTTTTTTAATTCATTTATTTTGTTCTCTATTGAATGAATTTCTTCTTCGGATTCAACTTTTGGTATCAGTATTAAATTAACTCTATTCGGAATAATTTCTTCTAAATCTGATAATGCAAGAGGAAGTTGATTAATTCTTACCATTCTTTCTGAATTGTAAAAATTTACAGTGCGAAGTGCATTTCGAACAAGAATACGTGCTGCATCTTTTTCTGAAGGAGAAACACTATCTTCCAAATCAAGAATTATTCCGTCAGGTTTGTGCAAACCAGCATTAATAAATAATTTTGGAGAATTTCCCGGAAGATAAAGTCGGCTTCTTCTCAATTTTTCTTTGTTAGATTTTGTTTTAGAATGCTTGGAAAAAGGGAATAGAAATTTTTTATCTGAATTTGGGAAAATTCGTTTAAATGCTGTTTCAAATCTTGAAGCTAAAACAAATGGCAAAGCACCATAATCATCAATAAGAATTTTTGCGTTTTCTATTTCAAAGAATTTAATTAATTCATTTACGAATTCTTTGTTTTGTCTCCCGAACATTGGTTCAACTTTGCTACTTATTTCAAGCTGAATTCCACCAGAATCTAAAATTTCGAGTTCAATGTAACAATCTGAACGATTGGATTTGTCTTTTTTTCCTACTATTGCTTTCATAATAATCTACAATTAAATAATCAATTTGTTCATAAATTCTTGTGCTGAGAAATTCTCACAATTAAAAATCATTGATTTTATCTCAAGTTGTTTTTCTTCGCTTAAGAAATCAGAAGAAAGAGCTTTGAATTTATTATCTAAGTCTTCAATTGTCATTGGTTCTCGTGGATCGCCTTTTGGATATTCGAGATATTCAGAGAAAACTCGTCCATCATTTGTTCTGATTGTGACTTTTGATGGTTGTTTTGCTGGAAACATTTTCTCAAATTCTTCGGATGCTTCACCTTTGATTTTGTCGATTACTTCCCAAATTCTTGGATCTTTTAGTTTTTCATCAGAGAAAGTTTCGGTTGTAATTTTTTTATCGACAACTGCTGCTGCAATGCAATATGGAAGGGAATGATCTGCAGTTTCTCGTGATTCTGGGCGATATTTATGCGGATCAAATAGAATATCAATTGCGCGAGCAATTGTTGTGATAGTAATTTCATTAATATCTGAATGATTTAAATTATTGTCTTTCATTACTTTAAGAGTTGCAGAAATGTGTGTGTGTGTTAAAGCTTCAGTTGGAAAGGCTTTCATTCCGCATTCTAAAATTTTGTAGGATTTACCAAGATTTCCAATTAGCGACTCAACATCCCATTGCCAATCTCCGAGTGAATCTCTTCCTTTCATTGCAATAGGTGAATTTGTTTCGTTTTTTGCATCCCAACCAAAGAAAGAATCCATAAAACCTTCTTTTCCTTCAAAAATCTTTTCGGTGCCTGAATAACCTTTTTGAGCTAAAAGTGCAGCAAAAACTCCAGATTGAACTGCCATTGGGTCAACAGTATTTTTCATCATTGTTAGAACTCCGGTTGTTGGAGCCCCAATTGTGTGGTTATGTGAACCGTTTATTCCAATTGCATTTACCATTTGGTCAACGGTTAAACCAAGAATTTTACCAGCAACAATTGGTGAAACAAACTGAGTTAGCGTTGCGTGATGCCATTTTCGTTCGCGAATTCCAGGCTTGGCAAATTCACAAAGTCTTTGTTCAAATTCGTAAGCAAGAACAACGGCAACAATTACTTCTTCCATCGAAGCGTTAAGCATTTCAGCAACTGAAAGTGCTGCGGGAATTAAATCTGATGGATGCGAAGGGTCATCTTTCCAATAAATATCATTAAAATCAAGTGCACGTATTGCAAGGGAATTCACTAAAGTTGAGTTTACTGCGGGAATTTTATCTCCAAAACCGATTGTAGTTGATTCTGGCTTTCCTCCCATTTCTTTGTAAATATTGCGAATAATATTTACATCTTTTGTTTTGTATCCACCATAAGCACAACCAACTGAATCATAAATAAAATGTTTTGTTGTTTCTATTACATTCTGTGGTAAGTCATTAAATTTTAAACTAACTGCAAATTCAGAAATAATTCTGGATATTGATTTACTCATATATGTCCTATATTAATTTATTTTTGTAATGCAAAAGTAAGAAAAAAAATCGAACCTAAATGTTTTTCGCTTTTAACTGAAATTGAAATATCGTTAATTTCACAATATTGTTTCACAACACTTAAACCAAGTCCGTTGCCAACAAATTTCCTTTTGTAACCTTCTTCTTCCTGAGTAAATGCTGTGAAAATGTGTGGTAAATAATCTGGATTCATTCCAATTCCAGTATCTTTTATGCTGACTGTTAAAAAGCTGCCTTTTTCCATTAAAGAGATTTTTATTTCACCTTCATTCGTGTATTTTATTGCGTTAATCAGCAGTCAATTGAACGTATAATTTGGTTATTAGTGCACAAAAATCACCAAATAATATCGATACAAAAATGAAATATATAATTAAACTAATAGAAGAAAAATTGAACAAAATGGGAAAATGTTCGTCAGAAAAGAAAAAATTTGAGAAAATTATGCAAGCGTTCAATTTAGCAAAATCAATAGTTCTAGTTTTTATGATAGTTTTTGCATCAACTTCTTGTAAATTAGTAGCTGTTCAGGGAAATGGGCAAATTTCTGAGATTGAGAAGAAAATATCAAATTTCAATAAAATAGATGCTTCAGGAGATTTTGATATTAATGTTAAATTAGGGAAGGAAGCTAAAATCAAAATAATTGCTGATAAAAATTTACATAAGCATATAACAGCAAAAGTTGTAAATAACACATTATACCTTTCAACCAATAAAATTTTATCACCAACAAATGAAATTGAAATATTCTTAATAACTCCACAATTAGTTGCTGCAAATATTTCAGGTTCAAATGATTTGAAAATACACAATTACCATGGACAAATTTTCAAATTAGAAATTAGTGGTGCGGGTACATTCTATGGAAGCGGAAAAGTAGATATTTTTGATGTTGAAATAAGTGGAGCAGGCGAACTTAAATCGGAAAAGTTAGTAACGAAAGTTTCAAAAATTCAAATCAGTGGAGCTGGAGAAGGAATAATAAATGTTACTGACGAATTGTATGCCGAAGTTTCAGGAGCTGGTGATTTGTTGTATATTGGTAACCCTAAAATAATTAAAACTGATATTTCAGGTGCAGGATCAATAAAAAAGAAAATAAAGGACTAGTTATGAAAAAATTAGTAGGAATTATAATGGGAAGTGATTCAGATATGCCGATTATGAATAAAGCCATTGAAGTTTTTCAAGAGTTTGAAATTGGTTTCGAAATTAAAATATTATCTGCACATCGAACTCCAGATGAACATAGTGATTACTCAAAAACAGCAGAACAACGTGGGTTGAAAGTGATTATCGCGGCAGCAGGAGGTGCGGCTCATCTACCTGGAGTTACAGCTGCTCATACTATTTTGCCAATTATTGGTGTTCCTATAAATTCAAAATTAAATGGAATAGATTCGCTATTGTCTATTGTTCAAATGCCAAGTGGAATTCCGGTTGCAACAGTAGCAGTTGATGGAGCGAAAAACTCAGCATTGTTAGCGATAGAAATCTTGGCATTATCTGATAAAAAAATTAGAGAAAAATTGATTATTTTTCGCGAAAATCAAAGAAAAGAATCATATTCTAAAAATGAAAAACTGAACAAATAATCTCACTTCATAAATTATGAACTTTGAAATAAATAATGCTGTTTTTAACAAATTTCCTAAACTTGAATCGAAGAATTTATTATTCTCAGAAATAACAAATACACACGCTGAAAGCTTTTTCAAAATGAGGTCGGATACAGAAGTTGTAAAATACATGGATACTTTTCCTCATAAATCTATTGAACAAACCATTAAATTAATTGAGCTCTACCAACAATCATTTTTAGAACATAATGCAATCAACTGGTTCATTCTGAAAAAAAATACAAAGGAATTTGTTGGGTATGTTGGTTTTTGGAGAATGTTTCGAGAACATTGCCGAGCGGAAATTGGATACTCACTTGGTAGAGAATATTGGGGCAAGGGAATCATGCAGGAAGCACTTCCAATGATTATTGATTTTGGATTTAATTCTTTAAATTTACATTCAATTGAAGCAGCTGTTAATCCGTTGAATATAAAATCAATCAAATTACTAGGTAAATATGGTTTTATAAAGGAAGCTTATTATAAAGAAAATTTTCTTTTTGATAAGCAATATTTAGATACAGAAATCTACTCACTTCTCGAATCAAATTAAATCAACAAAAATTTACGAATTATCTCAATTAATTGAATTCAGTAAACACTTATTAAATTATATTTAAAATTAAAAGTCGCCAAGGCTGAGGGCGGACCTTGACGACCGGAATGTATTTAGGGGGGTAAAATGAAAAACTTACATGCGAAAAGTAATAAAAATATTTGAGTTGTCAATAGAAAAATTAGAAAATATTTATTGGTAGCACAATTGTGAAAGTTGAACCAAGATTTGATGTCTCTTTTAAGAATAATTTTCCCTTATGATATTCATCTATAATCCGTCTTGATAGAGATAATCCAAGTCCCCAACCTCGAACTTTTGTTGAATAGCCCGGATTAAATACTTTTTTCTTCGATTTACTATCTATCCCTTTTCCATTATCGGATACATCAATAACAATATTTTTTAAGTTTTCTAAAACTTTTATCCTTATTACACCATTTTTTGATTCAATTGCGTCACGTGCATTTTTAATTAAATTTTCAATTACCCATTCAAATAAATCAGGATTTACATTCGTAATTATCGACTTATCACAATCGACTAAAATTGAAATTTGCATTCCTGATTGAGGAAATCTTCTTTCGAAATATCGCTTTATTTCTTCTAATTTTTCTAACAAATTTATTTTTTTAAGCTCAGGTTTGCTACCAATTTTTGAAAATCTGTTTGCAATTCTATTTAATCTGTTTAAATCGTTTGTAATTTCGTCAGAAATATCAATTACTTTAACGGGATTTTCATAATTTAATTTGATTAATTCATTCCAACCTAATAAACTTGAAATCGGAGTTCCAAGTTGGTGAGCTGTTTCTTTAGATAAACCAACCCAAATATTGCTTTCTTCGGATTTACGAAAATAATTAAATGTGAAATACGCAATTGTTAGAAAAATAATTGCAAAAGCAATTTGTGCATACGGAAAGTAGTACAAAAGTAGAATAACATCCGAACTACCGTAATAAATCTTTCTCCAAACAACATCATGTGGATAGTAAACAAGAATTGGTTCGTTTTGCTTACTAAATTCTTTTACTTTATTATTAAGAAAAGTGAGTAATTGATCGTGCGTGTAAGTTGAGTCAAATTCAATATTTCGAAATCCAGTTCCAGTCGTTTCAACAATAGGAACCTCATTTGTATCGGTAATAATGAGAGGGAAGTCAATTTTTTGGACAATATTCTCAAAAATAAACGAAAAATCACCAGCTATTCCTTCTGAGTTAGCTAAATATGTTAAACTCTTTGCGTAGAGATTGGCGATTTCCGTTTCTTTTTCTTGAATTTTCTGTATTATCATTTGTGAAAAATATAATGAAGAAATTCCCAAAAAAGTAGCCACAAGCAGGAGTAATAGCTTAATTTTGCTTTTTAATGAAAAGGAGGAATTCATTATCTAATTATTGTTTGTGAACGTTTTGCACCAACAGAAATTATTGTAAAACTAATATTTGTCAACTTTTCCAAAAATGAAATATAATTTTTTGTTTCACTTGGTAAATCATAATAATTTGTGATGTTCGAGATATCTTGGTTCCAGCCAGGAAGTGTTTCGTAAATTGGAACAACTCTTTCTAATTTAGAAACATCACTTGGGTAAGATTTTAGTGTTTTCCCATCAATCTGATAAGCTGTACAAACTTGAATTTCATCAAAATAAGATAGAACATCAAGCTTTGTCATTGCTGCTTCAGTTATTCCATTTATTGTTCTAGAGTAATTTACCAAAAATCCGTCAAACCAACCACATCTTCTTGGTCTGCCAGTAGTAGCTCCGTATTCAGCTCCAATTTTTCGTAATTTTTCTCCGGTTTCGTCTATTAACTCAGTAGGAAAAGGTCCAAAACCAACTCTTGTAGTATATGCTTTTACAATTCCAAATACCGAATTAATTTTAGTAGGTGGTAAACCAGTTCCGATACAAGCGCCTCCAGAAGTTGGGCTTGAAGAAGTTACAAAAGGATAGGTTCCAAAATCAACATCGAGCAATGCTCCTTGTGCACCTTCAAAAAGAATATTTTCACCGTTATCAGCAGCTTCATTCAAAAATAAAGAAACATCTTTAACAAACGGATCAATTTTTTTATCAAATTCGAGATATTCATTTATTATTGTATTTACATCAAGTTCTTCTTGGTGATAAATATTCTTTAATAAAGAATTCTTTTCTTCGAGATTCATTTTTACTTTTCTAATGAATTCTTCCTTATTTAATAAATCCACGATTCTAATGCCTTTTCGTGCATATTTATCATTGTAACAAGGACCAATTCCTTTGCCGGTTGTTCCAATTTTGTCGGAGGATTGTTCGCGAATTGTGTCTAATAGTTTATGATATGGCATAATTAGATGCGCATTGTGACTAATAAATAATCTCCCTTTTATTTGGTAACCCGACTTTTCGAGAAAATCAATTTCTTCAAGTAGTGCATGCGGATCGATTACAACACCATTCCCAATTACACAAATAACATCATCTCGCAAAATTCCTGAAGGAATTAAGTGTAAAACTATTTGTTTATCGCCAATTTTAATTGTGTGACCAGCATTAGCACCACCCTGATATCGAGCAACAATTTTATATTTATCGCTTAAAATATCAACAATTTTGCCTTTACCTTCGTCACCCCACTGACTTCCGACAAGAACTGAAACGCTCATAAAATCTCCTTTTATTTCTTAAAACTTTCAACTGCCTTTTCAACTGAATCATAGTTTTCGAAAATTGTAATTAGTTTTGTTATAACAAGAAGCGAATTAATTTTTTCTGTTGCATTTGCCAAAACTAATCTACCCTCAGCGTTTTTAACTGAAGCAAAGGCACTAATCAACATTCCAAGTCCAGTACTATTCATAAATTTTACATCAGCTAAGTCTACGATTAGATTTTTCTTATTATCTGCAATACTTGACTTAATTGTTTCATGAAATTCATTTGTTTCGACACCACCCATAACATTTCCTCTTAATTCGATAACAACTGCTTCATACTTTTCTGAAGTTTTGATTTTCATTGGTTTTACTCCATGTTTATTGTTCATTATGATAATGAAAATTAAAGAGTATAAATTTCATAATCAAATTATTTCTATTAAATTTATATAAGTGATTTATAAGACGTAAATAATTAAGAAAGTTCAAACCAATTCAGAAAACTAACGTCATAATTTTTGGAAGAAATAAATAATAATATAGTTTTTGATGAAGAAACCGAAAAAGACTTTGCACTAATTCGAGAATTTAATTCTGGGAAAGAGCGTTCTTTAAGCGATTTGATACTACGACATCGCGATAAAGTGAGAAATTTATGCTATATAACTCTTGGCGATTCGGATTATGTTGATGATGTTATGCAAGATGTTCTTGTAAACGTTTATCAGAATCTTAACACTTTTCGGTTCGAAGCAAAATTTTCAACTTGGCTTTACAGAATAACTATTAACAAATGCCGAGATTACCTCCGAAAAAAGAAGGTAAGAAAGATATTCATTGCACAAGAAGATGATTATAATTTTGTTTCAACCAACAGAAAACATTTTGAAAATTTTGACTTAGGTGTAATATTGAATAAGGCAATAGCTAAATTACCTGAAAAACTGAAAGAACCTTTAATTTTGCGTGATGTTGATGGTTATAGTTACAATGAAATTTCAGAAATGCTAAATGTTGAAATTGGGACAATTAAATCAAGAATTTTTAGAGCACGCGAAACACTTAAAGCTCTACTAAAACCTTACCAAGAAAACAGAATGTAGAATATGCTTTTAGATAAAATAAAATACTTCTTTCAATCAAAATTGATGGAAAAAGCAATACTATTTTCTGTTACATTTTTTTTATATAAACTTTTCTTTCCTTATCAAGAGACATTTCTAACAACATTTATCACAGAATTTTTAGTAGTAAACTCACTTTATTTTTGGTTGGCTTTTCTACCAGATAAACTTACCGTTAAAAGAACAACAATTTTAACACTTTTTAGCACTTTACTACTCATTGGATTTGTTTTCCTTATAACTGAAGCAATAATTATTTCGCTCTTACCAGAGAAAGAATTTTTTAAACTTGGTTTTTTTTACAATTCGTTAGTTACTGTTCTTTCTATTGTTCTTGCAGGACTTTCAGTTTATATCTTTTCCATTTTTAAGAAATTATTCTTTCTAAAACAAAAATATAGTCCAACAAGTTATTTCAAAGTGATGGTAACATTTGCGTCACTTGTTGGTTTTTTATATTCATTTTCGCCATATCTTAAGCAATTTTTCGGTTTTAAGGATTATATTGAAGAAAATTACTTTTCAGTAATAATTTTTATTGAATGGTTGACTGACATTGAATCGATTTTACAAATTGGATTAATAATAATTCTGATTTTTAATAGTTTTAGAGTTGCTTGGTTGGCATCTCTAAATAAATCTGAAAAACAAAAAATTATTCTTTTCAGCTTAATTTTGGTTGCAATAAACGGAAATGCACTTTACTTCCTTTTTGAAAATTCTACAATAACAAAATTGGCTTATCTTTTTTCGCCTTTTCTATATATCTCAATAACTTCAATTATTCTTTATGCTGCAATTTACTCACTTGTAATTTTTTTTACCACACTTTTCCATTTGCCAACAGCTGAAGAATCAGATAGAAAAACTGAAGAATTATCAACTTTACTAAATTTTGGAAAATTAATGACGCACATTCTCGATTTACGAGAATTGCTGGAATCAATTATGACAATGAGCCTCAGATTATCCAATTTTAACGCAGCATGGTTTTATTATCCAAACAATTTCGAGCAAAAAATTTTAACAACAAACATTCAGAATTCTAAACTCGAACAGATTTCTAATAAACTACTTGAAAAAGTTGATGTTAAAACTTCACGGCAAACAATTTTATCAAAATATCAAAATATTTATCACGAATTAAACTCGGAATATGCTTCAACTATAATCGTTAAATTCGAATTTGATAAAGAATCGGCATATTTATTCTTACTTCAAGAAAAGTATTCTGATGTAGAAGAAGAAGTATTCAATTCAATTCAAGGTTTTCGAGATTATGCTATTGTGGCATTGAAGAACGCAATTCTAGTCGTAAATTCAATCGAAAAGGAAAGAATGGAAAAAGAATTGGAACTTGCACGAGAAATCCAAGAAAGAATTAATCCGCAAATTCTACCGAAATTCCAACAATTCGATGTTTCCGCCAAATTTATTCCCGCTTTTGAAGTTGGCGGCGATTATTACGATTTTTTTACTATTGGTAATAAAACTGGTTTTGTGATTGCCGATGTTTCGGGAAAAGGAATGGAAGCATCATACATAATGGCAGAAATGAAAGGAGTTTTCGAAACACTTTCAACAATTTACACTGATTTGAAAGATTTATTAATTCAAGCTAATAGAATCTTTCTTAAAAGATTATCAAAAAAGAGTTTTATAACTGCAATTGTTGGAATTATTGACGACAAAGAAAGTAAAATTAATTATTTCAGAATCGGACATAATTTACCGCTAAAAATAGATGAAGAAAGCAAATATCTTGAAAGCAAAGGTTTCCCATTTGGAATGGTTAATAATGAAATTTTTACCGAAAATTTAGAAGAAGTGGAAGTGATATTTTCAAAAGAAACAATGATGATTTTTTACACAGACGGAATTTCAGAAAGTATGAATGAAAATGATGAACTTTTTGGATACGAAAGATTACAAAAACTTGGAATTAATTTGGCAAATGAAAATGCCGAAACAATTTCTCAAGTTATTTTAACCGAAGTTGGTTTGTATTCCAAATCAACAATTCAAGATGATGATATTACAATCTTAATTTTTAAGAAAAGCACATGATGGAGATATAATGCAAGATTTCAAAGTTGAACTTCTGCAAAAGGATAACGTACAAGTAGTAAAAATTGCCGGCATATTGGACGCTCACACAACCGGAGAATTAGAAAAGTACTTTGATAAATTGGTTTTCGAAAAAAAATACCACGTTTTGGTAAATTTAACCGAATTAAACTATATAAGCAGCGCCGGTCTTGGAGTTTTTATGGCGTATGTTGAGACAATGCGTGAAAATAATGGCGATATCAAATTTGCAGAATTGCAAGATAAAGTATTTCACGTATTTGACTTACTTGGTTTTCCGATGTTGTACGAATTTTATAAAAAAGAAGATGAAGCACTTAAAAAATTTATCGAAGGTTAATTGAAAACAAATATTAATGAAATATCGATACAAAGCAAAACTGAGAATTTGCAGTTAATTCGCAACTTTGTGCAAGAAATTGCCAGCAATTGCGAACTCGATTCTTCCGTAATTGCCGATATTGTTCTTTCAGTTGATGAAGCTTGCACAAATGTAATCGAACACGCTTATTCCTCCGATACAAAAGGTGAAATAATTCTGAAAATAGAATGTGCTGATGATAAAATTTTGATTGAAATAACAGATTTTGGCGTAGAATTTAACCCAATTTCAGTACCAAAACCAAATATTGCCAAACATCTTGTCGAGAAAAAAGCTGGCGGTTTAGGAGTTTATATTATTAAGCAATTAATGGATGAAATAATTTATCAACGAAAAGACGAAAACACCAATAAACTTACTTTAATTAAATATAGAGATCAAATTGCTTGAGAGTGAAAAAATATTAAAACGAAATATTTCAGCATTAATCGATTTTAGTAATAAAATCAATTCAAATTTGGATGTAGATTTTACTCTCCGTAATCTTCTACTTACAATTTTCGCAAAGTTGTTTATCACAAAAGGAACAATTTTACTCTATAATTCTAAAAATTTACTCGAAAATAGATTTTCAAAGGGAATTTCAGAAACGTTCTCAGAAGAAATTAGCAACCTGAATGAAAATGATATTGAAAACCTCGAATATCTTTATCAAAAATATAATCTTAAATTCATCTTCGAGATTAAACACAGTGAAAATAGATTAGGTTTTTTAATTTTGGGTAAAAGAATCAACAAAGAACAACTCTCGAATGATGATTTTGACTTTATCCAATCAATCTTAAATATTGCTGCAACATCAATACAAAATAGCTTGATGTTCGAAAAAATTACGTCAATTAACCAACAATTGGATTTCAAAATAAATCAATTAAATTCACTTTTTGATTTAGCAAAGGAATTCTCTGGTGTTTTTGATGTAAAACTTGCTGCTAAAAAGTTTATTTATACGGTTTTAGGACAATTTCTAATTTCCAAGTATTCAATAATCAATTGCAGTACAAGCTATGAAATTATCGAATCGAAGTTTGATGAAAACACAATTAAGCAAATGTGCGAAGAAAATCGCGAAATTCTTCAAAATCCCAATGTTTTATCAATTACGCATTCAAATCTTAAAAAAAATGGGATTGAAATTGCAATTCCAATGAAGATGAAAGATGAAATCAAAGGAATTGTTTTTTTAGGAAAAAGAGTAAATGGAATGGAATTTTCAAAATCAGATATTGAATTCATTTCATCAGTAGCAAGTTTAGCCACAATTTCGATGGAAAATGGAAGATTATTCAACGAATTTCTTGAAAAAAAGAAAATTGAAAAAGACTTAGATTTAGCTCGAACAATTCAACAGAATCTTATTCCAAGCAATTTGCCAAAATCAAATAATTTCGAAATCTCAGCAATCAACAAACCAGCAAAAAAAGTTAGTGGCGATTATTTTGATGTAATAAAATTAATTGGGAATAGAATTCTTGTTGTTATTGCTGATGTTTCGGGAAAAGGAATGCAAGCAGCTCTATTAATGGCAAATTTGCAAGCGTTTATCAAAAGTCTTGCAAGAAAATCTGATTTTAAAATTGCGGAATCAACAAATATTTTAAACGATTTAGTAAGTGAAAACACAATAAATGGCAGTTTTATTACTATGTTTTGGGGAATTTTAGATGACACAAACAAAACATTTGAATTCGTAAATGCCGGACATAATCCTCCACTTCTGATTAGAAATGGAAATATTGAAAAATTAACAGTTGGCGGAATGATTCTTGGTGTAATGGAAACATTAATTCCATATTCAAGTGGAATTGTTCAACTTAATCCCAACGATTTTTTGTATTTATTTACAGATGGAATTACGGAAGCAATGGATGAAAATTTCATCGAATTTTCTAATGAAAAATTTGAACAAATTGCATCAGATTTTAATGGAAATACTTCTTTGGAAGCAAAAGAAAAAATTTTGGATGAAGTCTCTATTCACACAAAAAATGTTGTTCAATCAGATGATATTACTTTAATGATAATTAAAACGAAATAAATATGGAAAGATTAAATAAATTTTTGACAAAACTGAAATATTACATTTCGCCCGCTTTAACGGTTTTTCTTGTCATTTTTGGATTTATTCAAATTTACTTTGCACTTTTTGTAACTCCTCGCTCAAATGATGAATGTCTATGGATTGATAAAAAAGTATCGGAAGATAGTTCGTACATTTATTTCTACAAAGTAAAACAAAATGGCGTTACTTGGGAAGCTGGAATTCGCGATGGCGATATTTTTCAATCTATTAATGGGCAAAAAATTAAAGATACACGACAGGCATCTTACATTATTGATAGTTTAAAAAGTGGCGAAACAGCAAACTACACTTTTTCTCGTGAAGGAAAAGTTTACACATCAAAAGTGAGAATGAAGAAATTAATAAACTTTCCTAATCTCGCTTTGCAAGTGTATTCACTTTTATGGTTAATTGTTGGTTTCATTGTGTATCATTCAAAACCAAATAGTGTTGTACAAAGTAAATTTTTTAATTTAGGTGTGTTTCTAGTTCTTTATGCCGGACTTTCGGTTTTAACTATAGCAAGTACAGTTCCAAACCCGATTATGAAAGAGCCAAAACTTATTATGATTATCGGTTTAACGGGAACATTTGCTTCTGCATTAATTCCATCGGCAATTATTGAATTATTCTTGCTTTTCCCTTTAAAATTCAAAATAATTGAAAAGCGAATTACTACACTTCTCCTGAAATCTTTCTCAATTCTTTTAATAGCAGTATATATTTCCTTGAAATTGTTTGTTAATCTTGAAAATTTTATTAGAATTGAAGGAATGCACTATTTAGCTGAATTAGTATTTTCGCGAATTGTTTTGCTAAGTTTCATTGCTTCACTTGTAATTGGGTTTGCTATTTTCACATATTCTTATTTTAAGATAAAAATAAAAGTCCAAAGAAAACCACTTACGATAATTCTGTTTGCATATATAATTGGAATTTTTGGTTTATTCTATGTTTCTACTTTAGCCCAAGTTTTTGCTGAAACTGTATTCAATTCACCTGAACATTACATGCCGATAATTTTAATAGCGTTAATTCCAATTTCATTTGGTTATTCAATTTTTAGATATTCCCTTATGGATGTTACAGAAGTTGTTAAGAATACAGTTTTATATGTACTTACTTCAATTCTTTTGGCTGGAATTTACTTCTTTTTTATTATTTTCTTAGGGGCTTCAATAATTTCGGTTTTTGGTCCTGAATATCAAGGGTTAATAATTGGAATAGTCTTCATAATGTTTGTTATCCTATTTCAATCAACAAAAGAAAAAGCTGATGAATTCTTAACTAAAACATTCTTCCCGGGAAAATTAGCTTTTCGAGATGTACTTTTAAAGTTTGATAGCGAAATTTCTGGCATTCTGAATGTGAATGAAATATTATCCAAAACCGGAATTATTTTTAAGGAAAAATTATCTATTTCAGCTTTTGGAATTGGTCTAGTTGAAAAAAATATTCTGAAATTCCCACTCATAAACGGTGAACAATTATTCGAAGGTGAAATTTCCATAGATAATAATATTATTCAAGAAAAAGTGGCAAATCAAAGAAAAATGACTTCAAATACTGTAATTGAAAAAGTAGATTTTAGCACTATTTTCGGTAAATTTGGTGAAAATCTGATAGAAAATGGCATATATTCTGTATTTCCATTACAGACAAATAATGAGATTCTCGGCTTTCTTTTTCTTGGAACGAAGCAAAAGGGAAGTGGGTTTTCTGACAATGAAACTGAGATTTTAACTGCTGTGGTTAATCAAATATCAATTGCAATTAAAAACACGCAGTATTACGAAAATGAAAAAGAAACATTGCTACTTAACATTGATTTAGAAAAAGCGAGAAATATTCAACAAAATTTATTACCTAATGAAATGCCAAAAATAGCTGGATTTGAAATTTTCGGGAAAATGATTCCAGCAAAATGGGTTGGTGGCGATTATTTTGATATTATTAAAATATCAGAAACTAAATTCTATGTTGTAATTGGCGATGTTTCGGGAAAAGGATTTTCTGCTTCGTTTTATATGTCAAGATTGCAAACAATGGTTCAACTTTTAGCTTCGCAAGAAATATCACCAAAAGAAATGACCATTCAACTGAACAAATCAATGTCTAAAATACTTGATAAAAGCTACTTTATTACTTGTTCAATTGCTCTTTTTGATTCAGAAAGTGGAAAAATAAAGTTTGTTCGAGCGGGGCATACTCCATTAAAAGTAAATCTAAGTGGTGAAATAATTAATTATTTACCAAAAGGTTTAGCGATTGGACTAGAAAGAAATGATGAATTTCTTGAAAAGATTGAAGAAATTGAAATTCCATTACAAAATAATTCAACCTTTTTCTTTTATTCTGACGGAATTGAAGAAGAGATGAATCAAGAAAACAAGAATATTGGGGAAGAATTTATTGATGAAATTCTTCGTAGTGGACAAAATGAAAAAGTGGAAGAAATTTGGCAGAAAATTGAGACACAACTTTCGGATTTCAGACAAAAATCGCAACAACATGATGATATTACAGCAGTAATCGTAAAATATCAATGAGAAATATGAATCTGTAACAAATATTGGTGATTATGAAAATAATTTTTGCAACTGGAAATCTTGGGAAATTGAGTGAAGTGAAAAGAATTTTTGAAGATTATGATGTCGAAATAATCTCGTTAAAAGAATTAGAGAATGTACCGGAAATCGATGAAAACGAGTTGACTTTTTCGGGAAATTCCTTCAAAAAATCGAGAGAAATATTTGAAGAATTTGGAATTCCGACAATTGCCGATGATTCTGGTTTGGCTGTAGAGCAACTTAACGGCAAACCCGGCGTTTTTTCTGCAAGATTTGCTGGTGAAAATTGTACTTACGAAGACAACAATAATAAATTATTGAATGAATTATCATTTTTTCCGCAACCTCATTTTGCCAAATTTGTTTGTTCTGCAACTTATTTTTCCGCAGAAAATCAATTTGAATTTAGCGGTGAACTGCTTGGTGAAATTATTGATGAATTCAGAGGAAATAATGGTTTTGGTTACGACCCAATTTTTGTCCCAGAAAATTATTCCAACACATTATCCGAATTAGGAATTGAAGTTAAAAATAAAATAAGTCATAGAGCAAAAGCATTTTACGGTTTAATTGATATTCTTACTAAGAAGGGAATTATCCACAAAAAAATAACTTAAAAACGCAATTTTAACTTTTGGGAAGATGATTTCCCCGTAAGAATTAGTTCGCCACTAGTAAAATTTGCCAATTTTAGACTAAAAATATTCCAACCAAAATTTGCTGAAATTACTGAAGATTCCTGTTTGTTTTCATTTTCTGAAATTGCAATTTCTTCATTATGTTTACTGAAAAAATGAATTTGAATAAAATCACCATTTTTTGTTGCAAAACTTATCGGTTTTGGTTCGTTGTCAAGAAAATATTTCAAAACTGGAATTTCAACTTCAACAAATCCAACAGAAGAATCACTTTCATTCCATAATTCATCAACTGTTAGAATTTGAAATTTATTTAAAATTTGTTTCGGTTTTGGCATTGTTAAACTGATCGAATTTGAATTTACAGGAAGCAAAGAAAGTAAAGTTTTTGACTTCAAATCAGAATTATCTGAAATTTCATAAAATGAAAAATATTTAGCAGTTGTTGAGTCATCTTTTTCCCATAAAATTGTAAATGAATTGGGTTTATCATCTTCAAAATCCACATGCAATTTTAAAATTGATGAAACAATTGAATTAGAAAGCCAAGGCATTGCAGTTGGATAAGAAAAATGGTCGAATTCATTAAAATGGAAATCCTTGATAAAATTGTATCTAAAAAAGGAAACTCCACTTGCTCCAACTTTGCGCGAAATTTCTATCATTTCAGACATTCCCGAATAAACATCAGGCTTGTATGCCGCAATTCCAAGCACAATATTTTTTCTGTCGGAATTCTTTACCCAATCTTCAGCCAAAACATCAAAACGCGGATTTCTGTTAATATCCCAATAAATTTGTGGTGTAAGGTAATCTAACCAACCTTTTGCTATCCAATTTCTTGAATCTTGAAATACTGAAAAATATGATTCTGAACCGCGAGCTTCTTTAAGATTTTTATAAATCCCAAATGGTGCGGCTCCGAGTTTAATTGTTTTATCAAACTGCCGTATATTTTCGCTTAATTGTTGTACAAATTTATTTAGATTTTCGCGTCTCCAATCTCCGAGTGATAATGAATCAGTTTTCATCAAAGAATATGTTTGTGAATCATCAAATTTTGTGTCGGGATAACGCAAAAAATCCATGTGAATACCATCAATGTCATATTTTTGAGCAATTTCAGAAATAACTTGAACCATGTAATTTCTTGCTTCTGGAATTCCAAAATTTAGCCAATAACTAATTTCATCTTCTTTTTCACCAGTTTTCATTGCCCATTCTGGATGAATATTCGAAATATGTTTCGAATGACGAAAAATATTTTCTTCAGAACCGGAATAAATTCGAACAACATTAACCCAAGCGTGAATTTCTAAACCGTATTTACGTGCTAAATCGATTGCCAATTGTAGTGGATCGTAAGTTGTTGTGTCGCCAACAATTCCAGAAATATAAGGTGAAAAAGGTATTATTTCAGATTTATAAAGTGCAGTATTTTTTGATAAAACTTGAAAATAGACTGTATTAAAATTCTTTTTGTGTAAATCAATAAAAATTTCTTCTAATGCAGATTTTTGCTTTTCAGCATCAAATGTCTGTGGAGGCCAATCTAATCTAAAATTTGTAGTAAGCCAAACAGCTCTTGTTTCTCGATTTGATTGCGAAAAAATGTTTGTAAAAAGTAAGAAAAATAAGATGATTTTTTTCATTTCTTTACCAAATTAAATGTTTCGTTAATTGCTAATTCAACGTTTGCTTGTTCTGATTCAAAACCAACCACAATTTCTCCGAAGTTTATGGGAAGTACAAATTTTATTTTTCCAGCACGATTTTTTTTGTCACGTAATAGAATTGCGAAGATTTCATTCATTTCAATCTTGTGAGAAATTGTGCCAAAATCTACTTTCTGAATTATTCTTGCAATTTGAGATGACAATTTAATTTCTGCAATATTTTCAATTTCAGATAATCTGCTTGCTGAAAATAATCCTAAAAGAACAGCTTTTCCGTGAGTAATTTTATGATTTGTTGCAACTTCGTAAGCGTGAGCAAAAGTGTGTCCAAGATTTAGAATTTGTCGCATTCCACTTTCTTTTTCATCACTTTTCACAATACTAATTTTCATTTCAGCTGCTTTTTGAATTATTTTCTGCGGGATTTCTACGGAATTATCAATCAAAATTTTATTAAAAATGGTTTTAATCTTATTGAAATAACTTTTATCATTCAAAATGCCGTATTTAAACAATTCTCCCAATCCTGAAATAATTTCTTCTTTTGCAAGAGAATTTAGGAAATAAGTGTCAGAAAAAATGAATTCTGGGTGGTAAAATGTTCCAACAAGATTTTTAGTTTCTCCAAAATTAATACCAGTTTTTCCTCCGATAGAACTATCAACAATTGCCAATAAAGTTGTTGGAATATGTGTGAATTTAATTCCTCTCGCATAAATTGAAGCAATAAATCCAGATAAATCGCCAACAATTCCTCCGCCAATTGCTACTAAAAATGTATCACGACCGTATGAATTTTTTATTAAATCTTGCAAAATTTCCTGTGCAGAATCAATTGATTTGTTTGATTCTTTAGATTTTAAAATAAATTTACTTGAATTTGGAAAATTTTGAAAGAGTTCGAGCAACTCATTTTTATAGAACTTAAATACATTTTTATCGATTACAAAGTAAAATCTTTCTGTAATTTTGCGGGATTTTGTGTAATTGAAGAAATTTTCAAAAAAAGATGAAAATACTATATCGATTTGATTTTCAGACTTAAGTGAATATTTAATATTTTTCATCAATTCTCCGTTTAATTTTATTTACGATAATATCGATTGTTTTTCCAACTTGCTGTGTGTCAGATGGAATCTGAATTTCTGCGGATTTGTAAATTGGTTCTCTTTTTAAGAATAGTTCATTAATTTTTATCATGAAATCTTCTTTTGTTGCAACTCCGGAAAGAACCAAATCACGAATTAATGGACGGTCAATTTTTCGTTTTAGTCTCTGATATAAAATTTCCAACGAAACAGAAAGGTAAATTGAAAGCCCAATTTCTGATATATTTTTTATAATATTGGCATTTTCAACTGTTCCGCCACCAAGCGAAATTACAATGAATTCCTTTTCACAAATCTCAAAAAATTTCTTTTCTTCTAATTCACGGAAATACTTTTCACCTTTTTTTTCAAAGATTTGAGTTATTTTCAAATTTTCTGATTGTTCAATCACTTTATCTAAATCAGCAAAATCCCAGCCTAAAACATTTGCTAAAATTTTTCCAAGTGTAGATTTGCCACTTGTCATAAATCCCATCAAAAAAATTCTGCGGTTATTTATTTTCATCAAAGAATAGTTTTTTATTAAGAAAAGGAACAAGTGCCATAACAATTCCACTTACGTACAAATCTTTTCGTTTGAAAATATTTTTGGTAAAATATCCAATTGCTCCGCCTTTGGTTTTGGTATTTATTTCGCCCGAACATTCATCAATAACATCACCTAATTCCATTCCATTTTTTAATTTTTCAATAATCTTGTCGGTTAATTGATAATGCGGAGAAGTTCCAAGTGCCAATTTTCCTTCGAAATTGAGAATTGCAATTACTCCAAACCCGAACCAAATATTATGAATTTTATCAACACCGCCTTCAATTCCAACATAAAAATCGGCTGAATTACTTTTTGCGAGCGAAAAAGCTCTATTTTTTGCGCCAAGAAAAACATCTTCGCCAAAAGGTTGATGTGAAACCAATGAGTTTGTTGAAAGTCCTTCAACAGAAAAATCTTCAAAAAAATTGGAAAAAGCTTCGGCAGTTGCACTAATTTTCACAATATTTTCAGATGCGACAAGTATTCTCATTTTTTCGATAAATATTTTTTTCTCTGTTCAGTAAATTCCCACCACTTTTTGGATTTTCCACCTTCCATAAAATCTATTGCGGCAAGAAAAACATCAATTACGCAATTATCTTGTTTTGAAGATGTTAATTTACAGAGATCCTCAAATAATTGATAAGCATTTTTTCCGATTAAATCTTTCGGTTCCAAAATTCCCAACAGAAAAAAATCTGATTCAGTTGCTTTTCCAACATTTGGAATGTCTGTAAAATTTTGGACAAAAGATGAATTTTCTGCTTTCATTAAACCTCGTTATAACGAAAACAAGTTGTTAAATGGTCATTTATCATTCCAGCAGCTTGCATATAAGCATAACAAATTGTTGAGCCAACAAAATTAAATCCTCGTTTTTTAAGCGATTTACTCATTGCCTCTGATTCTTGCGAACTTGCGGGTAGTTGTTTGATATTTTCCAATTTATTTACAATTGTTTTGTAATCTGTAAATTGCCAAATGAATTTATCAAATGACCCAAATTCTTCATGAATTTTAAGAAAAGCTTTTGCATTCTGAATTGCACTTCTAACTTTAAGGTTGTTGCGTATTATTCCAGGATTTTGTAGCAATTGTTGGATTTCGGTTTCTCCAAAATTTGCAACTATTTCTGGATTGAAATTGGCGAATACTTTTCTATAATTTTCTCGTTTTTTTAACACCGTAAGCCAACTTAATCCAGCTTGAGCTGCATCGAGAATTAGAAATTCGAAATGCTTTTTGTCATCGTGAACAGGAACTCCCCATTCTTTATCGTGGTATTCAATGTAAATTGGGTCGGATAAACACCATTGACATCGAGATATTTCTGTATGATTTATTGTTGTCATAATTTTTTACAAATGATTTATTGTCCCAAAATATTGATTATTTATAAAATATAGAAGAATTATTTGCGAATTATTCTAAATATTTTAAAATAAAAAAGGGAACTTCGGTTAAAAGTTCCCTTTTTTGTAGGGATGTATATGGAAATTTAACTATTTCGTGTCATCGTCCACAACTTCGTATGAAGCGTCTTCAACATCTTTTGCTTTATTTTGATTTGCTTGTTCATTCGCATTTTTAGCAGTTTCATTTGCATTAAAATTTGGGTCGAAACCAGCACCTTGTTGTTGTCCACCACCTTGTTGATAAAGTTTTGGAGCGATTTCATTCCAAACTTTATTCAAATCATCAGTAGCAGATTTAATACTTTCAGAATTATTTGAAGCAATTGCATCTTCAATTTTCTTAATTTCAGATTCCAAACGTGCTTTATCACCAGATTCAAGTTTATCTTTTAATTCTTCCATCTGCTTTTTGGTTTGAAATACTAAATTATCAGCATTGTTCTTAATTTCAATAGCTTCTTTTTTCTTTTTATCTTCAGCCGCATTTTCTTTTGCTTGATTTTTCATTTTTTCAACTTCATCTTTTGACAAACCGCTTGAAGAAGTTATTCTAATACTTTGTTCTTTACCTGATGCTTTATCTTTTGCAGCAACGTGCAAAATTCCGTTTGCATCAATATCAAAAGTAACTTCAACTTGTGGAACGCCGCGTGGTGCTGGTGGAATTCCATCAAGATGAAAACGACCTAAAGTTCTATTATCGGCTGCCATTGGTCGCTCACCTTGTATAATATGAATTTCCACAGAAGGTTGGTTATCAGATGCAGTTGAGAAAACTTCACTTTTCTTGGTAGGAATTGTTGTGTTTGCTTCTATTAATTTTGTCATAACTCCGCCAAGAGTTTCAATTCCAAGTGAAAGTGGAGTAACATCAAGAAGCAGAACATCCTGAACATCGCCAGCAAGCACACCGCCTTGAATTGCAGCGCCAACTGCAACAACTTCATCTGGATTGACACCTCTGTGCGGTTCTTTTTTGAAAATTCTTTTTACAATTTCTTGTACCATTGGAACACGAGTTGAACCGCCCACAAGAATTACTTCGTTAATCTGAGAAACTGAAACACCAGCATCACGAATTGCATTTTCGCAAGGAATTGCAGTTCGCTCAACCAAATCGTTAATCAATTGTTCAAATTTTGCTCGAGTAATTAAAATATTCATGTGCTTCGGACCATCTTGAGTTGCTGTGATAAAAGGTAAATTTACATCACTTTGCATTGCAGAAGAAAGTTCAATTTTAGTTCTTTCAGCCGCTTCTTTAAGTCTTTGAAGTGCCATCGGATCGTTTCGTAAATCTATTCCTTCTGTGCGTTTAAATTCGTCAGCTAGGAAATCAATTAATTTCTGATCAAAATCATCTCCGCCAAGATGTGTGTCTCCGTTCGTTGATTTTACTTCAAAAACACCGTCTCCAAGTTGAAGAATAGAAACATCAAATGTACCACCGCCAAAATCGTAAACAGCTACAAGTTGCTCTTTATTTTTTTTGTCTAAACCATAAGCAAGTGCTGCGGCAGTAGGTTCATTAATAATCCTTCGGACAGTTAATCCTGCAATTTCGCCAGCATCTTTTGTAGCTTGACGTTGTGCATCATTAAAATAAGCAGGAACAGTAATTACAGCTTCTGTAACATCTTGTCCAAGATATTCTTCAGCCGTTTTTTTCATTTTTTGTAAAATCATTGCAGAAATTTCTGGAGGTGAATAAAGTCTATCATCAATCTTAATTCTTACCGAATCACCATCTCCACCAACAATTTTGTAAGGAACTTCTTGTTGTTCGCGTGAGATTTCGTTCAATTTTCTTCCCATAAATCTTTTTACTGAAAAGATTGTATTGTGTGGATTTGTAACTGCTTGTCTTTTTGCAGGTTGGCCAACTAATCTTTCGCCGCTTTTAGTAAATGCCACGACAGAAGGCGTAGTTCTGCCACCTTCGGAATTTGGAATTACAACAGGCTCATTTCCTTCCATAACTGAAACGCATGAGTTTGTTGTGCCAAGATCGATACCAATTATTTTTCCCATATTTTCTCCTATAATTTGTTGAAAGCCAGAAGTTATAGGATTTCTTCCAGCTTTCAATGGGGTTAACCGTTGTTAATTAATTTTTATGTTTATTTCGTTTTTCTGTTCGGATTTTAGTTTGTTTAGTGAAATTGTAAGAATTCCATTTGTAAATTCAGCTTGAATATTTGATTTATCAACATTTTCAGGCAATTCAAATTCACGATTGAAAATACCAAACAAACGTTCAGAATTTGTTAATGTGTTTTCATTCCTAAAATTTTTCTTTTCACCTTCAATCCGCAAAGTGTTATCTTTCAGTGTAATCTTTACATCTTTTTTTTCGATTCCGGAAATTTCAACATCTACAAAGTAATTTTCGGTATTTTCAGAAATATCTATTTTGGGTGAAAATTTATTTTCTTTAAAAATGTTTTCGAAGAGATTTGTAAAATTATTCAAGTTATTTTCATTTAAGATTTGTTCAAAATGTTTGTAATTCATTATTTTTCCTTTTTTGAGCATTTATTTAAGCAATTCACGTGCCAAGAATTAATATTGTGGATAAGTTGTTATTTTGTAAGATATTAGAACGAATTTAGTTTAATTAAGAATTCAATGAAATTATTTTATTATAGATTCGATTTGTCGAAAAGCTGTAAATATGTCGTATATTATGAAAAATATACATAACGGAGGTTAGTTTGTTTAATTTAGAAAGTTTTGATATAAAATTAGATACTGAATATCTTGGAAGAGAATTTATTTATTTCGATGAGGTTGATTCTACAAATAATGAGTTGATGAAATATCCAGAATTATTGCCCAATGGAACAGTTTTAATGGCTGAATCTCAAACAAATGGCAAAGGAAGAATTGGTAGAACTTGGATTTCAAATTCAGACCAAAATCTAACTTTTTCAATTTTTTTGAACGAAGATTTGGATAAATATTCATTACCCTTACTAAATTTAACAACTGCACTTTCTGTTGGACAAGCTATAGAAAACTTATTTCAACTTGACATTAATCTGAAATGGCCTAATGATGTTTTGGTTAAAAACAATAAAATTGCGGGAATTTTAGTTGAATCGAAAAGTAAAAGCAATTTGATAGAAAAAGTAATAATTGGAATTGGAATTAATGTAAATCAACCAATTTTTAAGGGAAATTTTGAAATTCAGCCAACTTCAGTTCTTAAAGAATTAAAAAGGGAAGTAAGTAGAGAACGCTTAATGAGTGAGTTTTTAAATATTTTCGAAGAAAATCTTGAAACGCTTGTTTACAATCCTAAAGAAATTTTACAAAATTGGAAGAATAAATGTAAAATGCTTGATGGAAAAATTAGGATTACAAATGGAGAAATTGTTAAAGTAGGTAAATTTATCGATGTAGATAACGAAGGATTTCTAGTTCTTAGAAAAATTGATAATTCACTCGAGACTATTGCTTTCGGAGATGTTTCTATTCGTGAACACGATTAAAAATCAGTTTACATTATATATAATTTCACCATTTTTTATGGTTTTTTCTACAATATTTTGCCCAATATTATAGAATAAATCTGAATAATTTGGACTCTGAAGTACAACAAAATCAGCTTTTTTGCCAATTTCTAAACTTCCGATATTAACTTCCATATTTAGAGCTTTTGCGGCATTAATAGTAGCTGCAGAAATAATTTCCTCAAACGACATTTTCATTCGCATTGCCGCAAGTTGCAAAATAAAATGAAAATTCAAAATATGTGATGAACCAGGATTAAAATCAGTTGCAAGCGCCACGATTACGTTGTTATCAATTAATTTTCTTGCTGGAGCAAAATTATAATTTAAGAAGAAAGACACTCCAGGTAACAAAGTGGCAACCGTTGTGGAATTTGATAAAAGAGAAATACCATTTTGAGTTAATATTTCAAGATGATCAACACTAACTGCTTTATTTTTTAGAGCAATTTCCAAACCACCGATTTCGTTAAATTGTTCGGTGTGTAATTTAAGTGAAAAACCAAGTTCATTAGCTTTTTGAAAAATATTATCAACTTCTGCAGGTGAAAAAGCAGTAGTTTCGCAAAAAGCATCTACAAATTCCGCTAAATTATTTTCTTTTATAAAAGGAAGCATTTCTTCTGTAATTAAAGAAATATATCTTGATTTATCATTTTGATATTCAGGCGGGAAAGTGTGTGCTCCAAGAAAAGTTGAGACAATATCAATTCTAAATTCATTTTTCAATTGCTTAATTACTTGCAACATTTTTATTTCATC
Organism: Melioribacter roseus; assembly: GCA_020726285.1. Classification (GTDB taxonomy): domain Bacteria; phylum Bacteroidota; class Ignavibacteria; order Ignavibacteriales; family Melioribacteraceae; genus WGAL01. The sequence continues at coordinate 28,306 of DYSW01000006.1, forward strand.
TGAGAAACTTAATCCATAACCACTTTTAATTTCAAGCGTTGTAATTCCTTGCTCAATAAATCTTTGAATGCGTATTCTTGAATTTTGTACGAGTTCTTCGAGTGTTGAATTTCTAACTGATTTTACGGTATCCAAAATTCCACCACCGTTTTTTGCTATTTCTTCATATGAAATTCCACTTAATTTCAATTTAAATTCATTTGAACGCGAACCAGAAAATACCAAATGAGTGTGCGATTCCACAAATCCAGGCAAAATACATTTATTTGTCAAATCGATTACATCGTTGTAATCTTCCAAAACAACTTCCGAATTTTTAGGAAATTCCAAAATAATGCCATTTTCAACCAAAATTGAATGATTTTCTAAGATTGAAATCTCATTCATTTCATTTCCTCTTAAAAAATATTTACCAGCTGTGTTTACTGTAACAATTTGTGATGGTTTATAAAATAGTCTCTTCATTTTTAGTCAACTTAATTTAATACTTAAATATGCTACTATTTTGGCTCTGAGCCAAGATTTACATATTTTTAAAGTCAGAATTTTAAAAAATAATTTGGCTAAAAAATGGCACCAAAATCATTAAAAATATTATTTGTAACTCCTGAAGTTATTCCGTTTACAAAAACGGGTGGTTTAGCAGATGTTTCTTCAGCTTTACCACAAAAATTGTTACAAAGTGGACATCAAATCAGAATATTAACTCCAAAATATGGTGCGATAGACGAAAGAAAACACAAAATTCACGAAGTTGTGAGATTGAAAGATATTCCAACTCAAATTGCTGGCAAAGATATTACTTTTTCTTTACGCTCATCGTTTTTACCTGGGCAAAAAACACGTGTTCAATTATATTTTTTAGACAATCAAGAATATTTTGGTAGTCGATTTTCTCTTTATATGGATCCAATCTCTGGTGTTGATTTTCATGATAATGATGAAAGATTTATTCTTTTAGCTAAGTCTGTAATAGAATTGATAGACAGATTGGGCTGGTATCCTGATATTATTCACTGCAACGATTGGCAAACTGGACTTATTCCAGCATACGTTAAATTAGCAAGCCAAACAAAAGAAACATTCAAGAAAATTAAAACTTTATTTACAATTCATAATATTGCTATACAGGGAATATTTCCCAAAAGTACTTGCAAAAAGATTGAATTGCCTGTTGGCGATTGTGTCGATTCAAAAATAACTATTAAAGATAAACCAAACTTCTTGAAAGCTGGATTAGTATATGCCGATTCAATTAGTACCGTTAGCGAAAGTTTTGCGGAAGAAATTTCATCAAGTGCTGAAATGAGCTATGGATTAAATGATCTTTTGTTTTCGAGAAAAGAAAATTTATTTGGAATCTTGAACGGAATTGACCAATCAATATGGAATCCCGAAAAAGATAAATTAATTCCCAAAAAATATTCAATTGATAAATTGGAAAATAAATTAGTAAATAGACAATCATTAGCAGAAAAATTTAATATTGAAGTTGATGAAAACACTCCAATTATTGGAAATATTTCCCGCTTATATGATTCAAAAGGCTTCGATTTAATTAAAAAATCTTTTAAACAGTTGATGAAATTACCAATTAAATTGATAATTCTTGGTACAGGTGATAAAAAATACCACGAATTTTTTGATGAAATGGCATTTGAATTTCGCGATAAATTTACATTTTACCCAGGTTTTGATGATAATATTGCTCATTTAATAGAAGCTGGTTCTGATATTTACCTAATGCCCTCGAAATCTGAACCTTGCGGGTTGAATCAAATGTATAGTATGAATTATGGAACAATTCCAATCGTTCATTCAACAGGCGGATTAAAAGATACTGTTACTCCTTTTAATATCGAAACAAGTAAAGGAACTGGTTTCCTTTTTAATAATTACACTACTACCGATTTAATAAATACACTTGAAGCTGCCATTAATTTGTTTATTAATGATCGAAAAAATTGGAAAAAAATAATGATAAATGGAATGACAACTGACTTTTCATGGGAAAATTCTGCCGAAAATTATGTGAATTTATATAAACAAATAATTACAAAATAATTAATGATTCCATCAGCAATATTTTTTGATAGAGACGGAACGTTAAATTACGATTTCGGTTATGTAAGCGACCCTAATTTAATTAAACTGCTTCCTGGCGTTAACGAAGGTTTAACTTTACTTCGCAAGCAATTCTCAAAAATTCCTTTTATTGTAATAACAAATCAAGCTGGAGTTGCACGCGGTTTGATGAGTATGGAACAAGTTGCAATAATTAATAGTACAATCAACTCGCTAATTCAAGATGAAAACGCAAAAATTAATAAATTTTATTCTTGTCCATTTCATCCTGAATTAAGTGATAAATCTGATTTGAATTGTAGAAAGCCAAATCCCTATTTTCTTCATCAAGCAAAAAAGGAATTTGAGATTGTTCTTGAAAAATCTTTTTTCATTGGAGATAGAAATCTTGATGTTCTTGCAGGCAAAAGTGTCGGCTGTAAAACAATTTTGCTGAAATCAGATGTTTATCCGAATGAAGAAGAAATATTAATAGAGTTGAATCAGTCGGCTGATTTTATAGCTGAAAATTTTTTAGAAGCAATTAATTTTATAATAAATCAATCTCCAATGGAGGAAAATTGAAGTTCAAATTATCTATCATCTTTTTGTTAATCCCTTTGTTTTTTGCTTGTTCTGAAGATCCAAACCAAATTGGTTTCGATGCAATTCCAGATTATGACAAACTAAACTTAAAAAGTTGGAACACTAACGAAAATCCAATTGAAATGGAATCAGCTACTTTGCAAGATTCGATTTCTACAAGTTATTCGAGCATAATTTTACTTGGTCAAACAAATAATGTAAAAAGTACATTATTGCTTAAATCATTAATTTCACTTCCAGATTCAATTGAAAATGCACTTTCTGCTGATAGTTTAATTATTAGAAAAGCATATTTGAAAGCCTCAATTGTATATAAACAAGGAATTGGTTCAAATCTAAATTTTTCTGTAAATAATATTTTACAATCATGGACTTCAACTACTTTTACAAAAGATAGTTTAGCATTACTTACTACAGACCCAGTAAATTTGTATCAGAGCCAAGTTATCACCGACTCAACTTTTCAATTTGATATTAATGTCGCTCCAGTTTACGATTGGTTTAATTCGTATATTGATTCAGATTCATTCTCAAATTACGGTTTGTTGTTAAATCCCACAAATACCGATTTAATTCTCGGTTTTCCTGCATTATCTGCATCATTAAGTGATGCACAATTTCATCTTTACACAATTGTCGAAAAACCAGGTGAATTTATTGATACATTGTCTTTTTATACATCGATAGATTTGCATCTTGTTGATCGAGCTTATCCTACAGATACTGAATCGCGGATAACTTTGCAAGCTGGAACTGGAGTTCGAGGTAAGCTTAAATTTGATTTGACAACATTTCCAACAAATTCAATAATAAATAAAGCAATTGTTAGAATTTTTTATGAAAAAACAGAAACTGATTTTGGCAGTAATCAATCAGATTCCATAATTGTTTATATGTTAAATTCCAATTCAGATGTTAATGTACGAAGCGATGTTGGAAAGTGGCTTTTAACTGGTGATTCATTAAAATATTCAGGAACAATTACTGAATATGTACAACATTGGATTGATTATCCCGACTCAAATAATGGGATGCAACTTCGTCTACTTGATGAATATGATGCAACAAGTGAACTCAAATTATATCCAGCAAATTATGTAGATCAAACCAAACGTCCTTATCTCGAAATTATTTATACAAGGTTATAAATATGAAATTACTAATCAAAATAGTTTTAATATTAATTACTACTTCAGCTTTTGCACAAACAGGAAATGTTTATTCAAGATATGGAATTGGAGATGAATTAAGTTCGTATTCTGGTAGAATATTTGCACTTGGCGGAGCTTCATTGGCATTAGATGATTCGGAAAATCTTGCTTCATCAAATCCAGCTGCATTACACAATTTGAATCTAACAAGATTTGAAGCTGGCGTAGCATTTCAACAAGCATTTCAAGAACAACACGGCTTGAAAAATCAGTCGTTTGATAACAGATTTATGGGAATAAAACTCGGTTTTCCCATTGATAAAGAATTAGGAATTGTATTTGCATTATACATCGAACCAGTTGCATCAGTTAATTACAATGTTCAAAACACATTTTCTTTTGCAGATGAAGATGTTACTGAAAGATATGCTGGTGAAGGCGGAATTTCAAAAATCGGAATGGGAATTAGTTACAGACTTCCGATCGGTGTTTCACTTGGTTCTTCTTTCGATTATTATAGCGGTGAAACAAAATATATCTCAGAAATTATTTTTCCAATTTCTTCTGCATACAACAATTCCTATCACGAAAAGCGATATCAACAACGAGCAATTGGTTTTAGTTTGGGAATTTTATCGAACAATCTTTCTGAACATTTTGGAATTTCAGCAATAAACGATTTTAAAATTGGAGCTACTTTTCGCCAAATTCCCAAAATGATAGTCGATACTTCACTTGTTCTTAAATCTGATTTTGAAGAAGTAACAAACGAATCCGCAATTGTTTATTCCGAAATACCAAATCAAATTGCATTTGGTATGAAAATGGACATCAGCAGAAGGTTATTAATTTTAGCTGATTTCTCAACTACACCTTGGTCAAATTATTCATTTAACGACCGCCAAATGGCAAATTTTGTGGATGATGTTAAATATAATTTCGGCATAGAATATTTGGATAGAAATCCTCGTTCAAAAACTTTTCTTGAAGAAGTTACATACAGACTTGGATTTGAATATAAAAAGTTAAATTACACAATTGAAGATACTCAACTTCACCAATATGCTTGGAGTTTAGGTTTTGGTATTCCAATAAGCAATGATGATAATCTTGACTTTGGTGTTCAATATGGTTTCAGAGGAAATCCTGAAAATGATAATATCGTTCATGAAAAATTTATAAAATTTACACTTTCTCTCTCTTTTGGTGAACAGTGGTTCTTAAGAAGAGATTAACAAAAAGTAATTGAAATTATCGAGGAAATGATGTTAAATTTTTTACAAAAAGATGAAGAAATATTTAGAATTGCTAAATCTGAATTATCTCGACAAGAAAACTATCTTGAATTAATTGCATCAGAGAATTTTGTTTCACCTGCAGTTTTAGCTGCTGCTGGTTCAGTTTTAACTAACAAATACGCAGAAGGTTATCCAGGTAAAAGATATTACGGCGGTTGTGAATTTGTTGACCAAGCTGAAGAATTAGCAAAAGATAGATTAAAAATGCTGTTTGGAGCAGAATACGTAAATGTTCAACCACATAGCGGTTCACAAGCAAATATGGCAGTTTACATGTCGTTACTTGAGCCAAGTGATAAAGTTCTTGGATTAAGCCTTGACCACGGCGGACATTTAACACACGGTTCACATGTTAATTTTTCGGGGAAAATATATAAATCAATCGGTTATTCATTAAATAAAGAAACTCAACGTTTGGATTACAATCTTATTGAAGATTTAGCTACAAAAGAAAAACCTAAAATGATTATAGCCGGAGCAAGTGCATATTCTCGCGATTGGGACTTTGAAAAATTTCGTCAGATTGCTGATAAAGTCGGAGCTTATTTAATGGCTGATATTGCTCATCCTGCAGGATTAATTGCAAAAGGTTTCTTGAATAATCCTCTTCCATTTTGCGATGTTGTAACTTCTACAACTCATAAAACACTTCGCGGTCCGCGTGGTGGAATTATTATGATGGGAAAAGATTACGAAAATAAAATGGGAATTAAAACTCTAAAAGGCGATAGATTGAAATTAATGTCCGAAATTTATGACGGAACTGTTATGCCTGGAATTCAAGGTGGACCTTTAATGCATATAATTATGGCAAAAGCTGTGGCATTTGGTGAAGCTTTGCAAGATTCATTCAAAGATTATATTCAACAAGTTATTCTTAATGCAAAAACATTATCCGATAAATTAATGGAATACGATTTTCAGATAATTTCTGGTGGAACTGATAACCATTTAATGCTTGTTGATTTATCAAACAAAGATATTAGTGGCAAGAAAACTGAAAAAATTCTTGAAGAAGCTGGAATTACATTAAACAAAAATATGGTTCCATTCGATACGCGCTCGCCATTTGTTACAAGTGGAATTAGAATTGGAACTGCTGCAACTACAACAAGAGGTATGAAAGAAGCGGAAATGGAAAAAATTGCTGAATTTATTAATAGAGTTATTTCCAATCCTGAAAATGAGAACGTAATTTCCCAAGTTAAAACTGAAATTCGCGAATTGACAAAACAATTCCCACTTTATCCAGAATTAGCTTAAATATTTAAGAGAAGTTCAAACTAATCTTGAACTTCTCAGTTTTTCACAATCATTTTCTAATTTATTCTTCTGAAATGTTATTTTACACAATCTAAAAACTTGAGTTAATCAATGAAAACAATTGTAATTTATGAAGATTCATTAATCGCAAATTTTTTGCCACTTGTGTATTTTCGTCCGATTTATGATTTATTCACAGGAATTGATTCCTTACGAACCAAAATTTCACGACAGTTTGGTGAAAATATTATTTTACATTCTCGTAAATACCTTGAAAATTATCTTAAATCTGAAAACACTAATAATTTGGTTAACCATTTTGAAGCTGAAAATCTTCTTTTTATTAACGGAAGAGTATTATTTTCTGAAAATGATTTTCAGATATTGAAAAATGTGGAAAATGAAACAATATTTTTAAGTGAAAATCAAATTGTTGCTGCGTTTTTATCTAAGAAAAATTATCAAAAAGTTGTAGAAAACTCAGATTTATTAGATTTCACAATATTAAATTCTGAAGTAGAAACTGCATTTCTTAATTCTAAAGTAATAAATTATGCTTGGGATTTGTTTTCAAACAATGGCGAACAAATTAACATTGATTTGAAATATCATAATTATTCAAAATATGCAAACAATTATGATGGAGTTTTTGCTCGAAATTCTGAACAAGTATTTCTCGGAAAAAATGTAGATATTCATCCAAATTGTTTTCTTGATGCCACACACGGACCAATAATTCTTGATGATAATTCTACAATAATGTCTCAAACAACAATTCAAGGTCCAACTTATATTGGAAAAAATTCCACAATTAAAATTGGTTCCAAAATTTACCACGAAACAACAATTGGCAATTCTTGCAAAGTTGGTGGAGAAGTAGAAAATTCAATAATTCATGGTTTTGCCAATAAACAACACGATGGATTTTTAGGACATTCATATATTTCAGAATGGTGTAATTTGGGTGCGGGTACAAATAATAGTGATCTGAAAAACAATTACGATAAAATTTCAGTTAAAATGAATGGTAAAAATGTTGATACCAATTTGCAATTTGTTGGTTTGATTATGGGCGATCATAGTAAAACTGCTATTGGAATGCAATTCAATACTGGAACTATTTGCGGAGTTTCAGCAAATATTTTCGGTGCTGGATTTCCATCACGTAATATTCCATCTTTTTCTTGGGGCGGAGCCGACTTGCTAAAATCCTATCAATTAGAAAAAGCGAAGGAAGTTGCCAAAATTGTGATGAATCGAAGAAAAATCGAATTTTCAGAAGTTTACGAACAAATTTTTAATGAAGTTTATCGTATGTCAGAAATTGAACGTTTGGCAATAAGAAAATAATGTTTCGAAATTACTTTTATTTGGGTAGAACTGCCTTCGAACTTACTTCTGAACTAAAAAATTTTGAAATTGTTGATATTTACACACAAGAAAAAGATATACTTTTCCTTGATGTTACTAATAGCGAAATTCAGAAAACGTTAGTAATTTCGACAAATCCACAAATCCCATATTATTATGTAAAAGAAAATCATAAAAAGGCAAAAAAGAATGTGATTTCTTACTTTCGCGACTCAATTCCTTCAAAAATTGATTCAATCTCAATTTCAGATAAAGATAGAATTCTGAAGTTTGAAACAGAAGGATTTGATTTGTTTTTTACAATTCGCGGACCAAAAACAAACGTCTTATTTAAGTTTACAGATTCAACAATAAGTAGCTTTAAGAAAACAGATGATGATTATTTGAGATCATTTTTTGTTGAAATATCCGAGCAGAAATTCCTAAGAAATAAAAATGATATTCTCTTTAACTTATTTGATAATAAGACTTTAGAAGAAATTCAAAATGATAAAAGAATAAATAGAAGAATTTGGTTGGAGTATAAATCAAAGTTCAGAGATGATGTTCAAATTACCCAAATCTTGCAAGTTGTTTCACAAATATTTGATTCAAAAATTCGGATTTTAGTTGACGATGAATTAGCAAAAGTTGATTTTCAGTTTGAAAATTGGGAAAGCGAAATTCATCAATCGCAAGTTTATGATTTTAACGAAAGTAACTTGGCAATTGCAAAATTCATTTCGCTACATCATAAATATTCAATTTACAGCAGAACGGAAAGCGATTTATCTAAAAAAATAGAAAAAGATTTAGCTTTTTGGAGTGAGAAATTGAATAATCTTAAAGCAAGAATTGAATTGGGTTCACAATCTGAAAAGTATTCACTTTGGGCAAATCTCTTGTTGGCAAATATTTATCAAATTAAAAAAGGAATGGGAAGTATTGTTGTTGAAGATTATTCAAATGGGGAAAGTATAGAAATTAAGCTAAATCCAAAAATTGAACCAAATAAAAATGTTGACCATTACTTTGAAAAATCACGAGATGAAAAAATCAATTTTGCTAAATCAATCGAAATATTCGAACAGAGTAAAGCTAAGTATTTGGAATTAAAAGATTTACAAAACGAAATTAACAAATCAGAAAGTTTGCAGAATTTGAATCAAATTGGTAAAAATCTTTTAGGAAACAAATCAAAAGAAAAAACTAAGATGGAAGATGAAAAAATAAAGTATAAAAAATATATAGTTGAGCAAAAATATAGTGTTTTTGTTGGCAAGGATTCTGAAAGTAATGATAGACTTACATTCAATTTTGCAAAGCAAAATGATTTGTGGTTTCATGCGCGAGGTTTGGCTGGTTCGCATACAGTTTTACGAATTGAAAACACAAAAGAAGTTATTCCAAAATCAGTAATTAAAAAAGCAGCTTCAATTGCAGCATTTTTCAGTAAAGGAAAAACAGCATCACTTGTGCCGGTTTCGTATACTTTCCGAAAGTTTGTTAGAAAATCAAAAGGAATGCTTGCTGGACAAGTATTTATTACAAATGAAAGTGTTGTAATTGTTACGCCAGAAATACCAAAAGACGCAGAGGAAATTTATGAATAATACAATTTTATTAAAATACACAACCGCAAAAGCAAATTGTGAAAATGAATTATTTTTAGCGAAATTGGCATTAGAAGAGGGAAATCACGGAAAGGTTAGAACTTGCGTTCGTCGTGCAATTGGTTTTTTAACCGAAATTTACCTTTTAGAAAATCCAAATCCACAATACGGACATAGTTTTATGAACAATTTGCGTGGAATTATTGGCGATTTCGCAATCCCAGAAAATGTTCGAAATTCAACGAAAATTCTAATTACAAAAACATCAAATTATGAAGTTGACGGAAAAACGGCTCTTGAAAATGGAGAAATTGTGATTGAATACTTCAAAAAAATATTAAAAAATTAAACAATATGGACTATTTACAAATTCTTGGATATGCAGCTTCTGGTTTAATTGCAATTTCATTAATGATGAAAAACATTGTGAAATTACGTTGGTTGAATCTTTTTGGAGCTTCATCTTTTGCAACTTATGGATTTTTAGTTGGTGCGATGCCAGTATTTTTCCTAAATTCATTTATTGCTTTGGTTGATATTTACTATTTAATCACAATTTATAAAATTAAAGATGACTTTTCACTTGTAAATGCAAATGAAAACTCACCATTTCTTAAGCAATTTGCAGATTATTATTCGAAAGATTTGCTTCATTTTTTTCCAGATTTTGACTTGAGTAAAATTCAGCATTCCAAAGTATATTTTGTGTTAAGGAATTTGCTGCCCGTCGGTTTATTCATTTATCGTGAATTGGATGAAAATAAAATTGAAATTATGGTTGATTATGCAATTCCCAATTACCGAGATTTGAATAACGCCAAATTTCTTTTCAAAGCTGGAAGGAGTTTTTTTATTGAACATAATTATCGAACAATTATTGCAACTGCCGAAAATCCTATTCATAGGAAATATTTAGAAAAAATAGGTTTTAGAAAATTATCTGAAAACGAATTCGAATATTATCCTTCATGAGAATTACTTAATGGAAAATTTCAAAAAACATTACTAATTCCAATTATATACATTCCAAAACTGAATTTTTAGAATAAATATTCACATCGTGTTTGTTGGATCAATGTCAATCAGAATTTTAACATCACCAAAACGCGAGTTTTGATTGAATTCAATAAAAGAATTGAAAATAGCATCTCGCATTATTTTCCCATTTGGATCTTTATTTCTGCTACTTTTTAACACAATGTGAAATCGAAAATATCCTTTTAATTTGTGAATTGGAGCTTCAACTGGTGAATTTATTATAAGAACATTCTCATATTTTTTCAGAATTTTGTAAAAATCATTAATTGCACCATTCGCTTTGCCAGCAACTTCCGATTTACTTTCTACAATTCCAAATTTTGTAAATGGTGGATAATTATTCTTCTTTCTAAGATTTATTTCCCTCTCAATAAATCCTTCATAATCGTTTTCTGAAACTTTGCGGAGAATAAAATTCTTTGGATTTTCAGTCTGAATTACAACTTCTCCCAAAATATTGCTTCTACCTGAACGACCTGCAACTTGAGTGAGAAGCTGGAAAGTTCGTTCATCTGCTCGAAAATCTGGTAGCCAAAGCGTAGCCTCCGCCGAAATTACGCCAACAAGTGTAACATGTGGAATATCCAAACCTTTTGAAACCATTTGAGTTCCAACAAGAATATCAATCTGTTTTTCTCTGAATTTCTTTAACAGATTTCCCATTTTTCCTTTTTTGTTAATTACATCAGAATCTGCTCTTTCAATATTTGCATTAGGAAAGTGAAAAGCAAGTTCATCTTCAACTTTTTGAATTCCAACGCCGTAAAAATTTAGTGAAATTGAGCCGCAATTTGTGCAAGCAATTGGAACGGGCTTTTTAAAACCACAATAATGGCATTTCAATTCATTATCGTAAATATGGTGTACAAGTGAAACCGAACAATTTGGGCAAGTTTCCACATTTTTACAATCTTGACAAAAAATATTTGTTGCGAATCCACGTCTATTTTGCAAAATAATTACACCTTCTTTCTTTTCAATTCTATCTCGAATTTTAGAAATTAATGTTGTAGATAAACTCCCTTCAAGTATTTTTTGTTTTCTTTCTTGCGATAAATCAACAAATTCAATTAGCGGAAGCGAAGCATTGTCTGCTCGCATTGTTAATTCCAAAAGTTTGAATTTACCGATTTGGGCGTTGTAAATTGTTTCGACAGAAGGAGTTGCGCTTCCAAGAATTACGGGAATATTTTCGATTTTTGCTTTCATAATTGCTAAATCGCGAGCGTGATATTTCGGAACAATTTCGTTTTGTTTGTAACTAGAATCGTGTTCTTCATCTACAATTACAATTCCCAAATTGTTTAGCGGTGTAAATAATGCTGAGCGTGGACCAATTATCACAGAATATTTACCTTTTAGAACTCCTCGCCAAACATCGTAACGTTCGCCAACTGAAATGCGACTATGGAAAATTGCAACTTTTTCGCCGAATTCATTTATAAATCTGCTTGCTATTTGCGGAGTAAGAGAAATTTCTGGCACAAGAATTATTGCTGTTTTCCCATTTTTTATTACTGATTTTGTGAGTTCAATGTAAACTTGGGTTTTCCCACTTCCGGTAATTCCTTTGAGCAAAAAAGGTTGAAATTCACTTTCCAAAATGTATTTTTCTACTTCAGATATTACATTTACTTGTTCCGCATTTAGATTAATTGGCTTTGAATTTTCGCTATATGTTTCTATGTGCTTTCGCTCAACTTCTTTTTCATAGATTTGGATAAAATTTTTCTCTTGAAGCGATTTGAGACTTTGCAAATTTGTTTGAGTTTTCTCGAGAATTTCTTTAACAGATTTTTCATTTTGTTGTGTAGCGATAAAAAGTAATAAAACTGCTTGTTTTGGCGATTTTTTTTCTAGTAGGGAAATTTCATCGCCAATATTTTCTTTTAGAATTAGACTTCGAACATATTTTTCGGTTTTAGCTTTTACTTTTGGTTTTTCAATTTCATCAATTATCGAAATTGCTCCATCTTTTTCTAAAGTGCGTAAAATTCCGTAAATATTCTTTCTTTTTAGCCTTTTCTGTAACGTGGAAAGTGAGTGTACTTCTTTTTCAATTAGAATTTCGAGCAATTCTTGTCGGATTTTCGTTTTAATCTTTTGTTTCAGCAATTCTCTACAATAATCTTGAGAAACAACAATTTTCCTTTTTGTCTCAAAATCAGTTCCACCTGGGAAAGAATTTACAATCGCTTCTCCAAGTGAACTTATATAATATTCTGAAATCCATTTGTAAAAATCCAATTGCTTTTGAGTGATAATTGGGACATCATCAAGAATATCAATTATTTTTTTTGGGGGTTTTTCAAGATTATGATTAGTTTCGATAGAAATAATAATTCCAGTAGTAGTTCTTTTTCCAAATGGAACAACAACTCGTTTGCCAAATTCTGCAATTTCTTCAAATTCTATTGGAATCTCGTAAGTAAATGCTTTTCGGGATGGATTAAAAAAAATTACTTTTGCAAACATTTCAGCCAATTATTGGTTCGTCATTTTGTTGAATTAATTGTACTAAATTACGATTTTCTTCTTTGGAAAGAGCAAAGTCATTTTCGATAACTGAAAAAGCTGATTTTCTGGCGTTTTCCAAAATCTGGAAATCACGAATTAAATCAACATACTTTAAAATAGGTTCGCCACTTTGTCTGAAACCAAAAACATCACCTTGTCCGCGTATTTTAAGATCGATTTCTGCGAGCAAAAATCCGTCAGAATTATTAACAATTGCATCCAAACGAATTGCAGTTTTGTGCTTCTCTAATTCTGATTTCGAAAGAAATTCGAAATTGAAATTTTTTGCATTTGGCAAAATGTAATTTTCTTTTGTAATTAGAATACAAAATGCTTGTGATTTTCCACGTCCAACCCTGCCACGTAATTGATGCAACTGCGATAAGCCAAATCGATTTGCTTCATTTATTAAAATTATATTAGCATTTGGAACGTCCATTCCAACTTCAATTACAGTTGTAGAAACTAAAATCTGAAACATTCCGTTTGCAAAATCTTTCATAACTTGTTCTTTTTCAATCCAATTCATTTTACCGTGAATTAATCCGACAGAATATTCAGAAAAGTACTTAGTTTTTAAGATTTCAAATTGCTCAGTTGCAGCTTTTATTTCAATCTTTTCAGATTCATCTACAAGCGGATAAACAATGAAAACTTGAATATTTTCGTCGTTAATTTTTTGTTTTACAAAATCATAAATTGAATCAAGTTTACTTTCATTTCGCAAAACGGTTGTAATTTCTTTTCTTCCTGGTGGTAAATTACGAATTGTTGAAATATCTAAATCGCCATAAATAGTAAGTGAAAGTGTTCTTGGAATTGGCGTAGCAGACATTATTAGAATATTAGGTGAAATTCCTTTCTCGATCAATTGCAAACGTTGTCCAACGCCAAATCGATGTTGTTCATCAATAATTACAAGTCCCAAGTTTTTGAAAATAATTTTTTCCTGGAAAACAGTGTGCGTGCCAATAATTAAATCAATTTCACCAGAAGCAATTTCGGATTGGATAATATTTCTCTCAGATTTAGTTTGACTTCCAAGTAAAAGAGCAATTTTCACCTCATTATTTTTGAATAAAGAAATGCTATTTACAAAATGCTGATTCGCAAGAATTTCAGTCGGAACCATCAAAACTGCTTGCTTTCCAGATGAAATTGTCATCAAAGCTGAAAGAAAAGCCACAATCGTTTTTCCGCTTCCAACATCACCCTGTAACAATCGATTCATTGGAATTTGCGATTCCAAATCCATTCTAATTTCGTGCAAAACTTCAAGTTGATCTTCAGTTAATTGAAAAGGCAAATTCTTTAGAAAAGTATTAATTTCATTGGTTTTGAAGGAAATTTTTGATTCAGGTTTTGCTTGCACCATTATTTTTTTCCGTTTGGCAACACGCAATTCAAAAATGAGCAATTCTTCAAATTTCACACGATACCAAGCTTGTTCAAGATCTGTTTTACTTGTTGGAACGTGTATTTTGTTTATCATTTCAATTAACGGTAATAAATTATTCTCAGATAAAATTGATTGTGGAAGATATTCTTCTAATTTTGATGAAAATTCAAGAACGGTTTTTTTTACCAAATTTCGAAAATTTACGTCACCTATTTTCTTTTCTCTGAGGTCTTTGGGAATTCTATAATATGGAATAATTTTCCCAGTGTTTTTGAATTCATAAGATTCATTTGTAGTAAGTTTATCAAATTCGGGATGAATGAATTGAAGATGTCCGTATCGAGTAATTTTCGGTTTTGAAGAAATTGCAAAGAAAGCATTTTGTATGAAAATTGAAGAAAAGTGGCTAATTCCATTAAAAAAAATTGCTTCAAAAAGTCCTTCATTATCAGAAAATATGACTTTAAGCATTTTTTTTCTGAAAGAATTTATAATTTCAGTATTTTGAACTTTTCCAATCATTGTTACTTCGGAATCAAATCCATTTGCAACATAATAAGCAATTTTTTCGCTTGTTAGAATTGAAGTTCTATCGAGATATTGAGAAGGAAAATAGAATAGTAAGTCGCGAATAGTTACAATTCCATTTTTTTCGAAAACTTCAGACTTCTTTGGTGCAATTGTTTTCAAATCACGAATAGATGTTTCCAACCCCTTCAATTTCAATATTCCGGCTTTATTTCTCGTGTCATTAATTCATAAGTAACAAAAGCTGGGTCTGCGTCATTAAATAGAATGTTGTAAACTGCACTTGAAATTGGAACATCAATTCCAACTTTTTTTGCTAATTCAATCACTGAACGAGAAGTTTCAACTCCTTCGGCAACCATCGACATTTTTTTCAAAACATCTTTCAATTTTATTCCTTTTCCAACTTGTTCGCCGACAAATCTATTTCGGCTGTGTTTACTCATACAAGTTACAATCAAATCGCCCATTCCTGAAAGACCTTTGAATGTTTCTTTTTTAGCACCAAAGACTAAACCCAATCTTGTTATTTCAGCAATAGCTCTTGTCATAATTGCTGCTTTTGTATTATCGCCAAATCCAAGTCCATCTATAATTCCAGCACCAATTGCAATCACATTTTTGAAAGCAGCACCAAGTTCAACGCCTATTAAATCAGTAGAAGGATAAACACGAAAATATGTATTCATAAATGCCGCTCGAATAAGTTCGGCTGTATTTTCTGTTTCTGCAGCAGCAACTACAGCAGTTGGAATTTTGCGACTTACTTCTTCAGCATGGCTTGGACCAGAAAGAACACCGATATTTCCATTTGGAATATCTTTTAATACATTTCTGATAACTCCAGTTACTGTTAGTAGTGTGTCTCTTTCAATTCCTTTAGAAACACTAACCAAAATCGTATTTCTAAAATCATTTTTTCTCATTTTCTCAAGAACACTTCTTACAAATTGAGTTGGAACAGCCATTACAAGCATTTGACGTTCATCTATTGCATCGTTAAGATTGTAGGTTATTCCAATTTCATCTGGAATTTTTACACCTGGAAGAAGAACAGAATTTTCTCTGTATTTATTTAATTTTTTTGCAATACTTTTATCATATTCCCATAGAATTACGTCATTTCCGTTATTAGCAAGTAATATTGCCAGAGTAGTTCCCCAACTTCCTGCTCCAATTACTGAAATTTTCATTTGTTTTTCTTCACTTTTATTTTTGTTTCATTTCCGTTAATTAAGCGAACAATATTTTTTTTATGAGTAAAAATTACAATGGAAGAAATAAAAACTATAAATGGCAACAAAGTTGAATAACTTTGAATATTCACATTAAAAACATTCTCTCGAATAATCATTATAAATGGCAAAGAAAATGCAGCTATAATTGAACCAAGCGAAACATATTTTGATAGGAATACTACAAAAAAGAAAATTGCAGTGGCAAGAAGTACGTCAATTGTAACAATTCCTAAAAGAAAACCAAGTGCAGTTGCAACACCTTTTCCACCTTTAAAACCTGCGAAAATCGTCCAAACGTGACCTAAAACTGCTGAAATTCCAACAATAATTTGGACAACAGCAAAATCACTAAAAATTAATTCATTCTGAAAAAGAGAATCCGAGTGATAAATTCTTGAAATTACTAGAACGGCAAATGTCCCTTTTAATGCATCTATAACCATCACCAAAATACCATATTTCCAACCAAGAACACGTAAAGTATTTGTTCCGCCAGCATTTCCACTACCGTGATTTCGAATGTCAATTCCTTTTAATTTTTTTGCAATCATTATGCTTGTTGGTATTGAACCAACTAAATATGATAAAATAATGATAAGAAATAAGTTGAGCATAAAACCTCGCATAATTTAGGTCTGAATATAAAGCAGGAAAATCAAATTACCAAATGTGATTGTATAGAAAATGTTCAATAAAATTGAATAATTTGTAATTCGAAAAGTGAAAATCTATATTTGCTTACTTTTTTTTGAAAATTACTCGAAAGCAAAATGTCGCAAACGCCTTTAATGTCTCAATATTTTAAGATTAAATCTGATTATCCAGATACAGTAATACTTTTTCGTGTTGGCGATTTTTTTGAAACATTTGACGAAGATGCAAAAACAGCATCAAAAGCGTTAGGAATTACACTCACAAAACGTTCAAACGGAAAAGCAAGTTCCGTTCCGCTTGCAGGCTTTCCTCATCACGCAATTGATACTTACTTGCCAAAATTAATTCGAGCCGGTTTCCGGGTTGCTATTTGCGAGCAAGTTGAAAATCCAAAATTTGCAAAAGGTTTAGTTAAAAGAGAAGTGATTGAGCTTGTAACTCCGGGAGTTGTACTTTCTGATAAAATGCTTGAACATAATAAAAATAATTTTTTGATGGCAATTTACTTTGGAGAAAAAAATGTTGGAATATCATTTGCTGATATTTCAACTGCGGAATTCTATTCGTACGAAGTTGAGTATGAAAAATTAGCCGATCAATTTTCATTAATAAATCCATCAGAAATTCTAATTTCGAAGGGACAGAAGGATGAGTTTGAAAAATTCTCAAAAATAAAATATGATGGAATTAGAATAACAAGAATTGAAGATTGGTTTTTTGATTTTGACTTTGCAAATGATTTGCTGAAGCAACATTTTAATGTAAAAACACTAAAAGGATTTGGAATTGAAATCCAAAATGCTGGATTAATTGCTTCTGGAATTGTGTTAAATTATCTTAAAGAAACGCAAAAAGCCAATATTCCACATATTCGGAAAATATCCTCGTATAATCCTTCTAACTTTATGTCGCTTGATAATTCTACCAAACGGAATTTGGAAATTCTGTCGAGTATGCAAAATTCGCAAAAAGAAGGTTCACTAATAAATGTTTTGGATAAAACAAAAACTGCAATGGGCGGAAGATTACTGAAAAAATGGATAACTTCACCTTTAACAAATCTTCAAACGTTATTAATTCGGCAAAACTCAATTTCTAATTTGTTCGAAAAATCAACTTTGCGAAGGAATTTACAAGAAGAATTAAAAGAAATTGCAGATTTAGAAAGACTAATTTCTCGAATAAGTACTTTACGTGCAACTCCACGAGAATTATTGAGTTTGAAATTATCTCTCAGAAAAATACCGCTTTTGAAGCAATTACTCGACCAAGTAAAAGACGAAAATCTGAAGCAAATTAATTTAGAATTAGATGAATTGCAGGAAACAACGGAATTGATTGAAAAATCAATAAGCGATTTTCCAGCACTTTCAATTGCAGATGGCGATGTAATAAGAAGTGGTTACAATTCTAAATTGGATGAATTACGCGATATTTCGAAAAATGCGAAAAAATGGATTTCTAATTTGCAGGAAAAAGAACGCCAAATTACTGAGATTTCTTCGCTAAAAGTAAGTTACAACAAAGTGTTCGGATATTATATTGAAATTTCAAACGCTCATAAAAATAAAATCCCAGAAAATTACATTAGAAAGCAAACACTTGTTAATGCTGAAAGATATATTACTCCCGATTTGAAAGAATGGGAAGAAAAGATTTTGAATTCACATGAAAAAATTTTGGAATTGGAAACCGAGATATTTAATCAAATCAGAAAATCTGTAGCCGAACAAATCGAAATTATTCAAAATAATGGAAAGTTGATTTCAGAATTGGATTGTTATCTTTCGTTAGCCGAAGTTGCTGAGGAATTTAATTATGTTCGTCCAAAATTGAGCGAAAATGACGAAATTATAATTAAAAATGGGCGACATCCGGTTGTAGAGCAAATTCTGAAAGAAGGTGAAAAGTTTATTTCAAACGATTGTCAATTAGATAATCAGAAAAATCAGATAATTATTCTAACAGGTCCAAATATGGCTGGAAAGTCAGTTTATCTTCGCCAAATCGGATTAATTGTTTTACTAGCACAAATTGGTTCGTTTGTACCAGCAGATTTTGCTGAAATTGGAATTGTGAATAGAATTTACACTCGCGTTGGTGCGAGTGATAACATTTCTGCTGGTGAATCTACTTTTCTTGTAGAAATGCAAGAAGCTGCAAATATCCTAAATAATGCGACAAATAAAAGTCTGATTTTACTTGATGAAATTGGACGTGGAACAAGTACTTTTGATGGTATTTCAATAGCGTGGTCAATTACCGAGTTTTTGCACGAAAATCCAAAAGTTTCGGCAAAAACACTTTTTGCAACTCATTATCACGAATTAAATGAAATGGCTGAAATTTTCCCGCGAATAAAGAATATGCGAGTTGAAGTGAGAGAACACGGCGATAAAGTGGTTTTTTTACATAAAGTATCTGAAGGAAGTGCCGACCATAGTTATGGAATTCAAGTTGCTCAAATGGCTGGTTTACCGCAAATAGTTACAAACCGGGCAAAAGAAATTCTAAATAATCTTGAAAGTAAAGAACTTACGCCTTATGAAATCAAACAAAAAAAAATGTCAAAATATCAGAATAACAATGATCAATACACACTTTTTGAATATCGAGATGATGATTTAAGGAAAGAGATTTCAGATTTGACAATTGAAAATTTAACTCCAATTCAGGCTCTGAATAAACTTAACGAACTTTATACTAAAGCAAAGGAAAACACATAAAAAAGTTAGTAGTTTTATCAATTTTAACATTTTTATTTTTGGGAATTATCGGTTGCCAAAAATCATATACAAAAGACGAAAAACAATACATTGCCATTATTGAAAAAGAAAGAGTTGAAAAAGATAAATGGATGAAAGAAAATGAATATTCTCCATTTAATCACAAGAGAAAAATAGAGTTTCATCCACTAAAATATTATGATGTTGACCCAGAATTTATATTTAAGACGAAGTTGTTTGAATTTCCTAGAAAGGATAGTTTAACAATTTTTGGAACAAAGGGTGAACCACGACCAACAATCCGATTTGGTTATATCAAAATATATTATGGTGGGAAATATTACAAAATAAATGTTTATCAAAGCAAAAGTCGCCAAACTGATACAAGTGGGAATCCAATTACTTATTATAGTATTTGGTTTACTGATAGAACAACAAATAATGAAACTTATGGAGTTGGCAGATATTTGGATTTTGAACGAGTTGAAGATAAAAATTTTATTTACATCGTAGATTTTAATAAAGCTTATAATCCATATTGTGCTTATAGTGCAGAATATTCATGTGCGATTCCTTCAAAAAAGGATTTTATCGATTTAGCAATTGAAGTAGGTGAGAAGAAATACCACGATTAAGTTTTAGTCTAAAAGAAAATATAAACTAATTTCTAAAATCAGTGGCGAACTTGAGCGTTTTAATATGAATTTCTTTTAAATGTAGAAAAAAAATGATGTTGGGAGTGTTATTTTATTCCCTTTTATCGTCTGGAATTTCCTCAAATTCAGCTTCGATAATATCTTCTTTATTGATT
>DYSW01000006.1:48661-74080 GCA_020726285.1 Melioribacter roseus
TTTATCGTCTGGAATTTCCTCAAATTCAGCTTCGATAATATCTTCTTTATTGATTTCCAATTTATTTGTGTCTCTTGGAATGATTTCTTCAAAATTATTTTGTTGAGTTTTTTGAGTAAATCGGAATATGGAGAATAACTTTAAAATTAATTTGAAAAAGTAATAAATTCCAAATACTAAAAATAAAGTTCCTAAAAAGCTCATTTTAACCTAAAGTTTTTGGGTTAAAATATTCGACAAAACCACGGTCTTCTCTGAAAATATGGTTAAACAATTGGTCAAAATCAGCTTGATTGTTTACAAAATCGATTTCTGTAGTGTTTACAATTAACAAAGGAGTTGTGTTATATCGAAAAAAATAATTGTTATAAATTTCGTTAAGGCTTTCAATATAATTTCTCGAAATATTTCTTTCAAACGAACGTTTCCGTCTTTTAATATTGTACATCAACCTATCCACACTCGAATGTAAATAAATAACTAAATCTGGTTTCTGAAGATTTTGTTCAAGAGTAGGGAAAATTGATTCGTAAAGTTTTAATTCATCGTGATGTAAATTGATTTTTGCGAATAATTTGTCTTTTGCAAAAATGTAATCAGCAACCAAAAATTCGTTAAACAAATCACCCTGCAAAATTTCTTCTTGTTGTTTATATCTGTTTATCAAGAAAAACATTTGAGTCTGAAAAGCAAACTTATCTTTATTAGAATAAAATTTTTCGAGGAAAGGGTTTGTCTCAAATTCCTCGAGAATAAGTTTAGACGTTAGTTTATCAGCGAGTAATTTAGCAAGCGCTGTTTTTCCAACGCCAATTACACCTTCAACTGCAATGTATTTAATTTCTTTCAACTCTTTCTCAATTAAAAATTAATGGAAAATTTGTTCAAAATATAATGATTTTGTAATTGCTCAACCAAGTTAAATAGTGGAATATTTTCATTTGGGAAAGTAAGATTTTGGTCGATTTCTAAAAGTGGAATTAATACAAAATCGCGTTCTTTTATTCCAGGATGTGGAATTTTTAGTGAATCTTCATCTACTATTTCTTCATTAAAAAGTAATAAATCTATATCAATTTCTCGTGGTCCCCATCTGTAAGTTTTATTTCTACCAATTTTGTTTTCAAGTTGCTTTATTTCAGAATGAAGCTGGTGCGGAGAAAATGTTGTTTCAATTTTAATTACAGCATTCAAAAAGTTCTGCTGCGAAGTAACTCCCATTGGCGTAGTTTCATAAATTGAAGAAGTGGCTAAAAGAGAATGATCTTTACTTTGTTTAAAAAACATAATTACTTGATTGATATAAAATTGACTATCGCCTTTGTTTGAACCAAGTCCTAAATAAGCAATATTGTTCATTTTAATCTCTATCAATTATAACTTCGGCTTCAACAAAATCAATTACTCCACCAATTGGCACGTTGTTTTTTCTAATCTTAACTGAAATTTTTTTGATTGCTGAGTATTTCTGAAGTAGTTCTTTTGCAATAACCGAAGCAATTGTTTCAATTAGATAATACTTCTTTTCATGAATTTTATGGTTGATAAATTGATATACATCGGCATAATTTATTGTGTCTAAAAGATTATCACTTTCAGCAGCTTTGGAAAAATCAGTAAAAATAGCTACATCGGCTTCGTATTTTCCACCAATACTTTGTTCTTCTTGCAACGCACCATGATATGCATAAAACACGGCATTTTTAATTCTAATAATATTTTGCATCATTTCTTTCTTAAGATGTAATTTTTTAATTCTTTAAAATTAGCCAATAAAACTCCAAGTAAAACTAAGGCACTTGCAAAATAAACAATATTTGAGAAAGTTTCTTGCAAAATGAACCACCCAAGATAAAGAGCAATTATTGGAGTTATAAAAGTTGAAATAGCGAGAATTACAACATCAATTTTTTGCATCAGCCAATAATAAGTTGAAAATGCAATAACTGTTCCGAAAATTCCCATATAAACAACAGCAAGAATTCCTTTTGTTGTAAAATTATCGGATGAAATATCTTCAAAAAGAAATCCTAAAATAAAAACGAAAATTCCACTTAAAATTAATGGAACAAAACTCATTGCAATTGGATTGAGGTAACCTGCTTTTCTTTTGATATAAATTGTCATATATGCTTGAATAATTGCACTTGTAAGAATTGCAAGAATTCCCCAAAATGTGTTATTTCCTGCAGTTAAATCATCTGCAAAAATCATAACAATTCCAACAAAACCCAATATAACACCAATAATTTTTGGAATTTCAATTTTCTCTTTGAATTCTATAACTGAAAATAGAACAACAAAAAAGGGAAAAGTAGCAAAAAGAATTGCCCCAAGTCCGCTTGAAATAACTGTTTCAGCCCAATAAACTAATGAAAATGGGATTGCATACGAGAATAATCCGAGCATTAAATAAATTCGAAACGATTTTTTATCGAGTGGAAGCGGAATTCCAGAAAGCCGAATAATTACCCAAATTGAAAATGCTGCGATTATAAATCTACCAGAAGCAGCAAAAAAAGGAGGGAAAGCCTCAACACTGAATTTGATTCCAATCCAAGTTGAACCCCAAATCAAACATATTAAAATATATCCAAAAGCAATTTTTAATTTATCCATTATTTTCCTAACATAATTACGCCAATCGCTCTACCCGAGAATTCTTTATCTCTGCGGTAAGAATGGAGAAAAGGTTGTTGAAATGAGCAAAGTTCCGAAAATTCAATGTTGTTTTCTGGAACACCACATTTTAGAAGCAAATCAAAGTTTGCCAAAGAAACATCAAGCAAATATTTATCTGCATTCTGAATTAAGTATTTTTCCTCAAAATACTGTGCAACCTCAAGTCCTACAATGTAATTATTTTGTGAAATTGCTGGAGCGATAAAACAAAACATATCGTTTGGGTTTGATGAAAAATCATATTTCATCTTATTTATGGTAAGTTCAACAATTTTCTGCTTTGTCCCGCGCCAACCAGAATGAATTGCTGCTATTAGATTTTGTGTTTTATCATAAATGAAAATTGTTGTACAATCTGCCGAAAAAGCAGCAATTGCAAGATTAGGAATATTTGTAATTAATGCGTCACTGTCACCAGAAAAACCAGTTTGGTTTACAAATTTTACAATATTACTATGAATTTGCTTTTGATAAGCCAATCTATTAATTGAAATATCTAATTCTCTGAGAAACATTTTACGATTTTTCTGCACAACTTGTTGGTTGTTGCCAACTGAAAATGACATATTGAAATGAAAATTATCATTTAAGTTTGTGTCATTTTTGGTGCTAAAACCAAAAATAATTGGGAATTGTTCGAAAATCTTACTTTTTATGATTTGCATTTGAATTAATTTCTTGTTCTAATAGAGAATCTAAAAAAAGATAAAGCAGAGTTTTGGTAGAATCATCACCAAGAAAAGCCTTTGCAAAATCATTTTTTATAAAATGTGGTAGTATATCAGTTTCATCACCCAAAAAAGAGGAAATGTTAACTAAAGGTTGAAAGTTTATTGTTTTTCCTTCAATAATAAAATTGGGATTTTGAGTGTTTTCACCGTAAACTGATTTATAATATTCGGTAAAAAATTGGTTTGAAGTCATTTCATTCACTTTTGTGAAATTATTTTGAGAGAGAAGGTATTTTTCTCCATTAACTTCAAAAATACCAATTACTTGAGGAATTATATTCTCGGAGAATTCTTGTGCGAACAGATTCTCCGAAAATATCAATAATATAAAGAAAAACAATTTGCTAAATTGCATCAAGCGAATCTGCTAAATCTTTAATAATATCTTCTGCTTTTTCTAAGCCAACTGCAATTCTAACACCACCAGCGTGCAATCCATAATTTTCAAGTTCATCTGTCGGAACAACAGAATGTGTCATCGATGCTGGATGTTCTATTAATGTTCTTGTGTGGCCAAGACTTACGGCAAGCGTCATCGTATAAGCATTTTTAGCAATGTAATTCATAAAATCGCGACCCATTTCTCTAGAAATATTTGTTTCATCTCCTTTAAGAACAAAATAAATTAAATGTCCTGGAGCAAATTCACCTTCAAAATTTGTCATTTGCTTTTTTGCAAGATTGTAGAATTTGTAACTTGGCAAACCTGGATAATTAACAAAATCAACTTTAGGATGTTTTTCAAGAAATTCTGCGATTTTTATTGCACTAGAAATAGCTTTTGTTTGTCTTAAAGCAACTGTCGGAAGTCCATAAGTTAGAATTGACCAAGCATTTTTAGGACTTAAAATGCCACCAAAATCTTTTCTGTATAGCAATAATCTATCGCGAAATTCCATTCTACCGATAACAACTCCGCCAATGTCAGTACCGAAACCACCAATTCCTTTTGTTAAAGAATGAATTGTAAAATCCGCACCGTGTTCAATTGGTCTTTGGCAATATGGAGTAGAAAAAGTGTTATCAACTACAATTTGGATTTTATTATTCTGCGAACGATTTGCATTTGATTCATCAGCAATTTGTCGCATAGCAGCAATATCGACAATATCTAAAGTTGGATTTGCGGGAGTTTCAAAGTAAATTACTCGAGTTTTTTCGGTAATTAGGGATTTAACATTTTCAAGATTGCTTAAATCAGTCTGGTGAACTAAAATATTATATCGTGAGTACCAATTTTTAAATAGAGAAATAGTACATCCATAAAGTGTTTTATGAGCAATTATTTCATCACTTGTTTTGGTTAAAATTCCCAAAACGCCAGAAATTGCTCCCATACCACTCGAAAAAGTTACTGCTGTTTCGCCTTGTTCAACAATAGCAAGATTTTCTTCGAGCATATCTTTGTTTGGTTCGCCAAGTCTATCGTAAATATAAATTGGATCAGAATCATTCTCGTGCTTCGAACTTTCAACCCATTTTGTAAAACCCATTGCACCGCGTTCAACGGAATCTAAACGGAAAGTTGTTGAAGAAGTAATTGGAGCAGTAACGTGATGAGCATACTGCCACTTGTTTGAAACATCTTTCCCATACAAAATATGAGTTTCAGTTGAATAATTTGAAAGTTTGTTTTTATTGTTTTCTGATGACACTTTTCCTCCGAATAAAAATTAAATTTGTTAGTAAAAATAGAAAAGAAATGATGAATTGCTGGATTGAGATTTTCTGTTACTTGAAAAAATGGTATCATTATTTATGATTGAAAAATACGTTTTACACAATAAAGATTAAAGATAATTAAAGATTACAAAACAAAATTATTACAAAAAATAACTAATGTCTCCAATTCCTTCGCGAATGATAATTGGATCATCTTCACTTAAATCTACAATTGAAGATGGTTTTCCATTTAAAATGCCGACAGATAACATTAAATCAACTTGATTCCCGAAGATTATTTCAATTTGTTCCGAATCATAGAAAAAATCTACGTTTTTATTAGAAACACTTGTACTTAAAATTGGATTTCCCAATTCTTTTGCAAGAGTAATTGTAATCTCATTATCAGGCACGCGAATTCCTACAGTTTTCCTTTTACTCCACAATAATTTAGGAACTAATCTTGAAGCTGGTAAAACAAATGTATATGGTCCGGGAAGATGTTTTCTCATGGCTTTGTAAGCATAATCTGAAACGCGAGCGTATTTTGCAATATCTTTTAAGTCTGGACAAACAAACGAAAGTAATTTGTTCTCATTTTCGCCCTTGATTTTATTGATTCTATCAAGTGCTTTTTTATTCATTATATCACAACCAAAACCATAAAGTGTATCGGTTGGATAAATAATAATTCCACCATTTTTTAAAACTTCAACTGCTTTCGAGATAAACCTTTTCTGAGGATTTTGAGGATGAAGTTCATAGAATTCCATTAATTTATCTCATTTTTGGCGTTAAATTTCTCTATATATTTTTTCAGATTTTCACCAATCAATTTTTCTGTATTCCATTCAACATTGTACCGAAATTCATTTTTCCTTTCAGAACAACTATTAAATTTGCAAAAAGCACACATTTGATAATTACAATAATCGTTATGAATATACACATCGCCACTACCAAAGTTTTTAAGCATTTCTTCAGAAATTATGTCATCTATTTCGTGAGCTTGTTTTAGTGTGTAATAATATGGCAAAATTAGATGAAAATCTAAAAAAACTTTGTCAGCTGATTTCATCAAACGCATTTGGTGAATGTCAATCCAATCTTCCTTTTTGATTATTTGAAAATGTTTTACAATATTATTCAGAAGTTCAGTGTCAATTTCAAGCATTAATCCACGAATTGATTCACGAATTAACTTGTAACCAGTAAAAATGATGTTTATGCCAACCAAATAAGCAATGATAATATCAATAATAAAAAAACCAGTGAGTTTTACCAAAATAAAACCAAACAAAACGCCGCCAGTTGTGTAAGAATCGGTAAGAATATGTTCGCCATTTGCAGTTAAAATAAGGGAATTAGTTTTCTTGCCTTTTTGAATTAGATATCTACCTAAAATTAAATTAACAAGCGCAATTACGAAAATAATTATCATGCCATCATCAATATTCTGAAATGTTTTTTCAGAAATTAAATCGGCAGTTGCTTCCTTAAAAATTACAATTGCTGCAATAATAATCAACAAACCTTCGAATCCTGCTGAAAAATACTCAATATTCCCATGCCCATAAGGATGATTTTTATCGGCTGGTTTTGCTGCATAATAAATGCTAAAAAGTACAATTATTGTGGCAACAATGTGAACAACAGATTCTGCAACATCAGAAAGAACTGCTGTCGAATCAGTTAAATATAATGCCGACAACTTACCAGCAAAAACAAGTAAACCAACAATTACTGAAACAATCGCGGCAAATTTTTTCTCTTTAATTGCTTTTTCATTATTGATTTGGAATGCTGAATGTAAATTGTGTTTGTGATTATTGCTCATCTAAACCACCAATTTTAAGTAAGAAGTTGGAAGGGAATCTATGCAATTTGACAAATCCGACTCGTTTTCAAAAAATCCAAAAACTGTAGAACCAGTACCAGATAAAGACGCAAAGGTTGAATTATTTTTTAACATAATCGATTTGATTTCTGCAACTTGTGGGAATTTATTGAAAATTACATTTTCAAAATCGTTTGAAAAATTAGAAATATTCAAATTATTGGAATTATTCCAATCAATTCCCGTTTTCTTTGGAATAATCATTTCAAATGCCATCTTTGTGGAAATATGAATTCCAGGATTTACAATTAACAAATTTCCTTTAATTGAAAAATCAATTTCATGCAACAATTCACCTCTACCAAAAGCAAGTGCGGGTTTTGAAAGTAAGAAAAAGGGAACATCCGAACCTAGTTGCAAAGCTAATTCTGATAGTTTACTTCTGCTAAATGCTAAATCGAAAATGTCGTTCAAAGCAATTAATGTTGTTGCAGCATTACTACTTCCACCACCTAAACCAGCTCCGATGGGAATATTTTTTTCTAATAAAATTGTAGTATTTAGCTTTCTCCCAATTGTTGATTCCAATAATTTTTTTGCTTTAATTATCAAATTTGAATCATCAATAGGTAATTCAGAAATATTTGAACGATTATTTGAATTTCCGCCAATTTTGAAAGTTAATCTATCATAAAGATTTGGAATCGGGGAAAAAAGTGTCTCGAGATTATGGAAGCCATCGTTTCGTTTTTCGATTATTCGTAAAAACAGATTTATTTTTGCGATAGATTTATATTCATAAGTTTTTATCAAAATATTGCCTTAAAGTATTTGTGTGATTTGGATTAGAACCGCAACAATTTCCAACATATAATGTGTTATCGTCGATGGAATTAAGTGCAAATTCCAAATATTCTTGTGGAGTAATATAACAGGAAATTCCTTTTTCGTTATGGTTACTATGTGCCGAATTGAAATGAAAACCCCAATTCATTTTTCCCAATTGAGATTTGTCAACAAATTCGAACAATTTTGGGTTTATGCAATTTATTCCAATTATTGCGTTTGGGTATTTCAAATTTACATATTCAATTACACCATTGATATTTTCTCCACTCAATAAGTTGGCATTTTCATCAAAATATAAGCTGATAACATATGGAATTGCCATTTTTTCGCAAGTATCACAAATAATTGTAATTTCATCTAAATGACTTTGTGTTTCATTAAGAATAAAATCCACACCGTTTGACCACAATAATTCAATATGTGTTTGATGATTACGTTTAAGTTCGATTTCCGAAATATTTCGTTCGTACTGATAACAATCCTCAGCTGGAGAATTGCTTCCAGCAATCAAAATATTTTCAATTCCAATTTCTTCTCTTGCTTGAATTGCTGCTTGAACAGCTTTTTTTACTAAAATTTGAGATTTTCGCGTGTTTTTGCTCAAATGTACAGCATGCGGATTTGAGCTAAAAGTATTTGTTGTAATTATTTCAGCTCCTTTTGCAATATATTCTTTGTGAATTCCCACCACAATTTCATATCCCGAAATGTTGGCTTCAGTTGTCCAAATTGAATTATTTGGGACAATTCCTTTTTCAATTAAATAAGTCCCAATTGCTCCATCCAAAACTAAAGGACGATTCTTTATCTTAAATTGGTTGATTAGAGGATGGTTCATTAAAAATTCCATTTTAGTTGCAAAAAAAAGAATTTGCCATAATTTCCCAATTTGGTATTGCTTTTGCCAACAAAAATTAGTGAAACTACGATAAAAATTATTTTATAAGAAAGTGAAAAATCTAGGGAATTAGGGGAAGTGTAATTTGTTTCAAAAGAACCAATTAGCTGTTTATTTGTGCTATTCAATTCATCTTCTACATTTTGTGAAAAAGCAAAAATGGGAATTGAGTTTTCGCTATAAACTTTAATTAATTCTTGGATTTCGAAAATTTTATCTGAGTTCTTCATACAGATATTAATATTTACAAGTCTTTAGTTGTAGTTTTTTAATTAGATACATTAAAATAATAAAATTGAAATTTGCTCAAATAGTTTTTTTACATTTTTTTGAAATGAATTTCTAAAAGTATTTATTTGCAAAATTGTTGGTTATCTGAATATAAATCAAATAAATAAGTACATTTCAAAATAAAATAAATATCAACATTAAATTGAATTTGGTGAATCAATTATCTATTTTAATTGCCCTAAAATCTACCAATAATATGAAAAAAATAGCAGTTTTTGTTTCAGGACGTGGTTCAAACTTGAAATCTGTGTTTAATGGTTCTAAGAATCCTGAATCAAATTATAGAATTGAATATGTTGTTGCCGATAAAGAATGTTTAGCAATCGATTTTGCCAAAGAAAATCAAATTCAAACATTATTAGTTAGTAAAGAAAAAAAAACTAATTATGTAACTTTCCTAAATCTGATTGAGATATTTTCTAACAAAGTTGATTTGATTGTTTTAGCTGGTTTTTTGAAAAAAATACCCGAAGAATTAGTTCATAAATTCACAAATAAAATAGTTAATATTCATCCAGCACTTTTGCCACTATTTGGTGGAAAAGGAATGTATGGAATGAATGTACATTCTGCTGTTTTTGAAAGTGGCATGAAAATCTCTGGAGCAACAGTACATTTTGTAAATGAAGAATTTGATAAAGGTCCAATTATTTGCCAAAAAGCTGCTGATATTTCAAATTGTAATTCACCCGAAGAAATAGCGTTAAAAGTTTTAGAAATTGAACACGAAATTCTTCCAATTGCTATTAAAAAAATTTTAGAAAATGAATTAGTAATCGAAAAAAATAGAATAAGAATTTTATGAAAAAATATGCATTAATATCGGTTTCAGATAAAACAGGAATTGTAGAACTAGCACAAGCACTACTTTCTGCTAATTTTTCAATTTTAGCAACAGGAAAAACAGCTAATCTTTTAACCGAGAATAAAATTGAAGTAACAGAAGTAAGCGATTATGCAACTTTTCCAGAAGTATTTGGTGGAAGGGTAAAGACACTTCAACCTAAAATATTTGGTGGAATTCTCTTCAGAAGGAATAATTTTGATGATTTAGAGCAAGCTAAATTACATGGAATTGATTCGATTGATGTTGTTTGTGTTAACCTTTATCCTTTTCCCCAAGTTGTTTTGAATAAAAATGCAAGCCTTGAAGAAAAAATTGAAAACATCGATATTGGCGGACCAAGTTTAATTAGAGCAGCTTCTAAAAATTATAAAAATGTTTCAGTTTTAACTTCAGCAAAACAATACCAACTATTTATTGATGAATTAAGCGAAAATGGCAAAATCTCGCTAAAAACGAATGAAATTTTAGCTACAGAGGCTTTTGCACATACTGCATATTATGATAAAGTTATAGCAGATTATTTTGAACAAACATTTTTAGATGAAAAAAATACTTTTAGAGAAAATCTTTCCCAATCAAGAACTTTACGTTATGGTGAAAATCCGCATCAAAAAGCTGCTGTTTACGGTGATTTTGAATCATTTTTTGAAATTATGTATGGAAAAGAAGTTTCATACAATAACATAATTGATTTGGTTGCGGCAGTTGAATTATCTGAAGAAATTGGTGAAAAATCTGTTTCAATTATCAAGCATACAAATCCATCTGGTGCCGCAAAAAAGGAAAATGAATTAGAATCATACCTTGCGGCTCTTTCTGGTGACCCAATTTCTGCTTTTGGTGGAATTGTTTCGATTAATGGAAAAGTTGATGAAATATTAGCTGAAAAGTTGAATGAAATTTTTAACGAGATTGTTGTTGCAAAAGATTTTACAGATACGGCTCTTGAAATTCTCAAAAAGAAAAAAATGCGTAGAATTATTAAAATCTCAAAGCCATTAAATACAAAGCAGATTGTTAAATCAATTCCGGGTGGTTATTTAGTGCAAGATTATGATAACTCTCAAATTCTACCCGAAAATTTTCAATTAGTTTCTTCAACTAAATCTGAAAATTTGTCTTTTGAAGATTTACGATTTTCTTGGATAATTGGTAAACATGTTAAATCGAATGCAATTGCAATTACAAAAGATATGAAAATATTAGGTGTTGGTGCGGGACAAATGTCCCGAGTTGATTCAGCAAAAATTGCAGTTAGTAAAGCTATTGAGCACGGACACGATTTATCGAACGCTATTGCAAGTTCTGATGCATTTTTTCCATTTGCTGACGGCTTGGAAATATTAATAAATAACGGCATCAAAACCGTTATAGAACCTGGTGGTTCAAAAAATGATGAAGAAGTTATTGAATCTGCAAATAAGAATTCAATAGACTTATATTTTACTAGAATTAGAAACTTCAAACACTAAGGAAATAAATGGCAATTTTTAATTTTCTTGCAAATGATTTAGGAATAGATTTAGGAACAGCGAATACATTAATTCACGTTAAAGGGAAGGGAATTGTTCTAAATGAACCATCTATAGTGGCTTTCGATAAACATACCAAGAAAATACTAAGTATTGGAAACGAAGCTAAACAAATTATGGGAAGAGAACATGGAGATATTCGTGTTTCTCGACCAATGCGTGATGGAGTTATTGCTGATTTTGAAATCGCAGAAGGAATGATAAGAGCGTTTATAAAAAAAATAAGTTCAAATTCACTTTCAACAAGAAGAATTGTAATTGCGGTACCAAGCGGTGTTACTGAAGTTGAAAAAAGAGCAGTTCGTGATTCCGCAGAACATGCTGGTGCAAAAGAAGTTCATTTAATATATGAACCAATGGCTGCTGCAATTGGAATAGGGTTAGATGTTAGTGAATCAGTAGGAAATATGGTCGTAGATATTGGTGGTGGTACAACTGAAATTGCTGTGATTTCACTATCTGGCATTGTTCGAGTTGAGTCAATTCGTGTGGCTGGCGATGAAATGAATAACGCAATTATGCAATTTTTCAAGAAAAGTCATAACTTACTTATTGGCGAAAGAACAGCTGAAGCAATAAAATGTGAAGTTGGTTCTGCCGTTCCATTAAAAGAAGAAGTTAGAATTAATGTAAAAGGTAGAGATTTAGTCGCGGGAATTCCAAAAACTATTGAAGTCAACTCAGGCGAAATCCGTGAATCACTTGCTGAAAATGTTGTTCAAATAATTGATGCAGTTAAAAGAACATTAGAACAAACTCCGCCGGAATTATCATCCGATTTACTTGAAAGAGGAATTATGTTAACTGGAGGTGGAGCACTTCTGAAAGGATTAGATAAAAGAATTAGGATGGAAACTGAACTACCTGTTCATATTGCAGATGATCCGTTAACCGCAGTTGCCCGTGGTGTTGGAAAAGCTGTTGATAATATAAATCACTATTCAAGAGTATTTATTAGGAAAAGAACATTTTGATTGATAAAAAGAAAATAATCGACAAATACAGAGATTATTTTTTTCTTTTCTCTTTTGTTTTGATTAGTCTTTTTTTGATTTCATCTGATAAATCAGACCCAAATTCAAGTGGAAAAAAAATGTTTTTCACAATTTTTGCTTTGAACAACACTTTGGTTAATGATCTAATTCCAAATCCCAATTTATCGTATAGATATGAAAGTGAAGTTAGAAAATCTGCAGAATTAATGCTGGAAAATTCATTGCTTCGCAAATATGGAATTGAAAATATTCAGTTGAAAGAAATGCTAAAATTCAAAGATAGTTCAAAAAACGAACTTGTTTTTGGAGAAATAGTTGGAAGAGATTTATCACATATAAAAGGTTTTCTGATTATCAATCTGAGTAAATCTGATTCAATTCAACCCGGAATGACAGTAATAACTTCGGATGGTTTTTTAGGAATTGTCGAAATTGTAACAAATAATTACTCCAAAATTTCAACTCTTCAAAATTCTAATACAAAAATTACCGTTTCAGTTGAAAGAAGTGGCATTAATGGAATGCTTGAATGGAATGGAAAAAAAATAGTGATGAGGAATATTCCATCAAATTATGATGTTAGAACCGGCGATAGAATTGTAGTTGCTTCAATTTCAGCAAAGTATGAACCGAATATTCCAATTGGAATAATTAAAGCAAAATCAACTTCAATTTCGGGTTTTGTGTCTGATTTTGAAATTGAACCTTTCAACAAAGTTGAATCTATTCGAAACTGTTTCATTCTTAAAAAAACAAATCTGCAAATTCAAGAAGTAACCAAAAATGAAGAACTATAAATTAATTTCATTGCTTTTACTCTTATTTTTTGGGTTAACTATTCTTCAAAGTACATTAATCCAATTCATCGAAATTGAAGGAATTATACCGTTTTTACCAATTTTTGTGATAATTTATATAAGCATTATGTTCGAAAGAGATTTTGGAATGTTCACCTCGTTTTTGTTTGGGTTATTTTTCGATTTACTTACTGCTTCAAATCTTGGAATTACTTCGCTTGGTTTTGTACTTATTTCATTTTTGGGATTTTCAATTAAAAAGCACATTCAGACTGATAATTTATCTGCTCGCCTAATAATTATTGTTAGCATTTTACTTTTTATTTACTTCTTAACTACTCAATTTTTCTTAACAAACTATACAACTTGTTTTGGGATATTCTTGCTAAATGTTTTGTTTTCAACAATTTATACTCTTTTGATTTCCTTACCTTTACTATTTTATGATATTAATTTTTACTTGAAAGACAATGAATAACCACAGTAACCTTCAACAAAGTAGAATTCTATTTTGGATTATTAGTGTTACGATTACAATCTTTTCATTTCAATTAATCCGATTACAACTTATTGATTATGAAATATATCATAAAAAATCTACAAATAATTCAATTAAAATAATTCCAATTCCAGCTTCTCGCGGTGTTTTGTTTGATAGAAATTTTAAAGTTGTTGTCGGAAATAAACCTGTTTATCAGGTAACAGTAATTCCAGCTTTTTTTGATACAACCAATTTTCAGAAAATAGAGAAAATAGTAGAAATTGATAGTCTTGCACAATTATTAGTTGGAAAAGCAAAATTTACATATAGCCGCTATAAACCAATAATTCTAAGTAAAGAACTTGAATTTGAGGAAGTTAATAGATTAATTGAATATCAAAATGAAATTCCCGGTTTAAATATCTCAATAAAATTTATTCGAGATTATGGTTACGGAGTAAATGGAAGTCATATTTTTGGGTATTTGAATGAAATATCATCTGCTCAGTTGAAAATTAATACAAATTACGAAGCTGGTGATGAATATGGTGCTTCTGGAATTGAAAAAAGTTATGAGAAATATTTACACGGACAAGAAGGGAAAAAATTTGCGGTTGTTGATTCAAAACAGAGATTTATCAAATTTCTGACAGAAAATGAGTTTGATGTTCCAGCTATAAAAGGAAATGATTTAGTTTTAACAATTGACAAACAATCGCAAATTGCGGCTGAAAAAATGATGGAAGGAAAAAAAGGTTCTGTAGTTGCATTAAATCCAAAAACCGGAGAAATAATTGCACTTGTAAGTTCACCATCTTTTGACTTGAAATCAATTTCAGCTTTAAATAAAAAGGAATGGCGTGAAATTGTTAATCATCTCGAAAAGCCACTTTTTAACCGTGCAACAATGTCTATTTATCCTCCCGGTTCTTCTATCAAGCCAATTGAAGCTCTTGCAGCATATAATGAAGGTTACATTACAGAAGATTCAAGATTTAATTGTTCTGGTGGAATTACATATGGGAATCACTTTTTCGGTTGCGATCATATTCACGGTAGCGTGGATTTGCTAAGATCAATTGAAAAATCTTGCAATACTTACTATTACGAAGTCTTCCTAAAAATGGGATATCCGACTTGGTTAAAATATTTTAAAATGTTCGGGTTCGGTCGGAAAACAAATGTTGATATTTTAGAAGAATCTAGCGGAATTTTGCCCGATTCTAACTACTATAATAGATATTTGGGAAAACGAAAATGGAACACGGGAATGCTGTTAAGTTTAAGTATCGGACAAGGAGAACTTGCTGTAACACCAATTCAAATGGCACAATATGTTGCATTAATTGCAAACAACGGAAAAACAATTCAACCGCATTTTGTTAAAGGAATTATTGACTCAAAATCAAATAAATATAATGAATTAATATTCCCAGAAATTAAAATTGACGTTGACCAACAAAAATTAAATGTAATAAAAAAGGGAATGGAATTAGTTGTAAATGGAGCAGGAACGGCTACAAATATTCGTTCTGATTTAGTTAAAATTGCTGGAAAAACAGGAACTGCTCAAAATCCGCACGGAAAAAATCACGCAATATTTGTATCTTTTGCGCCAACAGAAAATCCAGAAATTGTTGTAGTTGTGCTTGTCGAAAATGTCGGTTATGGTTCAACTCACGCAGCTCCAATAGCAAAAAAAGTTATTGATACATTTTTAAGGTTAAAAGAATGAAAATCAAAGAAAATCTAATTGACAAAATAGATTATTGGTTAATTCTTCCAATAATCGGACTTGTTATTTTTGGTTTACTCTCCTTAAAAAGCTCAACTTCTGAAAATGTGCTTGCATCGGGAAATTTTAATAAACAAGTCGTTTTCATTATAATTTCATTAATCATTTTTTTGATTTTCGCATTCGTCCCATCTCGATTATTCCGATTATTTTCAATTCCACTTTATGTAATTTCAGTACTTTCTTTGGTTTTTGTTATGATTTTTGGAAAAACAGTTTCTGGTGCAAAAAGTTGGATTGATTTCGGTTTTATTGGTTTTCAGCCAGCAGAATTAAGTAAATTGGCTTATGTGTTGTTTATGTCATTTTGGCTTTCCAAAAAAAATGTGGATATCAACCAACCAAAATATTTAGCAATTACAACTATATTATC
Source organism: Melioribacter roseus (assembly GCA_020726285.1). Lineage (GTDB taxonomy): Bacteria > Bacteroidota > Ignavibacteria > Ignavibacteriales > Melioribacteraceae > WGAL01. Next base: position 64,432 of record DYSW01000006.1, read on the forward strand.
AATTATTCCTATATTTTTAATACTTGCTGAACCAGATTTAGGCACTGTAATAATTTATTCTATTCTTTTTATTGGATATTTATTTTGGGCTGGAATAAGCATTTTTGGACTTTTTGTGATTATCTCACCGCCGCTTATTCTTTTCATTTCATTCTTTGGAAGTTTTGCTATGATGATTGGCTTGATTCTGATAATTATTGCATTATTCTATTTCAGGAAAGATGTTTTTGTCAGTTTGTCAATTTTTATATCAAATATTACTGGAATTTTACTATTTGAATTCGCTATAAAACTACTTCGTCCGCACCAACAACAAAGAATATTAACTTTTCTAAATCCAGCAGCTGATCCACTTGGTTCGGGTTATAATGCATTGCAAGCTCAAATTGCAATTGGTTCTGGTGGATTTTTCGGTCGTGGTTTTATGGAAGGAACACAAACCCAAATGAGATTTATTCCAGAACAATGGACTGATTTTATCTTTAGCGTAATTGGTGAAGAATTTGGTTTTTTGGGTTCGATTATTGTTATAATTTTATTTGCGATAATATTTTTTAGATTATTAATACTTGCCCAAAAATTAAAAAATCGCTTCGAAAGTTTTGTAACATTAGGAGTTTTATTAACACTTTTCTTCCATTTTTTGATAAACATTGGAATGAATATCGGTTTAGCTCCAATTATAGGAATTCCATTGCCATTTATTAGTTATGGTGGAACAGCATTTTTAACTTATTCGGCTATGATGGGAATAATTATCAGCTTTTATAGAACAAATAGCGAGCATGTATAATGAAATCAACAGAAAAATTAATCACTAAAATTTCACAGCAAAAACATATTTGTGTTGGACTTGACACCGATTTTAATAAAATTCCAAAATCTATTCAATCTGAAAAGAATTCTATATTTGAATTTAATAAACGAATAATCGAACAAACGCATGAATTTTCCGCCGCTTATAAAATTAATTTTGCTTTCTATGAAAAATTAGGAAGTATAGGTTTTGAAATTCTGTCGCAAACAATGGAAATAATTCCCAAAGATATTTTTGTAATAGGTGATGCAAAGCGTGGCGATATTGGAAACACTGCACAAATGTATGCCGAAAGTTTATTTGAATATTTTAATTTTGATGCATCTACAATTAATCCCTTAATGGGCATCGATTCTGCTGAACCATTTCTAAATTATTCTGACAAATTGCATTTTGTTTTATCTTTAACAAGCAATCCAAGTTCAAGTGAATTTGAGAAATTAAAACTTGAAAATGGGAAATATCTTTATGAAGAAATAATTTCCAAAGCAATAAAATGGTCAGAAAATGTTGGATTTGTATTTGGTGCTACGAATTATGAACTGCTGAAAAAAACAATTCCGCAATTCGAAAACAGATTTGTTTTACTTCCTGGAGTTGGAACACAGGGCGGTTCATTAAAAGATGTTGTTGCAGAATTTTATTCGCAAGAAAATCGTAATTTTGTTATAAATGTAAGTCGCGACATAATTTACGCTGGTAACGATTATAATTTTGATTTGATGGCAAAAGAAAGAATTATTTTTTATAATAATGCTGTAAATAAAATAATTGATGAAATCAATGGATAAAAATCATCAGATATATGAAAAATACTTATATCCGATTTGGGAAAAGCAAGAATTTACTGAGGAAATTAAAACTGCAGATGGAAAAGAAATAAAAATCCTTTCAGTTGGCGAACTAAATTCAGATTCTGGTCCAGATTTCAAAAACGCAAAAATTTTAATAAATAACATAATATTTATTGGCGATATTGAAATTGATATAGATTATTCTGGTTGGAAATCACACGGGCACAATATTGATAAAAACTACAATCACGTCATTCTTCATCTTTCGCTTAACAATCCAACAAATATAACGCACGTTTATGCTGAGAATGGGCGGAAAATTCCTTCGGTTAATATCAGTAAATATCTATCAATGGATTTTATTGATACAATTAAAAACCAAGAATTTTCAGAAAAAGAAGATAAAATTTATCTAAAATGTGAAGAAAAGGTGCAAAATGTAGATTATTTCATTAAAGAAAAATTTGTTGCCGAGTTGGGTTTTGAAAAATATCAGCAAAAAATTAGCCGAATGAAATATCGTTTGTTGGAATTGAAATTTTTATCAGAAAACCAGATTAGTGAACCAAAAATTAATTATGAATTACCTACAAAATACTTGGATTCTGACTTTCTTCCAGAGGATTTTAAACTATCACAAATTTGGGAACAGTTATTCTATGAATATTTAGCTGAATCGCTCGGTTTTACGAAAAATCGAGAATCGATGAGAAAATTAGCAATTCTTTTGAGTTTGGACTATTTGAGAAAAATCGGTAAAGATGAAAATCAAATTTTAAGAATTCAATCTATGTTGTTTGCAATAAGTGGTCTATTGTTAAGTTTTAGCGAGACTGGAATTTCCGAATCCGATGTTTATCAAAGGGAATTACTACAAAATTGGTCAGAAATTAAAACTATTTACGATAGTGAATTTATGAACGAGTTAGATTGGCAATTTTTCAAAATGAGACCACAGAATTTTCCAACAATCAGAATTGCAGCACTTTCGAAATTTGTAGCTCAAATATTGAATGAAAATCTAATCAAACATCTTTTTCTGGAAATCAATTCCCAAAATAAAATAGCAGAAATAATCAACAATTTACAAGGAAAATTCATTCAGAAATCATTTGGATTTTGGAAAAATCATTTCACTTTTTACAAACCAGCAAAGACAGAAATCAGATATTTTGTGGGACAATCGCGAGCTAACGAGATAATAATAAACGTTGTTTTACCTTTTTTTGGATTGTATTCTGAAATATTTGGATTGAGTGATTCGAATGCAAAAATCTTGAAAATTCTAAATATCTACAAAATGCAGAATCAATATCAAGTTGTAAATGAATTATCTAACAAAATTGGACTTGAAAAATTGGTAAATCGAGCATTATTTTCACAAGGAATTATATTTTTATATAGAAATTTCTGCACAAAAAATCGTTGTAAAGAGTGTAAAATAGGTAAGGAAGTATTCGGGTGAAAAGTTTGTTAAAAGGGAATTGTAATTTAACACATTGAGTCTTATTTAATTAGAGTTTAAATGGAAAAGAAAAAATACGATGTAATTGTAATTGGTAGCGGGCCAGGTGGTGAAGGTGCAGCTATGAAATTGGCAAAATCGGGAAAATCTGTCGCAATGTGCGATTATTTTTCGAACATTGGAGGAAATTCAACACGGAAAGGAACAATTCCAAGTAAAGCATTAAGGCATGCAACAGAAATATTTGATGATGAAAATAAATTATCACATCATAACTTTAAAGATTTACTAAAAAAAGCGAATGATGTAATATCAAAGCAACAAACTTTGCGGCGTTCATTTTATGATCGAAATTGGATTGACATACTCGATGGACATGCTAAGTTTGTGAACTCAAACACGATTGAAGTAACTTTCACAAATGAAAATACAGAACAATATGAAGCCGATTATTTCATAATTGCTACTGGTTCTCGCCCATATCATCCTGAAGATGTAGATTTTTCTAATCACAGAATTCTTGATAGCGACACAATTCTTGAACTCGAAGAGCATCCGAAATCAATAACAATTTATGGAGCTGGAGTAATTGGTTGTGAATACGCTTCAATTTTTCGTGGTTTACGCACAAAAGTGAATCTAATTAACAATCGATCTCAGCTTTTAGCTTTTTTGGATGACGAAATTATTGATGCACTAAGTTATCATTTACGAGAAAACGGAGTTTTGATAAGGCATAATGAAGAATATGAGAAAGTTGTTTCTGATGAAACTGGAGTTACAGTTTTTCTAAAATCAAATAAGCAAATAAAAGCTGATTATCTTTTCTGGGCACAAGGAAGAACAGGAAATTCTCAGAATATGGGTTTAGAAAAATTGGGAATAGTTATAGATTACAAAGGTTCAATTAAAGTTAATGAACATTTTCAAACAGAAATAAACCATATTTATGCAGTAGGCGATGTAATAGGTTTTCCGAGTTTAGCAAGTGCTTCATACGACCAAGGTAGGTTTGCTGCTCGTCATATTATTGATGGAAATAGTGTCGTTGAAACAAAATTAACCAAATTTATTCCTATAGGAATTTATACTTTACCAGAAATAAGTTCGGTTGGTTTAACTGAAAAGGAATTGACTGAAAAGAAAATTCCTTATGAATCTGGCAGAGCTTTTTTTCGATCTTTAGCCAGAGCACAAATAACAGGAAAAACTACTGGAATGCTAAAAATATTATTTCACCCTAAAACGCTTGAAATTTTCGGAGTACATTGTTTTGGTAGCGGAGCTTCTGAAATTATACATATCGGACAAGCTATTTTATCGCAAGATAATGGAGGAAATAAACTTACATATTTTATCGATACAACTTTTAATTACCCAACAATGGCTGAAGCTTATAGAGTTTCGGCTTTGAACGGACTAAATAGAATTTCACATTAAATAAAAAATGCTTGCTTATATTCAAATAACAAATTATTTTTCGATTACTAATTGTTCATTTCGAACATTTTCATTTAATCAAATTATTCTCCCATGATTTACAGAAGTTTATTACAAAAATAGGAACATGTCAGCCGATGGATATTTCTGCACTCCAATCAATGAAACTCGCCGATTTATATGAAATCGCAAAAAACTTAAATTTAGATCACTACCGAGACCTTAGAAAACAAGATTTGATTCTTCAAATACTTGAAGAACAATCAAAAAAAGATGGAATGACTTATTCTAAAGGTGTTCTTGAAACCATGCAAGATGGCTACGGATTTTTAAGATCAGCCGATTACAATTATCTTGCATCGCCAGATGATATTTACATTTCTCCATCTCAAATCAAAAGATTTTATTTAAAAACCGGGGATTCGGTAAGCGGTCAAGTTCGTCCGCCAAAAGATAGCGAAAAGTTCTTTGCACTTCTAAAAGTTGAAGCAGTTAATGATGCTCCACCAGAAAAAGCCAAAAATCGCACTCTATTTGATAACTTAACACCACTTTATCCAACAAAAAGATTAAAATTGGAATCAGCTCCTGGCGAGTATTCAATGAGAATTGTTGATTTACTTTCACCAATCGGTAAAGGGCAAAGAGGTTTAATAGTTTCACCTCCTAAAAGTGGTAAAACAATACTTATGCAAAAAATGGCAAATTCCATTTTAAGAAATAATCCTGAAGTTAAATTGATGATGTTGTTGATTGATGAACGTCCTGAAGAAGTAACTGATATGAAAAGATCAGTAAATGCCGAGGTTATCAGTTCAACTTTCGATGAACCAGCTGAAAGACACGTTCAAGTTGCTACAATGGTTATTGAAAAAGCAAAACGTTTGGTTGAAGTTGGTCACGACGTAGTTATTCTGTTAGATAGTATTACAAGATTAGCACGTGCTTTTAATATAGTAATGCCTCATAGCGGAAGAATTCTTAGCGGTGGTGTCGATTCAAATGCACTTCACAAACCAAAAAGATTCTTTGGTGCAGCAAGAAATATTGACGAAGGTGGAAGTTTAACAATAATTGCCACAGCATTAATTGAAACCGGCAGTAGAATGGATGAAGTTATCTTTGAAGAATTCAAAGGAACTGGAAATATGGAACTTGTGCTGAATCGTGATTTGGCTGATAGACGAATTTTCCCTGCAATTGATGTAAACAAAACTGGTACGAGAAAAGAAGAATTATTAATGACTGAAGATGAATTAAACAAAGTCTGGATTTTACGCAAATTCTTAAGTGATTATTCGCCAGTTGAAGGTATGGAATTTATGATGGACAGAATGAAAGGTACAAAATCCAACAAAGAATTCCTTCAAAATATGAACTCTTAATAATTCATTTATAAAAATATTTATTCAAAAAGCAGTTTTAGTAAACAGACTGCTTTTTTGCTTTAAACTAGTAGAAAAAATATGATAAAATTAGCTTTAACTTGCGGAGATATTAATGGAATTGGTCCAGAAATTATTTTCAAGTCAATTTCATATTTTTTAAGTAGAAAAGATATTCACTTCACTATAATTATTCCTAAAAACGTTGTTGATTTTCAAAAAAAAATACTAGATCCAATGATTTTTGCACAAATTGAAAAATCAGAACAAGTTGAATTTATTTTTATTGACGATCCTAAAATTGAAATTGGAAAACCAACTTCAGAAAGTGGAAAGACAAGTTATAACGCAATTATAGTTGCACATAAAATGGCAATCTCAAAGTTAGTGGACGGAATTGTAACATCACCAATTTCAAAAGAAGCATTTCATTTAGCCAATATAAGTTATAAAGGTCACACTGATTTATTGGTTGAGCTTACTTCAGCTAAAAATCATATGATGGTTTTTCTTTCAGATAATCTAAAAACTGGACTTGCAACAATTCACGTTCCGATTAAAGAAATTAGCTCATTAATTGACGTTGATTTGATAAAAAATAAATTGTTACTTGCAAAGCAATTTCTCAATGACAATTTGGCTTTAGAAAATGGTAAAATAGCAGTTTTAGGTTTGAACCCGCATTCAGGCGAAAATGGAATTTTAGGAAACGAAGAAATTGAAAAAATTATTCCAGCAATAAAAAGTTTAGGTAAAAATTCAAACATTTTCGGTCCTTTTGTGCCAGATGCATTTTTCGGCACAAAGAATTATTTAGACTATGATTTTATTTTAGGAATGTATCACGATCAAGTTTTAATTCCATTCAAGCTGCTTAATTTTAATTATGGGGTTAATTTTACAGCTGGTTTACCGTATGTTCGAACTTCTCCCGATCATGGTACAGCTTTTGATATTGCTGGGAAAAATATTTCTGATGAAAGCAGTTTTGTAGAATCAATTAAATGGGTTATTAAATTAATCGAAAAAAGAAATGGCAAATAATTCATATTCTATTGTCAGCTTGTTTTACAAAGAATTAATGAAAGATATTGATTATGCACTTTGGGCTGAATATCTGCTGGATTTACTTTCTGATAATAATCTTAAACCAAACAAAACTCTTGAATTAGCTGCCGGAAATGGAGAAATCTCCAGAATTTTACAGAAAAGAGGTTTTGATCTAATTTCAAGTGATTTATCATTGGAAATGCTTAAAAACGGAAATCAAGAGAAAAAAATATGTTTTAGCTTCAATCAAATTCCACTTAAAACTAAATTTGATTTCATTATCTCAACATTTGACTCATTTAATTATATATTACAAAAGAAGAAATTCATTCATACTTTAAACGAAATATCAAACATTTTGGACACAAACGGAATTTTTACATTTGATGTTAGTTTGGAAAGTAATAGTATAAATAATATTGAATTACTAAATCGCGAAGGAAAATTTTCAATTGGAAGTTACAAACAAATTAGTATTTATGACTCAAAAACAAAAATACATACTAATAAATTTGAATTTATTACCAAAGGGATAAAATTGATTGAAATTCATAAGCAACGAATATTTTCGTTTTATGATTATTTTGAGATGATAGAAAGAAGTAAATTATATATTGCTAACTGCTTCCGAGCTTTTTCATTTATAAATGCTAATCCAAATGACGAACGAGTTCAGTTTATTCTAAAAAAGAGAAAAAATGCTAAAATTTGAAAATGTAAACTATTCTTATAATATCAATCCGCTCTTATCAAATATTAGTTTTATAGTGCAACAAGGAGAATTCGTATTTATGATAGGAAAAAGTGGTAGCGGTAAATCGACAATTCTAAAACTTGTAAATCTAATTGAAAAGCCAACTTCTGGCGAAATTGAATTTGATATTTATAAATACAAAGATGTTCGCACGCGAGAAATTCCGAAAATTAGAAGAAAAATTGGGATGATATTCCAAGACTTCAAGTTCCTTTCAGATAGAAATATTTTTGATAATTTGTCTTACATTCTTGAAATAACTGGCACAAAATCTGGAAAAGTAAAGAAAAAAGTAATGGAAATATTAACTGAAGTTGGAATTGCACATCGACAAAAAGCAATGATAGATGAACTTTCTGGCGGAGAACTACAACGTGCAGCAATAGCAAGAGCAATGCTTAACCAACCTAAATTGTTAATTTGTGACGAACCCACTGGAAACTTAGATAATGAAACTTCAGAAGAAATTATGCAACTTATTTATAAAATTAACCAAAAAGGAACAACTATTTTATTCGCAACGCATAATTTGTCGTTAATAACAAATTCTTCAAGAGTTATAGAATTGAAAAATGGTACTATCCAGGAAAAATTAGACACAAATTTTGACTAATTCGCTCGAAATATCGTAAGCAACCTTATCCAAGTCTTGCTGACCATTAATAGTAATCATTCTCAAACAATTATTTTCACGATAAAAATCTATAATTGGTTCAGTCCTTTCTTTATAGACTTCTAATCTTTTGGTAACAACATCAAAAGAATCGTCATCTCTTTGAATTAGTGAATTTTTTGTACCGCATTTTGGGCAGGAATATCCATCATTTGAATTATCAACGTTTATTATAGAATTACATTCGGTGCATAATCTTCTTTTGGTTAAGCGGTTAATAATAATTTCAAAAGGCACTTGAATTTCAAGAAGACAGACGTTATTGTAATTCAATTCTTTGCAAATCTGATTGAAAATAGAAACTTGGTCAATTGTACGTGGATAGCCGTCCAAAATAAAACCATTCTGATCTTTTAATTGATACAAACTTTCTTTAACAATTTTACCTATCAAATCATTAGGAACTAATTCACCTTTAGCCATAATTTCTTCAACTTGCAAACCGAGTTCACTTTTTGAAGAAACTGCCGCTCTAAGAATATCGCCAGTAGATACATGAGGAATATCTAATTTTTCAGAAAGGAGTTTTGCTTGAGTTCCTTTCCCAACTCCAGGAGCCCCGAATAGCACGATTTCCATTAATTCTCCAAAAATAATATTTAAAAATTAAGTAGAATTTGAGTTTATTACAACTTTATTTCACTTAGTCTATTCATTTTAAAAAACTTTTTCATCAATTCGCTACTTTCTTTCTCAAAAATGCCAGAATATGTTTTAATGGAATGATTGTATTTTCCATCGCTACCAATATTGTAGATTGATCCACAAGCTCCAAATTTTGGCTCATTAGCTGAAAAGTATATTGTTCTTATTCTTGCTAATTTTAATGCTCCAACACACATCAAGCATGGTTCTATTGTAACATATATGTCACAATCTAACAGAAATTTTGAATGTAGGTTGTTCATAGCCGCAGTAATTGCAATTATTTCAGCATGAGCTGTTGCGTCATTTAATTTTTCAATTTGATTATAACCTTTTCCTATTATCCGATCATTTTGTACTACAACTGCTCCAATTGGCACTTCTCCTTCATCAAAAGCTTGTTCAGCTTCGATTAGAGCTTGATACATAAATTTATAGTTTTGTTCAGAGAATTGCATTAGGGGGTTTTATTTGTTGTACGCCCGGAAGGATTCGAACCCTCAACCCTTTGATCCGAAGTCAAATACTCTGTCCAGTTGAGCTACGGGCGCAAAAAAAATGTAAAAAACAAGTACACCCGTAGGGATTCGAACCCCAAACCTTCTGATCCGTAGTCAGATGCTCTA
>DYSW01000097.1 GCA_020726285.1 Melioribacter roseus
AGCGTATTGCAAGAGGCAAAGCTCATAGTAATAGGCGAAGCGGGCGCGGGCAAAACTACTTTTGCAAAAAAAATGCAAAACCCTGAAAATGAAATGCCTAAACCCAACGAAACCACGCTGGGCGTTGATGTTTTCAATTGGAATTTTAATTATACCCAAAATGAACTAAATACTAGGATTTGGGATTTTGGCGGACAAGATATTTATCACGGTACGCACCAGTTTTTTTTCAGCAACAAATCGCTGTACGTATTGCTCGTGGATACTCGCGAGCAAAAAACCGATTTTAATTATTGGTTAAATACCGTAGAACAACTCACTGGCGAAGATAGCCCGCTGATTATTCTTTTGAATAGAAAGCAAAAACATTTTTATCAGATTGACGAACCCGGATTGAAAAACCGTTTTGGAAACATCATTCGCCGTGTGATTGATGTCGATTTGTCTGATACAAAGCAAATTCCAAACGTGCAAAAACTTATTCAAGACGAATTGCTTAGTTTGCCACAAATAGGTTATACTTTGCCTACTTCGTGGGTCGAAATACGCCAAAAATTGGGAAAATTGCACGATAAATTTATCAGTTTTTCCAAGTTCAACGAAATATGCAAAGAAACAGGCATCATCGACCCGAAAGTAGTAGAAATAATTAGCAAATTGTTCACAAACATTGGTGTTTTTACACATTTTTCAGACGATTTTTCGAGTTTGTACGACATTATTTTTCTCGATTCCGATTGGCTTACAAAAACGGTTTACTTGTTGCTAAACAACGACATAGTAAAAGAAAAGCAAGGCAGAATTACTTTTGACGAAATCAGTCAAATTTGGAAAGCCGATGAGTTGTATTTTGAGAAAACTAAATTTATCGAATTACTGAAAAAATTTAGTTTGATTTACCGAATTAATGGCAGTACAAATTATATAGTGCCGGAATATTTGCCTATGGTACAGCCTTACAATCAATGGAAATACACTGGCGAAGCCGACATTTATCAATTCCGCTATTTGTTTGATAATTATATGCCCAAAGGCATCATGCCCAAGCTCATCGTAGCATTGCATCAATACATTTACGACAATACATTGGTATGGCACAGAGGCGTAAACATCTCTAATTCATTACAAAATCCCGATACTTTTGCCGAAATAATTGAAACCTACGGAAGAGAAAATCGTTTTGATATAAAAATTTATGGTAAAAATCAAAAAGATTTATTGAATATTATTATTTATCATTTCGACAACATTTTAAAACCTTATAAAAAATTAACACACGAAAAACTAGTTCCTTGCAATTGCGATACTTGCAAAACAAGCCAAGATCCACATTTTTTTAGTTATTTAGAATTGAATGAACGAAAAGAAAGTAATAAGAAAACGATTGAATGTAGGAAAAAGCCATATCTTGATGTTGATATTGATAGCCTTATTTACGGCATTAATTTCACCGAATTGCGAAGTTTACTTCTGAACGAAAAATTTGAAGAATTTGAAAAAGTAATCAATCAACGATTTTCAAATATATCGTATCAAATTCATAAAGAGAAAGTTACCGAAAGTTACTTTCATGGAATTTTCGTTACTATTTTAGCTGAAAACGGATTAAATCCGGTATCGGAAGAAAGCACAAACGATGGAAGAATAGACATTCATTTAACCATAGGCGACACAAAATATTTGTTTGAACTGAAAATGGATAAAACCGCCGAAGAGGCTATAAATCAAATAGAAACAAAAGAATACTATCGCAAATTTGAAAGTCAATTTACTAAAATTATACTAATTGGT
>DYSW01000014.1 GCA_020726285.1 Melioribacter roseus
AAGTTATTCCCCAATTTTAACCTAACGGAAGGAAGAAACTTAATCACGGTCTCATTGACCAAGAGTTTAACCTTCTCTTCCATTAGTAAACTTTTTATTCAATATTTCAAAAAACATTTTTATAACTTTTAATATACAAGAACGAAAACATGCGGGAATGACAGAAGCAAATCAGTAATCAGTAATAAAATAAATTATTTGTGTTTGGTTTCTTTCATTCACTTGACATCTCAAAAATTTTAATTAAATTCACAACCTAAATATCGGAGAGAAAGTCTATAGACGATTTGCTACATTTATTTTCAAATTTTTATTTTTAACGAAGGATAATAATGCGTGACAAATTGTTTTTTTTGGTGATGTTTTTAACATCATTTTCTCTCTTTGCACAAGGGGAATTCAAGCTTTTAGCATCTTCAGAAACAGAAATTGTAATCTCATATAAACCAAATTATTTAAGTTTTAAGCAGAGTCTTGATAATTCATGGAAAATTTCAGTAGCCAATACTTCGGTTTATCCAGATTTAGCAAATAATCAACCTAAAATCCCAATAAACATTTTCTCAATTGGTGTTCCAGCTTTTGGTTCACAAATTGAAATAGTTGAGGTTAATTACGAAGTTGTTGACGGGAAAATTGAATTATTGAATGAAAAAGAGAATTTTAACCAAGGGATTTTTCAACAAAATTGGAGTGATTTTGTGGAAAATTCATCTCAAAGAATTTCAAGAAATGCCCAAATAGAGGAGTTTTGGATTTTCCCAATTATTCCAAATTCAGATAATTCATCTTTCAAGAAATTAACTGAAATTACTTTCCGCATAAAATATAAAGCAGCAACTCAAAAATTGGTTGAGAATAATGATAATCTTCTTTCAAAAGTATTATTGAACTTTGCAATTGCTAAAAAATGGGGCATTCCTCGTAAAACGATAGCAAAAGCAAATCCATCAGTATTAAGTTCAGGTATTTGGCATAGAACCAAAATTACAGATGAAGGAATTTACAAAATTAACTATCAAACTTTAGTCAATTTAGGTTTTAAACCGACTTCAGATAATCCTAAAACTATAAAAATTTATAATAATGGCGGATATGCGTTAAATGAATCTTATACATTTTTAACTCCATCTGATTTAATTGAAAATGCAATTTCTGTTGTTGGCGAAGACGATGAAGTGTTAAATGAGAATGATTATGTAGTTTTTTACGGACGAGGGACGGATTTCTTTGAAATTCAAACAACTTCGGGGAAATACGTTCGAAAACACAATCAATTTGCAAAAGGGAATTATTATTGGATAACTTGGGCGGGAAATGATGGAAAAAGAATTGCAAACGAAAACTCGCTTTCAGAATTTTCAACCGAACAAACTACAACTCAATCATTTTTATTTAATGAGACTGATACTTACAATCCGTTAAAATCTGGTAGGCAATATTTTGGCGAACAATTTTCGATGAATCAAACTAATCGTACTTTCGACTTAAATTTTGCGAATATCGTAAAAGAAAATCCAATTTATGTAAATTGGGCTTTTGTAAATTATAGCGTCTCGAATGTAGATTTGAATTTTTCACTAAACGGCAATTTAGTTAAAAGCGAGACAATAAATGGTTATGGTACTAATGAATATAGCGCTGGAGTACGAAAGTTAAATCATTTTACATTCTACACAAATTCCGAAATTTCCACTCAACCATTCCTACTTAATTTTGAAGCAAATTCCACATCAGAAACTGGTGGATTAGATTTTTTTGAAGTTACTTACTACTCCAAATTAGTTGCCACAGACAACTATCTTTCCGTGTTCGGAGAATCAATCAGTGGTGATATTAAATACACAGTTTCAAACTTTACAACAACTGCTATTGAAGTATTTGATATTACAAACTTTTCTGATGTGAAAAAAATAATTCCACTTTCAAATTCTGGTGGCGAAGTTGTGTTTGTAAAAAATCAAACAAGTTCTGCTCCAGCAAAGTTCATTTTACTTAATTCTTCAAAATATAAAACACCGCCAACTTTCGAAAAAGTAGAAAATTCCTTTGTGAGACAATCTGACGCAAGCACAAAAATGGTAATTATTACAAATAAAACCTTTTCAGAAGTTGCTCAAGAATATGCTGATTTTCGCATGAACGAATCGAAATTCCCAGTTTCTACATCAATTTTTTATATTGATGAAATTCAAAATGAATTTTCTGCTGGTTTAACAGACCCAACTTCAATTCGTGGTTTTGTAAAACATATTTATGATAATTGGACAAGCATTCCAGAATATATTTTTATACTTGGAAAAGGCACTTACGATTATTTTGGAATTGAAGCAAACAAGAATAATTACGTTTTAGCTTACCACACAACAGAATCACTTTATTCCGTAAGTTCATATTTTACTGACGATTATTATGCTTGGATTGATGGAAATGATTCCGTTGTTGATTTGGGCATTGCTCGTTTACCAATTGAATCTGATGAAGATTTACGGTTGTATTTGCAAAAAATTAAAGACTATGAAAACAATCAAGATTTTTCAAATTGGCGATATAAAATTTCTCTCGTTGCTGATGATAATATTGTCCCAAGTGGTGAAGATATTGCAGATCACACACCACAATCTGAAACACTTTCCGCACTTTTGCCAACTTATTTTGAGCAAAACAAAATTTATTTACTTAATTATCCTACGGTAATTACTGGAGTTGGCAGACGAAAACCCGCCGTAAATGATGCAATTGTTGAAGATTTGAATAACGGTGTTTTGTTAATGAATTTTATCGGTCACGGAAATCCAGATGTTTGGACTGACGAGCGTGTTTTTATGTCGGATGTTTCTATTCCGTTGCTTAAAAATACCAACTATTTCTTTTTATCAGCCGCTACTTGTTCTTTCGGACACATAGACGACCCAGATAGAAAAGCCGCTAGCGAACAATTAATTTTTAAAGAAAATGCAGGAGCTATTGGAATTTTTGCCTCTGTGCGAGCTTCGTATTCCGACCAAAATTCAACATTGAATAATCGTTTTTATTCAAACTTGCTTGACAATCGAGATGGAATTGGCTCTAACACACTTGGCAATACATTCTTTTCTGCAAAATCGAGCTATTCTAACGAAAACACACGCAAGTTCTCTTTAATTTGCGATCCAGCTTTACGTTTACTTGAACCAGATTTCACCTCAAAAATTGATAGTGTAAGTGGTTCAGATTTGTCAGTTAACGTGCAAATTCAATCTTTATCAAAAATGAATGTAAAAGGTTCGGTTGATAATGATTCTGATTTTACTGGCGAAGCACTAATCACAGTATTCGATTCAGAACGCATTGTTGAACTTCCAGATATTAACGATGATATGAAAGTACAAGGTGGAATTCTTTTCAAAGGACGCTCATCAGTCGTAAATGGAAAATTTGAAACTGAATTTATTGTTCCACAGGATATTTCATTCGAAAACCGAAATGGGAAAATAATAGCCTATTTTTATAATGATGAAAAAGAAGCAATCGGTTCTACCAAAAATATTATTGTCGGTGGAAGAGATACAACTCAAACAAATGATGGAAAAGGTCCAGAAATTGAAATTGCACTTGATGATTTTTCTTATGAAAATGCATATTTAGTAAATCCAAATTTCACGCTACTTGCCAAGCTAATTGACGAAACAGGAATCAATACAAGTGGTTTGGGTTTGGGTCATAAGTTAGAAGGAATTATTGATGGAGATGAAGAAAATCCAACAGATTTTTCGAATTCATTTATAAGCGATTTGGATAAAGGTGGAACTTCTGGCGAAATTAATTACAAATATTACAATTTCACCGAAGGAGAACATTCAATAAAGATAAAATCTTGGGATGTTTTTAACAATGCAAGCGAAAAAGAAATTTCCTTCAATGTAGTCTCGGGCGATGGTTTGGCAATTATGTATGTCGTCAATTACCCAAATCCATTTTCTGATGTAACATATTTTACTTTTCAACACAATCTTACAGAAACAATAGATGTTGATATTCAAATATTTTCGGTTGCAGGAAGAAAAATCAAACAAATAGAAGAAAGAAGTCTTTCTGACAAATTTGTAAAAATATTTTGGGATGGAAAAGACGAAGATGGAGATAACATCGCAAATGGCACATATTTTTATAGACTGAAAGTAAAATCTAATTCAAACAATTACTCAGAAGTTTTTACTGGAAAAATTTCGGTAGTAAAATAGAAACAACTAAATTTGAAAATTAATTTAATGGAGATCTTTAATGAAAATCAAACAAATAATCGCTTTGCTCGTTTTAATATTTGCGGCAATTCCGCAAATTGATTTTGCACAAGGTGGAGGTTATACATCTGTGCCATTCTTATTGCTTTCACCAGATTCGCGTGCGGGCGGAATGGGAGAAACAGGTGGCGGACTTGCAGATGACGCTTCGGCGGTTTTCTGGAATCCTGCGGGATTAGCTTTTACAGCTGGTTCCGAAGTGCAATTAACTCATAGTAATTGGTTGCCTCAACTTAATCTTGATTTATTTTACGACTTTCTCGCTTATCGCCAATACATTGATGAAATTGGCGGAAGTGTTTCAGCAAGTATTGTTTATATGAATTTTGGCGAATTTTTTAGAACCGGAGAAGCTGGACCCGAAGTTTTAGGTACTTTTCGTGCTTTTGATGCTTCTGCAACAATTGGTTATGCGACCAAAGCTACAGAAGATTTAGGAATTGGTTTTAACTTCAGACTAATTCACAGTAGATTAGCAGACCAAGCAACTGGCGAAGAAAAAGGTTCTGGTGTTGCAACAAGTGTAAGTTTTGACGTAGCTACAATGTGGAGACCAAAAACAATTTTTGGAATGTTTGAAGATAGTTTTAGTCTTGGTATAAATATTAGTAATCTTGGTCCTAAAATGTATTACATCGATCAAGCACAAGCCGACCCAATTCCAACTAACTTTAGATTAGGAACGGCTTTCCGTGTTTGGGAAGATGATTTCAACTCGTTAACAATAACCGCAGATTTTTCAAAATTACTAATTGCTGTTGATACAGCAAAAAATATAAAATCAGAATTCTATGAAGCAATATTTACTTCGTGGGGCGATGAAGAAATGTCAACCGAATTTCGCCAAATAGTTTCTACAATTGGGATGGAATATTGGTATGGAGATCCAAATGATTTCCAATTTGCAGTACGAAGTGGATTTTTCTATGAAGACCCAGATTACGGAAATAGAAAATTTATGACTTTCGGAGCTGGTTTAAAATACGATATATACAATTTTGATTTCAGTTACATTTCCTCATCACTTGCTGGAGCTGAAGAATCGCATCCACTTTCTGGAACTTTGCGATTTACTTTGGGAGCAAGATGGGGAGAACAAAATCGGACAATAAAAGGATTACCACGAGGAATCTAACACAAAATGAAAATGAAAATGCTTTTTTTGTTAATTTTCAGTTTCATTGCGATTTCTGAAAATCAATTTACGCAACAATTCAAACCAGAATTGTTTCTTCAAGCTAAAGGTGAAATTAAGGAAATAAATTCCGATACTCTGAAAATTCTTGCTTTAATGGTAGAATTTCAACCAGATCAATATGATGCCACAGAAGGAAATGGAACTTTCGGCTCGCACTACACTACAGAAAGTGCAAATAGGACAGACATTCTTGATCCACTTCCGCATAATGAAGAATATTTCAATAATCATTTACTTTTTGCTAAAAATTACTTTGCAAAAGCATCAAAAAATCGGTTGAATATCGAATACAGTATTTTTCCCGTGAAAGTTACATTAGATAGCACAATGCGAAATTATTCTCCCGAAGTTGGCTCGAGCGATGTAAGTAGAATTGCGAGAATGAGCCAACAAGCTTGGCAAAAAGCAGCAAATCACGAAATTGCTTTTCCATATCAAGATTATGATATGTTCATTATTTTTCACGCTGGAGTCGGACGCGATGTAAGTTTTCCTGGAAGTTTGGGAATTGAACGAGATATTCCTTCAGTATATTTACGATTTAATGATGCAATAGTAATGCCTGATGGTGCTTCTATTTTGCACACAGCGGTTTTACCTGAAACTGAATCTCGCGAAGCACAAACAATCACTGGTTCTGTTTTAGTTGAATTAACAATAAATGGTTTGCTTGTTGGTATGATTGGCAGTCATATCGGTTTGCCAGATTTGTTTAACACTGAAACTGGTTATAGTGCAATTGGAAGATTAGGTTTGATGGATGGTGAAAGTATGTTTGCCTATCTCGGTGCTTTTCCTCCGCTACCTTCGCCTTTCGAAAAACAATTGCTTGGTTGGTTAGATATTACTGAAATTCCTTTAGTCGATAAAAATATTTCGGTTACAACTTACGAAACAGCAAGTTCTTTCTTTGGAGATACAACAATTGTAAAAATTCCAATTAATTCTAAAGAATATTTTTTAGTGGAAAATAGACAGCGAGATGCCCGAAAAAATGGTGCAATGGTTACTTATATCAACGATGGAATAACTTACCAAAAAATATTTGAAAAAGACTCAAGTGGATATTTTAATAATTGGGATTTAACAGCACTCGAAGGTGTAATTACAAATGTTGATGAATTTGACTGGGCGTTGCCTGGCGGTGGAATTCTGATTTGGCACATTGATGAAAACATTATTGATGAAAAAATTACTTCGAATTCAATTAACAATGACTCGAAAAATAAAGGTGTAAAAGTTATTGAATCCGATGGAATTGATGATATTGGTGTAAAATTTACAACTGTTTTTGGTGATACTTTTGTCGGAGCTGGTGATTCAACAGATTTTTGGTTTTCTGAAAATTGGGCGAATTATTACGAAAATGAGTTTTCTGCAAATTCCAAACCGAATACAAATGCTAATTCTGGCTCAAATAGTGGAATTTCATTAACAAATTTTACAATAAATTCTAATCAAATTTCATTCGATTTTGAATATAAACCCGAAAAAGTGGAATTTGTTACGAGAATGACAAGCGAAAATTCAATCCAAATACAAAACACTGTTTCTGCTCAAAATTCCGAGAAAATTGGTATTCTCTCCGAAAACAATTTGCAAATATTCGATTATTCTGGAAATCTGCTTTCTGAATTTGACGATTTCTCTAACGGAAATTTGATTCAATTCTATTCTTCAAATGAAAATAAATCAATTTTTGTAGGCAATGTCGGAGAAAATCTGAATTTTGTTTCAATTGATGAAAATGGAACGGATTTGCAAATAATAACTTTTGGCGATGAAATAACTTCGGAACTTTCGGCACAAATTGAAAGCGATTTTGTTGTAAACTTCGCTTATTCTGAAAATGCAACCGAAAAAGTTGTTGAACTTGATTTAACAAACACTTCAAACCCGATAGTAAATACAAGTAATTTTCTAATTCAGAAAATAATTCCGCTATTTGATTCTAAAATTCTTGTTGGAACTAGGGAAATTGAAATTTTGGGTAATTCATACACATTAACTCAAAATATTTTGAATGCTTTCTTTGCTCAAACAAACGCAAATTCAGTAAAATCTCAATTTCTTATTGTTCACACAAACGATAATAAAATTCATATTCTTGAAATTAGTTCAAGTGGAATTTCGCCATTTGCTGAAATTGAGAATTCGAATGAAATCAGCAATTTATCGTTAGTCCCAAATGAAAACAGAAGTGAGATTTTCATCTCATTTTCATCTGATTCGACACTTTTTGCGTACAACTTGGTTGGGAATTTGATTGATAATTATCCAATTGTAATTCCAAATCGAATTTCGGATGAATATACAAATTCGCAAAGCTCTCTTGTTTCGTATTATGATGGAGAAAATCTGAAGAAACTTTTTGTTTCAGAAGAAGGTGATTTGTATCCTGAAAATTCATCAAATCCAATCCTTTCAGTTGGAATCGAAAATGAAGGAAATCCTTTGATTTCTGTTCAAACCGGAAAGTTGTTCGGAATTATGAAATCGAACTCTAATTTAGATATTTACCAAATATTTACAGAAGCTGAACCTTCAATTTTGTGGAGTGGAAATTCATCAAACTCTACAAATTCTTCTGTCCTAATTTTAGATGAAATATCAGTTTCTGAACCAAATTTCAATACAATTAAAGCATACAATTGGCCAAATCCCATTTACGATGGTGGAATTACACATTTTAGATATGCTTTTAGAGAAGATTCTAAAGTTACAATTACAATTTTCGATTTAGCGGGGTGTTTAGTTGCAGAATTGAACGGAAATTCCCGTGCAAATTTCGAATCAGAAATTGATTGGAATACAGAAAATGTTAAAAGTGATGTTTATTTTGCATCATTTTCGGCAAAAGGAAATGACAGCGGAAAAGAATATCAAAAAATTATTAAAGTTGCAGTTATTAAATAGGAAATAGATTTGATGAATAAGATATTTGCGATTATGTTGCTTTTTTCAGTTAGTATTTTTGCACAATACAACGAGTTTAATCCCGAATACGAGTGGTTTACTATTGAAGGAAAACATGTAAAAGTGCATTTCCACGAAGGAACTGAACGAACAGCAAAAATTGTTTTAAAAATTGCAGAAGAAGTTTGGGAACCGATTACAAATTTATATGGTTTTGAACCAGAAACTGTTCATTACATAATTAAAGATATTAATGATTATTCCAACGGAGCAACTTATTTCTTTGATAATAAAATCGAAATTTGGTCTTCAGCTTTGGATTTCGATTTGCGTGGATCACATAATTGGCTTCGTAACGTAATAACTCATGAATTTGTACATATGGTAAATTTGCAAACAGCAATGAAAATGAGTCGCAGAATTCCAGCTTTCTACCTTCAATACTTGCATTATCAAGATGAACGCCGCCCAGATGTTCTTTACGGTTATCCGAATACAATAATTTCGTATCCAATTGCGGGAATTAACGTCCCAAATTGGTTTGCTGAAGGAACTGCACAATATCAAAGAAAAGAATTCAATTATGATAATTGGGATTCGCACCGCGATATGATTTTGCGAAGTTACATTTTGGGAAGTAATTTGTTAAGTTGGAACGAAATGGGAGTTTTTAGCAAAACAAGTTTAGGCAACGAATCAGTTTATAATCTTGGTTATAATTTGGTGGATTATATTTCGCGTGTTTACGGCGAAGAGAAACTCCAACAAATTTTTGCTGAATTGAAGAACCCATTAACTGTTACAATAGATAAAGCAATTGAAAATGTAATAGGAATTGAAGGAATTGAACTTTACAATCAATGGAAATTGCATCTTGAAAAGGATTATCAAGCTCGTATTAGTCCAGTTTTGAAAAATGAAGTGAAAGGAACTGAGATTGAATCGGAAGGTTTTGCAAATCTTCAACCACATTTTTACGAAAACGGCAAAAAAATTCTATATTTATCCAACAAAGGAATGGATTATTTAAGTCAAACAAGTGTTTATTCATTTGACATTTCCACAAAAGAGAAGAAAAAAATTGTTCGAAAAGTTAATTCGAATGTGGAATTCATTTCAAACACGAACAAAATATTGTTTGCAAAGTTGAGTACTGAAAACCCAAAATGGACAAATATTCATGATTTATTTATTTACAATTTAGATGATGAAGAAGAAACTAGACTTACTTTCGGACTTCGGGCAAATAATCCCTCAATTTCATCAGATGGTAAAAAAGTTGTATTTCTGTTCCAAAAAGATGGAACAACTAATCTTGGGACAGTTACTATCGATGGAAAAAATTTCAGACAATTAACATTTTATGATCGCGGTGAACAAGTTTTTAATCCCGTTTTTTCACCCAAAAATGATGAAATATATTTTGGAATTATAAAAAGAGATAATCAGGATATTGCTAAAATTGATACAAACGGCGCCAATTTTGAATTTGTACTGAATTTAGAATCTGATGAAAGAAATCCAAGTTTCGGAAAAGATGGAAAATTCTACTTCTCTGATGATAAAACTGGAATTTTCAATATCTATGAATATAATTTTTCATCAAAACAAAGAACTCAGATTACAAACGTTACAGGCGGTAGTTTTTATCACGATATTGATTCTGAAGGAAACATTGTATTTGCAAATTATACTTCAACGGGTTATAAATTGAATTATCTTTCCAAAAATGAAAGGAAACCAATTTTAGCGGAAGATAACTATCTAAAAACATCTGAATTCTCATTGCCAAAGTCAAAAACATTGCAAGATTTAGAACAAGGCGAAATTTCGTATCTTAAAAATTATGATGATTTTACTTTGCCTGAATACGAAGTTAAAAAGTATAAAGGACAATATACAAATGCCACGTTAATTCCTTTTGTTAGATATGACGATTACAACACAACAAGCAACGCTCTCGAAAAATTTAAATTTGGCTTATACTTTGCTTCGTCTGATTATCTTAATCGATATGATATTTTTGCTGGTTTTGGAATGAATTCTCGTTTTGAAAGAGACGCTTTTTTGATGTTTAATTATCGCGATAAAATTCCATTTTTAATTAATCTTGGTTTAAAACCGCAAATTAGTCTCGAACTTTACAACGTTACACGTAAAGCAAGTGCTGATATTTATTTTAATGTTGATTCAACAGACCAAGATTTTGGAGCAGATTATCACACAAAAACTGATGTAACCTACAATTTGTTAGAATTTGACTTTGCGGCAAAGCAGAATTTTCTTTCAGAAGATAATTTTCTTGAATTTAGATATATTTTAAGCAAATATTCAGCAACAATCGGAAGTTTTCTTCTACCCGGCAATACTTATCTTTATCCAACAACAAACGATACTTATTTATATGGACACAATTTTCAATTAACATTTAACCATACAGATTATTTAGCAAATAGAAATATGTGTATAAATCCGATAGGTAGAAAAATTGAAGTTAAAGTGAATTATGAAATGAACAACTATAATTCAGAAGGAGAATACACAGTTGAAAATGGTGCTTTGAAACCAATTTATGGTGATTTTTATTTTCCTCGACTTGAAATGCGTTGGTCAGAAAATTTCCGTGTGTTTGATTCACATTCAGTGAATTTTAAGTTGAAATATGGAACAATTTTTGGACCACCACAACCTAATTTCTTCGATTTTTACATTGGTGGCTTAAATGGAATGCGAGGTTATCCTTTCTATTCACTCGGTGGAAACGAAATGGCGACATTAAATGTTAGTTACAGATTTCCACTTTTCAGAGAAATTGATTATCGACTTGGATTATGGTACCTCGACAAAATGTATTTTACTTTTTTTGGCGATGTTGGAAATGCTTGGAACGAAGGCGTGCTAAAATTTGATGATTTGAAAAAAGACGTTGGTGCCGAATTACGAATGAAATTTGTCTCATTTTATATTTTTCCAACAGCAGTATTTTTCAGTTGGTCTTATTCATTCGATCAAGTAGAAGAAATGGTGAACACAACAAATGTAATCTCGGGAAAAGAATCGCGATTCTACTTTGGTGTTTTATTTGATTTTGAACTTTATTAATAAATTTTATCAGATATTAAGTGAGAAAAATGAAAAAATTAATTCTAATATTAATATTGGGCTTTATCCAAAATTATGCTCAAGCAAATTTAAGCAGCAATTTGTATCAAGATATGGATTTCTCGTTTAACCAAACTTTTGCACAACTCGATTCAAATTCGGTCCAAAATTTGACTTCTCCCAAAAAATCAGTTGCACTTGCAGCGGGATTATCTGTCTTGTTGCCTGGAGCGGGACAATTTTACAACGAAGATTACTGGAGAACAGCAATTTATATTGGAATTGAGGTTGTTGCAATTGCAACAATCATTATATACAACAAAAAAGGTGATGAGCAAACCGAATATTTTGAGTCATTTGCAAACGAAAATTGGTCGGTAGAAAGATATGCAGATTGGACTTTGGTTCACATTAACGAGTTAAATCCAGATTTAGATGTAAACGACTATAATATTTACGATGGAAATGGAAATCTTGATTGGTCTGAATTGAATAGACTTGAACAAGCAATTGGAAGTTATTATTCGCATCAATTAGCTCCGTTTGGTGATCAACAATATTATGAAATGATTGGAAAATACACGCAATTTAACGTTGGTTGGTCAGATTTTGATGGAGGTGATTACAATTATGGAGATCCTGTAACACCACTTTTTGAATATTATTCAATTGAAAGAGGCGAAGCAAACGAACTTTATAATATTGCTCGTTGGGGTTCAATTGTAGTGTTGTCAAACCATATAATAAGTGCAGTTGAAGCTGCTTTTACAACAAATTATCGCAATAAACATGTTGATGTAAATGTCGAATTAAAAAGACAAACAATCAATTTTAGGAATGAATACTACCCGCAAATAAATTTGAGAATAAAAATATAATGAATGAACCTTTAGTTTTAATTGTTGGAAGACCAAATGTTGGAAAATCCACACTTTTTAATAGATTAACCAAAAGCAAAGAAGCAATTGTAGATGATTCTAGTGGTGTAACCCGCGATAGAATTTACGGTGAAGTTGAATGGAATGGTAAAATATTTAAACTTATCGATAGCGGCGGTTACGTCCCAGAAAGTGATGATTTGTTTGAAAAAGCAATTCGTGAACAAGTTGAATTTGCAATCGAAGAAGCAGATTTACTTTTTTTTGTAGTTGACGGAAGACATGGAATAAATCCATTCGATTCCCAAATTGCTAAAATGCTTCGAACTTCGCACAAACCAGTTTATATACTTGTTAATAAATTAGATACAGCTGAAATGAGTTACCAAACATCAGATTTTTATACACTTGGTTTTAACAAAGTAGTAGATATTTCCGGTTTGAATGGAAGAAATTTAGGCGATTTGCTTGATGAAGTGCTTTCTGATTTGGATTTTTCACGAACAAATGCTGAATTAGATACAAGATTGAAAATTGCTATGATTGGCAAACCGAACGTTGGAAAATCTTCGTTAACAAACGCACTTCTTGGTTACGATAGAACAATTGTAACCAACATTCCTGGCACAACTCGCGATTCAATAAATTCAGTACTTAAATATTACGGAGAAGAAGTAATTCTTGTAGATACAGCCGGTTTGCGAAGAAAATCCAAAATAACAGAAAATATTGAGTATTATTCATCTGTGCGAACTTATCGTGCATTGATGGAAAGCGATGTTTCGGTTTTACTTTTAGATGCAGAAATTGGATTGGAAAATCAAGATCAAAGAATAATTCAAGAAGCAATCAGAAGAATGAAAGGTTTGATAATTGCTGTAAATAAATGGGATTTGATTGAAAAAGAAACCAATACCGCACGCGATTTTGAACGTAAATTACGAGATGAATTAGGAAGTGTTAATTTTGTGCCGATTGTTTTCATTTCGGCGCTAAATAAGCAGAGAATTTTCAAGTTAATTGATATGGCAAAGGAAATTCAAACTGAAAGAAGCAAGAAAATTTCAACTTCAACTTTGAACGATATTATTTTACCAGAAGTACAGAAAAACCCACCACCTTCTACTCCGACTGGAAGAGAAATAAAAATTAAATATTTAACTCAAGTTGGTGAACATTATCCAATGTTTTTTATCTTTTCTAATGAACCGAAACACATTCCAGATTCTTATAAAAGGTTTGTTGAAAGAATTATCCGTGAGAATTTTGGGTTTAAAGGTGTGCCTGTTAAAATTATTTTCAAAGAGAAATAGAAAAATTGATGTAGAACTGAATTGAAAATCCTAATTAAAAATTGGTTGTTGCTTGTTCTTTTTACCAACATTTCAATTTTTTCGCAAACAATTCAGTTCAATCTCACAAAAACTGATACTTTTTCGGTAACTTATAAAACTCCCAACTTCCTTTCGGAATTTAACATAAATCCCAATTCCCTTAAGTTTTATGATTTGTATAGAAATTCAATTTTCCCAAAATATTTATTTGATTCTACTTCAAACTCAATTGTTTTCGATTCAATCGGATTAAATAGTTCTGATAAAATTTTAGTTTGCTATTCTGCAGTTAAAATTCCGCTTAAAAAGGAAGTATTTCACAAAAAAATTGTTCAAGTTTATGATGGAATTATTCCAGATTCAGTTGTAACAAGCAATTTTGATGATTATAAAATTTCAAATGATGCAATTTTTGGGGAAAAATTAAACAGAAATGGTTCAATAATTCGTGGAATTACAGTTGGTTCAAATCAAGATGCAATAGTTAACAGCGGAATGCGACTTAATTTATCGGGAAAAATATCTGAAGATGTTGAAATTGTGGCGGCATTAACTGACCAAAGTTCTCCACTTCAACCCGAAGGAGCTACGGAATCAATTGAAGAAATTGACAAAGTGTTTATTGAATTGAAACATAAAAATGCAAATGGAACATTCGGCGATTTTTATCTTGAAGAGAATTACGGTCAATTTGCAAAAGTGAATAGAAAATTACAAGGTTTGTATGGAAAAGTAAATTTTGAAAATCAGAATGGATTTTTTTCTTATGCTTCGCAACGCGGAAAATATACAACCAACGAGTTTTTTGGACAAGATGGCGTGCAAGGTTCATATTTGCTTTACGGCGAAAACAACGAAAAGGAAATTATTGTAATTGCTGGAACGGAAATTGTGTATGTTGATGGCGAAAAACTAAATCGTGGCGAAAATAATCATTACACAATAGATTACGCCAATTCTTCAATTACATTTACGGCAAAAAAAATCATTTCGAAAACTAGTAGGATTTTTGTGGAATTTGAATATTCGGATAGAAAATTTGGGCGATCATTTCTTTCAGGTGGTGGAAAAACAAATTTATTTGATAAAAAACTAATGATTTCAGCATCTTATTTTAGCGAAAATGACAATGAAAAAGAGCCAATTGATTTTACATTATCTGAAGATGAACTCGAAATTCTTTCGAACGCTGGAAATAATCCGTTAAACGCAACAATTTCTGGTGTTTCTTTGGTAGCGGAAGATTCCAACGGTGTGCGAAAAGGGAATTACACGAAAATTGATTCAACGATTAATGCAGATGAATTTTCGTACTTTGTTTATCAAACGGAAAGTGAAAATGCAATTTATAATGTAAAATTTACTTTTGTTGGCGCTGGAAAAGGTGATTACAGCAAAAAATCGACATTAGAATACAATTTTATTGGAATTGGAAAGGGAAGTTATTTGCCAGTTGTTTTTCTTCCGTTACCGCAAAAAAAGGAAATTGCAAATTTTTTGCTAACCTATCAGCCAAGTAAAAATTTGCGACTTAATGCAGAAATATCTGGTAGTAATTTTGACAGAAACAAATTTTCTGTTTTAGATAATGACGAAAATCAAGGTTTTGCTTGGAATTTATCAACTAATTATCAAATCGAAGATATTAAATTGCTTGATTTCGATTTTGGGCGAATCGATTTGAATTATCGAGACAGATTTATTGATGAGAAATATAATTCGATAGAAAAGTTGAATAGTGTGGATTTTAGTAGGAATTACAACTTGAATTCCCAAGCAGGTAATTCACAAGTTTTGCGTGAATTTGACTTGAAATACAATAAGTCCGAAAATTCGGAATTTGGACTTTCTTATGGATTTTTGAGCGAAGGCGAGAATTTTTCATCAACGAGGAAGAGAATAAATTATCATCTTGATAAAAAAGAAAATTATAATTTAGATTTAAGTTTTAATAGAACAGATTCCAAAAATTTGGGAATTTCAGGTAATTTCACAGAAATTAAATTGAATTCATTTTACAAAATTGGAATTTTCAGACCAATGTTTTCTGTTTTAAAGGAAATGAAAACCGAGTTTATTATTTCCGGCGATACTCTAATAAATCAGAGTTACAATTATTCCGAAATACAACCCAAAATAGAAATTGTAAGTGGAAAAAACTTCACTTTGCAAATGTTCTACGGTTATCGAAATGATAAAAATCCGCTAAAAAACAAATTGGAAAATGAATCAGTTCAACACAAATATGGCATAGAAACGCAATTCAATTATGATAAAAATTTGCGTTCAAACTTGAATTTATCTTTCCAACAAAGAAAGTATGAGAAAATATTTATACAAAATGGAATGCTGGATAATGAAAATTTGATAATAAAATCACAAACAAATTATAATATTTTCTCAAATATGGTTTTCGGCGATATTTTTTATTCAGCTGCAACTGAAAAAACGGCAAAGTTGCAGAAAATATTTATTCCAGTGCCAATTGGACAAGGTGAATATATTTATTCTGGTGATTTGAATTCGAACGGAATTGCAGAAGACGAAGAGTTTGAACAAGTTAACGAAAACGGGAATTTTACAACGATGACAATTCCAACAGATGAACTATTTCCGATAGTAAATCTTCGTTTTGACGCCAAATTTAAGTTGGACTTTTCGAAAATATCGAATTTCAATTCAATTTTCAAAGCAATAATTTCGTCAATTTCATCTGAAACATTTTACAGAATTGATGAAAAAAGTAAGATTATTAACCCGATTAATATTTATTTAATGAATCAAAATTACTTTTTACAAGATTCTACAACAATTAACGGTTCAAATTTTATTCAACAAGATTTATTTTATCAAAAAAATAGTAGCGAATTTTCAGTCCGAGGAAGAATTCTACAACGGAAATTTCTGAACCAATATTCAAATGGTACTGAAAATGGAATAAAAACGGAAAAAAGTTTGCAGATTCGAACAAAATTGATTACCGAAATAAGAAATCAAACCGAATACAAAATTATTGACGATTTTATGATTTCGGAAGCAAATGAATCTAAAAATCGAAAAGCTGAAACTGAGGAAATTAACACGGATTTTTCTTATCGCCCAATAAATAATATTGAAGTCGGAATTAAACTTTCTGTAGGTAGAACAATTGACAACTTTCCAGAAAAACCAACTACAATAGATGGAAATATCCAATCAATACGAATTTTGTATTCTGTTATCAATAGTGGAAAAATTAGATTTGAGATAGAAAGACGAGAGTTAGCAACAAAAAATGTAAGTACAAGTATTCCTTTTGAAATTTCTCAAGGGTTTAGCATAGGTAAGAACTTTATTTTTCGGATTAATGCTGATTATAAAATTTCTGAAAATCTTCAGACAACACTTCTTTATTCAGGGAAAAAATACGGAAATAGCGATATAATACACTTATTTCAAGCTGAAGCGAGAGCCTTTTTCTGATAGATAAAGAAAATTGTATTTGTAACTTGTTTGTAATTAGTTTCGGTTAATTTTTTAATACAAAATTAATCTTAAAGGTGAGATTGTGAAGAAGATTTTAATTGCTGAAGATGATATTGATATCAGGGAAATAATTGAATTTAATTTGCAAAATGCTGGTTATTCAACAATTCCAGTTAAAAATGGACATGAAGTTCTTGAACAAATAAATAAAATGCCCGATTTGATTTTGCTTGATATAAATATGCCTGGTTTGAATGGATTTGAAGTGTGCACAAAAATTCGTAAAAACACTAAGTTTGATGAAATACCAATAATCTTTATCACAGCACGTGATGAAGAAATTGATGAATTGCGTGGACTATCACTTGGGGCGAACGATTACATAACAAAACCTTTTTCACCTGCCAAAATTCTTGCAAGAATTAAAACACATCTCCGTAAAGCTAAAGATCCGAATCAAAATAGCATTTCTTTTACAACAGAAGATGGAATTCTTGAAATAAACGAAGAAAAGTACATTGTTGTTGTAAACAACGAAAAGTATGATTTACCTAAAAAAGAGTTTGATTTGCTTTATTATCTTGCTAAAAATATGGGAAGAGTTTTTGACAGAGAAAATATTTTGAATAATGTTTGGGGCTTAAATGTTTATGTGAGTGATAGAACGATTGATGTTCACATTCGAAGAATTCGTAAAAGATTAGGAATTTTTGGGAAATATATTGAAACAATAAAAGGTGTTGGGTACAAATTTTCACAAATCTAACAGTGTAATTTCTCGTTAATAATGATTTAATATAAAGTTAAGACTTAGCTAACCTTCTTCTTCTAATTTTGGGCTCGTTTATTTTATTATAAAGGAGAAGTGGGATTGAAAACTAATTTATTCACAATCATTTTGAGTTTGTTTTTATTAACAAATTCAATACTATCTCAAGAAAAAGGGATAGTTTATGGCAAAGTAGTGGACGCAAAGAGTGGCGAATCATTACTTGGCGTAAATATTTTTTTACAAGGAACAACTTTAGGCGCAGCATCTGATTTAGATGGCGAGTACATCATCAAAAATATTCCCATTGGTGAATATTCTATTATTTATTCAATGGTTGGTTTTGAAAAGAAGATAATCAGCAACGCAATTATTGAAAAGAGAAAGTCTTTAAAGCTTGATATTGCTTTATCTGAAGAAACTTTTGAAACAACCGAAGTAATAATAACAGCTAAAGCAATAACAAGTTCTGAAGCTGGTTTATTGGTCAAACGACAAAAATCAAATTCAATAAGTGATGCAGTTGGTTCGGAGCAAATAGGGAAAAGCGGCGGAAGTAATGCTGCAGAAGCTGTAAAACAAATAACTGGTGCTTCAGTTTTTAACGGTGAAGATGTTTTCGTTCGAGGTCTAGGCGATAGATACACAAGCACAAACTTGAACGGAGCTCAAATTCCAAGTGTTGATCCTTACAAACAAAATTCCTCAATTGATATTATTCCATCAAGCATGATTGATAACGTTCAGGTTGTAAAATCATTTACTCCAGATAAACGTGGTGATTTTTCCGGTGGAATTGTTGATATTGAGACAAAAAGTTTTCCAGATAGATTTACATTAGCAATTACTTCGAAAGCAAGTTCGATTAATGGGTTAACATTCTCAGAAAATGGTTTGGCAGCAGAGGCAAGTTCAACCGATTGGCTTGGAATGGATGACGGAAAACGTGCATTACCTTCATTTCTAAAAAATACAACCTATGTTGCTAACCCAGGTGGAGCTTCACAAGATTCTGAAATTGCAGCCGAAATGGATAAAGTAACTAATGCTTTTAATCCAGAAATGGCACCACATAAATATACAGTTCCTTTAAATCAAGATTATGCACTTTCTTATGGAGATCAGTACACTTTATTTGGAAATACATTGGGTGTAATTGCAAGCGTTTCTTATAAAAATGGATTTTCTGGTTATACAGATGGTGAAATTAATCGTTGGACACGAGGTGTTATTGA
The DNA here is from genome assembly GCA_020726285.1 of Melioribacter roseus. Taxonomy (GTDB): domain Bacteria; phylum Bacteroidota; class Ignavibacteria; order Ignavibacteriales; family Melioribacteraceae; genus WGAL01. The sequence continues at coordinate 19,181 of DYSW01000014.1, forward strand.
TCCAACAAAATCGCAATTAGATAACACATATTCAATGTCTGATACAAAAGTTACAAATAATGTTTTGTGGACTACAATGGCGAAAATTTCGTATAAATTGGATAATCAAAACATAATTACACTAAATTCTCAATTCAACCAAAATGGAGAATCAGTTTCAAGATATCTATCAGGTTCATATCCATACGATTTAGACCCAGAATGGTTATATGAAGCTAGAACAATTCAATATAAAGAACGTTCTTTGGAATCTTACCAATTAAATGGCGAGCACAGATTTGCTGATTTTTTTGATGGTAATTTTGATTGGAGACTTTCTTATCAAAAATCTTTGCAAAATGACCCCGATACAAGATTTTTCTACAATTTTATGACTGATGATTCAGTTTACGGAATAAAAACAAATCTAATGCCTGAAAGATATTTTAGAACTACTGATGAAGATCAAATTGAATTCCAAAGTGATTTTACAATTCCTTTTCATCAATGGAGCGACTTGAATTCCGCTTTCAAAATAGGTGGTTTCCTATCTCAAAAACAAAGAACATTTATTGAAAGAAGATTTTCTTATCAACCAACTTCAAAAATTGGTACATATTTTCGAAATGAAAACGGTGATATTGATGCTCTATTTTCGGAAAAATATCTTGGTTGGGTAAGAACTGATACTCTTGCAAACGGAACAATTCAAAATATTCTCCCAATTTATATTCAAGAAACGGATCAATCATCAAATAATTATGATGGTGAAAGCAACATATATGCAGGCTATGCAATGATTGATTTGGGAATTCTCTCAAATTTGCGAATGATTGCTGGAGCCAGAATTGAAAATACTAGAATGCAAACATTTTCAGCTGAAGATAATTCTATAATCGGCGAAATAAAAACAAGCGATGTTTTGCCTTCTTTCAATTTGATTTATACTCCACTTGAAAATTTAAACATAAGATTTTCATACGGTAAAACGTTAGCAAGACCAACTTTTAGAGAAATCTCACCATTTACAAGTTACGATTTTAACGGCGGGGATACTTATATTGGCAACCCAGCATTAGAAAGAACTACAATAGATAACCTCGATTTACGTTTTGAATGGTTTATAAAAGCTGGTGAAATTGTTGCAATTAGTGGTTATTACAAGGAATTTAAAAATCCAATTGAGGTTATGATTCAAGACGCAGTTAATAGTGTTTTAACTTGGACAAACGTTGATAAAGCTAAAGTAATGGGACTAGAATTTGAAACAAGAAAGAAACTTGATTTCATTCATCCTTATTTTAACGATTTTACTTTAGGTGGTAATTTCTCATACATTTTTTCAGAAGTTCAAATTCCTGAATCCGAGTTACTAGTTTTACGAGCATATGACCCAGAAGCAAAAGATATTCGTCCATTTACTGGTCAATCTCCATACTTAATAAATGTATTTTTGGGATATGATAACTACGATGCCGGTTTTTCATCAAACTTATATTTCAATGCATTTGGAGAAAGACTATTCGCACTTGGATCAGTTGGTGCCCCAGATGTATATGAAAAATCGTTCAATCTATTGAATTTTTCCGCTTCACAAAGAATTTCAGAAAATTTCTCAATTTCCATTGGTGTTAAAAATATTCTTGATGATTCCATTACTCAGATCCAAGAGTTCAAAGGAACAGAATATATCTACAACAACCACTTTAATGGAAGAAGTTACGATTTTGGTTTAAAATTTAACTTATAACAAAACAAAGGACAATAATGAAAAAAATTACATTAATCATGCTAAATTTGATGCTTTCTGCATCTTTATTTGCACAAACATCTGGCTTCTTCGATGAAGTAAATTACAAAGGAGCCTTTGGAAGCAGTAACTGGCTAAAAGGTTGGACAGCTTTAGACCATTATGGATATTTAGCACCAGCAACCACAAGCAGCAGCGAAGTAACCGTAACAGATGGAGATATCAATTCAGGAGAAGTAGTATATTGGACAGCAGACAAAACCTATATATTAGATGGATTTGTATATGTAGAAGATGGAGCAGTCTTAAATATAGAAGCAGGAACAGTAATAAAAGGTAAAACAGGTCAAGGCGAAAGTGCAAGTGCCTTAGTAATAGCACAAGGCGGAAAAATCTATGCAGAAGGAACTTCAACCAGCCCAATCATCTTTACAGGCGAAAGCGATGATGTAAACAATCCAAACGATTTACCATTGCCAACCTCAAATTTATGGGGAGGCTTAATTATCTTAGGAAAAGCTCAAATCAATACAACAATTGGTGTAGGTAATATCGAAGGATTACCAGTAAGTGAAAAGAGCCAATACGGTGGAGAAGATGATCACGATAATAGTGGAGTATTGCGTTATATTTCAATACGTCACGGAGGAACAGATATCGGTTCAGGCAACGAAATCAACGGATTGACGTTGGGTGGCGTAGGAGATGGAACAACAATAGAATATATAGAAGTATTTAACAATAATGATGACGGATATGAATGGTTTGGCGGAACAGTAAATTGTAAGTATTTAGTAAGTGTATTCAACGGAGATGATGCATTTGATCATGATGAAGGACTCAGAAGCAAAATGCAATTCTTATTTGCCATCCAAGATTCAGAGATGGGCGGTCACTTAGGCGAACATGATGGAGGAACAGTTCCAGAAGATGGAGAACCATATGCTTTCCCACAAATCTACAATGCAACGTTCTTAGGAAGTGGAGTAAGTTCAACAAATCCAGACAACTCAAATCTATTTAACTTACGCGATTTCTGGGGTGGCTTATACAATAATAGTATCTTCGGAGATTTTCGAGGAGATGCGATGAAAGTAGAAGATTTAGCAACAGGAAATGATAGTAGATTAAGATTAGAAAATGGACAAATAGTATTCAAAAACAACGTATGGTTTGATTTTGGAGCAGGCAGTACATTCGCAGAATTAGGTAATCACGAATGGGAAGCAGCATATTTATCAGATGCGGCAAATGGAAACACAATAGAAAATCCAGGATTGAAATCAATAAATAGAATGTCTTCAACAGCAAGTTTAGACCCACGTCCAACTGCTGGTGGTGCTGCTTACCAAAATTTAGCTGCTTTAACAGATGAATTCTTCGATGAAGTAAATTACAAAGGAGCCTTTGGAAGCAGTAACTGGCTAAAAGGTTGGACAGCTTTAGACCATTATGGATATTTAGCACCAGCAACCACAAGCAGCAGCGAAGTAACCGTAACAGATGGAGATATCAATTCAGGAGAAGTAGTATATTGGACAGCAGACAAAACCTATATATTAGATGGATTTGTATATGTAGAAGATGGAGCAGTCTTAAATATAGAAGCAGGAACAGTAATAAAAGGTAAAACAGGTCAAGGCGAAAGTGCAAGTGCCTTAGTAATAGCACAAGGCGGAAAAATCTATGCAGAAGGAACTTCAACCAGCCCAATCATCTTTACAGGCGAAAGCGATGATGTAAACAATCCAAACGATTTACCATTGCCAACCTCAAATTTATGGGGAGGCTTAATTATCTTAGGAAAAGCTCAAATCAATACAACAATTGGTGTAGGTAATATCGAAGGATTACCAGTAAGTGAAAAGAGCCAATACGGTGGAGAAGATGATCACGATAATAGTGGAGTATTGCGTTATATTTCAATACGTCACGGAGGAACAGATATCGGTTCAGGCAACGAAATCAACGGATTGACGTTGGGTGGCGTAGGAGATGGAACAACAATAGAATATATAGAAGTATTTAACAATAATGATGACGGATATGAATGGTTTGGCGGAACAGTAAATTGTAAGTATTTAGTAAGTGTATTCAACGGAGATGATGCATTTGATCATGATGAAGGACTCAGAAGCAAAATGCAATTCTTATTTGCCATCCAAGATTCAGAGATGGGCGGTCACTTAGGCGAACATGATGGAGGAACAGTTCCAGAAGATGGAGAACCATATGCTTTCCCACAAATCTACAATGCAACGTTCTTAGGAAGTGGAGTAAGTTCAACAAATCCAGACAACTCAAATCTATTTAACTTACGCGATTTCTGGGGTGGCTTATACAATAATAGTATCTTCGGAGATTTTCGAGGAGATGCGATGAAAGTAGAAGATTTAGCAACAGGAAATGATAGTAGATTAAGATTAGAAAATGGACAAATAGTATTCAAAAACAACGTATGGTTTGATTTTGGAGCAGGCAGTACATTCGCAGAATTAGGTAATCACGAATGGGAAGCAGCATATTTATCAGATGCGGCAAATGGAAACACAATAGAAAATCCAGGATTGAAATCAATAAATAGAATGTCTTCAACAGCAAGTTTAGACCCACGTCCAACTGCTGGTGGTGCTGCTTACCAAAATTTAGCTGCAATAGTTTCAGTTGAAAATATTTCTTTCGAAGATGTAAATCCAGCTGACTTTGCTTTAAATCAAAATTATCCAAATCCATTTAACCCATCAACTGTTATTAATTTTGAATTAAAATCAAATTCAAATATTTCATTGAAAGTTTATAATGTTTTAGGAGCTGAAGTTGCAACTTTAGCAAATGGAAATTATGCTTCAGGAAAATATAATGTAACATTTGATGCTTCAAAATTATCTTCTGGAGTTTATTTCTATAGACTACAAGCTGGAAACTTTATTGAAACAAAGAAAATGGTACTTATAAAATAGTAATTAAGATTAATGTGTAATTAGTTGAATTACTAAACACAACTTTTCAAAAACCTCTAAAGGAGAAATCTGATAGAGGTTTTTATTTTAATAAAGAGAACTATTAATTAACTTGTTTTTTTTGAACGGAGCTAGAATCATTTAGATTGCTTGATTGATGATAAAAGGAAAATATGAGATGAACAATTTTCAATAACTTTTTATCTTAAAATGACGCAAAAAATGAATTGAAATATTTGAATACAATAAAAAAAACGGCATCTCTACCGTTTTTTTTTGTGTAAAATCAAATTATTTTGTGATTATTCAGCTAATAACCTTTCCATTTCATCAAGAAGTTTGTTCATCTTATTTACAACTGCTTCAATCGGCTCTTTTGAATTCATATCAACGCCAGCTTTTTTAAGAACTTCAATTGGATAATCAGAACTTCCAGAACTTAAAAACGCTAGATATTTATCAATTGCAGGTTGTCCTTCTTTTTTAATTTTTGCAACTAATGCTTGCGATGCTGCAAAACTTGTGGCATACTGATAAACATAAAAATTATAGTAAAAATGAGGTATTCGCGACCAAGTGTATTTTTCTTCTTCATCAACAAACATGCTTGGTCCCCAATATTTTTGGTAAATATCGCCGTAAAGTTGAGTTAATTTATCGGGAGTTAGAGATTCACCACTTTCAGTTAATTTGTGAATTTCTCTTTCGTATTCGGCAAATCCTGTTTGTCGGAAGAATGTGAATGTCATATTATCAAGATTTTTTTCTATTAACGCTAACTTTTCAGCTTTTGTTGTAGCATTTTCAATTAAATAATCAAGTAACAAAGCTTCATTTGCAGTTGAAGCAACTTCGGCAACAAAAATAGAATAATCAGCATACATAAATGGTTGTTTCGTTCCAGAAAAATGAGAATGCATATTATGTCCCATTTCGTGAGTTAATGTAAAAACATCATTTAATTGATTATTCCAATTTAAAAGAACATAAGGATGAACTCCGTAACCCATATCTGAAGAATATGCACCGCTTCTTTTTCCTTTTGTTTCATAAACATCTATCCAACGGTTTTCGAATGCAAATTCCAGACTTTTTATGTATTCTTTGCCAAGAGGTTGAAGAGATTTTAACACGACATTTTTTCCTTCATCAAAAGAAAATTGCTTTTCAGTTCCTGGGAAAAGTGTTACATAAGTATCGTAAGGATGAAGTTCATTATAATTTAGAACTTTCTTTTTCAAGTCAGCCCAACGGTGCATAACTTTTATATTTTCGTTAGCAATATTTATTAGATTATCATAAACTGATGTAGGAATGTTGTTGTGTGAAATTGCTGCTTCAAGTGTATTTGTAAAATTTCTTGCTTTTGCATTAAAAATGTTAGTCTTAATGTTTCCCACAAGTAAACTTGCTAAAGTATTTTTATTTTCCAAATAAGGGACGTAATATGCCTTGTAAGCTTCTTTTCTGTAATCACGATTTGTTGAATACATTGCTGCGTAATATCTTCCGTCAGAAATTTGAATCTCATTACCTTGTTCATCTTTTATTGCTGGATATTTCAAATCAACGTTTTTTAACAATGAAAATGTGTTTTGTGGAACTTGCATTGCTGATGAAGCAAGTGCAATTATTCTTTCTTCTTCTTCAGATAGAATGTGTTTTTTATTTCTTAGAAGATTATTGAAATGTTGAGAATAAATATTTAATTCTTTGGAAGAATTAACATACGACCACAATTTGTCTTCTGGAATTGCCATAATTTCTGGCGTAACGAATGAACTCGCTTCAGAAAGTCGCGACCACAAATCTTCAACTCGGTTGTAAAGTGTTTGATTTTTTGCATCGCCCAAATCCAAATCGTGTGATAAAGAAGCATAAAGAAATAATTTGCCGAGTATAATATCAACTTGCTCATCAAATTTCAGAAAATTATACAAATCAGAAGAAGAATTGCCAATTTTCCCTTTGAAGTTATTAAAAGTTGGAATTTGAGATTCTATCCATTTATAGTCAGTTTCCCAATCAGCTTCGGTTTTGTAAATATCTTGTAAATTCCAAGTGTATTTCGGAGCGATATTTTCACGTTTTACTAATTCACATGAATTTTCTTGCCCGAAAGAGGGAAGAAATGCAAGGTTGTTAAAAATAAATATCATAATAAAAAACCTCTTAAGTTTTTGTAATTGTTTCATAGCTTCTCCTTTTAATTGATAAACATCCAAAAGATGTAATCGAAAATTAGTATTGTTGCGGAAATTAAAACGAATGCTTTAATTGTTGATTTTCCAACACCTTCTGCTCCTCCTGACGTTTGAAACCCGAGAAATGTTCCAACTAATGCAGTAATTCCGCCAAAAAAGAATCCTTTAATTATTCCAAAAAATAAATCTTGCATTAAAAATGTTTTCTTTACTGAATCAAAAAAAACATCTGCTGAGACTGAAAGAAAGTAATTTGAAATGAAGTAGGCACCAAAAATTGCAATTATATCGGCAAAAATCACAAGAATTGGAATCATAATTATTGATGCGTAAAAACGAGGTAAAGCTAAATAACGAACTGGGTCAATTGCCATTGTTAAAAGTGCATTTATTTGATCAGTAACTTTCATCGAACCAATTTCTGCCGCAATTGAAGCTCCAATTCTACCCGCAATTACAATTGCAGTTAAAACCGGACCAAGTTCTGTGATTATTGCTCTGCTTGTAGCTGTTCCTAAGAATGAAAGTGGTGCTAATCCTTTAAGTTGGTATGCAGCTTGCCAAGCCGCCACTGCACCAGTAAAAAGTGCAATTACAAAAACAAGAGGAATTGAGCCAACTCCAATATGATCCATTTGGATAATTAATTGCTTTTTAGTTCTGAAAATTTGTGGTGTTTGTTTAAATATTTTCATTAATAGAATGAAAATTCCACCAATTTCAGCAAAAAATCGAATTGTTTTCTTTCCGATGTTGCTTAAAATCTGTTGAATTGCAGTCTCAAGTTTATTTTTTGAATTGTGCAAATTAACAAAGTTAATTGTGATTTTCGAGAAAATGTAGCATTAAAAATCGAAAATAAAATAATTGTAACTTAAAATATCCTTAATTTTACCAATACTTTTAATCGGATGAAAATGAACGAAATTACAATAGAACAACTAAACAATTGTGTAACTATAATTACAGAAGAACTTACCGAGGCAAAATCATTTACTTTGGGATTTTGGTTTCCGCATGGTTCAAGATGGGAAAATGAAAATGAAAATGGTATTTCTCATTTTCTTGAACACATGATTTTTAAAGGTACTAATATCCGAACGGCAAAGAAAATTTCTGATGAAATTGAAAAAACCGGCGGTTATTTGAACGCATTTACCACTAAAGAAGAAACTTGTTTTTACGGAAAAGGAATAAATGGAACCGAACAAAAGCATTTTGAAGTGCTTTCGGATATGATTTTCAATTCAACTTTTCCAGAGAAGGAAATTAAACGCGAAGCTGAAGTTGTTATTGATGAATTGAATGATATTGAAGATACACCCGATGAAATTATTTTTGATGATTTCGAGCAATTGCTATTCCCAAATTCAAAACTTGGCTATCCGATTATTGGCAATGAAAAGAATATACGTTCCTTTTCTCGTGAAATAATTACAGATTATTACAAAAAAAACTACATTTCTTCAGAATTTTACGTAGTAAGTTCGGGATCAGTTAAACATAAAAAAATTATGGAGTTTGCCGCAAAGTATTTTTCATTAACGAATTGTAATCAAAACAAACGAAAATCATCTGAAATACAGCCAAATATTATCAGCAATCTCGAAATTCCACACGCAAGTACGCAAGCATACAAAATTCTTGGAATGCAAGCAGTTGGAGCAATTCATAATGATTATAGAAAGTTACGAATTTTATCAATTTTACTTGGAGAAGGTAGTAGTTCTCGTTTATTCAATTCGATTCGAGAAAAACGCGGAATTGCATATCAAATTAATACTTTTGTTAATTCATATCACGATGTTTCGGCTTTCGGAGTATTTTTATCCACAAATGCAAAAAATATGGAGTTGGCAAAAAAATTAATTGAACAAGAAAAAGTAAAAGTGATAGAAAAGGGAATTTCGAAAGAGGAATTTATTAGAGCCAAAAATATATTTATCGGCAACACAATTTTATCTCTTGAAGAAACATCAAATAGAATGACAAGATTGGCAAAATCTTACCAAAGATATAACAAAATTGTGTCAGTAAATTCAATGATAGAAGAAGTTAACTCAATTGAAAAGTTGGAATTTGAAAAATTTGCAAAACAAACTCTGAACAATAATTTTATTGAAGTGAGTAGAATCCCGGAAAAATAGATAAAAAGATTTGGCAGTTTTTAGGTAATTATTTATCTCTTACCTTTATGTAAAGAAGGATAGTTAAAGACATGCTAAGGGATTTTTGGGAAAAATATTTTCTAAGAAATCAGAATAAGCAACAAAAATTCGTTTTCTATTTAGCTCTTTTAGCTTGTGTTGTTTATTCCGTTGTTTCATTTTGGATAATAAAATTATCTTTGAATGATTTTTACAAATGGTTATGCACATATTTCAGTTATTGATACTGGAATTGGAATACCAATTGAAGCTCAAAATAAGTTATTCAAAATTAATGAGCATTATACTACAATTGGACAAATCAAGAAATTGGTACAGGTTTGGGATTAATTCTTGTTCAGGAATTTGTAGAAAGAAATTATGGAACAATTTGATTTGAAAGTGAACTTGGAAAAGGGACAAAATTTACCTTCACCATACCAATTGTTAAATGAGATTAAATACAAATTAACGAACTAAATGTCTATTTGATAGATTCTGTAAGTTTTATACAAAGTTGCATTCATCATTTTTGTTCCTTTGTTCATCATTTCGTTATCTTCCAAAATCCAACTTGCTTCACCTTTGGTTATTCCTAAATCAGCAGCTCTTTTTGTAATTTCGTGGTATAAAACTGCATCTAACCCACGTTTCTGAAATTCAGGGATAATACCAAGAATTAAAATTCTTGCCCAGTCGGTTTTACCTTTCCAATTTAACAATTTTAGAATTCCAAAAGGAAATAGTTTACCTTTTAAACCTTTGATAATTTTGTTGTAATCGGGCATTACGAGAGCAAAACCAATTGGTTGATTATTAATTTCGGCAAAAACTGTAATATGAGGCACAACAAGAGGTTTCAGTTCTTTAGCGAAAGTTTCAATTTCTTCTTCAGTGAAAGGAACAAATCCCCAATTTGGTTGCCAAGCTTTATTAAAAATAACTTTAATTTTCGCCAATTCATTTTGAAAATCTTTCAAATTAACTGGTCGTATTACTACACCTGCACGTTTTGCGGCAAATTGTGAAACTCGAGTTATTTTTTCTGATTCAAGTAATTTTTGCTTATCTATTTGATAAGCGTACAAATCTTTCGCTTTATAAAACCCATATTTTTCAATTAATTCAACATAGTATTTTGGATTGTAAGACATCATTAAACGAGGTTCATCTTCAAAACCATCAATTAAAAGTCCGTAAATATTATTAACATCCGGGCTAGCTGGTCCACGCATTTGTTCTAATCCACGTTCCTTTAACCAATTTCTAACAGTGTCAAATAATTTTGAAGTAATTTCGTGGTCATTTAATGCTTCGAAAAAACCAAAAAACCCAACTTTATCATTGTGAATTTGGTTGTGTAAGTCATTTTTAATAGCAGCAATTCTACCTACAATTTTCCCATTATTTTCAGCAAAGAAAAGTTGCATTTCTGCATGCTTAAAGAATGGATTTTTATCTACGTTAAGTGTATTCTTTTGGTCAAAATTTAATGGAGCTACCCAATAATTATCGTTTTTGTAAACTTCAAAGGGGAATTTAATAAATTGATTTAATTCATTTTTTTGAACTTTTCTTATAATAATTTCTGACATTTTATATCACTTTTAATTGTTTTCCAACTTCGATAAATTTTTCAATAATAAAATCAAGATGTGAATTTTCATGAGAGGACATATAACTTGTTCGAAGCATTTGTCTTCCTTGTGGAACGCCTGGCGAAATGAAAACATTTGTAAAAATACCATTATTGTACAGCAAACGCCACATTGTGAAAGCAAGTTGATCATCTCCAACAATTACTGGTACAATTCCAGTTCTTCCTGGTACAATATTAAAACCAGCTTCGATTAAACCTTTTCTTACTCTTTCGGCATTTTGAACAAGTTTTGTAACTAATTCGGGTTGTTCTTCCAATATTTCAAGAGCTGCAGTTGCTGCTGCTACAGATGATGGAGTTGGCGAAGCACTAAAAATTAATGCTGGTGAATGATGTTTTAAATAATCAATAACTTTTGCCTTTCCAACAACAAAACCACCGAGAGAAGCAAATGTCTTTGAAAAAGTTCCAATAGTTAAGTCAACGTCTTCTTCAAGGTTAAATTCACTTGCTGTTCCTCTTCCACCTTTTCCAATAACACCAATTGAGTGAGCGTCATCAAGCATAATTTTCGCATTATTCTTTTTAGCAAGTTCATTAAGTTTTGGTAGGTTTACAATTTCTCCACCAGTACTAAATACACCATCACTCACAATTAATTTTGGAGAATCTAATGGCAATTTAGATAAAGCACGCTCTAATTCTTTCATATCATTATGTTTATAACGCACCAATTCAGCTCGTCCGACTTTTGCTAGTAAAGTTCCAGCTACTATACTTGCGTGGTTATCTTTGTCCGAAATTAAATATTCTCCTTTTCCAACAAGCGGTGCAATAACTCCTTGCGAAGTTTGAAAACCAGTACTAAACAATAAACAAGCTTCTTTTCCTAAGAATTTTGCAAGTTTTTCTTCAAGTTGAATGTGCAAATCAATTGTTCCAGTAAGGTATCGAGAACCAGAACAACCAGTTCCATATTTATTTATTGCATTTCTTGCGGCTTCGATTACTTTTGGGTGAGCTGTTAGTCCCAAATAATTATTTGAACCAGCCATAATAACTTTTCTTCCTTCAAGCATTACAACTGGACCTTCATTTTCCTGTACAGCACGAAAATATGGGTAAATTCCCAAAGCTTTTACTTCATCGGCTCGAGTAAAATCGTAACATTTCTGAAAAAGATCCAAAATTCCTCCAAAAAAAATGGTGTATATTTAACTATTCATAAATTTAATTTGTGAAGATACTTAAAATTGTAATAAATAATTCAAAAGATTTAATGGAAATGGATAGAAAAATTTGTTTAGTTACAGGTGGAACCGGTTTTGTCGGAAGTCATTTAGTAGATTATTTGCTCCAAAAAGAGTATAGAGTTCGCGTTCTTACACGAAAAGGAAGTAATCTAAAATGGTTAAAAGATAAAGAAGTTGTGATTTATGATTGTGGCTACGATGATAAAATTGGAGTTGAAAAAGCTGTAAAAGGTATAGATTTTCTATTTCATGTTGCAGGAGTTGTAAAAGCTAAAACTTGGAATGATTATTTAGAAGGGAATGTAAAAACTACAGAAAATCTATTGCAAATTGTTGAGGAAACAAATCCAAAAATTGAAAAAGTTGTTATTGTTTCAAGTTTGGCAGCAAATGGACCAGCTAAAAGTGGAATATTTTCTGATGAAAACACAACACCAAACCCAATTACTCGATACGGAAAAAGCAAGTTAGAACAAGAAAAATTAGCGAAAAGTTACTTTTCTAAACTTCCGATCACAATTGTTCGTCCGCCCGCTGTTTATGGAGAACGTGATACTGAAATTTTCTTGTTTTTCAAAACATTCAAAAATGGTTTAATGACAAAAATTGGATATAACCAAAAATTAGTTTCACTTGTGCATGTTAGTGATTTGGTAGAAGGCATTTTTCTTGCTGGAATTTCACCACATTCGCAAAATGAAATATTTTGTATCGGGTCTGATAAATATTATTCTTGGGATGAAATTGCCGATGCCACTTTTTTAGCATTTCAGAAAAAGCCAATAACAATAAAAATCCCGCATTTTCTTGTTTTTGGAATTGGAGCAATTGCAGAATTTATTTCATTTTTTAGCACAAAACCGGCAACTTTTAATTTTGAAAAAGCAAAAGATTTTGTACAAAATTATCAAACTTGTACAATAAGAAAGGCTGAAAAAATTCTCGGTTACAAACCAAAAGTTAATTTGGTTGAAGGAATTAAACGAACTGTAGATTGGTACAGAGACAATAATTGGTTGTAGGAAATTTTCTTTTTGGAATAAAGCAAATGAGAATTGCAAGAATTACAGTCGGAATTTCCAAACTTGTGAATTTCAAATTCCAATTTCATTTGTGATTTTAGAAAGAAGATAACTTCGCACTCATTTTGCTTTTGTTTTCCTTCAAAAATGAAAACTCGCTCAACTTTATTAGTAATTTTAGTTGTTAAGTAATCTATATGCCAATGAATTTTCTTTTCCTTTTGTACATGTCTGCTAATTCTGGATTTCAAATTTTTAACTGCACTGCCTGAATAGTAATAAAATCCTTTTCGAAAAATAATATCACTAAAATTTTTGTGATTTATAGTGAAATCATTGTTTGCTCGTATTTCGAGGAGATAAGTTCCGCTATCTGATTTAGTTATTTTTTGCACCTTCGTCAATCCAAGTAATAATTCCTTGAATTTGTTTTTCATCTAAAGGTGGAACAGTTCCATAAATTGGTGGCATCAAAGCTGTGCCTGGTAAACCTTGAATTGCCCAAACAAGTCTCGAATTGTCAGAATTTTCTGGTGAAATAACAAGCGGGTTCAGTGTAGCATTCGACCAAGAAGTTAGTGAAATATTTCCTTCGGCTGATGAATTATCATGGCAGCCGATTAAAGCACAACTTGTATTAAAAATTGGTTGAATGTGTTTACTATAACTAACATTTTCAGTTGGGATATCTTCTGAATTTAAAATGGTGTCATCGCAAGCAACAATAAATTGTACGGAAATAAACACAATTATGATTGCAGTATTTATTGTAATTTTTTTCATAAACTTTTTTGTTCTAAAATATTAAAAAACAATCATCTATAAAAGGTGATTTGTAGCAAACTCATATTATTTTTCTTTGTTAACAATATCAAATATTCTATTTTTTGCCAACAAAATTTTAGATAAAAAGGAACTCAATGAAAAATAAACTCGCTTATATAATAATTCTAATTTCAATAATTGCTTGCAATTCTATACAAACTCAAAAATTTGAAGGTTTGGGTGGATTGGAATGGGGAAGCGATATTTTGACTGTGCGTGAGTATTTTGCATCGAAAAAGGAATTTACCGATAAGTATTACAAATTTGATAGAGATAGTAGAATTTTAACTTTGCAGTATGGTGGCGGGAATTTTTTGGGCGAACAAGTAGAAATGTGGAAAATAAAAATTAAAGCCGACTCAATGTTTTCATATGAAATTGAGATTACAAAGGATATTGAAGGAAATTTTCCAAAAATGAAGGAACAATTAATTCAAAGTCTCGGCAAACCAGATTCAGAAAACGATACATTGGTTACTTGGAAAAACATAGAAAAACCGAATGAAAAATATTCATTACATAGATTAATTAATTCAATTGTTTTCACAGCAACCAAAATTTAGGAATCATTATGCTAGATATTCAAAAGAAACTAACAAATGTATTCTATTCAATACTCTCATTACCAGCAACCGCAATGGGATTTGCATTATCAATCCAAATATCAGCTTTAAGTTGGATTTTAATTACAAAATTTAATTTGGATTTACACGAAATGGGATTTGTTTGGGCTGCTGGGCCAATTGCTGGTTTAATTGCTCAGCCAATAGTTGGATTAATTAGCGATAATGTGTGGTTTTGGGGTGGAAGAAGAAGACCATTTATCATAATTGGTGGTGTTTTGGCTTCGCTGATGTTACTTTCGTTACCAAATATTGATGTAATCCAAAAAATTACTGGAATTGAAAGTTTAGTTGCAGTTGCAATGATTATTGCTTTAACGCTCGATTTATCAATAAACGTTTCATTCAATCCGACTCGTTCATTAATTGCTGACGTAACTCCGGAAGGCGAAGCAAGAACAAAAGGTTATACTTGGATGCAAACAGTTTCAGGTTCATTCGGTGTTTTAGCATACGCAATTGGAGCAATATATGGAAATTATTTGTTGATTTATTTCGGTTCAATTCTCGTTGTACTTTTAACCATATTCCCATCATTCATAATTGAAGAAAAAAGACAATTAGAATCAGCAACCGAAGAAGTGTTAGATTCTTCTT
>DYSW01000048.1 GCA_020726285.1 Melioribacter roseus
ATCAATCCATTTCAAAATAATTTTCTAAAGATTTTCTTGAATTAAAAATCAATTTCTTTACCATTTATAAGTATATTTACTACTAGTTTTAATCACTTATTAAACGCTTTTTAACACTATTTAGGTAATATTAATGTCAAATAAATCAAAACATACATTCCACATTCCTGTTATGGGACTTAGCTACACAATCGATTCCCCAATCAAAGTTGCTCATCTTGGAATTTCATCTGTAATTTCTATAGTTGAACACAATCTTATTGAAAAAATAAGAGAACATTATTCCAAACTTTTAGACAAACCATTTGAACCAATCACGGCAAAAAGTGAAGATTTTAGAGCAAAAAGGATAACTTCCTATTTGAATTTGGTTGATGAGATTGTCAAAGAGAAAGTACAATTACTTAAGAATTCCATTGTAGAAAATCGCGAAGAAATTGAAAAATATTTCGAATTGCTACCAACTTTTTCTGAACTTAAACAACGTTTTAATGAATTTATCTCAAATAATTCAAATCTGAAAGAAATTCAGAAATGGATTAACGATAATTTGCAAGTTGGTGAAATTGATGTGAATATTATGACAAAACTTGATGGACCAAATTTTATTGGTAATACTCAACTTCCTGTTGAACAAAACAACGCACATGCATCTCTACGCGGTTTTGCAAATAGTAACCTGAACTCATCTGTTGTTTTATCTGCTGGAATGAATCCCCGCCTTTTTTCATATATGGAAACTTTCGAAGATTTTTATCCAGATATTGAAGGAAATCTGAAAAAGAAAATTATTATTAAGGTAAGTGATTTCCGTTCTGCAATGATTCAAGGTAAATTTTTTGCTAAAAAAGGACTTTGGGTTTCTGAATATAGAATTGAATCTGGATTAAACTGCGGCGGACATGCTTTTGCAACTGATGGTTTCTTATTAGGTCCAATTTTGGATGAATTCAAGAATAATCGTGAAGATTTATTTTTGTCGTCATTTGATGTTTTAAAAGACGCATTAATGAAAAAAGGAAAAATTGTCCCCAAACAAATTCCATTCACAAAATTAACTGCTCAAGGTGGTGTGGGAACAGCCGAAGAACATCAATTTTTGATTGACAAATTCAATTTGGATTCTGTCGGTTGGGGAAGTCCGTTTTTACTTGTTCCTGAAGCTACAAGTGTTGACGATGCTACAATGAAAATTTTAAGTGATGCTAAAGAAAAAGATTTATATTTATCAAATGCATCTCCGCTCGGAATTCCTTTCAACAATGTACGTGGAACAACAAAAGATTCTGAAAGAATTGAATTAGCAAACGCAGGAAAACCAGGAAGTTCGTGTCCGAAACGATTTTTAGCTTTTAATACAGATTTTACAGAAAAACCACTTTGCACTGCTTCAACTCAATATATAAATTTTAAGTTAAAAGAATTGAAAGCAGAAAACTTAAATTACTTTGAATACAATAAGAAATTTCAAAAACTTACTGAAAAAGAATGTCTTTGCAATGGTTTATCTTCTTCAGTTCTTATTTTAAACAATATTGACACAAAAATGGAAGGAGAAGCTGTTTCAGTTTGTCCCGGACCGAATATGGCTTATTATTCTGGAAAATTTTCTTTGAAACAGATGGTTGACCACATTTATGGAAGAATTAATATACTAAACACAAATAATCGACCAAATATGTTTATAAAAGAGCTAAAAATGTATGTTGAGTATTTGAGTAATAAAATTGAAGAAACTCCAATTCCCTTTTCTGAAAAGCAAATTCAGTATTTCGAAACTTTCAAAGCTAATTTGAATAACGGAATAGAATATTACAAGCAATTATTTTATGAAAACAAGGAATCATTAAAAATATCTTATGAAAATGTGATTGCCGAATTACAAGAATTGGAAAATGAAATCCAACAAATGTTGTTTGAACCGAAAACTACTTAAATTAGAAATCATAAAATAAAAGTAACTTACTTCAGAAATGAACTTAGATTTTTCAGAAAAGAAAATATTAATAATTCGATTATCTTCGCTCGGCGATGTTTTACTTACAACGCCTGTTATTCGTGAAATATCTCAACTTTTCCCAACTGCACATCTAAATTTTCTTGTTCAAGATTTTTTTTATGATGCGGTTCGATTCAATTCAAGATTAGAAAATGTATTCAAATATTCCAAAAAAAATGATAATTCCATTTTATTAGATAATTTAGAAAAGATGGATTTTGATTTCGTTTTCGATTTTCAAAATAATAGATATTCACGTAAAATTGTAAAATCGCTTAATATTCCTACATTTTCATTTAAAAAGCCAACTTTTGCCAAATTTTTACTTGTTCACATAAAAATAAACTTACTGCAACCAACAATTTCAATTTCAAATAGATATTTTCAATCGGTATTTCCAAACGCATTTTTGTCAAATTCAATTCCAGAATTCTATAATGAAGCGAAAACGCTTGCAAAAACAAAATCAATAATCAAAAATGAAATTGCAATTTGTCCAGGTTCGCAACATTTTTCCAAAATGTATCCAATAGAATATCAAATTGAATTATGCAAAATGTTAGTACAAAATGGATTTTCGGTAAAATTACTTGGTGGAAAGGCTGATAAATTCATTTGCAATCTTATAAAATCTGAAGTTCCGCAAGTTATTGATAAGAGTAATGACAACAATCTTTTCGAAATTGCTGATGAGATTGCAACTTCTGAATTTGTAATTTGTAACGATTCCGGACTTTTACATCTTGCAACTGCAATTTCCAACAATATTATTGCTATTTTTGGCTCAACAGTTAAAGAATTTGGTTTCGCTCCAAATTCAGATAATGTAACAATTTTTGAAGATAATTCATTAAAATGCCGACCTTGTTCTCATGTTGGAAAATCAAAATGTCCCAAAAAACATTTTAATTGTATGCTTCATATTCAACCAAAACAAATAATTAATTCAATTTGCGAATTTTCAAGATGTTAAAAATTTATCTAATCGTCTATAATTACATAATTCTTCCTCTTCTTTTTGTTGGAGTTAATATTCTTTCCATTTTTAACAAAAAAGTCAAACTCGGACTTTTAGGAAGGAAACGACTTATTGAAAATTTATTTCTTGAATCGGCTGGTTTGAATAATTCCAAACAAATGATTTGGTTTCACGCTTCTTCTATGGGTGAATTTGAACAAGCAAAACCAATTATTGAAGAATTAAAATCGCTTGCTATTTATAATATTTTAGTAACTTTTTTTTCACCTTCTGGTTACGAAAATCAAAAAAACTACCCTCACGCCGATATTATAACTTATCTTCCTTTCGATAATTCTTCGATTGTAAAAAATTTCCTTTCTTATATAAACCCAAAAATGTTTGTTTTAATGCGTTATGATTTATGGCCAAATGTGATTTTACAACTTAAAAGAAAAAAAACGCACCTTTTATTAGTTGACGCAACTTTGAACGAAAATTCGAGCCGAAATATGCCTGGCTCAAAAGGTTTATCAAAATATGTGTACAATTTATTTGATAAAATTATTACAGTTACGAATGAAGATGCGGAAAATTTCAGAAAATATGGAGTTCCCGAAAGCAAACTAATTGTTGCGGGTGATACTCGATTTGATCGTGTTTTTCAAAAAAGTATTGATGCAAAAAAGAAGAATTTGCTTGATAAATCAATTTTTGGCAGTTCAAAAGTATTCATTTTTGGAAGTTCGTGGCAAGCTGATGAAGATGTGGTTTTTCCTACTGTTGCAAAACTTTGGGAATATGAAATGAATTTTGTAATGATAATTGTGCCTCACGAACCAACAATTCCACATCTCGACAAAATAGAAAGCTACTTTGCAAAAATTCAAAAAACAATTCGCTTTTCTGAAATGCGGAATTATTCCGATGAAAAAGTGATAATTGTAGATTCCATTGGAATTTTGCTGAGTTTGTATAATTACGCCGATTTTGCTTATGTTGGCGGAAGTTTTCGGCAAGGAATTCACAATGTACTTGAACCCGCAGTTTATGGAATTCCTGTATTTTTTGGACCGAAAATTGAGAATAGCCAAGAAGCACAAAAATTAGTTGAAATTGGTTGTGGAATTAAAATTACAAATAAGATTGATTTATATAAAGAATTGCGAATGTTACTTTCAAATCCAAATAAAATTGAAGAACTTGGCGAAATCGCTGAAAATTATGTGAAATCACAGATTGGTGCTACAAAAATAATTATTCAAGAAATTCACAAATACGTTTAATTATCTTTTTGGTGAAATAACCAATTTTTCATCAATTATTTCTACTTTCCAACCTTCTGTAAATAGTAATAAATCGATTGAACTTTTTAATTTTTCTATTGATTTTCGGTAAACGCTCGTTTTTCCATTCCTAAATTGATATTCTATTTTCCGATTTCTAGTTAACTTTTCCCATTTTGGCGATATTTCTTCCTTTTGATTAACTTCATTCAAATCTCTGAATATTATTGCTATTTTCGAATTGAATTCATCAATTTTATTATCAATTTCTACCACAATTTTGTTGTCTAATTGCCATTTATTGCTACTTTTTTTCTCAACAAAATCATAATTTTCAAGTTTTACAAGCCAAAACTTATCACCATCAAATACAATATTTTCTTTTCCTTTTTCAGCAATTAGTTTTATCTCAGAATTTGGTTTGATAAAACCAATTGTTCCATCAATCGTTTTGGCAAGTTTTTCGTTAACCAATTTTTTCTGAATTTGATTTTCTGAATACAAATAACCATTCAAAACTTGAATTTCATCTTTTGAATCAGAATTTGAGATTTTCTCATTTTTATTTATCAATAAATAGAAATCTTTATTCAAATAATCAACCCAAACAGCTTTTTGTATGGAATTTATTTCAACAATCCCTTTTGCAAAAAACACAGAATTATGCTTAAAAATCAACTTTTTCTTATTCAACGGATTTTTGAATTTATCTAGAATATTCAATTTTTCTGGATTTTTCACAAGAATTACATTTTTCCCATTAAAATCAAATTCCCGCGAAAACAATTGTTTTACGGGAATTAAGATTAATAAAATTAGAAAAATTGCTACTATTTTGTTTTTTCTTTCCATTTCTCGATTGTTGAAAGTTGTGATGAAACTCCATATAAGTTTATTGTTTTTTCGTCAAATTGATTTGAAAAATAAGAACGACTTGGTAACGAAAACAACCACGAAGCCAAAACTAAATTTCTTTCCGTTTTGTCAATTCGCATTGCATACGCTTGTTTATCGCCAATTTCACGCGTGGACATAAAGCCGTAAACATATTTCAACAAATTACTTAATTCAGCAGAATCTAAGTTTGGATTGTTGAAATCTAAACCAAAATAGTTCTTTTTTGATGAAAATGAATTGTTCAGAATTATTCCATTTTCAGTAATTAGGTTAATTTTTCGCGTTTCTAAATTCGGTTCTCGAAGAAAAATATCATAAGCATTAAATAGAAAATTACTTCTGTAACCGCTAAATGGAAGTAAAATGACATCATAATCTTTGTTTTTCACTTGTTCGTTCGAAATTATTTTAGCTCGCAACTTCCCTTTTGAAATCTCTTTTGAGTTGATAATTTCTACTAATTCATTTAATTCTTCTCTAAAACCATAATTTAGATTTACCCCAATAATCACAGAATTAGTAAGTGCTGACAAATTTGTTTCATTCATATTTGTTGTTGGAACAACAATTTCTTCCTCGACATAATAAGATGACGAAGGGAAAATGCTAAAATTCAATAATTCAGAGAATTTATTTTTTTGATTGTGAATATTTGCTATCTGACGCTGTTGTTGTGTTCCAACTTTAAAGAATCTTTCAATAATTTTTTTGTTGTCAATTAAACTTGCAACTGCTTTTCGTTGCTCAAGATTTAATTTTTCTGTATTAAACAAAAGAGCAAAAAAAGTTGTGCTAATTCCAGATTTCGAGAAAAAATCGCCATCTTCTTCTAAAATTGGAGAATTTGCTCCGAATGGCGTTTCTAACATTACATTGATTGAATTACTTTGCAATTCCGTTGGAAATGTGCTGTTATCTACAAATGGATTTAATATTAGTTTTTCTATAAATGCAGTCTTTTCTGGGTTTTTTATATAATTTGCAACATTTTGGTTAGAATTTACCGCAAAATACTCGCTTGTTCCATTTTGGTAATTCAAAGCGTTCATTTCAGAATTTGCTGGAATAATCTTAAACGAAAGTACTTCCTTTATGTCTGATTCATTCCAAATTCTGTCACTTTTGAATTGAAATTTGATTTCGTTATTTTCATTTGGACCGCTAAAGCCAAGGATTTCCAATGCTTGTGAAACAAGAATATAATCTGGCGAAAGACTTCCTAAATTCTCAATTCGACGAAGAGAAAATTCGACATCTTTTGCAGAGAAATAACTTTCTGCTGATTTTTCAATTGTGATTTCACCTTCTTTTTCTACAATCTTAAAACTCGAAGCCCATTTTACATTTGGCTTAAGTTTTATTGTTACAACATCATTTTCATTAATTCCAACAAAAGAACCAAGCCCATTTTCGTAGAAAATTCCACTTGGATTTGAAGAAATATTGAACAAGCCATCAAAAACTACTTCGTCAAGTTTGTCGGAAAGTGGATTTGTATCTGGCAAATGCGGGTCAACAACCGGTTTTTGATGTCCAACATAAGGAAATACTACACTTCCTTTTAACTTATTTCCGCTAAAAAGAAAGAATAATATTACGGATGCAAGAGATAGAATTAAAACGATTATAATTATTTGCTTTTTTGACATATTTTTTCCTAATTTTTTCTCATTATTGGTTTCTGAGCCATTACACTAACTTCAAATAATTCGTATTTTGGATAAGTGAAAGTAACATCCAGAATGTTTCTTCCTTCGGAGTCCATTTGAACGGGCGAAACTTTGAATTCGTAATCATTTGCTGAAGTTGGAGCGAAAATCTGAACTCTTCCTTCATTTAGAATTTCTTCATTGTTCAGTTTCATAGAATCATACCATTTTGCATTTGAAGCATTTTGTGCAATTTCTTCGGGTAATTTGATATTAATCTCGTAGACTGGGAATTCAGCATCTGATGGAATTTTCAGTTGAATTCTGAATTTATACTGATTTTTTCCGTTATGATTTTCTGTAACAGGAACAACATAAACTTTTCTGTAATCTTTGGCTTTGGTAATCCATTTTGCAATATTTGGGTTAAATTCATCAATAATATTTTTGGTTCGTTTATCTTCACCTTTGTACATTTTACCGTGTTCAATAATCGATTTCGCTTTATCGGCATTTTTGGAACTTGTTCTGATAATTGAATCATAAAGTAAATTGATAGATTTTTCGGGAAATGTGAAATATTTCATTTGGTCTAGATAAGTTAAAATATTCTCATTTCGCTTTGTTACTGTTTGTTCGCCCAAAACGCTGTATGTAAAAATATATGGTGGATTAAACACTTCATTTTTATAAAGCAAATCAACATCACGGTTTGTGTTTATATGTGCTATTACAAATGAATCAATTTTTGTGCGAGAAAAATCTTTAATTCGCTCGTAAATCATTGTTTCATTTAGATTTAAGATCTGTCTATGTTTATCTTTAATCTGCATTTCGTTTATAAAACCATTGAAATAAGCAAGATTTCTAATATTTTCTTCGGCTTTTTCCCAAGATTTTCGATTAATGTAATTTTTGATTTGAACATCTTTCTGCGACAAATATTCTTCATCTAAAAACTGAAAATGCTGTTTCATAAAATCTAAATTTGGATGTTTTTTTAATACTGAAAGCATCATTTCGTAGGAATTTGTCTCAGCAAGATTGTTAATCTGAGCCAATAGAATGTCAGCTTCTTTCAATTCTCTTTCAATTTTTCTTGAACTTTTCTTCGCTTCACTAACTTTTTCTATGAAATTTATTACACAACTATTCTGTTCAAATTCTCGGAATTCCCCGTTATAAATTTCAGGTAAAGTCTGATTCATTTTTTGCATAAATCGACTTGCACCAGAATAATAATTATTTGGCATCCATTTCATTTTTGGAAAAAGATAGGAATTCAATGATTTCTCGTGAATTTGAAATTCCTCGAAAGAAGTTGTTTTTCTATCCCAATTATCAAAAAAATCAACCAGATTTTCCAATTTCGAGGATTTTGAACCAGTTGCTTCAGTGTAAAGTTCAAAAACAACTTTAATATCTGTAAGTAAATTAAAAGGTTTAATATCCTTTTTATTTTGAATTACTTTCAGATAATAATTTTCAATTCCATTTATTCTTCGAGCAATAATTGCTTTAATCTCATTTCTAACAGATTCGTCAATTGAGGTTTTATTTGTAAGAAATGAAAGCAAAGTTGACGCAGATTTCAGAAAATCTTCAGTACTTCCTTCTGTTTTGCGAAGTTGCACAAAAGCCTGAAATAACGATAAATTCTTCTTCTGAAAAAGAAATTCTTCTTCAACATCGCTGGAAAATAGCACCAAATCTCTATAAACTTGATCTTTTTTTGTTATCATCGAATCTGGAATTATTGTTTCAGTTTTCGCCAAATTTTCAGAAATCATTTGCAAATTTGGAATTGTCAGTTGCAATTCATTCAATTTTTGGTTGATAATATTAATTTCGCTTCTGTAATTCAAATTATTGTATTCATTTCTATCAACTGAATTCTTTACAAGTTGCGATTTTTCATTTTTGATTGATTCTTCAACTTTGAATCTCCAATTTGGCAAATAACGATATTCAGCAACCAAATTTTTATTATTTGCAATTTTATCAATTACAAAGAAATATTTCTCTTTTGCTTTATTTATGGAAAATCCGCTCATTTCAGAATTGTCATTCAATTCATCATAAATTGGATTTTCTATTTTATCATCTTCAAATTTGCCAAGAAAAAAATAGTCGGAATTTCCTTTCAAATTACTTTTAAACTCAAGAATGAAATTATCATATTTTGCTGGTGGGAATTCAATAACATATTTTTTCTCTTTATCTAATTCAAAATCCTTTTTTTCATCTTTTATTTTGATAAAGCCATTTTCGTCAGATTTTATTTCCGGGTTTGGGGAAATTTCTTTGTACGCCGAACAACCTGAAATTATAAAAATGATTAAAGATAAAATTAAAGTGATTTTTTTCACTTTTCCTCCGTGATTTTTAGAAAATGTATTGCAAAAATAACCTGTAGTTTGGCAATTAAAAAAGGAAATACTACTTTTGTTTCCTTTTTATTGGTTAATGTTATGCGAAAACTTACACACGACGAAATTTCAGAAAATCGAATCAAACTTGAAACTTTATCAAGTGCAAACAAAATGCCTGTTTATGTTATATTAAATAACATTCGAAGCAGTTATAATGTTGGTTCAATTTTCAGAACATCAGATGCTGTAATGATTAATAAGTTGTTTTTATGTGGTTTTACTCCAGCGCCGCCAAAAAAGGAAATTCTTAAAACGGCACTTGGTGCAACTGAAAGCGTTAGTTGGGTTTACGAAATAAATGCGGAGAATGTTATTTCTCATTTAAAAAATGAAGGAATTAAAATTTTCGCGTTAGAATTAACCGAATCAAGCAAAAATTACACAGATATTGCAAAATATGAATTCCCTATTGCACTTGTTGTTGGGAATGAAATCACAGGTGTTGACCAAAACTTATTAGATTTATGTGACGATTCCATTGAGATTCCGCAATTCGGAATAAAACAATCTATGAATGTTGCAGTTGCATACGGAATAGCAGTATTCGAACTACGAAATATTTATTCAAAATAACCGCTTCCTTTTCTCTTTTACGCACTAATAATTTTTAGATTTAAATGGATTGATTTCGTTTAAGTAATTTTTCCATTTCATTTATTTCAACATCAAT
>DYSW01000098.1 GCA_020726285.1 Melioribacter roseus
CGATTGTTGAATTACTTGCGGGATTGATTCGATTAGATTTTGCGCGAATCGCTCTTTCAGTGTTGTAAATTTTGAATGCTTCTTTTGTAAATTGTGGAATTTTGCCACCTTCCTTTGAAACAGAAACCAAAGGAAATAATTTATCGGCAACGAAACCAGAATTTGAATAACCGCGCGCTAACTGTGTTAGAACTGGGTCAACGATTCGAAGTGTAGCTAAAGTAGATGGCATAATTAAACCTCACTATTATTTTTATTGATTAAAACGTGAATTGCTTCAGAAAAAGAAATAGCCTCTTCCTCTGAAAGTTGTGATGCTTCATTAAAAAGTTGCAAAGATTCTTTATCAACATTGAAAGCATCAAAAGCGTTTGAGTTTTTTTTATTTTGAGTAAATTCAACTTTTTTAAGAATCTCATCCGTTTGGAAAGGTTGGATTAAATCAGCAAGCTCTTGAAAATCAGAAATGATTTTTGTTTGCTGTTCTTGAGAAAATTCAAGTGATTGGAAATTACCAAGAATAATTAAAATTTTGCTTTTGATTGCTGGAGTTAAATCAGCCATTTGTAATTTATCAGTCATATTCTTTTGAAAATAAGCTAAATCAATTTTAAGATTAAGCTCATCAATCTTTGCTTGTAATTCAGCTTCAAGAGGTTGGGAATTTTGAACTGGGAAACTACCCATAAATTCAAGGATTTTAGCAACATCAGATTTAAGAGATTCAAATTCAGCTTTCAAGTTTTCGGGTTCAGTTGGAACAACTGGAGCAACTGGAACAGTTGTAGTCTCTTCGGTTTCTTCATCAAGTTCAATTGCAAGCGAAAATTCAAATGATGCACTATCATCAGCATTTAGATTTAATTCTTGCAATCCTTTAACTGCTGGTAAAACTCCGCCTAAAAAACCAACGTGATTAAGTGAAAGAGTTCCGTCTTCATTTTGTTTAAGAGAAACGGAGCGGTTCTTGTAAATCTTTTGTTTAACAAGGTCTAAAAATTCGGGGACTAAATCAGTCGCTTCAGCAAAAAGCGATTCACCTTGAATGAACAAATTTTTAATCCACCCAAAAGCTGGCGAATTAGTTTGAGGATGACCAACGACAATCGGAGTTGGTTCAGAATGATTGGAAATAATTGAGTTTAAGTCTTCGAGCGAATACTCTTTGGTAGTACCATTACTTGAAGTATGCTTACCAACTTTGAAAATTTCGAGTTTCATATAAAACCTCAGAAATAAATAAAAAAAATGATTAGAAATAATATAGCTCATTATGTATATTATAGCAAGTAAAAATAAAAAAAAGATAATTTTATGGCAAGACCTAAAAAAGACATAAAAGGACTAAATGTACAAAGATTAGCAAGCTACGGACTGAATAACACAGAAATTGCTGAATATTTTGATGTTGATGAAGGAACTATAAGAAAGAGTTTTTCCGAATTTCTGGCAAAAGGAAGAAACTCGGTGAAAACAAAGCTAAGACGAGCGCAAATCAAGGTGGCACTAAGCGGAAATCCGATTATGCTAATATGGTTAGGTAAGAATATGTTAGGACAAAGTGATAAATTAGAAGAAAATAAAGAGTTTGGAATAACAATTACTCGTTCAAAGGTAAGTTTTGCGGATTTGAAAGATGACGAAGATAGAGATTGAAATAAAAATGTCTTATCACGATAAACAGATTGAAATCTTCGCCGATAAAATTCGTTTCAAAGTTATTGCGAAAG
>DYSW01000015.1 GCA_020726285.1 Melioribacter roseus
CATTTCCAACTTTTACACTCATATCTACTTGAAAAGTTACTTCTACTGATGTTGGAGCGAGTGGATTAATAACTCCCACCCACGCATCATATCCACCATTTGTGGCAATTGTTGTATCATCAAAAACTGCTGAAGTGCTTTTAAAATAACCTGATGGATAAACATTATGTTCAGAATCTTCTCCAATATTCATCATTAAATCATTAAGTTCACCACCAAAATTTCTTATCCAAACAGGTTCTCCAGCAACTGATTTCATAATAAAGGCATCTGTGCCTCCGTTATTTCCCATTGTGTTGCCAGCTAATTGGAAATCTTCACTTTCAGAATTTCCACCGATATAGTAAGTTCCGTCTGTTCCATCTAAGAATTGAACTGTATAACCTTTATCTTCCATTGTTCCGCCGAATCCTTCAACAAGATAAAATGTTCCATCATTTGCATTTAAAGCAGCAATAAACATATCATCATCTCCGTTAGAAATTAGCATTGTACTTCCTGCATAAGAAGTATCATTGAAATCGCCAGTTACGAAAATAAGATTTGGAAATTCTTCAGGTCCATCTGTTGTAAAATCGAGTCCGCGACCGTTATCATTTCCTGGTCCTGTAATTCCAGTTGCCCAAACGAAATTTCCATTTTGATCAATTCTGCAAATATAAATTTCATCACCTTCCATAAAAGGAATTGTGATAGTACCGAAAGTAGCATCGCCTTCGGAGTAAAATCCGGTTACATAAATGTTGTCATTATTATCAACAATTAACGCTTTGTTTTCGTCGTTATCAACTGAACTACCACCAGCAACTCCCCAAAGTGCATTTCCATAGAGGTCGAATTTTACGACAAACATATCTCGTTCGCCATAAGATGGAATTCGAATATCGCCGACAACTAATGTGTCAGCTTCATTATCTCCGAAATATCCTCCAACGATAATACTTCCTTGTGAATCGATATCGATTGAATTTCCAACGTCCTGATTTGCAGTATGTAAGTGACGTACCCATTGGTAATTTCCGTCAGCATCATATTTTGCAAGATAGGCATCAAAGTTACCGTAGCTTACAAGTGAGTCTGAATTAAAGTCACCAAAAAATGCTTTGTTGAAAAAAGCTCCAGTAACGTAAACATTTCCTTCTGCATCAACGGTTACTGCTCGACCGTCATCAGCGCTTGAAGAGCCATAACTTCCGGCACTTTTTGCCCACAATGCGGTTCCTTCGTTGTTGTATTTTGCAACATACATATCATAATTACCGCGTGTGGAAACAGATATTCCGTTTCCAAAATTCATTGGGGCACTTTTTGTTTTTCCAGTGATGTAAGTGTTTCCTTCGCTATCGGTATATGAACCGTAAACGTAGTCATCACTACTTCCACCAGCGGAAACTACACCATTAAAGACTTCAATTTGTCCGAATGTTGAAATATTGAACAACACAAGGGCAAAAATAGTCAAGAATAATTTTTTCATATTTATTCTCCTTTTGTTTGATTTGTTTGATTTATTTGATTAACATCATTTTTTTTGTTTGAATTAAGTTATTTATTGTTAATTGATAAAAATAAACTCCACTCGAAATTTCATCTGCATCAAAATCGATTTGGTGAAATCCAGAATTTAGTTGTTGATTTATCAATGTTTTGATTTCTTTACCAAGAATATTATAAACAACAAGTTTGCAATTTGAGTTGTTTTGTGATTCGGGAATTGAAAAAGAGATTATTGTATTTGGATTAAATGGATTTGGATAGTTTTGAGATAAATAAAATTCATCTGCGACTAGTCTAATATCTTCAATGCTAACTATTGCAACAGATTTATACATTGAGGATGAACTTCCAGCCAACCAAATATGACCTTTTCCATCTTTTGAAATCTGCCAAAGTGAAGTTGCGTCTATTTCGGGCGAAAATGTAATATCTTCCCAATTTGCACCAGAATCGTTTGTTCTGTAAACAAAATCATCTCCTGCAACAACCCAAGTATTTTCATTAAACATAACACAATCAACAAGATTGTCAGCTAAGTTTGGAATTTCTACATATTCCCAAGTTTTTCCACCATCTAAAGTTTTTAGTAAACAATCAGAAGCAAGTATTCCAAGATTTTCATTATAAAAATGGATTTCTTCAAAATCAGTTCCGGCATATATACTTGGTAGATTAATTATTGTTGAAGGTGTCCAATTTTCACCTCCATTTTCTGTAGTATATGAAATTGAAGCATCACCAATAACAATTCCTTTGTTTACATCGAAAAATTTTACACGATTTAATTCGTCAGGGAAAGTAGCAATTTTTTCTTCCCAAGTATTTCCACCGTCATCAGTTAGATACATCAAACTAATTCCACTTTCTGCACGACCTACAACGCATCCAAAATTTTCATTCACAAACGAAATTCCATTGTTGTAAAACGAAGTTGCTGAAGTATCAGGAATAATAGCATCCCAAGTATTTCCACCATCTGATGTTTTGCAAACTTGTCTATTTCTCTTTGCTAAAAAACCAATGTTTTCATCAACAAAATCTAAATCGTTTATAGTCGGACAAACCATATTAACTGAAGAATAGGATGCTGTCCAATTTTCACCTGAATCACTTGTTTTTAGAACTAATCCATTATAACCAGCAGCAAAAGCTGTATTTTCATCAATAAATTTGAAAATGTACGGAGTAAGACTTGGAACCTTTGTTAGCAATTCCCAATTATCACCAAAATCAGATGATTTTGCAATTCCACCACCACTACCAGCAATAATAATTTGATCAGCAATTAAACTCATAGTCTTTCCAGTAAATCCAAAAGGCGGATCGATTTGAAACCAAGTAGTGCCACCATCAATAGTTCGCAAACCAACGGTTCCTTCGTAAGCTCCGCCTCCGAAAGCTACTCCGTTCTGCTCATCTTTGAAATCGACACAATACATATTTACAACTGCTGCGTTTTCGCTTGATTGTTGCATTAATTGCCAAGTTGCTCCACCATCAGTTGATTTTATTAAAATTGAAGGTTGATAACCAACGGCTACAGAGCCCCAACCAACTGCAAAAGCAAAATTATCGTTCACCATTGTAACACCACGAATATCTGTTCGTGTGTACATTCCAACTGGAAGTGTTGGATTTGTAGCTTTAGTCCAAGTTAAGCCATCTGAAGTATAATAAATATCTAACTTCCCACTTCCACCGCCAACGCAGATACCGTGATTTGGGGAAGAAAAGGACATGTCTTCAATTTCACCAGTATTTTGAAAACCACGAGTCCAATTTGCACCATCAGTTGTATGCCAAACTTCTCCAACACTTGATGAAGAAGTTAAAGCCCAACCAGTGTGTTCATCTGAAAAATATATTGAAAAAATACTTCCGCCAATTGAAGAAATTGCTTGTTGCGACCAATTTGCGCCGCCATCTGTTGTAGAAAGAAGAATATCTGAGGAAAGCCCAACCCAACCAACTTGTTCATTCAAAAAATAAATGCTATAAACTGATCCAACTATTGGCAAAGTAACTGTTTCCCATGTGTTCCCGGCATCTGAAGTTTTAAGTAAAGTTCCAGTTGAGCCGCCTGCCCAACCAATATTTTCATTCAAAAAGAAAACATCATTAATAGGTTGGTTGCTTTGAGTTAGTTTCTTTTCCCAATTTTGGGCGAAAATTGTTGAAAATAAAACGATTAATAGAAATAATAGATTCTTTTTCAAGTAAACTCCTGAATTACTGTAAAAATCTCATGTTAAAAAATAAACCTAAACTATTCTTATATCTGTTGTCATTTGTTTTGTATGATGCATATTCAATTTCTGGGGCAAAAATTATCTCAGATGAATAATGATAAATTGTTCCAAACGTGAATTTATGTGCAACTAAATCTGAACCACCTTTTGTGAAATCGTGATTGCCATATAAAAAGTTATAACCAAAAAGTATTGATGTTTCTTCAATTAAATTGTAATCAAAACCGAGTTTCAATTTATGTAAGAAATTTGAAAGGGAAGATGATTTTCCATCGATGTATTTTGATGAATCGGTTTCAATGGAATGAATTTCATATTCAAATGCTGTTAAAAGGTTGTTGTTAAACAATTTATATGATGAACCAAATCCCAAATGAATATCGGAATAATTCCATTCCCAAATAAGTAAATTTTTAATGGAATTTTGTGTCCAACTAGAATTTTGAAAATATCCACTCGAAAATCCCAAGAGTATTTGGTCGTCAAACTTGTATTTGCCTTGTAGTTTCATGTCAATTTCTTCAAAATTAGAATATCCATCCTCAGTTTCAATGTTCGTAATAGGATAAATAAAACTTGTATTTGAAGTTGAATATTTAGCTGCAAATCCTAAACTCGTATTTAAATTGTTATTATACGCAAATTGTAACCCGAGTGAATTTGAGTTTTTGATAATCTTAAATTCTTGTTGTTGCTCGCGGAGTTCAATTCTATTCGTTTCTCCACGCCACAAATAAGTTTGAATTGAAAGTAAATTTACATCACTTGCTTCAATTCGTTCTTGAAATGAATTGAAAGAATAATCAATTCCAGCCGAAAAAGCTTGTATTTTATAAGCTAAACCTACTTTGGAATTAACATTTCTAAGTAATGAAATTGCATAGGAATAAACATTTTTCAGTCCATCAAGAATTTGGTAATTTCCTTCAAGTCCAAGAAAAAGATTTTGGTAAATTCTAATTCCATGCGAAAAGCCAATTGATGGTCCACTATAATTTGTTGTTCCGGTTGTGGTATCAGTAAAAAAGTATGCTTCGCCATTGTATGATTCGTATGTTAAAGCTCTGTAATTTTCCTTACGTGTTTGATAATTGTAGTTTGAAAATCCTTTAAAAGTACCAGCATCACCTAAATTGTATATTGCAATAAAGTCCGAACCAGTATTTCTGGTTGAGAATGGAGCAAATTTGTAGGAATAATTTCCCCATTCATCATTATAATATGGAGCGATATCAAGAATATCATTCTCATAAGAATTAGCAAGCCACGCTGGATTTTTCCCAAAATGGTAAATATCCAAATTTGATGAAATATTTTCAACCGAATATGATAAACCGCCAAGAGATTGTAATTTGTAATCTTGAGAATAAAACACTTGATTTGTGATTAGAGCAAATATAAGGGACAAAATCAACTGTTTCATTTACATTCCACCAGGGCTTGCGGCATCAATAATTTCCCAATCGAGAGTTGCATCATCAGTATCAACGCTGGCTTCGCGTCTTTGCATAGATTTCCCACTATATTTTGATGGACTAAATGCAAATCCTTTATCAATTCTGTCATCTAAAGTTTTGGTTGAATTACTACTTGATTGATATTCGACGCCATCCAAAATTGTTTCAATATCCATTCCATCTTCCCAAAATGCATCTTTTCCGTTTACCATAATTACAATATCTGAAGTTAAATTTATAAAAAAATCAGTTGTTCTATCAAGTCGGATATTTGAAAGATTTGGCACATTCGGATTATCGAAATCGCTTGCGGAAAGTTGGTTGTAGAATTCCCAATCAGCATGACTTAAATCTACGGCAGTTGGAACAGAATTTTGATGATTGTAAGCAGTCTGCGCTAAAACAAGAAATTCTCTGGGATAAAAAGGGTAATTTTTTTCGCCGAAATTTCCTGGAAATTTGAATGCGTAAGTAACTCCGTCAATATCTCCATCTTCGCCCCAATCAGTTCCGGGGTCGGCTGTTCCATCATTTGTGCCAGAAACACGGTAAATCTGAATTCCATCTAAATATTTAATACTATCAGAGCTGTTTACAATTTCGATATATTGATCATAAAAGAAGAAAATATTGTTAATTGGTCCGCCTGCATAGATTTCGTTAATTGAAATTCCGGTTGAGGAAACTAATTCAGTAAAAATTGTATCTGCAACAGGATTGCCACTAACAATTTCAACATTTTTCAAATTACCAACTATCATTCTATTTGGTTGATTTGGAATATTTGCTCGAGCTGAAATTTGATAAGTTGAGGAAGGTAAATGAGTTAGATGTAACATTCCTTCAGAATTTGTGTAATAAATTTTCACTCCGTATTCCGAAGTTAGAATAACTTTTGCGTTTGCAAGTGGAATTCCATCTGTTTTTGATGAAGTAGTATCCCAAATAGCGTAAATTGTAAGGTCAGTTTCTCCATCAACTTGAGATGGTGGATTTTCTGTACAACTCCAAAATGTAATTCCAAAAATTAATATTAGTAACAATTTTCTCATCATTTTCCTACAATCCTGTCAAAAATCATACTGAATTCAATTCCATAAAATAGTTCTGGATTTCGTGTGTATTCAGTGTAATATTCTCGTATTTCGTCATATTTTTTCCATAACGCAGGATTATCAACAAAATTATTTACATAAAGTGATATTTCGGCACCATCAAATAATGATTTGGAAATGTTGAAATTGAACAGCCATTTTGGGGGACGAAGAAAAACTGATTCTTCCCACAATCTATTATTTCTGGCTTCATCAGTAAGTTTATCTAAATCAATTGGAAATAGCTGAAATTCTTGATTTCTATCTAAAACTAATTGTTCAGCACGTAAAGTAACCCAAAGTCCTAATTTTTTATTTGTGTAATTGATATAATAATTCAACTGAAAACCATCCGACCAATAACCTGAGCGTGGATAAGTCCAGCCAATTAATGTATCGGAACTAACTTCGGGTGGTAAATAATTTGGGTACTGACCGATAGAAGTGTCGGGTGTTAACGAAAAGTTTTCTCCAATACTTGGTTGATAAGTAAAATTATATGAACTAGTAACTTTGAAACTCATGTTCAGTTCATCAATTCGTTTGGTTTTAAGTGTAAATTCAATTCCGTGATTGTAATTTCTGCCAGAATTTGAATATTGAATTAAATTACGGATGTAATAAATTTCGTTCACACCATTGTTATCAATTTCTGTGAAAATAGGTGAAATATAACTTATAGGTGAGTTGTTTTTTTCGCGATAATAAGCTGAAAATGATGTGCCAATAAAATCAAATAATTTATGATCGTAGGAAATTTCAGCTTGTGTAGTTTGGTAACCTTTTAAGTCTGGATTTTTTTTGTCAAATCGGAAATGTGTAATTTCACCCGAAATTGGATTTCTCCATTCCATAACTTCTTCTGGTGGAAAAAGATACGACAATGGTGCAGTTTTTGAACTTTTTCCTAAATTAATTCTTAATTGGTTGTCTTTCGAAAAATAGACAAGTAAACTTAATCTTGGGTTAAAGAAACTTCCTTGATGTGATTTTATCAAATCATTTTCATCAAATAAACCGCCTAAATTTAATTCAAAAGGTCTATAAAAATCGAATCTTGCTCCAATCAACAATGAAATATCCCACCAAAGTTTGCCTGTAATTTTGTCTTCTGCATAGAAACTAAGTAAAGTTTGCGATGGAATTTCATCAAATGAATACGATCTTTTGCCAGAAGTTACTCCGTAATAATTGTAAACCGAATCAACTATTAAACCTTCTCCAGTGTTATCTTCATATTGAATTTCAGAACCAATAAGTGTTTTGTGAATAAAATCGCTTGAATAAAAAATATTTTCCCATTCAATTCTTCCGCCTGATGTAATTTCCAAACCTTTGTTTTCAACAACACCGATGTACGAGGCAAGTGTATCATTTTGTGGAGTAATCAGATAATCGGTAACAATTTTGCTTTCGCGTGAATCTATCTTTTTGATGTTTAAATAAGCATTATAATCAAATTTTGATGTAATTTCCGGTTGAATGATTCCCCAAGTATTAAAACCAATTGAATAACTTCTGTTGTAATTTTTAGTCTTCTGAAAATCACCTTGTGGTTCTTCTTCGTCGTAAACAGTTTGTCCATATAGTTTATAATTCGATTTCCAAATATCTTTATAAATTGCAGAATAGACAGTTTGAGCGGTATATCTCGAAAATTCATCGCCGACCAATCGTAAATCACGTTCACTTCGAGCAATATTAAAATTGTAACTTATGGAATTTGTATTGTCTTCATTAGTTAAAAATCCTCCGTTAAAATTGGCTTCTTTTGTCTTAGGATTGATTTTCATTTTCATTCGCTGTGGTTCAGCACCCATTTTTGTTTGCAATTCAATAACGCCAGTAGTAAAATCACCGTAACGAACGGAAGGCATTCCAGAAATTACTGTAACAGATTCAAGATTATCTGCTGGAATTAATCTCAAATCAATGCCACCTTGTGTGTTAAAACTTCCAAACTTTGCACCATCTAATGCTTCAAATTGTAAATTGGAATTATTGGAAATTGGTTGTCCGTCTATTATTAATTTTGTTCCAAATGCTGATTGCGGATCAATATAATCCATTAAAGTAGTACGAGTTCCACGGACAGAAATTTGGCTTGTTTTATCAATTCCGGGATTAGTAGTTTTTTGAATACCAGGTACTAAATCAAGTACATCACCTAAATTTGTTGCTTGATAATGCTCAATTTCGCCAGATTTTATTTGAGTTTTGGTTTCAACTGCATCGGGCATTAATTCATCTTCGGCACTAACTACAATTCCGCCAATGTTAAAAATTTTTGGCTTAAGAATAATATTTAATGAAGTAGTTTTATTAGATGAAATTGATATGTTGGTTGTTTGGGTTTCAAAGCCAATGTAAGAAATTTTGATATTGTGATTTCCAACCGATAATTTTGGAATTATAAAATATCCTTCCAAATTTGTTGTTGTTCCAATTGAGGAATTAAGAATTACAATGTTAACGCCAATTAAAGGGGAATTTGTGTCGTCAAGAATTTTTCCAGATAAAGAACCAAATTGCAAATTACTTTGCCCAAAAAGTAAGGTTGCTGAGAAAAATAATAAAATCAGTAGATAATTTAATTTCCTGTTAAAAAAACAAAATATATTATAAGTGAAAATTGTTGTTTTGTAACGCTTCAAACAAACTCCGCCAACACCTTAAAAAATCAAAACTTATTAAATATTATAGATAATTAAACTTAATTGTCTGAATATTAAAATAACGATTTTTAGTAAATATCAAATGGGGAAAAATGTAATAGTGTGCAAAAAGGACGAAATATTTCGTACTTTTTTATTTCTGAATTGACTTTTGAATAGTTTGTACAGCGTCTCTTGAATAATAACTGCAAGCACCTTTTTTTGTAGTAGGTTGAATGCTAAGATTTTTTATTGCTTTTGAGACTAACGCGGGAGCAATTCCAAGTTCTTTTGCAATTGCACCAGCGGAAAGTAAATCTGTTTTTTCAGCCATTATTTTTCTCCTTTTTAATTGGTTCGGAAAATTAAGTTTGAAATATGAAAAAACAAAAAAATAAGGAAGAGACATTAGCATTATTTTTTCTATTCTAAATGTGTTTTAAGTTGGAAAGTTGAAAAGAGGAAATGGAGAATAATGAAGAAAAATGAAGAAATAAAGCGAAAAATTTTATATTTGATAAATTCAAAGTGGAAATATGATGTTAAAAGGTATATTAATAATTGTAACTCTTTTTTTATTAAGCTGTTCCTCAGAAAATTTAATTAAAACTGAAAATTCCACTCAGAAATCAAAAGGAATTAAAATGTCAGAAAAAACGCCCAAAGTTACAGGAATTGGTGGAATATTTTTTAAATCCACAAATCCACAAGAAATTAGAGATTGGTATGCCAAAAATTTAGGATTAGCGGTAAATGAATACGGTTCATCCTTTGAATTTAGAAATGCAAATAATCCAGATGAAATAAATTATTTACAATGGAGTGCTTTTCAAGGAAATACCGACTATTTCGAACCATCAAAAAAAGAATTTATGATAAATTACCGAGTTCAGAATATTGAAGGATTAGTCGAAAAATTAAGGAAAAATGGAGTGATAATTGTTGATAGTATTGAAGTTTATGAATATGGAAAGTTTGTTCATATATTAGATTCTGATGGAAATAAACTTGAATTATGGGAACCAATTGATAGTACATTTACAAATTTAGGTTGGGAAACAACAAAATAATAATATGGCGGAAAGAGAGGGATTCGAACCCTCGGAACACCGTAGTGTTCAACGGTTTTCGAGACCGTCCTGTTCAACCACTCCAGCATCTTTCCATTTCTAAATACAAACTATCTTGGCGGAAAGAGTGGGATTCGAACCCACGGACCACCTTTCGACGGTCACACACTTTCCAGGCGTGCCTGTTCAGCCACTCCAGCATCTTTCCAAAAAATAGAGTGCAAATATATTAATTTAGGTTGAAGCAAAAAAATGAATATTCAAAATTCTACTTTTCTATATTTGGATAACAATTAATTAAATTATGAAAAAATTAGCACCTTTTTTTATTATACTTTCGGCAATGTTTTGGGGTGTGGATGGAATTGTTTTTCGTCCATTTCTTTATTCCTTACCAGTGGATTTGGTCGTATTTCTCGAAAGTTTACTCGTATCTATTTTGTTGATTCCATTTGTTAGAATTTACCAAAAGGAGTTGAAAAATCTAACAAAATCTGAGATTATCAATTTTATTGGAATTGCAGCTTTCGGCGGAGCAATAGGTACAATGGCAATTACAAAAGCATTATTTTATGTGAATTATGTAAATCTCTCAGTTGTTATTTTGATACAGAAATTCCAACCACTATTTGCAATTTCGCTTGCGGCAATTTTATTGAAAGAAAAATTGGATAAAATGTTCTTTATTTGGGCTGTTTTGGCTTTGTTTGGTTCATATATGCTCACTTTTGGTTTTTCATTACCCGATTTTACTTCGCAAAGCAAAACTATAACTGCTGCAATGTTTTCATTATTAGCAGCTTTCAGTTTTGGATTTTCTACAGTATTAAGCAAACGAGGAATTTCTTCAGTTTCTTTTCAAACAGCAACAATTTTAAGATTTTACATCACTTTAATATTGATGTTTGCTATCACTTTATTTACAGGAAATTTTTCAGAAGCAGTACATGTTAGCCAAAATCAAGTACTGATTTTTCTCGCAATTGCATTTTCAACTGGTGGATTAGCAATTATTTTATATTATATCGGATTGAAATACGTAAAAGCTTCTGATGCAACTATCTTGGAATTAGCTTTCCCCGTAACAGCAATAATTCTCGACTATCTAATTCATGGAAATGTTCTTGCAATTCCTCAGTTAATTGGCGGAACAATTCTTGTCCTATCAATTTTACAAATCACAAGATTCTACGGAAAACCTAAATTAAAAAAATAATAAGCTAATGAATCTTATTTATTGAAATCCCATCTTATGCTAAAAATCTTATTGGAGAAAAATGAGACGAAGTATTTTTATCGGAATGTTACTTTTATCAGTATTTATTGCAAAAGATAATTTTGCACAAAATTTTATATGGCACCGCGATTTTAATAAAGCTTCAGAAATTGCAAAAAAGGAAAACAAGTATATTCTTGTAGATTTTTACACAGATTGGTGTAAATGGTGCAAAGTGATGGATGAAAAAACATATTCAAATCCCGAAGTATCAAATAAAATGAAAAAGTATTTTGTTGCCGTAAAAATTAATCCAGAAAAAGAAGGAAATGTTAAATTTATGGGACAATCATACACATTTGCTCAATTTGCACAAGCCGCTGGCGTTACGGGTTATCCTTCAACTGGACTTTTTACTTCGAATGGTGAATTTATAACAAACATCACTGGTTATCTCGATATTCCCAAATTTGATGGAATGCTTTCTTATCTACTTGGTGGAAAATACAAACAACTTAGCTACGAAGATTATTCTCTTTATATTATGGTTGAGGCAGAATATAAAAAGAATCAAAGTAGTGCTGACTTAAATTTTGTAATGGGTTTTTTCAATCAAGTTGTTCTTAAAGATTTTAACAAAGCAAAATCATTTTACCAAGCAGCAGTAAAATCAAATAGCAACTTTTCAGAAGCATTTGCAGGTTTATCAGAAACATATAAATTGCTCGGTGATAATAAATCAGCAGAAAAAAATATGAAAACGGCAAAAAGTAAAGGATTTTCTGATGGACAAAATAAGATTATGAACAAAGTTTCTGAGATTGTTCAAAAATTGTTTTCATAGTTTTTCAGTAAACAATTTAGAAAGAATTGAGACAATGTGATTTTCTTCGAGAAACAAATACCTCGAAGGAAGACACGCTTCAATATTTTAATCGGTAGTCGGTTAATTAGAATTCAATAATTAAAAAAGATTTGCATTTTAAGTGGTAGTAGATTATTTTTTGCAAGCAAAAATAGACCAAAGGAAAAATATCGAGTAATTTTTACTTTTTATCATTAAAGAATGGAGTTAAAACTCGGTATTTCATTTCGAAATTACCCACACAAAATTATGAAAACACTACTATTTGTTTTTTTGTTATTCCTTTTAATTGGATGTGAAAAGGAATATGATAATATTATTGACCCAAATACAAATGTTGAAGCATATCAAGTGCTTTCAGTAAATTCACCAGAAAATGTACGCTACACAGATGAAAATGTATCAATTTCAGTAGAAATTAATAATTGGGAAACACAAATTAATAATGTTTGGGTCTCTTTAATTTCGCCAAATAATATTGAAATAACTTTTCCACTTGAGTTTTCTTTTGAAAATGGAGAAGTTGGGAATTTTATCACTGAAATTCCAACCGATTCGCTTAAAATAGCTGGAAGATATAAATTATATTTTGTTGTTGAAGATTTTCAACACGAAGAAGTATTAATAGGAATTTCTTACTTTGATTTTATTTCTGAGGTCGTGAATACTGAACCACAAGTCTCAAATTTACTAATACCTACTCAAATACAAAGAAATACAGCTTTTACTTTTACAATTGAAGCGGAAGACTCAAATGGTTATTCGGATATTAAATTAGTTTTCTATCGACTTTACGATATAGATGGGAATTTGATAGTTAACAATCAGAATATTAGTGAATATCCACTTTCCGATTCGGGCGATACTTCAGAAAGTGGCGATGTTACAGCAAACGATGGTATTTTTACAAACAAATTGGTGTTCCCAACAACTGCAGTCTTGGGTACTTATCGATTTGAGTTCCAAGTCAGAGATTATTCCAATGCTCTAAGTAATGTAATTTCACATAATATTGAGGTTATAGAATGAAAAAAGTAATGATTTTTATTTTACTAACTTCTATAAGTTTGTTCTCACAGATAAATCCAGAAAATTTTCAACTTGATAATAAGTTGCGAAAATCGAATTCTCCAACTTCAACACCATTAAGCAATTCTATAAATGAAATTGTAATAGTGAATGATACAATTTGGATTGGCACAAGCAAAGGATTAAGTTTTACAGATAATAACGGGGTTAATTGGAACCATTTTTATCAATCTGAAGTCTTTGGAACCGAATCTATAATATCAATTGAAGAGAATAATGGAATTATATTTGTGTCCACAGGACATAATGAATCTGACCCAACTACTGGAGAAAGTGTAATTACAGGTTCTGGAATAAAAATTACAAATGATGGTGGGCAAACTTGGATTTCTCATCCGCAATCAGTTGACGAGCCCGGAGATTCGTTAATTGTATATGGAATAAATACTTTGCGAATTCTTCCAGTAACCGTTGAACAACAAAATGTAACTTACGATATGGCAGTTTTGGATGGTTATCTATACACAACTTCGTGGGCAGGAAATTTAAGAAGAACATTAATTTCGGATTTACTTGAAAAGCCAGAAGTTACTTGGGAAAGAATTGTACTACCTCCCGATTATCTTGATGAAATTTTGCCAGATGAAGAATATTCATTTACAATTCAAGCAGTTTCTGGTTCATTTGGCAGAGAAGCAAATAACAATCATGTGGCATTTTCGATTGTTGCAACAGATTCAAATCATCTTTTTGTAGGCACCGCAAATGGAATTAACAAATCAGAAGATGGTGGGAAAAGCTGGAAAAAATTTAATCATCAAAACCAGGATTCAGCAATTAGTGGAAATTTTATTACGGCTTTAGCATACGATAACACAACTGAAACAATTTGGGCATCAACTTGGCAAGCAGTTGCAACAAGCGAAGATTATGCAGTTAGCTTTTCAGTAAATGGTGGAAATTCTTGGAAAATTATTCTCGAAGATGAAAAGCCACATGGTTTTGGCTTTAAGAAATATTTTTCTGGTTCTGAGCAAATTAGTGATGTTTTTGTTGCAACTTCTAATAATCTTTTCAGAAGTGAAGATCAAGGTTTGAGTTGGACAACTCCAAATTCAATTTATGATGAATATAAATCCATTGAAATAGATAATGAATCTTTTTATTCTGTTGCATCGGAAGATTTTGGGAATGGTGAATTCAATATTTGGGTCGGAACTTCCGGTGGGTTAGCAAAATTAACTGAAACCACTGCTTGGAATGGCATTTGGGAAATATTCTTTGCTTCAACTGCACTAAAAAACTCAATTTCATCGTACGCATTTCCGAATCCATTTAATCCTAATTATGATATTGTAAGAATAAAATATTTTGTTGAAAAGGAAACTCAGCAAATTACTATCAGAATTTATGATTTCAATATGCAATTAGTTCGTAATCTTGTTCAAAATGTTGAACGAAACAAGGGCGAAAGAATGGAAAATTGGGATGGGAAAGATGATTCTGGTGAATTATTACCAAATGGAGTTTATTTCTATAAAATAAACATTGATGAAAATGATGCACTTTTTGGAAAGATTATGGTGATAAAATGAGAAAATATAGATTAATAGTTTTGATGTTGTTTTTTGTCTCCATTAGTTTTGCTCAACAAGAAATTAGCGAATTAGCTGGAAAACCTGGTGCTTTTAGCAGAATGGGATTTGGAGCACGCGGAATTTCAATGGGAAATTCACTTTCATCAGTAACAACTGGCAATTTGGTTGGATTTCATAATCCAGCAATTGCTATTTATCAAGAACAAAGTTCGTTTCATTCGGGTTATTCCTTCCTCGCTTTAGATAGAAGTATGAATTTTATTAGCTTTACTCGGAATTTCACTTTCGGTAGCAAAGAAAAGGGAAACGAATCAAAAGCTGGTTTAAGTATCGGATTAATCAATTCAGGCGTTTCTAAAATTGAAGAGCGAGACGATGAAGGGAATTTGCTTGGTGAATTATCTACTTCAGAGAATTTGTTTTATGGTTCGATTTCCAAAAACTTTGGCGAAAAATTATCAGTCGGGTTAAATCTTAAATTTTATTATTATAGTTTGTATAAGGAAATAACAACATCTGGTTTTGGTTTCGATTTGGGATTTCTTTACAAAATTAATCCAAATTGGAATTTGTCATTGTTAATTACTGACATAAATTCAAGTTACAAATGGAATTCCACTTCACTTTATGATATTTATGGTACTGAAGAAACAAATAAATTTCCAATGTTTTACAAAATTGGTAGCTCTTATCATTTTGAGAAATACAATTTACTTTTGGCAACCGAATTTGAAAGATCGAACCTCGGAACAAACTATTTACGCTTTGGATTTGAATATAATTTGATAGAAAATATGTTTTTGCGTGGCGGTTTTGATAGGATAAACCTTTCAAATTTTGAAGAACCTTCACTACCATCAATTGGATTTGGTTATTCTCGTCAGGTTTCTAAATTGCTTGTTGGCTTTGATTATGCATTTGTTTATGATGCGGTTACAATTTCAGATAGGCATATTTTAGGAATAATGTTAAATTTCTAATGTTAAAAAGGAAAAATTAGTGAATAAAATAGCGATTTTGTTGATTTTGTTGTTCGCAGTTGGGTTTTCTCAAACAAGTATAAACAGCGGAGCTTCGTTCCTAAAAATTGGAGTTGGAGCTAAAAATATTTCTACAGGCGATGTTGGAATTTTAACAACAGATGTTACTGGAGCTTATTATAATCCTGCAACTTTAACATTAAACACACAAACGGAATTTCATTTTACACACAATTCCTGGATGAACGATGTTACAAACCAATATTTTGCAACAAAATTCATACTTTGGCAAATTCCATTCGCTTTTTCCATCTCTAATTTTAGAATTGAAGATATTGAAGTTTACACAAACCCAGGCGAACCAGAAGCCACTTTTCGGGCAAACTTTTTAGCCGCAAATTTTTCAACGGCAATAAAAATATCAGAAAAACTATCAGTCGGAACTACCATAAAGTATTTATACGAAGGAATTTACACAAACGAAGCAACGGGTTACGGATTTGATTTCGGTGGTTACTATTCAAACATTTTTGAAAATGTAAACTTGGCTATTTCTTTACAGAATTTGGGAAGTATCTCAGAATTTCGAGCAGAAAAAATTGAGTTACCAACTTCAGTCTCGTTTGGAGCAGATTATCAAATTCCGTTTGAAGAGTTCAAAGTTGATTCAAAATTCATTTTAGCAACAAAACAATATTTTAACAACGAACCAACACATTTCCATTATGGGACGGAATTTGCTTACGATAATTTGTTTTTCATTCGGGCTGGGTATTTTTCCGGTTATGAAGCAAAATCCTATTCCGCTGGAATTGGTTTAAATTGGAAAAATATTCAATTAGATTACGCATATTCTCCATTTGATTACTCACTTGGGAATTCGCACATTATTTCATTTAGTTATAATTATTAGGTTTTATAGTGATTGAAATTGTTCAATATTCAGAAGAATGGAAAATAAAATGGGACAGTTTTGTAGATGAATCAAACAATGGGACAATGTTTCATAAACAAGCATTTTTTGATTATCATACAATGGGGAAGTTTACTTTTAATCATTTAATTTTTATTGAAAATAGCAATATTTTAGCTCTTTTACCAGGCTCAATAAGAAATGGAAATTCTTTTGAATCGCCAATTGGAGCAAGTTATGGTTCTTTGGTTACAAAAGACCTTAAATTTGAAACAGCTTTAGAACTTGTCCAAACACTTATTAATTATGGAAAAGAGAAAAATTGGGAAACAATTTATTTAACATCGGCACCGCGAGTTTATGAAAAGCATCAGAATGAAAATTTAGATTTTGCATTACTTTGGCTCGGGTTCAAATATGATCTTCATTACATTTCGAGTGCAATTAAGTTGGAAAAAGGAATTGATTATTTTGAACGATTTTCTCCAACAATTAGAAGAAATGTAAGAAAATCACTTTCAGATTCAGATATTCGTGTTGAAATCAATGAAAGATACGATGAATTTTATCCAATTCTGATTGAAAATAAAGCTCGTCATAATGTAAAACCAACACATTCCTACAAAGATTTGCTAAAATTAAAACAACTTATGCCAAATGAACTTAAACTTTTTATGGTTTATTATAAAGATAATCCTATTGGAGGTTCGTTAATGTTTTATCCAAATAAACAAGTTGCGTTGTGTTTCTATAATATGCTCAAATACGATTTTCAGTACTTAAAACCTATTCAAAGAGTTATGTACGAACTAATTCTTGATGCTACGGAAAATGGTTTTTCGTATGTAGATATTGGTGTCTCACAAGATACAAAAGCTGAAAATCCGATGACACCGAGTAGAAACTTAATAATATTTAAAGAAAAGTTTGATGCAAAAACTGTAATGAGAAATACATTTAAGTACACTTATTAAAAATGATTTCTGTTGATTTTTGCTCGGTTTTTCTTTCAAACCCAATTTACGATTCAAGACTTGTTAATCTTGATGAATCGTTAACGAAAAATTCAAAATCTACTGCAGTTGTTGGTTTTGATTGGTTTGAAAAGTCGAAGAAAATATCAAAAACTAATTGGTTTATTTTTAAAATAAAACGCCGTCCCGCTTTCATTTTTTATTCGAAATTCATTTTTTTAGCATTTATTAAACTCAAAGAAATTAAAGCAAAAACTTATATAGCTGAAGATGTTTATTCGCTTCCAATTGT
Organism: Melioribacter roseus; assembly: GCA_020726285.1. GTDB lineage: Bacteria > Bacteroidota > Ignavibacteria > Ignavibacteriales > Melioribacteraceae > WGAL01. Next base: position 17,889 of record DYSW01000015.1, read on the forward strand.
TGTGTTTTGGGCAAAAATTAGAAAAGCAAAAATATTATATAATAGTCGCGAATTTTATTTTGCTCTCGGCGGTCTTTCAAAGCGTCCGAAAATTCAAAAGTTAATTAGTTGGATTGAAAATAAATTTATAAAATCAGTTGACTTTGTGCTTGCAACAGGAGAAATGGATAAGGAGATTTTGGAAAAGCAATATCAGATTTCAAATGTCCGAGTAATAAGAAATATTCCAAAAATGACTTTCCCAACTTCCAAGATTGATTTTCGAGAGAAATATAATTTATCAAATGATTGTTTTATAATGATTTATCAAGGAATATTGCAAGAAGGGCGTGGAATTAAGTTAGTTTTGAATACAATCTCAGAAATTGATGATATTGCATTTATAATAGTTGGAGATGGTCCGAAATCTGAAGAATACAAGAAAATTGTTGAAGAAAAACGGCTGGAGAGCAAAGTCTTTTTTATTGGATTAGTTGAACATAAAGAATTAATAAATTATTCTGCTTCGGCTGATATTGGTTTATCATTGATTGAAAATATCTCGTTAAGTTATTTCTATGCGTTACCAAACAAACTTTTTGAATATATAAATTCTGGAATTCCAATTTTATCATCTGATTTACCGCAAATGAAACAGATTATTGAAAAGTATAAAATTGGTCGAATTGTGAATTTAGAGCATAAGCCGGAAGCAAATCTGAAGAATGAAATACAAATAATGCGAGACAATCCTCAATATTTATTACAAATGAAATCAAATACAATTCGAGCTGTGCAGGAATTAAATTGGGATGTTGAATTTGAAAGAAATATAGACATATTTCAGTAAAAATTTTTTATAATTAACTGATTTTAAAAATATTTCCATCTTCCATTTTAAGAATTCTATTACCAAGCTTTTCCAATTCCGAATTGTGAGTAACAATTACAATAGTCAAATCCAATTTATTATGCAAATCCAAAAGTAAATCCTGAATAATTTTGCTGTTTTCAGAGTCAAGATTTCCAGTTGGTTCATCTGCAAAAAGTATTTTTGGAGAATTAATTAATGCTCTGGCAATTGCAACTCGTTGCTGTTCTCCGCCAGAAAGTTCCGCAGGTTTGTGAGAAAATCTGTCGGAAAGATTCACTTTGTGAAGCATCTCTTCAGCTGTTTTAACTGCATTTTTATATGGAATGCCGTTAATCATTATTGGAATCGCAACATTTTCTAAAGCAGTAAATTCTGGTAAAAGGTGGTGAAATTGAAAAATGAATCCAATATTTTGATTTCTGAATGCTGAAATTTCGTCATCGGTTTTAGAGAAAATATCTATTCCTTCAAATTCAACTTTGCCGCTATCAGGAAAATCCAAACTACTTAATATATTTAGCAGAGTACTTTTTCCAGCTCCCGAAGCACCAAAAATTATTATTCTATCATTCTTATTTATTGTTAAATCTATATTTTTCAATACTTTGATTGATTTATTTGCAGATTTGAATTCTTTTACAAGTTGAGTGGCATTTATTAAAACTGACATTTTATTCCCATTTTATTGATTCAATAATATTGGTTAAACTCGCTTTTTTAGCTGGATAATAACTGCTTGCAAACGATAGAAAAACAGACATCAAAACAATTGCGGGTAAATCCCAAAATGAAATTGAGACTGGCATAGCATCCAAAATATATTTTGAAGAATCAAGTTTATATACTTGAAAATATTTTTGAACAAAATAAATTGCTAAACCAAGCAAAAATCCCCAACTTGTTCCTTTTATGCCATTCAATAAGCCTTCAAAAAGGAAAATATTGCGAATTCCTTTTCGGCTTACTCCGAAAGACCGTAAAATTGCAATGTCTTTCTTTTTTATTTGAACCGACATTGTAAGCGAAGTTAAAATGTTAAAAGCGGCAACAGCAATTATTAAACTCAATAATAAGTAAGCAAAAAAAGATTCAATTTTCATAACATTAAGAATTTGGGCGTGGTTATCATTCCAAGTTTTAACAATTGCATCTGGAAAATTGGCAGAAAGTTGGGTCTTGAACTCGTTTGCGATTTCAAGATTGAGTAGAAAAATTGCAATTGACTGCGTATTTCTATTCCGATTTGGGAAGATTTCTGAAGCCAAATTACTGCTCGCAAAAATATAATTTTTATACAAAGATGCATTTCTCGAAAAATAGATGTTCCGAATTTGCGTAGTTGTAATCTCCGGAATTGAAAAGGTAAGTACAGAATTTTCCAGACTTTCGAAACTTGTTATTTGAACAGAATCGCGAACTTGCAAATTCATTTCAATTGCCGAATAAAAACTAATAGCCAAATTACCATCATAAAATATAGTATCATATTCAGATAACTTATTATAAATCAATTGTTTAGAGCGAAATATTGAATCTTCAATTAAAATTAGATTTATGATTTCAAAATGTTCTTTATTCCCAAATAGGACTTTGCCTTCCTCAAATTTATAAAAAAGGTCAACAAATTCGCTACTTTTCAAAAAATTAGAAATATCTTCAGAATCGTTGGTAGTTTGAATTATCAAATGCGGTTCTCCTTCGGTCATTAAAGCAGTGCTAATTTCACGAAATCCATTAAAAACTGAAAGAACAACAATCAATGTTGCAACTCCAATTGCTATTCCAACAACTGAAATCTTATTTATTACATTAATAAATGAAAGACGTTTTTTAGCTTTATGATATTTATTTCCTATGAAAAATTCAAACATTAAAAGCTCTTTAGAATTTGTGTTGGAGAAAAATGTTTAGTAATTCGGCTCGGAATAAGTGAAATTAGCGTTCCTAAAAGCAAAGTTGAAAAAGTAACAATCAAGTAAATTGTAAAATCAGAATCGATAGTAACTTGCTCGATAAAATAAATCTCGCTTGGTAAATTGATAATTACAAATTGATTTTGAAGAAAAGTTAGAGTAATTGCAATCAGAATTCCTAAAACAGTGCTGAAAAACGTGATAAAAATTCCTTGTAATATGAAAACTATGTTAATATCACTTTTTTTCATTCCAAGTGAGAGAAGTATTCCGATAGCATTTCTCTTTCTTAAAATTATAATAAGCAACGAACCGATAATATTAAAGCTAGAAACAAGTAAAATTGCAGTTAAAACAATCGGAATTGGAACTTTCTGAAGTTCAAGCCAAACAAAAATATTTCGATGAATTTCTTCAATATTGCGTATCCAAAAAGGGTAAGGAAGTTTGTTTTTCAGATTTTTTGATATTTGTGCAGTTTTTGAATAATCACTTAGAAAAATATTAATTCCTGAAAAATGATTCTCAGGGAATGAAAACAAATTCTTTGCTACATCAACTGAAGTTAATGCCAATTCAGAATCATAAAAATGCATTCCCGATTTTATAATTCCACTAACACTAAATTGTTCAATATTAGGAAGAATTTCTGTAAAAGATGAATTTTCATTGCTCAAAGCAAAAATTGTTAGCGAACTACCGATAGAAATGTGTAATTTATCAGCCAATTCAAAACCAAGTACAATCTCGTTTGAAGAAGTAGGCATTTTTCCCATTATCAAAAATCTTGAAATATTTTTCCAAGTTGTTTTTTGCGGTAATCCAATAACTAAAGCTCCATCAGTAAATTTATCAGACTTTGCGACAGCATATTGTGAAATGAGAATCTCATATTCAACAATTCCATTTTTCATTTCATCTAAAATAATATTGTTGATTTTTTCATTAATAATTAAAGGTTTATTCGAAAAACCTACAATTTTAATGTCAGAATCAAAACTATGAGAAAGTTTCTCAATATTTTTCTGGAAGCCATTTAATATTTGCAGCGCTAAAATTAATACAGCAACTCCAATACCTATCGATGCGAAAGTAATCCAATTAATTAAGGAAAAGAAACTATTTTCTTTCGAACTTCGTATTAATTTTTTGAGGACAAAAAGGTTAAATGACATTAACTGAAATATTTCCAAAATTGTGAACAAAAAAATAAAAAAAATCCATATAAAATTGACATTTTAAAAAGAAAACTATAAGTTTACAACTCTTCTTTTTAAAGAATATCCGGGGCGTAGCGTAGTCCGGTTATCGCGCCTGGTTTGGGACCAGGAGGTCGCAGGTTCGAATCCTGCCGCCCCGACAAATAGTTCTTAAATTATTGATTTTAATGTACTTGCGCCCGTAGCTCAATGGATAGAGCAACGGCCTTCTAAGCCGTAGGTTAGTGGTTCGACCCCACTCGGGCGTACTTCTTAATTTTTATGGTGGGTGTAGCTCAGTAGGTTAGAGTATCTGGTTGTGGCCCAGGAGGTCGTGGGTTCAAATCCCATCTCCCACCCAAAAAATCGGCCCCATGGTGTAATTGGTTAACACATCACCCTTTCAAGGTGGAGAGTACGGGTTCGATCCCCGTTGGGGTCACACATTTTCATACACAAGTATATTAAAAAAATGCCTTTTTTGAGGCCCCATGGTGTAATTGGTTAACACATCACCCTTTCAAGGTGGAGAGTACGGGTTCGATCCCCGTTGGGGTCACACATTTTGAGAGAAGTTATGAATAATCGAAACTTACCCAATTTATATTCCCAATTTAATTCCTACGAAACAATTTTTATAGAACCTGTTTACAGAGATTTTCCAACACTTTTTTTTGTGCCAAAAGTTATTTCATTATTTTTTCAAGCAAATGATTATGCAGTTAAAGGTAATTATAATAGTCGTGCGTGGATTGAATCTTCGCATCGTATTATTAAAGCATTAGAAAAGGCAGGAGTAAAGATTGAAATCGAAAATATCGATTTGATGAAAAATGAAAAAGAACCAGTAATTTTTGTGGCAAATCACATGAGCACTTTTGAAACTTTGGCATTTCCTGCAATTATTCACCCTATAAAACCAGTTGTGTATGTAATGAAATCTGAATTAGCTACTGCACCTATATTTGGTCCTGTTTCGGCTGCAAGATATCCAATTCTTGTCGGACGTGAAAATCCTAGAGAAGATTTGCAACTTGTGCTTGAACAAGGTAAAAGTAGAATTGAAGAGGGAAAATCGATAATTATTTTTCCTCAACGCACACGAAGTTCTTTTTTCAAAATTAAAGAATTCAATACATTAGGAATAAAATTAGCCAAAAAAAATAATGTAAAAATTCAACCAATTGCTTTATTGACTGATGCATGGTCTAACGGAAAATTTGTTAAAGATTTTGGTAAAATTTTTAATGATAGAACAATAAAATTCTCGTTCGGAGAAGCATTGGAAGTAGAAGGAAATGGAACTGAAACACATCAAAAAGTTACAGATTTTATAAAAAATAAGTTTTATGAATGGGGAAGAAAAGATTTAGTAATTGAAGATTAATCTATATTTTTTCTCCAATTACACATTGTACAATTCCAAAAGTTAAAGAATATGTTCTAACTTTCTTAAATCCTGCTTTACAAAGTAGTTCAGAAGGATTTATCCTTTCATCAAAATCTTTTACTGAATTGGGTAAATAGGTGTAAGAATTATCATTTTTTGAAATAATTTTACCCAAAATTGGAAGAACGTTTAGAAAATAAATATTGTACAGTTTTTTAAGAAATTCATTTTGTGGAAGACGCAACTCAAGGATTGTAACTTTTCCACCATGAGTTAGAATTCTAAAGAATTCTGAAAAACTTCGCTCAATATCATAAAAATTGCGAACTCCGAAAGCAGCATAAATATTAGTAAATGAATTATTTTTAAATGGAATTTCTTCAGCAACAGATTGAATAATTTTTCCTCTGCTCCATTGTGCTTTTTGATGAAATACTTTTAACATTTCAGCAGATAAATCTAATCCGTAAATAGTTTTAACGCCTTTATTACGTGCATTTATTGAAAAATCTCCAGTTCCACAGGCAACATCAAGTAATATCGCATTTTTGTTTATTTTGGTGAGTTTGGTTGCCTTGTATCTCCAATAATAATCTAACCCAAAGCTTAAAAAATGATTGAGAAAATCATATCTTTTCGAAATTGGGTCAAAAATCTTCTTTATTTCATCTTTATTTTTTTCCATCATAAGTCCAATCTATAAATTCATTTTGTTTTGAAAATAACTGCCAATAATTAAAAAGGTATTTTCCACTCCAAATTGTAAAAAGCATAAATATTGCACCAGCAATTAAATCTATTACATAGTGATACCATAAATAAATGGTAGAAATTAAAATTAGAGTTGCAATTATAAGGAAAATGAACTTAAATCGAGAATGAAATTTGAAAGCTAAGTATGTAACAATTAATGTAATATCTGTATGTCCGCTTGGAAAAGCATCGCGTTGGACTTCTAATATTGGAAATTGTGTCGATTTTGATAAACCTTCGCCAGCATTGATACTTTCTCTAATCAAATCTGTAAAAAATAATCCTGGTAATATTTTATTGATTTTTGAAAAGTCAGTTAAAAAGAATCTTGGACCAATTGCAGGAAACAAAAAATATCCCAAATATGAGAGAAAGAAGCCGAGTAGGACTAAAAAAAATAGATATTCTACTTGTACGTATTTCTTTAAAATGTGAAGTTCAAAAGCAAGTGCAATTGGGAGCAAATAGTAGCTTGTGTAAGAAATCTGCAAAATTTCTGTTATTAATGGGTTAGCAATTTTATTAAACAATAATGAAGGATTTTCGCCGAAAAGGAATTTATCAATTTCGATTAATTGAAAATCGATTACAAAACCCAAAATTTCATCAATCATAAAATATAGTTGTTTAAAAACTATCATAATTATTAGTATTGGAAGTGAATAGTATAATAATCTCGGAAAAAGATATTTATTGTTTTTTAGTGAATTTATTGAATAAATTAACCGAATAACGAATAAATCAACAATCAGAATTAGTTCAAAATATTCAATTCGATTTGAATAAATTATACTCAAAATCATCAAAAAGATGAAAAAAAGTACAGTAACAGCATTTGAAGCTGAAAGATTTTTGAAATTTGAGATTAATTTATTCATCACAGAAAAAAGAAGGTAACCATTCCCAAGTAAATTAAAAGTCCAAAAATATCGTTCATAGTAGTTACAAAAGGTCCGGTTGCAATGGCAGGGTCAACCTTCATTTTGTGTAAAACCATAGGAATTGCTGAGCCTACAATAGTTGCAAAATTAAGTATTATTAACAATGTAAAGGCAATAAGAAGGGAAAAGGAAAATTCAGTTTTGAAAAGGAAAAAAGTTGAAATTAGTAGCACTGAACCAAGTAAAAAACCATTAATATTTGCAATTTGGAATTCTTTAATGAGTTTTTTTGTTGTATGAGATGGCCACAAATCGCCCAAAGTAATTGAACGAACCGTAATAATTGCAGCTTGTGTGCCGGAACTTCCACCAAGTGCCATTACAATTGGGATAAAAAAACTTGCGACAATCATTTTTTCAATTGATGCTTGATACGATAGCAGAACGAAAGCTGAAATTAATTCCCCAAATAGCGATACAAGCAACCAAGGTAAACGGTTTTTTGTTGAATCGAAAATAGTATCGCTTGTTTCTTCTTCTTCGTTCAAACCAGCAATTCTAGATAAATCCTCTACAGCCTCTTCTTGAATAACATCAACAACGTCATCAAAAGTAATTCTACCTAACATTTTCATTTCGGAATCAACAACAGGAATTGCAACCAAATTATATTTTGTCATTGTTCTCGCAACTTCTTCTTGGTCAACTTCGGGATGAACATAAATTAAATCTTTTTCGAGTACTTCACTTATTTTCTTAAAACGGGAATAAATTATTAAAGTTTTTAGAAATACAATTCCAATTAGTTTATCATTACTATTCAGTACATAAACATGGTAAATGTGGTCAAAATCTTCTGAATGCTTGCGAACAACATTTATGGCATCATCAACTGTTTGGTCATCTAAAACATAGATAAAATTGGTGGACATAATTCCGCCCGCTGTATCTTCGGCATATTTTAGTAATTCCTTAACTTCTTCAGAATCTTCACTGTCAATATTGTCAAGTACTTGCTCAGCAATTTCATCTGGCAAATCTGCAATAATATCGGCAGCATCGTCAATTTCCATTTCATCAACAATGTCAGTAATTCTTTCTGTTTCAGATGATTTAAGTACTTTTTCGCGAAGAGTTTCATCCAAATCGAGAATTAATTCGGATGCAGTTTCACTATCAAGAAGATGAAATAAGTAGATGGATTTATCGGAAGGTAGGTGGTTAAGTAGCTCGGCAATATCAGCAGGATGAATATCAACTAAGATGTTGAACAATGAATTATCTGCATTAATTTCAATCAGATATTCAATGTTTTCGAGCAATTCTTGGTCGATTTTTATCACATGTTTTGTTGTTGCTCTTTCTTCTGCCATAGGTTTGCCATAAAAATATTGGAAAGATTTACAAATTCTTCAGTTGATAATTCCTCCGCTCGTTTGGAGAAATCGAAAGCTACATTATTCTTAAAATAACTTCCAAATATACTATTACTTAGAGAATTTTTTAGAGTTTTTCTACGTTTTGAAAAGGATGCTTTAACAAATTGAATAAAAATACTTTCATCTTTAGACAAAATATGAAAATCTCGAAATTTTATTGAAATTATGGCGGAATCAACATTTGGCTTTGGGAAAAAAACATTTCTTGAAATTTTGAATTCAAGTTTTACTTCGGCAAAGTAATTGAGAATTACACTTAAAATTCCATAATCTTTTGTTCTTTGTTTAGCTGAAAGTCGTTCCGCAACTTCTAATTGAACCATTAAAATTACATCATTTATTATAGAATGATTTTCGATTAATTTAAATAAAATTGGTGCGGTAATGTTATATGGAATATTTCCGATTACTCTTATCTTTTTGTCAGATTGAATTTTGTTAAAATCAAATTTCAAGAAATCTTCATTGTAAAAAAGAACATTCGGATATTGGATTTGCAAATTTTCAATTACACGAAAATCAATTTCTACAGCAGAATAATTTGAAGAAATTTTGGAGATTTCTTCGGTCAATGCACCTTGTCCGGGACCAATTTCAAGAATGAAATCTTCTTTTTGTGCTGCAAATCTATTTGAAATTTTAAGTATTGTATTTTTGTCTTGTAGATAATTCTGACCAAATTGTTTTAGTGGTTTTACATTCAAAAGTTCACCATCCTATGCTAGATTTTTATCAATTTTGTCAGAAATTACTTTGTAAATAATAAGACTGATTGCTGAAAAAATTGCAATTGCTACAAAATAATACCAAATAAAATGGGCGTCAGCGTAATAGGAAGCTTTTTGAATTTCAGTGATTCCAGTTGGTAAAGTTTTGGGGTCAGGGCAATATTTATCTAGTAAAAATCCAGATAAAGAAAATCCAAAAATTGCTGAAAGGAAAGAGTGCAAATGTCCAAAACCAAGATATAATCCTTCTTCACCTTTTGGTGCTTGAAGCGAAAAATACTCGAGATAGCGTGGTGAAATGAAGCACTCAGCTAAACCTTGAAAAGCAATTCCAACAATCATGTAGAATGTTAAACTTGGCAATTGGTATCCGAAAATATTCATAGTTGTAACATCAGAAGGATTTGCTAAAGACATTGCAAATGCTGAAATTGGCATAATAAACATTCCGATTATCATGGTATTTACTGCAGTTAATTTTTTTGTCCATTGAGTAACCAACACAACAAAAATTACAACAACTAACGGGTTTACATTTGCAAGCCACTCTGGTTTTGCCGTTTCTCCTAGTAAACGAATTACATATTTTGGCATAGTTGCGTATAGTTGAGATTGAATTAGCCAAAAACCAGTAATAATAAGTGTTAAAACCCAAAGTCGGGGTTTGGACATAATTCCCTTTAATGCTTTTATTGTATCTTGAATTGTCTTGCTTTCATAATTTTTATCTGGTTCCTTGTACACAAAAATTGCAAAAAGAAGAGCAAATAAAGCCATTGAAGCTGAAAAGAAATTTACATATTCAATACCCATTCCTTGACGAATATAGGGAACAAATGTTTTTCCACTAAAAGCACCAATATTTACAACCCAATAAAATAGTGAATAACCACGGGCTCTATTAGCTTCAGTTGTTGTTTTTGCAACTGTGCCAGTTATTAATGGTTTTATGAAAGAAGCTCCAACCAAAAGTATGAAAAGAAAAAAAAGTACTGCAAGTTTGGCGTGATATAATCCAAGTAGCGAGTAGCCAATAGTTAATAAACTGAAAGCAATAATTAAACCTTTCTTAAAACCAATTTTATCTACATAAGCGCCAACAAAAGGAGGAAAAAAGTAAAGAAGTCCGTAAAAAAAACCAGCAATAATTCCAGTTTCAATATCTGAAAAACCAACAATGTCTGTTAAATAAAGAGTTAGAACAATGAAAAAACCATAATAAGCTGCTCTTTCTAGCAATTCCATAAAGTTGGCTGACCAAAAATCAATTGGGAATTTCCAATTTTCGCTTGTTTGTTGTGTATTTGTCATGTTAATCCTTTTTGAGTTTCAAAAAAACAAAAATAAGTTACAAATAAGAAAAGGCAATAAAATTCGATCAAAATTAAATTAATATTAAGAAATTTTCAAATATGGTATTAAATATTCTTGACAAAAAAGAAATTAAGTAATAGATTTACATTCCTTTTTTAAATGTTTTTATTATTTGTTTTCCGCGTTAGCTCAATGGTAGAGCATTCGGCTGTTAACCGAAGGGTTGTAGGTTCAAATCCTACACGCGGAGCAAAAAAAAGCCCCAAATATGGGGCTTTTTTATTTAATAAAGTTGTTCCAAACATTAAAAATGAAATCTAAAAATCACTTGCCATAATGAAAAGTGGTTTCGATTCAAATTTTTCGTAAACAGGGCGTAAACGGTTTGTGTTGTAATATTTATGAACATCAACAATTTTTTTGTAGCTTGTAACAATTTCAATTTGTTGGTTATCATATCTTCCGTTGTGAAGTGTAACTAATCTTCCACTAATTCCATCAAGAATTAAATCGAGTGCCAAGTTGCCGAATGCCATCGGAACTATTGAATCGATCGCATCAGGATTACCACTTCGAACTAAATATCCAAGTCTTTGATTGATAACGTTAACTCTTCTTCCATTGTTGAATTTAGCTGACCGTTCTTTCAATTCTCTTGAAATTAAATCACCAATTCCGCCAAGTTTTTTGTGACCAAACATATCGGTTTCTTCATTTTCAAATATCATTTCTTTGCTTGTGCTTGGCATTGCTCCTTCGGAAACGAGAAGAACAGAATACTTACTTGGATTTGTATATCTATCAGCAACCATTAGTTCAGTTAATTGGTCGATATCAAATTTGTGTTCGGGAATAACGCATCGATTTGCGGCACCAGCCATTGTGGGAAGTAGTGATGAAAAACCAGCATAACGTCCGAAAACTTCGATTACAAGAAATCTTTCGTGTGAACCAGCTGAAGTTCGTAGGTTGTGCGTCATTTCTATTGTTCGAGTAACGCAAGTCGAAAATCCGATACAATAATCTGTACCTGGAACATCATTATCCATCGTTTTTGGGATTGCAACAACTTTGAATCCTTCTTTATGAAGACGAACACCATAACTCAAAGTATCATCACCGCCAATTGGAATTAGATAATCTAATCCCATATACTCTATATTTTTTAGGACTTCGGGTGTTAAATCATTAATTTCTTGATTGTAAGAATCTTTAAGATGTTCGGGTATCAACGATTTTGGAACATTTGATGCGCGTGTTCTTGATGTATGCAAAAAAGTTCCACCAGTTCTTCCAATTCTATTGACGAGTTCTTCAGAAAGTTCGATAAAATTTGTGCTATTATCATATTTTTTATCGCGGACAATATCAATCATTCCGCCCCAACCACGACGAATACCAATTACTCTGTAGCCTTCGCGAATTGCTCGAATTGTTACTGCTCGAATTGCGGGATTCAAGCCTGGAACGTCACCTCCGCCAGTTAGAATTCCAATTGTACCTTTATTTGTTTTTACGTTAGACATTTTTATCTCCGTTATTTTGTAAAAGTTGTTCTTTATAAGTTAAATGTTTAATAGAAAAATAGTCTTTTGTCATTTTTTTCAATTTACCAGAAAGTAAAATAATTGCAAGTAAATTTGGTAAAGTCATAAATCCAAGTGCTGCATCGCCAAAATCCCAAACTATTTCTAGTTGCGAGATTGCTCCAAGAAAAACAAAAAGGATGAACACATATTTGTAATAAATAATTGCTTTTTCACCGAAAAGATAATCAGTTGCTCTATCACCGTAAAACGACCAACTAATTGCTGTGGAAACTGCAAAAAGCAATACAGACAATGTTACAATTTTATCGCCATAAGGGAAAAGCCAAGCAAGTCCGATTTTGAAAGCATAAGAAGTTAGAATGCTGCTATTCATAATTTCGCCAGAAAAATTTGGGTCAAAATGGTTAAGATAAAATTGTGTATGCTGCCAAGCTCCGGTTGAAATAATTACGAGCCCAGTTATTGTACAAATAATTATTGTATCGATAAATGGTTCCAAAAGGGCGACAACACCTTCGCGAACTGCGAATTCGGTTTTTGCTGTTGAATGTGCAACTGCCGCCGAACCTTGTCCAGATTCGTTTGAATAAAGACCGCGTTTAATTCCCCAAAGCATCGAATTCATAAATACGAGAAATAATCCTCCAATTGTTCCAGCAATTTGTGCAGGTGGATTAAAAGCATAGTCTATTATGATTCCAAAACTTGGCAAAAGTGTTTCATAATTATAAAGAAGAATCAATAATCCTGTAGCTGTATAAATTATTCCCATAAAAGGTGCTAAAAAGCCTGAAACATCACCAATTCGTTTTATTCCGCCAATAATTACAATACCAACCAAAAATGCTAAAACTATTCCATTTATTATTTGAAGAATTGAAACAGAAAATCCTTGAAAAACTGCATATTTTAAGGTAAGGAAATGTTGAGTTCCTAAAATTTGTGAGAATTCGTGATAAATTTGGTCAGAAACCGTAAAAGATTGGATTGCATTACCGGTTGCAAACGAGCAAATAATTGCAAAACTAGCAAAAGCAATTGCAAGCCATTTCCAATTTTTGCCTAAACCTTTTTCAATTGTGTACATTGGTCCGCCAGCAGTTTCGCCGTTGGAATTGTAACTTCGATATTCTACTGCTAAAGTACTTTCAGCAAATTTTAATGCAGTTCCAAAAAAAGCAGAAATCCACATCCAAAATAATGCTCCAGGACCACCATAATAAATTGCGGTTGCAACTCCAGCAATATTCCCGATTCCCACAGTGGCTGAAATTGCGGTTGAAAGTGCTTTAAAATGGGATAAATCGCCTTTATCTTTTGGATTATCATATTTGCCACTTGTTACTCTTATTCCGTGCCAAACATATCTAACTTGTGGAAAACCTAACCGAAATGTGATAAAAACTCCCGTTCCAATAAGGGCAATCACCATAAAAGGAACTAAACCAAGTGGTAAATTTTCAGATGGAAAATTCTTGAAAATTTCAAAATTGCCTGGGAAAGACCAAATTGAAGTGAAAAATTCTAACCCGAAAACAGCTAGAATTAGAGAAATGATTGAAAAGGAAATTAATCCATAAATTGTTCGATTTTGCATTTTATACCTTTAGATTATACCGAGGGATCTTAAAAAAACGAGGAAAATTAGTATTGGGCTTACAAATCTTATGAAGAAAAACCAAATGTTGCCAAACCAATAGAATTTATCGAAGAATGATTCAGAACCTTGTTTCAGATTTGCAATTGATTTTTCTTTCCCCCAAAAATAGCCAACAAAAATCGAGATTAATAATCCACCAATTGGCAAAAATATGTTCGATGAAATGAAATCTATTAAATCAAAAAAGTTGAGCGAATTAATTGTTAAATTTGATAAAACATTGAAAGATAACGCACTCGGAATTCCCAACAGAATTGTAAACGAGCCAAAAACAATAACAGCTTTTTTGCGTGACCAACCTTTTTCATCAACAAAATATGCTGTAATAACTTCGAGTAATGAAATTGTAGAAGTTAACGCTGCTAAAGCAAGTAAAATAAAAAACAAAATTGCGAAGAAATACCCACCTTGCATTTTAGCAAAAACTATCGGTAATGTATGAAAAACCAAACCCGGACCTGCATTTGGTTCCATTCCAACAGCAAATAGTGCTGGAAAAATTGCAAATGCTGCTAAAATAGCAACAGAAATATCCAAAGTTACAACGCTAAAACCTGAAGAAATTATACTATCTTTTTTGTCCATATAACTTCCATAAGTTAACATTGCTCCCATTCCCAAACTTAACGAAAAGAAAGCTTGTCCTAAAGCTAATAGGAATGTTTCTGGGCGAACTGCTGACCAATTTAATTTTATCAGAAAACTCAATCCTAAATTGGAATTTTCTATTGTTAAAGATCGAACCACAAGAACCAATAAGATTATGAAAAGCAGTGGCATCATAATTTTACTACCGAGTTCAATTCCTTTTTGAACTCCAAAATAGACAAAAGACATTGTCAGAATCATAATAAGAATAAAGTAACTAACATTCCAATAAGAATTTCCAGTGAGAGTATTGAAATGATTTGCGGCATCAGTTGGCGATGAAAAACTGTAGAAAGTTCCTTTTATGGCTTCAATAATGTAGCCTATTGTCCAACCAGCAACTACTGAATAATAAGATAAAATGGCAAAACCAGCAATTACACCTAAAAAGCCCAATAATCTCCAGAATGGATGATTTTTTGATAAAGAAACAAATGCTCCTACTGGATTTCGGTTTGTAGTTCTTCCAATTACAATTTCTGCATAAATTAAAGGTAAACCTATGACAATAACACTAAAAAGATAAATAAGAATAAATGCCGCCCCACCGTTTTCTCCAGCTAAATAAGGAAATTTCCAAATATTGCCTAATCCAACTGCCGAACCAGCAGCCGCCAAAATAAAACCAATTTTAGAACCCCACTTCTCTCGTTTAATATTTTTTAGCATAAACTATCCAAATAGTTAAAAATTACAAAAAGCAAGTTAGAAAATAATAGAAGAAATCATTAAAAAAATATTTCTAAAATTCTAAAAAAATATATTATTCCGATTATCTTTATAAAATAAAATGCCTAATATTTTGGAAAACAAATGTTTACTACAATCCGTGCAAAACTTTATGGGATGATGCTATCTGTTTTAGTAATTCTATTACTTTCTTTTATAACAACTTTCTTAACTTTGGAAAATCAAAAAGCAGACGCACTTATTTTTAATACAGCTGGAAAAACAAGAGTTTTATCACAAAAAATATCAAAAGAAGCTTTTCAAATTCAATATATTAAGCATCGAAAACGGAAATGAAAAAGTAGTGAGGGGAAAAAATAATATTCAAAATGCATCGCAAACGCTTAGTGAAATTATTAATAAAACAAATGATGTTGTAGAAATTGTTACGAATATCGAATCAAATAGTAAAATTCAGTTAAATGTAGTTCAGGAAATAAGTAACAGCATTTCAGGAATTACAACAGTAACGGGTGAAACTGCGTTAGGAATTCAACAAATATCGCAAGCAAGCGACGACTTGAATAAACTAACCGAACGATTACAAGATTTAATTTTAAGATTTAGAATTGATAAAGGTTCAAAAAGAAATACAAAATATCTGAGATAATATGAGTTTAATATTTTCAAGAACTTGTGAATTAGCTTTTCAAGCAACT
>DYSW01000099.1 GCA_020726285.1 Melioribacter roseus
GGCTTCGCCGTTTTTTTTGTTTTTTTTATTGCTCCAAAGTCTTAGATATTAGCAGTATTATTCTACGTTTATTTTCAATCGTTTACCAAATCCATTTTGCAAAATATCACGAATAATCAATAATTCAATATTTGATTTTTCGTTCTCAATTTTAGAAATATATTCTTCTGAAATTCCGCTTTTCTTTGCCAATTGTTTTGTCGTTAAACCTGCTTTTAATCTTTCATTTTTAAGTAACATTCCGAAATTTTCAAATATTTTATCTTCATCTATTTGACTATTTTCAAATAAAACAATTGGGTCTAATTCAAATGGATGTAATTTTTCATTGCCTTTTTCATCTAATAAAGATACAGAAATATTATCCCACGACATTGTTCCATTTACAATTTTAACTTTTTGTAATTCTGATTTTGTAAATAATTTATATTCTGTATCATTTTGTTTCACATTCCATTTATTTAGAAGTACTTCGAAATCAACAAAACGATATTCGCCGTTAGTAAAATGACAAAAAATTTTAAAATTTTCTGTTTTATATATTTCATTAATCCTAACTATTTCTTTTTTTTGTTTCATAAGTCTGGATTTAATCGTTTAAAATTTTCAGACAAAATTTGCTTATTATCTTTCGCCCAATTTACAACTTTTTTTCTTTTGTTGTTCGGAATTTTTCCTGTATATGTTTCAAGAGTTTCAATTTCTATCAATTCTTCATGTTCTGCATAAATTGCATGAAAATGTGGTGGTGGATGTTCTCTTGAATAAACATCAATTTTAGTTCCGTCAATGATTTTAATTGTTGGCATAGATTACATTTTTAGTTCTAATTTAATCGAGCTATACAAAATACAAAATCTTGGGCAAGCATTAAAGTTGGCTCTTTATAGCATTCTATATTAAGTAAATGTTTATGAATTTTAGCTAAATCCTTGTCCTGTGTAATCATATTGTAAAGTGTATTTATGATTTTGAAAAATCGTTCAATTTCTCCTGTGCTTGGAATATCTGTTGCATTAACGATTTCCATAAATGTTTTAAATTCAGTATATTTATAAATTGCATATTTTTGAGGAAATTTGAATGCAAGATACAAAGAAATCATTCGCTGTCCGTCATGAAAATGACTTTTAAATGAAATATCTTCTTTCAATATTTCATCTCTAATTTTATCACAATTATAAACAAATTTTTCTACTCTTGTATCAATTTTTATGTTTTCATCAAATAAAGTGTAGAACATTTCTCGAACTCTTTCTTTATCGTGTTCAATCATTTTCAACATTGTACTTTTCGGAAACCAATGAGGATTTGCCCAAAGATTATTTGATATTGAGTTTTGAAATGATTTATCATACATCGTTCTAAAATCAATAGCGTCAATATTCCAATTTTCTTGAAAATTCTTTAACGATTGCCACTTATATATTTCATCATATCTATCACTGACGATAAATTTTTTGTAAATTTCGATTTGTTTATCAATCGCTTGTTTACTAAATCCTTTTAATTGCATATTGTTGTCATTTTTTTTGATTACTGCTAACGAAAAATAACGAGCCGAAGTTGCGGGATTTCAGGCACTTAAGTTTCATTTCTATTCCAAAATTTCAAATTTACCACTTTCGTTTCATGTAACAAACCGAAGCCCGCAATTGTCGGCTGTTATATGTTGAACGAAACCATTCATGGAGCTAAAGTAATAAAAATTTAGCATATTTCG
>DYSW01000100.1 GCA_020726285.1 Melioribacter roseus
CGTTACAAACAAGCGTAGAAAAAGACCGTGCTACCATTAATCACAGTTACAGAAAAAATGACTAATTTTGTCTCAAATAGAAAGAAGATTAAATGAATTTTGAAGAAACATATTTAGATAAAATAATTTGCGGAGATTGCTTGGACGTAATGAGAAAAATGCCAGACAAATGTTTGGACTTAGTCGTTACTTCACCTCCCTACAATTTGAAAAATTCTACCGGTAACGGAATGAAAGAAAATACAAAAAGTGGGAAATGGGCAGGAAACGCATTGCAAAACGGATATAGTCATTACAGTGACAATATTCCAAATGACGAATACGCAGAATGGCAATTCAACTGTTTGACGGAAATGTATCGTCTTTTAAAAGATGATGGAGCAATTTTTTACAATCATAAGTGGCGAGTACAAGACGGACTTATTCAAGACCGAAAAGATATTATTAGAGATTTGCCAGTAAGACAAATAATTATTTGGCGTAGAAAAGGCGGTATTAACTTTAATCCCGGTTACTTTTTGCCAACTTACGAAGTAATTTATCTAATTCCAAAACCCGATTTTAAATTAGCACCAAAGGCTAACGCCTATGGCGATGTTTGGGAATTTACACAAGAAATGAAAAATGAGCACCCTGCACCTTTTCCAGTTGCCTTAATTGATAGAATTATTTCTTCAACAAAAGCAAAAATTGTTTTAGACCCTTTTATGGGAAGCGGCACAACGGCTATTGTCGCAATGGGCTTAAAAAGACACTTCATTGGTATTGAATTATCTCCTGACTATTGTGAAATGTCAGAAAAAAGAATTGAGAGAAATAAAAAACAAAGTGAACTATTGCGAATTAGACCATTAACTTTATTTCAAGACGCAGAATGAAAATATATACAAAACCTCAGTTAATTGCTGAATTAAAGAAAATTGCAGCCAAAGGCTGGATTGAAAACAGAAGACATGGAAATCAAGGTGGAATTGGAAATACACTTGAAGACTTGCTGGGAATTGCAGAAAACAATTTACCAATACCAAATGCAGCAGAATGGGAATTAAAATCACAAAGAATTAATACCACTTCTTTAACAACTTTATTCCACATAGAGCCTTCTCCGAGAGCAATTGGATTTGTTCCTCAAATGCTTTTACCAATGTACGGTTGGAAACATAAAGAAGCCGGTAAAAAATATCCAACAACAGAAATGTCTTTTAGACAAACAATTCATGGCAACTCTCCAAGCGACAGGGGATTTATGGTTAAAATTGACCGTAAAGAGAAAAAAATACTGATTTCATTTAATGCAAAAAAGGTTTCAGACAAACATGCAAGTTGGTTGAAAAAAGTTGAGAAAAACATTGGTTTAAAAGAATTAAATCCTCAGCCTTACTGGGGTTTTGACGACTTGTCAAATAAAGCAGGGACGAAGTTATTGAATTGTTTTTACGTCCAAGCAGAAAGTAAGAAGGAAAACGGAAAAGAATTTTATCACTACACAAAAGTTCTAATGCTTCAGAAATTCAACTTTGAAGGGTTTTTAAAAGCAATTGAAAAAGGAAATATCCTTGTGGACTTTGATGCAAGGACAGGTCATAATCATGGAACAAAATTCAGAATGAGACAAAATTGTTTACCTGACTTATATGAAAAAGTAACTGTAATTGTTTAGACATGAAAGAACGC
>DYSW01000101.1 GCA_020726285.1 Melioribacter roseus
ACCATTGCTTGATTTACGGGCGAATATGGTTGATGAAAGAAATATTTCTGAAAATCGCTTGCCAACTAGAAGAAATGGACAAAATGCCGTAACAGATGAAGGACATAATCAAGGAAATTACTCTCAAAAATACAGGGCAAAGTTACTCGAGCAGGTTTTAATTGCTCAAAGAGAAGTTCAATTTGAAAAACCTCATTTAGAATTAATCACAAACCAAGAATTGGTTGCAATTCAAGTGATTTGGCATAGAGACCTGTGTTTTGATTTTCAGGTTTCAAAAATTTACAATAGAGTTTACAATAAAGAATTGGATATGAAGAAAAACGATGAAAAAATCCAAAAGGAAATCGCATTACTAAAAGGTGTTTGCGAAGACCAGACTTCAGATTTTGATTTAATTCAGGAACTTTTAATAATGCAAAAAAACAAAGCATTACTGAATCGAAAAAGAGGTTTAAAAGATGATATGGAAAGAGTTATTGAAAAGTACCTCTATGCTTAAAGATTTAAAATATTATTGTTCACTCTTCGAAAAACTCCGAAGAGATTTTAAAAATGGAGGTGCTCCACATAAACCTATTTTATTGATTAGCCTTATACAATCGTTCCAACAAAATATATATAAAACAAATCAAATTGCAATTCTTCCTGAATTAGTTGGATTGTTTAAAAGCAATTGGGCTGCCTTGGTTACTTCAAATCACACTTGCTTATTTACACTTCCGTTTTATCATATGAGTACAGAACCTTTTTGGAATCTTGTACCAAACCCAGGTTGTGAAATCTGGGTAAAATCAAAAAGTTCAATGAGAAGTTTTGCAAATTTGAAAACTGCAATAAAACATGCTATTATTGATATTGAATTGTTCAATTTGCTTCAAAATAAGGAAGATTTAAATGTTTTATTGTATTTTTTACTTGATAAATACTTTCCGGAAACAAAGTCAAAATTCTACAATTCTGGTAATAATTATATTACAGATATTAAAAATCAGATTGTAGAAGAACCATTTGAAAATTATCAAAAAAGAATTTTAAAAATAAGAGAAGAATTAAATTCGGAGCAGTACGAAGAAGAAATCTATATTAGAAGCAATATTTTTAAACGAGAAATACCCAAAATATATAATAATACTTGTTGCATTTCCGGGATGCGTATTGATGCAATTGAGAATATTTCAATGATAGATGCTTGCCATATCATTCCGTTTTCGGAAAGTTATAATGATACTATTAGCAACGGAATAGCCTTATGTCCAAATTTGCATCGTGCATTTGATAGGGGACTAATTTCAATTAGCAAGGATTATCGAGTATTGATAAATGGTAATTTTTCAGAACCAAACAGAACATCATATAATATTAAGCAATTTGAGAACATGAGAATTTTTTTGCCCGATGATGAAAGGTTTTACCCTTCCTTTGAATCGTTATCATTTCATTTGAAAAAATGGGGATATAATTATTAAATAAATTTTAGAAATGAAAAACAAACCAAAATATGATGAAATACATTTTTCAAGATTAATACTTGATAATTGTAATCCCAGAATACCAAAATCGCTGCACAACATGCAAGAGTTTGAAATTGTCAACTTTCTTTTATTGGAAGCAGCAACCTTAGAACTTATGCAAGCGATTGGAGAAAATGATTTTTTCCAAG
>DYSW01000016.1 GCA_020726285.1 Melioribacter roseus
TTATAGTTGGGATGGAATTTGGTGGGGAAAGTCAGAAAAATATGATTGGGGGTTTGTAATTGAAATGAAAATTCCATTTAATTCAATTCGTTATGATAAATCCGCAAAAGAATGGGGATTAGATTTTGATAGATGGATTCCAGCAATTTCGCAAGATATTTATTGGGCAAAATACGATCAACATTCTGGAATGCGTGTTTCAAATTTTGGAAAAATGATTTTTGAAGATCCTCTTCCCGGTTCACAAGGAATGAATTTAGAATTTTATCCCGTCGCATTAATAAACACAAAAATGCTTGAAAACAATAAATATGAATCAAATCCTCATGTTGGTTTAGATGTTTTTTACAATCCTTCTCCGCAATTAACATTGGCGGTTACTTTAAATCCAGATTTTGCACAAATTGAAGCTGATCCTTTCAAACTAAATGTTTCGCGGTACGAAACATATTTTTCAGAACAAAGAAATTTTTTTATAGAAGGAACGGGCGTTTTCAGACCAGAAGCAACAGGGAGTTTTGACGATTTGGAATTATTTTACAGTCGTAGAATAGGAAAAAAACTACCAAATGGCGATGAAGTTCCGTTGAATTTTGGTGGGAAAATATTTGGTAGAATCGGCGACTTTGAATATGGCGGTTTGGTTGCAACAACCGGCTCGACAAATTGGTCGCTTGATGGCGATAATTACAACGAATCTGACGCAATTTTTAGTAATGTTAGATTAAAGAAAAAAATATTCACAAATTCTACATTAGGTGGAATGTTCGTTGGAAAATGGACATCAGAAAGCGTAAATGCTGTTTTAGATATTGATGGTTCTTACAGAAATGGTGATTTGCAACTTGGGTATCAGTTTGCAAAATCTTATACTGACACAACTTCGGATTATGCATTTTCTGCGGGATTTACTAACTTTACTAACAATTGGGTAACTTTACTAGAGGTTCGATATATTGGTGAAAATTTTAATGTGGATCAAATCGGTTATGTTCCGTGGAAAGGTTCGTCGAAAATTGTTTTTGCAAGCGGACCAAGATGGTATTTTGAAAATGGTGAAATCAAATCAATTGATACTTGGTTCGGCGGTTATTTGAACCACGAAAAATTTGATGACTACATTGACAAAGGACTATTGGCGGGAATGCACATTGATTTTAAGAAACTTTGGGGTTTTGAAATGGAAGGAATTTATGGAAAATCGAAAGATGAAAACGTTATCTATAATTTTTTAGAACTCCGCAACTTCTTTTATTTTAATACTTCGCCAACTTGGTCGCTTAATGCAAGTTATGGCTATTCCCGTTTATATAATTTTGCGAGAGAACAATATGCACCATTTTCGTGGTTTAACACAAGTTATAATTATTATTTATTTCATTGGTTAAATGTTGGCTCTTCAGTAAATATTTGGTGGGAAGGTAATCAAGACAATGAAACAGAAGAGCTTACCATAAATACTCGTCCTTTTTTGTCAATTTCTCCAATAAACTATATGAAAATTAGATTATTTGTAGATAATCTGTTTTTCAATTCAACTCAACAGGCTGACCACTGGTTGTTTGGCGTTTATTTCGGATATAATTTTTCGCCTAAAAGTTGGGTTTATTTTTCTTATAGTGAATTACAAGACAGAACCGAACAACGTGATGAATTTGATAATTTAATGCCAAACAAAATGCACGTAGTAGAAAGAGATGCTACATTGAAAATCAAATATCTTTATTATTTCTAAATAGAAAGCAAGAATAGTTGATAATTTTTTCATTATTGGAATTTGAAATTGGGTGTTTACGTAACTTAGTAGTAATACAAATTAATTATTAATAGTGATGGAAAATATTAAAAAAATCTATTTTGGACTAGCGTTTGCTCTAGCTGTTGCGGCATTTGAATTGATAAAAACACAAGCAAATACCGAAATTTTTATTTCTTTTAACTCAATCTCGTTATTATTTCCGAAATGGATTTGGGCAAACATTACTTTTTTGGGTGATGGATTATTTGTTTTTCTTGTGTTGTCGTTTTTTGTAAGAAAAAATATGCAAGTTCTTTGGAGCGGTTTTTTTGCTGGTTTAATAACTCTTTTACTTGTAAATTTTCTGAAATCTTATTTTGATGTTCCACGTCCAGCAGGCGTTTTAGATATTAACTCTTTTAATATTATTGGACCAATGCTAAAAAAACGGGCATTTCCATCGGGGCACACGGCTACAATTTTTACATTAGTTGGAATTCTTGGTTTGTATTTAAAATCTGCAAAAATCAAAATTATATTATTGAATTTGGGATTATTAGTTGGCTTTTCACGAATTGCAGTTGGGGCACATTGGCCTTCGGATATTCTATTCGGAATTTCAATTGGATTAATTTCAAGTTTGATAGCTTATTCTCTAGTTCAAAACCTAAAAATTAAATCATCAACAAATGTTGATTTAATCTTTGCAGGAATGTTACTTTTTTCTGCAATTTATTTTATTACATTTTATGATTCTTCATTACAAGAAGTCTTTCTTTTACAGCTAATTTTCGGAATGATTTTCCTGCTCAAATTAAGTTTTGATTTATTTATTCTAATAAAGAACAAACGCAAAAATCCATAAAATCTGTTTAATCATTTCTAAAGATTGGTTGAATTATTAGAAATATTGTTACATAAGTTCTTGTCGTTTATTTTATTCGTCATGCTTGAATTCTTCTGTCGGGCATCTGCTTATGAAAAACAGTGAACAGAAAACAGCAAAGAATTAAAAGTGAAAAATATCTGAATCAAGATTTACAAGATTATTGGATTTTCAAGATTAAAACATAAAGACAAAAGCAGTTTAAGTTTTAAAAACTATTCGCCTAAACAAAAGAATTTTTCCTATAAAACTATATTTTTATACTTCCGTCTTTTATTTTTGTAATGCCAACAAATAAAAAAGGTTATCAAATGAAATATTTATTAATTATTTTTTTAGCAACTTTAATTTCAATGAACGCACAAATTAAGTATCCAACTCCCCAAAAAAGAGATGTTGTAGATAATTATCACGGGAAACAAATTTCAGACCCATACAGATGGATGGAAGATTTGAATTCACAGGAAACTCAAGATTGGATTTCTGCCGAGAACCAAATTACGGATAATTATTTAGCAAAAATTCCATTTCGCGAGAAAATCCAAAACAGATTAACAGAATTATTCAATTATGAAAGATTTTCTGCTCCTTCAAAAGAAGGTGATTATTATTATTTTTATAAAAATGATGGTTTGCAAAATTTCTCAATTTTGTATCGCCAAAAAGGATTAGATGGAAATTCCGAAGTGTTTTTAGACCCAAATCAATTTTCTGCTGACGCTTCGGTTAGTTTAGCGGAACTTTCTTTTTCTAAAAATAATAAATTTGCTGCATACGCAATTTCAAAAGGTGGATCTGATTGGAGAGATGTATTTGTAATTGATGTTGCAAGTAGAGAACTATTATCAGATAAAATAGAGTGGGTGAAATTTTCTGGAATGTCGTGGTTTGAAGATGGATTTTTCTACAGTCGCTATGATGAACCGTCTGATGAAGAAAAACTTAAAGCGGCTAATGAATTTCAGAAATTGTATTATCACAAAGTTGGGACAAAACAATCTGAAGATATTTTAGTTATGGAAGATAAGATGAATCCCAAAAGAGGTTTTTCTGGTTCGGTAACCGACAACGAAAAGTTTTTAGTTATTTCTGGTTGGGAAGGTTCATCTGATTACAATTTATTGTTTTACAAAGATTTATCCAAAAAGTTACCAATTAAAACAATTTTCGGTGAACTTGAAGCTGAATATTCGGTTATAGATAATTGGGAAGAAAATTTGATAATTCAAACAAATTATAAAGCCCCCAATTATAAAATTGTATTGGTGAATCCTGAAAAACCCGATAAATCAAATTGGCAAACAATAATTCCCGAGACTGAAAATCCCATTAGTTCTGTTTCATTTGTAAATGGAAAATTGATTGTTGCTTATCTAAAAGATGCAAATACCAAAGTTTATGTTTACAGCACAAATGGGAAATTGGAGAGCGAAATTATACTTCCGGGAGTAGGAACTGCATTCGGGTTTGACGGAAAACAAACAGATTCTGAAGTTTTTTACACATTTACTTCATTTACTTACCCACCAACAATCTATAAATACGATATCGCAAAAAACGAATCTTCTCTATTTAGAAAATCGGAATTAAAGTTTAATCCAGATGATTACGAAACAAAACAAGTTTTTTATACAAGTAAAGATGGCACAAAAATCCCACTTTTTATTACTTATAAAAAGGGAATTAAATTAGATGGAAATAATCCAACTTTGCTTTATGCTTATGGTGGTTTCAATATTTCGTTAACACCAAGTTTTTCTGTAACATATTTACCTCTTTTAGAACAGGGTGGAATTTACGCTTTGGCAAATATTCGTGGTGGTGGTGAATATGGCGAAACTTGGCATAAAGCCGCTATGAAAGAAAATCGACAAATAGCTTATGATGATTTTATTTCAGCTGGTGAATATCTGATTAAAGAAGGTTATACTTCATCAGAAAAATTGGCAATTCAAGGTGGTTCAAATGGTGGATTGTTGATGGGTGTTATTGTAAATCAAAGACCAGATTTAGCAAAAGTTGCATTTCCTATGGTTGGAGTTATGGATTTATTGCGATTTCAAAATTTTACAATCGGTTGGGCGTGGGTTCCAGAATTTGGTTCAAGTGAAGTTCCAGAAGAATTTAATTATTTAATCAACATTTCTCCTCTTCACAATCTGAAGAAAATTGACAATTATCCCGCAATTATGGTTACAACCGCCGATCACGATGACCGCGTTTTTCCTGCACATTCATTTAAGTATGCTGCTACTTTACAAGAAATGAATCAAGGAAAAAATCCCACATTAATTCGCATTGAGACAAAAGCTGGTCACGGAGCAGGAACAAATGTTAACAAAACAATTGAACTTTACACAGATATTTTATCTTTTTTAATGTTCAACACAAATACAGATTACAAATAAGGTAAAAATGCAACCAATTAAAATTAATTTAAACAAAGAAACAAACGAATTGCAAATTACTTGGGAAAATTCAGTTGTTCATAATTTTCCTCTTAATTTTTTGCGTGATGAATCGCCAGATGCACAAAATAAAGGCGAACATATATTATGGAAAACAATACCCGCCCCGCCAAAAGGTCCAGATAGAATTGGTAAATATGAAATTGCAAAAATTGATTTGATAGGAAACTACGCAATTCAAATTACCTGGAAAGATGGCTACGATTATGGAATATTTTCCTTCGAACTACTTCAGAAATGGGGCAAATTACTTGAAGTAAGCTCAAATCCAGAATAAAAAATTAAACTAAATTACAAGCAAATTAACCCGCAAAATCTAGCGGGTTTTTTATTATATGAAACAAATTTGAAATTCACATTATTTTAATAGATTTCACAAATATTCAGCAACAGATTAACTTCTAAAAAGTTATTTTTGATATGTAAATCTTATTTAATTTAGAGGAAAATATGTCAGAAGTACAATTATTAAAAGATATTAGAGCAAAAGCAAAAACACAAAAAAGAATTGTGGTTCTACCCGAAAGTCACGATGAAAGAGTTTTGAAAGCTGCTGAAATGATAATCGCGGAAGGTTTTGCATCAGTTATTACAATTGGGAATGAAGAAAAAATCTATGCAAAAGCAAATGAATTAAATTTAACATTAAACGGATTAAGAATATACAACCCCGAAAAATCTGAATTAACAAATGATTTTGCCAATTACTTTTTCAATTTAAGAAAAAGCAAAGGAATTACTTACGAAGAAGCAAAAGCGACAATGAAAAAAGACTTGTTTTTTGGGGCAATGTTAGTTCGCGAAAATATGGCACAAAGTTCTGTTGCTGGTTCAACTGCATCAACCGGAGATGTTCTGCGGGCTGCTTTTCAGGTTGTTGGAATGGACGAAGGAATTTCGATTGTTTCAAGCTTCTTTTTGATGATTTTTCCAGAACGAGTTTTTAGTTTTGCCGATTGTGCAGTTGTGCCAAATCCAAATGCGCAACAATTGGCTGATATTGCAATAACTACAGCCGATAATCACAAAATTCTAACTGGCGAAGAACCACATGTTGCAATGTTGTCGTTTTCAACAATGGGAAGCGCCAAACACGAATTGGTTGACAAAGTTTTGGAAGCTACAAAAATAGCGAAACAAAAACGTCCAGATTTATCGCTCGATGGTGAATTGCAATTTGATGCTGCAATTATCGATTCCATCGGTAAACGCAAAGCACCACAAAGTTCTGTTGCTGGAAGAGCAAATGTGCTAGCTTTTCCAGACTTGAATTCTGGAAATATCGGCTACAAAATTGCCGAAAGACTTGGTGGAGCAATTGCAGTTGGACCAATTGTTCAGGGCTTGAAAAAACCTTTGTTCGATTTAAGTCGTGGTTGTAGTGTAGAAGATATTGTAAATACTGCAGCCATTTCTTGTTTAATGGCAAAATAGTTTACAAATTCTCAACTAAAATTTAAAATAAAAAAAGACGGAAATTTCTCCGTCTTTTTAATTTTAAATCTTTTTGAAATAATTATCAAAAATGTAAAGCGTGCGAACTAATTTTAGCATTCAAGAAATCTCGATTCATTCGCGCAATATTTGTAATTGAAACACCTTTTGGACATTCAGCTTCGCAAGCATAAGTATTTGTGCAACTACCAAATCCCATTTCATCCATTGTATTAACCATTGCTTGAACTCTATCATATCGTTCTAGTTGACCTTGAGGAAGAACTGCAAATTGTGAAACTTTGGCGCTTACAAATAGCATTGCAGAAGCATTCTTACAAGCAGCAACGCAAGCTCCACAACCAATGCATTCAGCCGCTTCAATAGCAATAGTAGCCGTTTCTTTAGAGATTGGATGAATGTTTGCGTCTGGGGCACTTCCTGTATTAATAGAAATGAAACCACCAGATTGAATAATTTTATCCAAAGGTGAGCGATCGACAATTAAATCTTTAATGATATTATAAGCTTTTGCGCGGAATGGTTCAATATATAGATTTTCACCATTTTTGAATGTTCGCATATGCAATTGGCATGTAGCAATTTTAGGCAAAGGTCCGTGTGGATGTCCGTTAACAACAACACCACAAGTTCCGCAAATTCCTTCACGGCAATCACTTTCAAATGCAATTGGTCTTTCGCCTTTTGCTTCTAAAGTATTATTTAGTTCATCTAACATTTCGAGAATAGAAGCATCTGGCGAAGTAGAAACCTTAAATTCATCGAATCTACCTTCAGTAGATGGATTTTCTTGTCTCCAAATATTCAAAGTTAAATTGATATTATGATTTTCCATTACTTGTAGCTCCTTGTTGCTAATTTTACATATTCAAAGGCAAGTGGTTCTTTATTCAATTCCCATTGTCCAACATTTTTGAAATCCCACGCAGAAACGGAAGCATATTCTTCATCATTTCTTAATGCTTCGCCTTCTTCGGTTTGATATTCTTCTCTAAAATGACCACCGCAAGATTCGTTTCTGTTTAACGCATCAATTGCCATTAGTTCACCAAGTTCAAGAAAATCAGCAACTCTTCCGGCTCGCTCAAGTGTTTGGTTAAGATCTTTATCTTGCCCAACCACATTTACATCTTTCCAGAATTCTTCTCGTAAAGCTGAAATTTCGGAAATTGCTTCTTTTAAGCCTTTTTCGTTTCTTTCCATACCTACTTTGTCCCACATAATCTGACCAAGTCGTTTGTGGATACTATCAACAGTTTGCTTTCCTTTAATTGACATAAGTTGTATAACTTGTTCTTTCACTGCATTTTCTGATTCAACGAACGCAGGATGTTCGATTGTAACTTTAGCTGGTTTTTCAGTGCTAAAATAATTTCCAAGTGTGTAGGGAATTACAAAATAACCATCAGCCAAACCTTGCATAAGTGCCGAAGCTCCAAGTCGGTTTGCTCCGTGATCTGAAAAATTTGCTTCGCCTAAAACAAATAGTCCTGGAACATTGCTCATCAAATTATAATCAACCCACAATCCACCCATTGTGTAATGTGGAGCTGGATAAATTTGCATAGGAATTTTGTATGGATTTTCGCCTGTGATATTTTGGTACATATCGAACAAATTTCCATAACGTTCGCGAATTACGTTTTCGCCAAGTCTGTTGATTGCATTACTAAAATCGAGATAAACGGAATTATTGCCTTTTACTCCGCGACCTTCATCGCAAGCTTCTTTTGCACTTCTGGAAGAAATATCACGTGGGGAAAGATTTCCGAACGAAGGATATTTTCTTTCGAGATAGTAATCTCGCTCTAATTCTGGAATGTCAGTTGCTTCACGCATATCATTTTTTTGCTTCGATACCCAAATTCGTCCATCGTTACGCAAACTTTCGCTCATCAAAACTCGTTTGGATTGTAATTCTCCGTGAATTGGTAAACTTGTTGGGTGAATTTGAGTGTAGCAAGGATTTGCAAAAGCAGCACCTTTTTTGTGAGCTCGCCAAACCGCTGTTGCATTAGAATTCATTGCACTTGTTGAAAGATAGAACACTCTGGAATAACCACCAGTAGCTAAAATTACTGCTTGTGCGGAATATCTTTCGGTTTCGCCAGTTAAAAGATTTCGAACAATAATTCCTTTAGCTTGTCCATCTACAATTACAACGTCAAGCATTTCGCGGTGTGTGTACATTTCAACAGTTTTTAAACCAATTTGACGAGAAAGTGAAGAATAAGCACCAAGAAGAAGTTGTTGTCCTGTTTCACCGCGTGCATAAAAAGTTCTTGAAACTTGAGCACCACCGAATGAACGATTGGCTAAAGTTCCACCATATTCACGTGCAAACGGAACTCCCTGAGCAACAGCTTGATCAATGATATTTCCGCTTACTTCAGCTAATCTGTATGTATTTGCTTCGCGGGAACGGAAATCTCCGCCTTTAATTGTGTCGTAGAAAAGTCTAAAATCGGAATCGCCATCATTTTGGTAATTTTTCGAAGCGTTAATTCCACCCTGTGCAGCTATTGAATGTGCTCTTCGTGGGCTATCGTGAAAAGTAAACGCTTTTACTTTATAGCCAAGTTCGGCTAAAGTTGCGGCTGCGGAAGCTCCAGCTAATCCTGTACCAACAACAATTACATCATATTTCCTTTTATTTGATGGATTCACAAGTTTCATATTGAATTTGTGATTTGTCCACTTTTGCGAAATATGTCCTTCCGGAATTTTTGCATCTAATTTAATCATTAGTTGCCTCCTATTGCACTGAAATAAAAATAAATTGGAATTAGAGAAAAACCTAATCCGAATAACCAAGCGATAAAAGTACCTAATTTTTCAATAATTGGTGTGAATTTTGGGTGTGTCCACCCCAATGTTTGAAATGCACTTTGAAATCCGTGTTGAAGATGAATTCCAAGTGCAATCATAATTATAATATAAAATAGCGAGTAAAGAGGATTTGCAAACCAAGTTGTAACAATTTCAAACAACTCGCGACCTTCGCCACCAAATTTATACAAGTACCAAAATGTGATTAAGTGAACAACTAGAAAAACTAAAATTAAGACTCCGGTTTGCCATGTGTATCTGGCACTGAAATCAATAAGATTGTTAGATTCGTATACTTTATATTGTATTGGTCTTTTTTCTGCATTTTGCAATGCAAGACGTAAACCAAAAAAGATATGAACAATAAAAAGTAGAGCTAATCCAACTTCAATAAAGTGAGTAAAATTACCAAGTGATTCGAGAGTTGAAACATATCGAGTAAAAAATGCTTCGCCTCCCCAAATAGTAAAATTACCTGCAAGATGAACAAACAGAAAGAAAAAGAGTAATAGACCTGTAATTGTCATCACTAATTTTTGACCGATAGAAGTTTTAAAACTTCTTGACAACCAGCTCATCAAAAGCCTCCTATAATTAGATTTTGTAAAACAAATTTGGGGATTTTTGTTTGATTTTTTGAATATTTCATTTCAGTAACTATTAATGCTTTTCTCAAAATTTTTGCTCCAAAATTAAGGCTTCAGGACTAAATATCAAAGATGTTTTTATCTTATTTTAATCCAATTGTTTATTAACTTACAATTAATAATAGAATATTCATAAATATCTAAACTTTCATATGATTTTTCTGAAAATCTAAAAACCAATAAAAAAATATGAGATTTTAATGTTAAAAAGAATAATGACATCATTAAAGACGCAGATAATTATTGGCTTAGTTCTTGGCGTTAGCGTATTGGTATTATCAATAGTATGGATTTTCAGTCAGATTTTGAAAGAGAATCTTCAAATTTCAGTTGCTAAAGACAAAAAAGCAATTGAAATGAATTATGAAGATCGATTAAGCCAAAGAATTGGGTTATTAAATAGATCATTAGAAATGATAATGGGAAACAAAACCGTTATGAGAGCATTTTCAGAAAGGGATAGAGATGCCTTAATTTCGGAATTGCTTGAAGATTACGAAACAAAGTTGAAAAAACAGGGAATTGTTCAATTTCAATTCCACACTCCAGATAACCATTCCTTTTTACGATTACATCAACCAGCAAAATTTGGCGATGATTTATCTTCGTTCAGGCAAACGGTTGTTAGATGTAATGCAACTAAAAAACAAATTACAGGTTTGGAAATAGGAAAATTTGGTCCTGGAATTAGAATTGTTTATCCAGTAATTATTAATGAAATTCATTACGGTTCTATTGAATTTGGAGTAGAATTAGAAGGGCTGCTTAAATCAATTGCTGAAGAATTTAATGTCGATTATTCTATCGGACTTAAAACAGATTTAGTCAAAAATGCTGAATTCAAAAAGCAAGAAACTGATAAAGAAATTGGAGAATACATTTTTATCTACGAACCAACAGAAGATTTACAAGAAATAATTGCCAAATATCCGCCTTCTGATAGCATACATATAGTAGAACGAAACGGCAAAATGTTTTCGTTTTTTTATATCCCAATGAAAGATTTTGATGGAAAACAAATTGGATATATTGTAATAAATGAAGATCTAACTGCTGTTTATGAAAGTAAGTATAGCAGTTTAAGAAAAGTTGGAATATTTACAACGGTATTTGTAGGAATTTTTCTTCTCCTAGCTGCTTTATGGATTACAAGAAATATTACAACTCCAATTTCAAAAAGTGCTAATTTTGCCACTGATATCAAAAACGGAAATTTTGATGCAACTATTTTAGTTAAATCAAGAAATGAAATTGGTCAACTTGCTGAAGCATTATTAGCAATGAAAACAAATTTAGTACAAATGTTTGATGAAGTAAGAAAACTTGCCGAAAGAACTATAAAAGCTACAAAAGAAATTGGCGAAATGATAGTTGAAATTCAAAAAGAAAGTGCGCAAGCAAATAATTCTGTTGATTCTGCCAACGAATCAGTAAATGTTGGAAAAATTAAAACCGAAGAAGTTGAAATTGCACTTAACGAAATTTTGGGTGGTACAGAAAAAGTTGAAAATGAAATTGCTCAATTAGCAACCGCAAGCGAAGAAGAATCTTCTACAGCAAGAGAAATTGCACATAATATGGAAGTGATAAATAATGTTGCACAGGAAACAGCTTCTGGAATTCACCAAATTGCTCATGCATCTGAAGATTTAATGAGATTAACAGAAAATCTAAAAGATATGATTTCTTCCTTTAAGATAGGTCGTGATGTTGATGTAAAAAGAAAGTTGAAAACAAATGAGTTAAAATTGAAAAAGTAATCGCAGTTAGATATTTAATTAAGTCCGAAAATGAATTAGTTTGTTTTCGGACTTTTTTTTGAGATAAAATAAGGGAAAGTATTAAAAAGTGCCGAAATAGATGGTTTTTCCAGTTGGAAATTCAGAGCATGATTTTGGTTCGATGGTTGCCCTAAAAAGCTCAATTTCTTCAAAAGGAATTAATGGAATTTCAGATAAATCATAAAAATTTTGATTGTTTGCTGGCTGAATAATTCCAATTGAAAAAGATTGTCCTTTACTTATTGTCCAAAATTGAAGAATTTTTTCTTATCACGAAGATTATATAATGCCGAATTAATTTTGCTGCGAACGGTTTGAATTGGGTATGATAAATTTATCTTCATATTCATTATCATAATAAGTTGAAGAGGAAAGGGAATTTCGATTTCTACGGGAGGCTATCAACAGCTCGGTTTCTTGCCAAAGCAATCAACATTGAATAAGGATTATCGGCTTCGTTGAGTAAAATTGCGGTTTTCTTCCAAATTATTAAAAATACTTTTTCAAGCAAAGCAGCAGCAATCTCTTCATTACTTGTAATTTATTTTAGATTTAATATAAATTCTAATTAAATATTTAGTTAGCAAAATGTTTAAGATAAATTAATACAAAAGGCGAAGCAAAAATCAAGGAATCAAATCTATCAAAAATTCCACCGTGTCCTGGTATTATATTTGACGAATCTTTAACATCGGCATCTCTTTTCATCAGACTTTCAGACAAATCGCCAATTTGACCAAAAATCCCGATTATCACGCCAATAATTAATGAATCTTTTATTGATAGAAAAGTAATAAGATATTCACGTAAGACTATAATTGAAATAATTCCGAAAACAAATCCAGCGACTGCTCCTTCCCAACTTTTTTTTGGGCTTACTCGTACAAATAAACGGTGTTTTCCGATTGCAGTTCCAATAAAATATGCAGCCGAATCAATTACCCAAAGTGTAACTAAAATTGAAATAATCAACAATCCACCTTGTTCGTAAAAAAAAGTCCCATAAAATTCACGAATTTGAATAAGTGTAGTTGTAAGCAATCCGGGATAAAAAATTGCAAGTAACGTCGCTCCAATATTTTGAATTGCCGAACCGTTATTTCTAAAAAGTTCAAATAGAATCACTATTATTACTGAGGCAAGAATGATAGTTTCTGGTTCAACATATTTGAAATATGTATTTAGAACAAGTGTGTTAACAATCACCAATCCTAAATGCTTGGCTACATAAATTCCCTTTTTTTCAACCATTTTTGAAAATTCAGAAAAAGCGAAAAGTGCAATTATCATTACAAATATAAGAAAAACCCATTTTCCGTAATAACTTGCAAAAATTAGAAAGGGAATTGCTATAACGGCGACTAATATTCTAATAAATCTGTTGCTTAATTCCATATTATCCTATTCGTTTATCATTTGATCAATTAATTTCATTGCGTTGTCGGAATCTTCTTCTCTTACTTTAATTTTAATTATAGATAAATCTCCCGGAATTGGGAAACTACTAGATTGTTCATTCAAAATAATGGCATTTATTCCTTCGTTTTCAAGAATATCTTTTATCATTGTTGCTTGGATGATTTCGCTTGTAATATAAACAACAACCCAATTAGTTTTTCTTAAAAAAAGAAGTTCAAAAGCATCTTCGCTTATTAATTCTTGCAAACATATTGGACAAATTTCAACATTATTTGCATATTCATTTTCACACTTCGGACAAATCATTTTTCCTCCATTTTTCGGTAATTTCTATTAATTGCAATTAACACCAAAACCATCAAAAAAACTACAATTCCCAATTGTGCTAAAGTTGTATTTAAATCAAAATTCCCCAATTCGCTATATGAAGTAAATTCTTCTCCCAAAAACATAAACATTAGTGTTGAAAAAATATTATTAATAAAGTGCAGAATTATAGTTAAGAAAAGTGTTCGGCTTTTATATGCAATGTAACCGAAATAAAATGATAAAATAAAAAGTGGCGGAACACCATATGGATTAAAATGATAAATTGCAAAAAATAAAGAAGTTAGCGCAATTGCCCAATAAGGTTTCAATCTTAATTCAAAGCTTTTTTGAACATAACCGCGGAAGAAAACTTCTTCGCAAATTGCAGGTGTTACTGAAACGACAAAAACTATAAGAATAACTTCAATAGGATTATTTGGTGTTAAAAGTCCGCTATAACCTTCGGATATCATTTTATCAAGAAAATCTAAACTTTTCTTAAAACTTAATATAATTGTACTAACTTTTGATAATTCGGAAATTAGATAAACATACAACGAAAGTACTAATTGAGCAATCGGAACGACAAAAATCAATCCTAATATTGAAAGGAAAATTTCTTTTAATGTTGGGAATCGGCGAACACGAAGAATTGTTGAAATGTCGGTATATACAAACTTTGTTATTAATAAAGCTGGCAAAAGAATGAACAAGAATTGCGACGCCATTGTTAATAATCTTATAGAATTATTGTCGATTTTATTAATATCAAAACCAAAAATTGCAAGCGTTATTAAACTTCCAAATAATTGGAAAGCTACAGCAACGAAAATAACTCCGATAATTCCAGCTGTAATTGGCTTTATAGTTGGATTTAATAAATTATCAAATTCTGGAATTTTCTTGTAGTCTGTTTCAAAATTCATTATTAGTTCGATTACCTTTGTTGCTGTAGATGTAAATGGCTGACAATTAGAATTATATAAGATTTTATTGCAAGTTACATAAAATCTGTTAAATTGCTTTCCCTTTTTTCTAAAAAACAATGAAAATTAATGAAAAAGAAAATAAAAGCTACAAAAGCTTACAAAGACTTTGCGTTTCTAACATCGCATGAAGCTCGCGAAATAAGAGTACTGAGCGAATTTATTCAACCCGAAAAAGTGTTTCGGGAAAATAATATTACAGATACATTTGTTTTTTTTGGTTCTGCAAGAATAAAATCGGAACAAGATTCAAAAAAAACTTTGAGTGATTTAAAGAAAATTAAGAATGAATCGAAATCACATCAAACAAAAATTAATGAAGCTGAAAAAGCGCTTGAGCTTTCTCGTTATTATGAAGATGCACGCGAACTTGCAAAAAAATTAACAATCTGGTCAAATTCCCAGAAAACAATAAATCGTAATTTTATTGTTGCAAGTGGTGGCGGTCCTGGAATTATGGAAGCCGCAAATCGCGGGGCAAAAGAAGCAAAAGGCAAATCGATTGGTATGAATATCAGTCTGCCGTTTGAACAATATGTAAACGATTGGGTTGACACAAATTTAGCATTTGAATTCCATTATTTCTTCATCAGAAAATTTTGGCTTGTTTATATGGCAAAAGCATTAATCGTTTTTCCAGGTGGTTTTGGGACTTTGGATGAACTTTTTGAAGTGCTAACATTAATTCAAACAGAAAAAATTAAGAGAGAAATAAAAATTATTGTTTACGGAAGTGATTTTTGGAAAAATGTTCTAAATTTCGAAACATTAATTCAAGCTGGAACAATTAAAAAAACTGATATGAAACTTTTTGATTTTTGCGATAATGTTGACGATGCTTTCCAAAAAGTAACTTCTTTTCTTGAAAGCAAATACAGTAAAAAATAATTAAAAACATTTTTGTTTTGATGAAGACATTTTTAATTACAAACTAAAATATTTCTAAATTTCTTTTGCAATTTAGAGATAAGAAAAAACTTTACTGAACTTAATAAACGGAAAATTTATGCCATTAAGAGAAGAATTCCAATCCTATGGAAATATTTTATTCAAACATCGAAGTTCGCTACCAATTATTTTTTTGGTAATTGCTTTAATTGCACATGCGTACTATCAATATTTTAATTTTCCAAGATATTCACCTTTTACACGATTTCAATATGAAATAATTGCTCTGTTAGTTTCGGTTATCGGACAAATTATTCGAGCTTATACTGTCGGCTACACTCCTGATGGAACTTCTGGCAGAAATACCGCAACACAAGTAGCAAGCGAAGTTAATCAAACGGGAATTTATTCCATCGTTCGCCACCCACTTTATATTGGGAATTATTTTATGTGGTTGGGCGTTGCAATGCTAACCGAAAACTTCTGGTTTGCTATGGCATTTACCTTTTTATATTGGGTTTACTACGAAAGAATAATGTTTGCTGAAGAAGAATTTCTTCGCGAGAAATTTGGTGAAATTTACACTACTTGGGCGGTAAAAACTCCAGCCTTTTTTCCTTCATTCAAAAATTTAAAAAAACCAAGTTTGCCATTTAGTTGGAAAAAAGTAATAAAAAAAGAAAAAAATGGCATTGTTGGAATTTTCGTTATTTTCTACTTGTTTGAAATTGTTGGAAAAGTAGCTAAAAATCTTTCAATCAACATAAACACTTCAACATGGTTTTATCCCGCAATTGCAAGTATTTTAATTTATTTCTTTTTGAGATACTTAAAATATAATTCATCATTTTTCAAAGAAGATGGTAGGTAATGTCTGTAAAATTTGATTCAAAAAAACTTTTTGGAATGATTCACACACAAGCTCTGCCTGGAACTCCAAAGAATAATCTTTCGGTTAAAGAAATAATTTCGCAAGCCAAAAAAGAAGCAGTTTTATTAAAAAACAACGGAATTGATGGTATTATAATCGAAAACATGCACGATATTCCATATTTAAACAGAACGGTGGGCGATGAAATATCAACTTTACTTTCCATAATATGCTATGAAGTTAAAAATGAAACCAAACTTTCTATTGGTTTACAAATTTTAGCAGGCGCTAATAAATCGGCAATTGCAGCTGCTAATTCTGCGGGAATTGATTTTATTCGAGCTGAAGGATTTGTTTTTTCGCACGTGGCTGATGAAGGTTTATTCAATTCTGATGCTGGAGAATTATTACGATACCGAAGACAAATTGGCGGCGAAAATATTTCTGTTTTTGTTGATATTAAAAAGAAGCATAGTTCTCATTCAATTACAAATGATATTTCAATAGACGAAACAGCAAAAGCCGCAGAATTTTTTATTGCCGACGGAATAATTGTAACAGGCAAAGCAACCGCCGAAAAAGTAGATGCATCTGAATTACTTTCCGTTCGTAAAGCAGTAAAACTTCCAATTTTAATTGGTTCTGGAATTACACCAACAAATTTTTCAGAATATTACAATTTAGCAGATGGTTTTATTGTTGGTTCGTATATCAAAAAGGATGGAATTTGGAATAATCCTCCGGACGCAAAGAGAATCCGAACTTTAGTCAAATCCTTCGAAAAACTTATGAAATAATCTAATTAATTAGCCGCAAAGTATTTATTCTAATTGTGATTAATAATTTTAAGCAAATTCTCGGCTGATTTTTGCCAAGTATAATTCTTCATAAACTCGCCTGCATTTTTACCAATTTTGCGAATTTCTTCACGATTGTGGTAAGCAAATTCTAATTGGGAAATAATTTCATCTAAATCTGGTTCGCTCCAATCTGCCCAAAGAGTTTTATTATCGCTGTACAATTTAAACGGTTTGTGATCTTTAATTAAAATGGAATTTTCTGAATTCAACACATCTTTTTGTCCCGAATTATAAGCACCAATTACGGGTTTTCCGCAAGCCATATATTCCATCAAAACAAGATTTGTTCCACCTTCACAACGATTTGGGAAAATTCCAATGTCTGTTGTTTTATATATATTTCGCAAAACTGAATTTTGAACAATATCCAAAGTGATAATCTTTTCTTCGTTTAAGCCATTTATTTTGTAAAGATTCTTCATAATTTCCTGCCAGGAATTGCCAGACGCTTCAAAAATGAAATTCGGTGCATAGTGAAATAATTCCATTGATTGTGGCCACATATTGAACCATGCATTTATTAAAATAATATTTGGATATTTTTGTTGAAGAGTTTTTACGGCTTTTAGAACTAAATCTTGTCCTTTTCTCAATTCAAATTTTCCACCAGAAAAAATCACAAAAAGTTCATCAGTTTTTCTTTCTTCAATGGGATAAAATATTTCGGGATCAATTCCTTGAATCAAATAATCTGAATTATCAATTCCAATTTCTTTTAATTTTTCAAGATTCCAACTCGAACCACCAATAACTTTTGTGAATTTCCCTGCGTTTTTCAGTGAATTTATATTTAGTTCATTTTCAAAAAATGTGTAACCATAATTTTCATCACCCCATATTTTTGAAATTGGCTGAAAATCTACGCCAGTTAATGCATGAAAAACTTTGCCAGGAACTTTCTTGAAATTTTGTGATTCATGTTCAGTAAATTCCCAAATTTTAGTTTGTTCGTGTATTTTACCAACTTCATGCTTTAGATATTTACTGCAAACTCCCCAACCAAAATTTTCTCCTTTTGATAAAGCCAGAGTTATATCATTCAATTCATTCATATTTTACCATTTACTATTCAATAATTCATTAATTCATTAATTTCTTCAAAAACAGTCGACCAATTACCGAGGACTTTCTGACGAAAAATTGTTGTTTTCGGATACCAAATTGATGTTTTTTTTTCAATTCCCCAACGCCAATCCGAAGTTTTATGAAGAAGAAGCCAAGTTTTCTTTCAGCAAACGCTCTTTGTAAAGTGGAGTATAAACAAAAACTTGATCAGAATAGTAATCGCACACAACTCTATTTACTTCTTCAGGCATTCTTCTATCATAAGAACGCATTCCGCCTTCGATGTGACCAATTTTATAACCTTGCTTAAATAATGGCAAACTTGCAGCCGCCGAATGTGAATCGCCAAGGGAAAGAATAATTTCTGGTTGAATTTTTTGATTTTGTAGCAGACGAATTATTTCTGTTGGAAGATATGAAAGTTGCTCATAATGAGATGTGCTATTTTTTCCTGTAGATAAAGTAAAATCTGGTTTTCTGATATTCTATTCATCGAAGAATATTTTACTCAATTCATCATCATAATTCTGCCCAGTATGAAGCATAATATGTTCAAAATGAGCATCAAGTTTTTCAAATACTTTGCTCATTCTAATAAAATCGGGTCGAATGCCTGTAATCGTAACAACTTGTTTCATAAAATCCATAAATTTTGCCTGCTTATTGCAATAATTAAGCCAAATTGTAATCAACAATCTTCTTTATAAAAATTTGATTGATATTAAACATTTTACCAAAACGCCAATAACTGACAAAGAAATATAAACTTATAATTAGTCAATTGTGTAATATTAACCAATATTTATGCGTTCATTCCGTAAATTGCCAACAAATACTATTTCAATTTATTTGAGTATTTTTAATTCAACAAATAATTTTAATTATGTCTCTTAAAGAATTCGACAATCAATTTTACACTGAAAATGTTCAGTTTCTTGCTGGAATAGATGAAGCTGGACGAGGTCCACTTGCTGGTCCGGTTGTTGCGGCTTGTGCTGTGTTTTCCCAAAATACTTTTATTGATGGAATTAACGATTCGAAACAACTTTCTGCAAAAAAAAGGGAATTTCTTTTTAACCTGATAATCGAAAAAGCTGTTGAGATCAAAATTGAAGTAATTTCTGTTCAAAAAATTGAAGAAATGAATATTTTAAGAGCAAGTTTATTTGGAATGCAAAAATCAATTGAAAAATGTTCTAACAAAATTGATTTGATATTAGTTGATGGAAATCAGATTTTCGAGACACAAATACCGCTTAAAACCATTGTTAAAGGAGATGAAAAATCTTTTGTTATTGCTGCTGCGTCAATTCTTGCTAAAGTTGCAAGAGACAAAATAATGGCGGAATTAAGTGACATTTTTCCAAAATACTATTGGCACAAAAATAAAGGTTATGGAACAAAACAGCACATTGAAGCTATTCGGGAATTTGGTGTTACAGAACATCACAGAAAAAAATTTCTAAGAAAGATTATAGATTAATTTGCATTATTGTAAGGAAAAAGCAATTCAGACAATGGTTAAACGAAATCAAGAAATTGGATTAATTGGTGAAAATCAAGCTGTTATTTATTTGGAAAAATTAGGTTATAGAATTATTCAAAGGAATTACCGTTTTTCTCACGGCGAGATTGATGTAATTGCGGTGAAAGAAAATATTCTTGTCTTTGTAGAAGTAAAAACAAGAAGAAATGACAATTATGGCGACATCAAATTTGCTATCGATCCCAAAAAGCAGAAACAAATCAGAAAAATCGCAGAATCTTTCATATTTGAATTTGCCGACACACTAACATTCGAAGAAATTCGTTTTGATTCTATTTTTGTAATGTATGAAAACAATCGACATCAAATTGAGCATCTTGAAAATGCTTTTTAGTTTGTTTCTTAAACGTTATCTTTAATTAATTAAAAAATATTAATGAATTTACCCAAAATTAAATATAGTCTGAATTTAAGTTTAACCGAGAAATTGCTGAATTTCTTTTTGCTTTTAAGTGGATTGGCAATTTTCACAATTCATTTCTTCAAAGAAATGTTAGTTCCTCCTTATGAAATTGAAGAAACCAAAAAACAAATGTATGATTTTGGGCTAAAAAGTTTGCCCATTGTTGGCACAATGGGAATTATTATTGGATTTGTGTTGGCTTTACAAAGTTATTTTATTCTTGAACCTTTTGGTGCAACCGATTTTATTCCCGCTTCTGTTGGGATTTCAATTTTACGGGAATTCGCACCAATTTTAACCGCATTGTTATTTGCCGGAAGAGTTAGTTCTGGCATCGGAGCAGAAATTGGCTCGATGAAGGTAACTGAACAGATTGATGCGATGGAAGTTTCCGGGACAAATCCTTTCAAATTTTTGGTTGTAACTCGTGTAATTGCAACAACTTTCATTCTACCACTTCTTACAATTTATGTGATTTTCATTAGTTTATTAGGCTCATTTTTAGCTCTACTAATAGAAGAACAAATGAGCTTGGTTTATTTTTTTAATTCTGTTACTTCATACCTTGATTTGAGCGATATTTCTGCTGGACTTATCAAGACATTCTTTTTTGGATTTATTGTTGGAATAGTTGGTGCTTTTCAAGGTTACACAACAGAAGGCGGAACCGTTGGCGTTGGAAGATCTACAACAACTTCGGTTGTAATTTCTTCATTGTTTATCCTTTTTGTTGATATGATTTTAGTAAAAGTCTCAATGATGTTATAATGGATAGTATTTTGTTGAATATCGAAAATGTTTCAAAAAATTTTGATGAAAATCAAGTACTAAAAAATGTTTCTGTTAATGTTTATGAAGGCGAAAATTTAGTGGTTTTTGGCAGAAGCGGAACTGGAAAAAGTGTTTTACTTAAACTAATTGTTAAATTATTAGAACCAAATAGTGGAAATATTTTTTACCGCAATAAAAATCTAAATTCTCTTTCAGCAAAAGAAATTGCCCAAATTAGAAAACAGATTGGCTTCCTTTTTCAAAGTGGAGCATTGTATGATTCAATGTCCGTTCGCGAAAATCTATCTTTTCCTCTAAAAAAAATATTCAATCTATCTGAAAAAGAAATTATTGAGAAAATTAACAAAACGCTTGAACTTGTTGGTTTGGTTTCGGCAATTGACAAAATGCCTGCCGAACTTTCTGGCGGAATGAGAAAAAGAATTGCATTAGCTCGAACAATAATTACCGAACCGGAAATAATTCTTTATGATGAACCAACAACCGGACTCGATCCAATTACTTCAAAGGAAATAAGTGAATTAATTTTATCTTTACAACATCAGCTAAAAATGACTTCGGTTGTTGTTACACACGATTTAATTTGTGCCGAAATTATTGCTGATCGCGTAATTTTCTTAAAAGATGGCGAGATTTATAAAGAAGGTTTATTTGATGAAATAAAACAATCGAACGACTTGTTTATTAGGAATTTCTTTAGTGCAAAAATTTTAAAAGATGTTGGAGAAAGTGATGTTTAAATCGTTTGCTGGAGCAAGACTAGGAATATTTCTGTTTTTGGGAACAATTTTGATGATTATAATGCTTTTTGTTATTGGCAACAAGGAATCATTATTCACACAATCAATCGAAATAAAAACATTTTTTAGAAATGTAAATACCTTAAAAAGTGGTGCTCCTGTAATGTTAAGTGGTTATCAAATTGGCTCT
This sequence comes from Melioribacter roseus, assembly GCA_020726285.1. Taxonomy (GTDB): domain Bacteria; phylum Bacteroidota; class Ignavibacteria; order Ignavibacteriales; family Melioribacteraceae; genus WGAL01. The sequence continues at coordinate 21,874 of DYSW01000016.1, forward strand.
GTTAGTTTAATAAATTTGATGCCCGATTCGCTTGGATTGGTTGAAGTTAAAATGAAAATTAATTACGATGCCCAAAATTTTGTTCGTTTAGATAGCAAGGCAATTATTGAAACAAAAGGTTTTATCGGACAAAAGTACATTTCCATTTCACCCGGAAGAAGAGAATATGAAGTAGTGAAAAATGGTGGAACAATTCTCGCAGAAGAACCTCTTGATGTGCAGCAAATGATTGTTCAAACCACCGAAATTATGACTTTTACAAAAGAAATAACTGAAGATTTAGCGGAAATTGTTAATAAAGTGAATGAAGGAAAAGGAACAATTGGGTTGCTTGTAAACGATACGAGACTTTATAACGCTTCAGTAAAGGTCGTACAAAGTGGCGATTCATCTCTTTCTAAAATCAGCAAAAATTTGAATGTTGTTGCTGAAATGGTAACAAATCTTGGTGCAAATCTAAATGGAATTCTTTCAAATGTTGATACAACAAGCAAAAATATTAATCAACTGATACAGAATATTCGAGATGGAAAAGGAGCAATTGGAAAGTTGGTTGCCGATAAATCTGTAGAAGATTCTGTGTCTTCCGTCATAACAAATTTAACTTCTTCTGTTCGCCAACTTGAAGTAACATCCAATCGATTTGCTGAAAATATGGAAGCCCTGAAACATAATTGGCTTTTTAAAGATTATTTTGAAGCTCGCGGATATTGGGATTATGATTCTTACAAAAAAGAAATTGATACTAAAATTATAGAACTAGAAAAGAAAATAAGTGAATTAAAAGAGATGGAAGAAAATTTCAAGGCGAATAATCCACAGAAAAAATAGTAATTGTACTGTTTTTTGTATAAATCCAGATAATCAAAATATTTGGAAGAAATTGTTGAAATTGTAAATTCAATTATGGTACAGGGTCGTAACCATGTCCGCCCCACGGATGACAACGAGCAATTCTTTTAATTCCCAACCAACCACCTTTTAAAATCCCATATTTTCTTAGCGATTGTATTGCATATTCTGAACATGTTGGCTGATATCTGCAACTTGAAGGAAGAATTGGAGAAATAAATAATTGATAACTTCTTATAATTAATGCAAATGGATAAGCCAAAATCTTCGCAATTACAAGGTAATATTTTTCAAATTTTGTGAGTTTCATATCATAGATTGATGGTTGTTTATCTTTTATAATTGAAAAAATAGTGTTTTTCTGCTTTTCCCATTGAAAAATCTAATCAAATATACTGCTTTCTTAAAACTTCATCATACAAATTTGATGGGTTTTATCTATAAATTTTCATCTTTTCATATATTTATTTCCTTGAATAAAATAAAATAGGTAAGCATGAAATCTTCTGAAGTTAGACAGAAATTCTTCGATTTTTTTGAAAATAGACAACATAAAATAGTTGCAAGTTCCCCTGTTGTACCATTTGACGACCCAACTTTACTTTTTACGAATGCAGGTATGAATCAATTCAAAGATGTTTTTTTGGGACAAGGTTCACGCGATTATTCGCGAGCCGCCGACACACAAAAGTGTATTCGAGTTAGTGGAAAACATAACGATTTAGAAGAAGTTGGGCACGATACTTATCATCACACACTTTTTGAAATGCTCGGAAATTGGTCTTTTGGCGATTATTACAAAAAAGAAGCGATTGTTTGGGCGTGGGAATTGCTAACTGAAATCTACAAATTGCCCAAAGAACGACTTTGGGTTACTATTTACAGAACTGACGAAGAAGCAATGGAATTCTGGAAAACAGAAACTGATATTAATCAAAATCATATATTAAAATTTGATGAAAAGGATAATTTTTGGGAAATGGGCGAAACTGGACCCTGCGGACCTTGTTCCGAAATTCATATAAATCTTACTGAAGATTATGACAAACCAGATTTAGTAAATGCTGGAAGTCCCGATTGCATTGAACTTTGGAATCTTGTTTTTATTCAATACAATAGAAATAAAGATGGTGTTTTGGAAGAATTGCCCAACAAACACATTGATACTGGGATGGGATTTGAACGAATTGTTGCGGTTTTGCAAGAAAAAAAATCAAATTATGATACAGATTTATTTTTACCAATTATTCAGGTTGTAGAAGAAATTTCTCAAATTCCTTATGCTGCCGAAAATCAAATTCCGATGAGAGTAATTGCCGACCATATTAGAACATTAACTTTTGCAATTGCCGATGGTGCAATCCCAGGAAATGAAGGAAGAAGTTATGTTTTACGCCGAATTTTACGCCGAGCTTTGCGATATGGACGAAAATTAAATCTGAACGAACCGTTTTTATACAAATTAGTTGAAGTTGTAGTTGAAAAAGCTGGCGGTGGAATGGGAAAAGTATTTCCTGAAGTGATTGAACATCGCGAAAATATTGAAAAGATAATTAAAGCTGAGGAAGAAAGTTTCAACCAAACTTTGGATAGAGGTTTAGCGTTATTTGAAGAAATCGTTTCCGAAGTTGAGAAAACCACAAAAATAATTTCTGGTGAAGATGTTTTTAAAATGTATGATACATTTGGTTTTCCAACGGATTTGGTTGAATTGCTTGCTCGCGAACGAAATCTGAATGTGGATATTGACAAATTTACAGAATTAATGGACGAACAAAAGCAAAAGGGAAGAGAAACTACGAAAAAACAAATTTCTGATGCTTACGATACAAGTGGAATTGAAAAAATGTTTGATTTCGATTTGCTTCCAGTTACAAAATTTTTGGGTTATGAAGATTTAACTTCTGAATCGACAATAGTCGCGGTAAATAATCACGAAAATATTTCTTATTTAGTTTTAGACTCAACGCCATTTTATGCAGAATCTGGTGGACAAATTGACGATAAAGGGGAATTATATTGTTGTGATAAATCATTTGAAATAATTGGTTTACAGAAAATTAAAAATATTGTTGTTCACATTGTAAAGAATGAATATCAACACCAATTTGAAAAAAAACAACAAGTTTATGCAAAAGTTGATGAAGAAAATCGCTGGCATATTATGCGAAACCATTCTGCAACACACTTTTTACATGCAGCTTTGCGTAAATATTTGGGAAATCACGTAAAACAATCAGGTTCGTATGTTGGTGCAGATCGGTTGCGTTTTGATTTCACACATTTTCAGAAAGTTACTGAAGAAGAACAATTGCTAATAGAAAATGAAATAAATAACGAAATTCGCAAGAATATCCAACTTACCCATCATCGCGAAATAGCTTTTGAAGAAGCAAAAAACAAGGGAGCGATGATGTTTTTTGGTGATAAATATGGCGATAAAGTGAATGTTGTTCAGTTTGGCGATTATTCTTTAGAATTTTGCGGTGGAACTCACGTGAAAAATTCCGCTGAAATTAATTTTTTCAAGATTATTCACGAATCTTCTGTCGCAAGTGGAATTCGCCGAATTGAAGCAGTTACTGGAAAAGGAACCGAAGAATTTTTTGCTAAAGAGAAAGAAAAATTAGAACAAGCTTTCGAAAAGATTAATGAACTTCTTGATGAAAAAAAGAAATTGGAAAAACTTGTTGCTGAGTTCCAAATCAAAGAAAAGTTAGGTGGAATTGATTCAGTTTTAAAAAATTCATCCAAAATAAATGGAGTAAATGTTTATAAATCAGAAGTGAATGCAAATTCAATGGATGAACTTAAATCGTTTGGCGATGAACTCCGAGGAAAAATGAAAAATGGAATAGGTTTGTTAATATCTCAAATAGAAGATAAAGTTGGAATTGTTTGTGTGGTTTCTGATGGATTAATAAAAGAAAAAAACTATTCTGCTGGTAAAATTATTGGAGAAGTTGCAAAAATAGTTGGTGGTGGTGGCGGAGGAAGATCGCATTTAGCAACTGCTGGCGGTAAAGATGTTTCTAAAATCGAAGAAGCTTTTTTCAAATTTGAAGAAATAATTTCGGCTCTAAAATAGTACTTTTTAATAAAGTAGAAGTGTTTTCAGATTAAAAGCCAAACTTGGAAAAGTTGTAATAACGGAAAAAAACAATAATTTATAAATTGCTTTTGTCATTTTAGACTCAAATCTTTGTTTTATTTTATATTCTTTTAACAAGATATCTGATAATTTCTGCGTGTTCTATTGTAATTAAACCACCGCAATTTGAAGTTTCGAAAAGTGAATTGATAATTGGAAGGAAGTTATCAATTTTTTCTTTGCCATCAACTATTTCAATAATAATTGGCAAATCTTCAGATAATCTTAAAATTTTGGTTGTGTGAATTCTACTTGTTCCACCAAAACCCATAATTCCTTTGTAAACAGTTGCCCCAGCTAATCCAAAATTTTTAGCTTCAAGAACTATGCTTTCATAAAGCGGAATTGAATTAATTTTATCAGAATCACCGATAAAAACTCTAAGTAATTTTGCGTCTTTTTTAATTTCCATCACACACCGCCAAAAATTTTTGATAAATAATAAGCCAACAGAATTGCAAAAATTGTTAAAATTAAATTCAAAAAAATGTTGATAACTGCCCAAAATATTTGGGAATTTCGTAGTAATTCGAAAGTTTCGTAGGAAAATGTAGAAAAGGTAGTAAAACCACCGCACACACCAATTGTTAATAATAATCGCATTTCAGATGAGATTAATTCCTTTGCATCAAGATAAAAAATGATTATTCCAAGCGCAAAACTTCCCAAAATATTAACAGAAAGTGTTCCAATTGGAAAATTAAGAATAGTAAATTTTTGCACAAAACCCGACATCCAATAACGAAACATTCCGCCAAACGCTGCTCCAACTGCTACTAAAAGATAGTTATTCATAGAAATTACTGTATTTATTAACAAAAAATACAAAAATGATTGTTATAAAGTATATAATAAAGCATGATAATTGATAAATCGCTGTTTTAAGAGTGATTTATCAATTACTTGAAGGAAACTAATTTATTGGAAAATCAACCAAGCCATTGCTTCTTCGCGAGTTTTTACTGAATTAATCTTTCTTACAGTAAACATATTAATTGCCGAAAGATAGCTCGCATACCTTCGGCACCAACAACTAAATGGCGTATTGCTCGAAGCAAATGAACAAATTATTTCATTTGTATCTTTTGAAAAAGCATCATTGAAACATCAGTTATTAACAAAACATTTTTAGGTGCGTGAGTTGTAATTTGTTTCTGTGGTTCCTTAAAAATGCGAATTGATTTTTCGGTTTGCAAGTTAGAAATATCGACCATATAAATTGTTTTACCTTTGTAGGGTTGACTTAGTAGTGCAGACATTTTTTCTCGGATTTGTTAGTAACTAGTAAAATATTATCGAAATGATAACTCAAAATCTTCAATTCTGTAATTTTTTGTTAATTTTGCAACAAAAATTTTAGAAAGAGAGAAAATAAAATGTCAAAAACAGCGTCATTCGATATTGTTTCAGAAGTAGATTTTCAGGAAGTTGATAATGCGGTAAATCAAGCAGTTAAAGAAATTATCCAGCGTTATGATTTGAAAGATTCCAAAACAGAAATTGTTTTAAACAAAGCAGATAAAAATATTACAATAAACACACAAGATAATTTTTCATTAAAATCGTCGGTGGAAATATTAAATGCAAAATTCATTAAACGAGGAATTTCTATAAAAGCATTAAAAGCCGATAATCCCGAACCAGCTTCCGGAGGAAGAGTCCGCCAGAAGATAAATTTGTTAAGTGGAATTTCTAAAGAAGATGCGAAGATAATTACAAAGTTGATAAAAGACTCGAAATTGAAAGTTACTGCTCAAATTATGGATGAAAAAGTACGAGTTCAAGGAGCAAAAATTGATGATTTGCAAGCAGTTATTCAAGCAGTAAAAGATGCAAATTTATCTTTTCCCACACAATTTACAAATTATAAATAGTTTTATAATAAATTTACGGATTTTCTAATTCCATCAAAAAACAGAGAATCCGTAAATTTATAGCAAAATAACAGTTTATTTCTTTCTTGTTTGAAGAATGAAGTCTGATAAAATTCTTTTCGATTCCGATAAAAAAGGATCTTCATCTTTTTTGAAATTTTCCCTTTCTACCTTTCTGATTTCCTTTATTTTATCATTTTCATCACGTTCTTTTTTGCGTTCCTTTTCATTCAACGAAAAGAATTTCTGATTTTTTGTTTTATTGTATTTGTCAATATCTTCATAAATGTATTTGAATTCAGGATTATTTTTGATTCTTTCTTTGTAATTCTTTTCTAAAACGGGAATTACATTTGTCAAATCGTCATATTTGGGAAATTGTGAGGAAACAATTTTATCCCAAGGAAGCGCCGATTTTATTGAACTTTCACCAGATTCCTTTGGGTCGTAAACAGATGGAAATGAAATATCTGGTATTACACCTTTATTCTGTGTGCTACTTCCTGTAACTCTATAAAATTTAGCGATTGTCATTTTTAGTGAACCAATTTGTTGTTGCGGAGTTTCTTTAACCAATTTATCTAAACCAATCAGATTTTGTACAGTCCCTTTTCCGTATGTTTGCTCGCCGATAATTAATCCGCGACCATAATCTTGAATCATTCCCGCAAAAATTTCAGAAGCTGAGGCAGAATATCTGTTTACTAAAACAAGTACAGGTTTTTCAAAAGTAATATTTGGATTTGGATCTTTTTCAATATCAATTCTTCCAGTTGAATTTTTTATCTGGACAATAGGTCCTTCTTTGATAAATAATCCACTCATTTCAATTGCTTCGGGAAGAGAACCACCTCCGTTATTTCGTAAATCGATTATTACTCCATCAACTTTGGCTTTTTTCAAATCATTAAGCAATCTCTGAACATCTTCAGTTGTGCTGGAACTTTTTTCGTCAGTATTTCCGTAATTTGTGTAGAAGTCTGGAACTTTAATTACCCCGATTTTAAAATTCGTGTTGTTTAATTTTATATCAATAGTATCAGCTTTCGCAGCTCTTTCAGTTAGTTTAATTTTATCACGCACAAGTTCAAGTTCAATTGGTTTGGAATTCAAACTCATATCACCGTGAAGAATTTGCAAACGAACAATTGTCCCTTTTTTACCTCTAATCAATTGAACAACATCGTCAACTCGCCAGCCAACAACATCTACCCATTCTCCAGTTTTACCTTGAGCAACTGCAACAATTTTATCTTCTTCTTTCAAAATTCCACTTTGTGAAGCTGGTCCGCCTGGGATAATTTGCATAATGGTTGTGTAATCATCTTGATTGGACAGAGTTGCTCCAATTCCTTCGAGTGAAAGACTCATATTTATTTTAAAATCATCTGAAGTTTTTGGCGAAAAATAGGAAGTGTGTGGGTCGATATTATAAGTAAAACTATTTATAAAGAGTTGAAAAACATCTTCGGCGTCATATTGAAGAATAAATTTATGGAATTGATGATAACGATTTGTTAGAGTTTTTTGAATATCATTATACTCTTTTCCGTTCAATTTTAGATTCAATGCATCATTTTTTAAGCGAGTTCGCCAAAGTTCATATACTTCTTTATCGGTTTTAGGAAAATTGGCTTTGCTTCTATCAAGTTCAAATTGTTCATCGCGTGAAAAATCGAAACCTTGTGCTAATATTTTATCAATTATAGGAATTGATTTGGTTAAATTTTTCTTAAATCTGTTAAAAATGAAATATGCAGAATAAAGACTTCCGCTTTTAATATTATCATCAAGTTCAGTTCTGAATTTTTTGAAATCATTTATATCTTTTTCTGTAAAATAGATTCTGTTATTATCTAATCGGTCAATATATTCATCAAAAATTAATGAAGAAACTGAATCGTTTAGATCAACTTTCTTGAAGTGATATCGTTCCAAAATTGTTTGAATTGTTTTTGTAATTTCGGGATGTAAATCCCACGCTGTAATTACTTTATTTGTGTCTATTTGAGCATTTTTTTCAATTAAATCTTCTGTTGTTTGAGCTGTTAAAACTACAATTGTGCTTAACAAGAAGCCAAAAACTCTTAAAATTTTATTCATTATTTCCTCAGAATATTTTGTTAGTTTACATTTTTAGTAAATAAAAGTTTGTCAAAATAGTTTATTTTATTCAATTAGAAAATCCTTTACCATTTTATGATTAAAAAAGATAATGTTTACAATAATCCTTTAGAGCAAATAGTTGACTTTAAGTTCGATGAAAAAGTTGCAATTGTTTTTGAAGATATGCTTAAACGCTCGATTCCGGGCTATGCTTTATCCATTAATTTAATTGGATTACTTGCAAGAAAGTATTTTATAACAGACACAAATTGCTATGATTTAGGAAGTTCACTCGGAGCAAGTTCGTTGGCAATATTCGAAAATATTAAGCAAATGAAGGGAAAAGTATTTGCTGTAGATAATTCAGTAGAAATGATAAATCGCTCAAAAACATATTTAAGATCGAATGAAAATGTTGAAATTGTACTTTTGAATGAAGATATTTTACAGACTACAATTGAAAATGCTTCAATTGTTGTGCTGAATTACACTTTGCAATTTATTCCAAAAGAAAAACGTGATTTATTAATTCAACAGATTTATAACGGTCTTGTTGATGGTGGTGTTTTGATAATAAGCGAAAAATTGTATTTTGAGCAAAAAGAAAACGAGTTAATGACAAACTTGTACTACGATTTCAAGAAAATGAACGGCTATTCTGAAATGGAAATATCGCAAAAGAGAGAAGCTTTGGAAAATGTTCTAATCCCAGAAACATTGGAAATTCATCAAGAAAGAATTTATAAAATGGGTTTCTCTGAATTTTATCTTTGGTTTCGTGCATTTAATTTTGCGTCATTTTTCGCAATAAAATAAAGCAATTTATTATGATTAAAGAGCAAATTACAAATAAATTGCTGGAATTTAACCTTCCGAAATTCTTAGATGAAACTACTAATTTATTCGGTAGATTTGAAAATTCGAGTGATTTTAATCTATTCTCGGGAATTCTCAACAATTTCCCTCAAATTCAAACCAACCATTTCATTCCGTTTGCAAACACCGTTGAAATTGGAAATCGGGAAGAAATTGAAGATTCTGAAAATAGAATAATTATACAAAATCTTAAAAAATTAAGTCCTTGGCGAAAAGGTCCTTTTTCTATTTTTGGTAATTTTATTGATTCGGAATGGCAATCGTGGATGAAATGGGAAAGAGTGGAAAAAAATATAAAACCATTAAAAGGAAAATCAATTTTGGATATTGGTTGTGGCAACGGATATTATTCGCTTAGAATGCTTGCTCAAAATCCGCGATTAATAATTGGTTTAGAGCCATTTTTGTTAAATCTATTTCAATTTTACGCCGTTTCATCTTTTCTTGAAAAGACAAATATTGCAGTTTTGCCATCAACTTTTGAGGAAATTCCACAAGATTTACGCTATTTTGATATCGTTTTTTCAATGGGAGTTCTTTATCATCGCCGTTCACCTTTTAAACATCTTCATCAACTTAAACAAGCAGCAAAATCCGGTGGACAAGCAATTCTTGAGACTTTGGTAATTGATGGGAAAAATGGCGAAGTTCTTGTTCCACAAGATAGATATGCCAAAATGCGAAATGTTTGGTTTATTCCAAGTATTTTAACTTTAGAAAGTTGGTTAAAAAAAATGAATTTTACTGAAATTCAACTTGTAGACGTTTCGGTAACAACAACTTCTGAACAAAGAAAAACGGAATGGATGCAATTTGAATCGCTCGAAGATTTTTTATCTGAAGATAAAACAAAAACTTTAGAAGGACTTCCACTACCAAAACGTGCTACATTTGTGATGGAAGTCCCATAAAAAATTATAGCAATCTGTATGAAATTCCTATTTCTAAAACTTCTTTTGTTTGAGTCGTAAATGATTCTGAAACATCATAAACCATTAAAAATGTTAGATTTACGTGCAACCAGCTATTTACATTTGCTGTAACAATATTATCCCAACGAACATCCCAAGTGTCCAATCTTTCAAATCCTGAATACAATCTTAAAAATGAACCGTAAGTAATATTTTCTTCAATTTTTAAACTTAGTTTTGAAATTGATTCAATTCCCATTTCTGATTTGAAGGTTTCAATTTCAGCAGTTTTTGTGTCATCCGTTTTAGCAGTAAACTCATTTCCAAAAATTTGATGAAAACCAACACCAACTTGTGTTGTAAAAATTGAATTTGGTTCATAAATCAAACCGAAAGCTTCGGTTAAATCTGCAGGATCAAACATTGCTGAAACCTGAATTGGTTCATCAGAATCGTAATTGTAGCCTGGTGCATTCTGCGTAATTAGGTTTATGCCAGCAAAGTAATTGAAAAGCCATATTTCAATAATACAGCAGATTCGGTTCCAAAAGGTTCTTTTAATGTGAGAGAAAGATTGCTAAAATCTACACCGCCAAGTAAAATTCCAATTAGCGGCATAATTACATCAGAAACCAACGAAGAGACAATTTTACCAAAAGTGGCGCCAATTATAATTCCCACAGCCATGTCAACTACATTTCCACGCATTGCAAAGATTTTAAATTCTTTAACAAGACTCATTTTTTCTCCTTTTTTATGGTTTTAAAAGATATTTTCTTCAGATAAATTAATTAATTTTTGAAAAAGAATTTATGGAAAAACCCAGATTATATATCGGAACGGCTGGTTGGTCTTACGAAGATTGGCAAAATATATTTTACCCTTTTTCGCATAGTAAAACTTTTAGTTGGCTAAAATACTATTCAAGATTTTTTAATATTGTTGAAGTTAACGCATCTTATTATAAATATTTACCAAAGCAAATTGTGGCAAGTTGGCAAAACCAAATTGATTCTGATGATTTTCAATTTTCATATAAATTACACATGGATTTTACACACAAGAAGAGTTACAGCGAAAAGCAAGTTGATTTGGTCTGCGAAAATCTTGAATTATTAAGAGAAAAAAATTTACTGTCGGGATTATTAATTCAATTTCCAAATTCATTTACCGCAATAAATGAAAATGTGGAATACTTATCGCAATTAGTGGAA
>DYSW01000102.1 GCA_020726285.1 Melioribacter roseus
TTATGGTGATTATTTTTTCAATTCATTTGCCAAATCTTCAAAATTAGAAATCCCATCAATATCTGTTGTATCAATCCATTCTATTCCATTATTGGGGACATAATAACTTATCCCTGTCTTAAATTTAAACTCGCTGCTTTTGCCTTGCTTTTCAATGAGCATTTTCCATTTCATTGGTAAGTTTTGAGTTCTTATAATTTCATGAAAGTCATTTGATAACGAAGTATTGCTTTGAGGTTTTAAAACCAAAAATAAGACACCCAATTGAATTTTTTGTGCTACTTGTAGGTAACCTGATAGTTGTGAAAATTCAGACAAACCAAGTTGGTTCAAATATTTTACTTCGAGTAATAAATATTTGATATTAGAACTTCCGTTCCTTTTTATGCCAAACAAAATATCTAATTTTAGTTTTGGCATATAATCCGCATCATTTTCAGCTACACTAAATTTGCCCTCAATTTCTTTTATCATAGATGGCAATGATTGATTGTAGGCAAAATGTATTTCGTAATCATTTGAAAGATAACCCAATAGATAAGCACTGAATTTCTTGCAAATTTCTGGATAAAAATCTATTTCTTTCATTTAATTATAACTTCAAGACCTTTAATTTTAATGTGTTTATCAATTAATTTTTGATTTATTTCACTTTTTAATGCTGAAACTAATACAGAACGATTATTGGCTTTATTTTCTATTAACAATGGGGATAAATGCGTTTCGCTTACAAACCAAATTTTCAGAGAAGTATTCATGTTACTTTGCAAAATAATTTCTTTTGAGCCAATATGACGTTTTCCATTTAAGGTATCAGATAGTAAAAATGCAACACCTTGCTCCAAATCCAGATATTTTTTGATTTCTCGTTCAGACAATAGTTCCTGCACTGTTTGTATACGTGATAGAATTTTCTTATCTGAAAAATGTGTTTGAGCAAGGTTCTGAAAAGATTGTTTAATTTCTGTATTTATGCCTTTTTCCAAACGAGGTAATGCAAAAATATAATTTTTGTAATCAACTACTAATTTTTCAATTTCTTTTAAGGGTGCAAAAGGGCAACCTAAAACAGCACAATAATGATGGTAATGAAAAAACAATTTGTTTCTCAGGTTTTGAGGTAACGAATTGGAATTTATATCCTGATGAATACTTACAGGGCTTGGTTTTCTTAACTTTCTTTCAATACAAGGGATTTGTTCATTTTTAATTTGTGCTAATTTTAATTGTTCTACATCTATTGCTTTTGCTTGCAATGCGAAGGAATGTTGTGCAAGAAATGAATTTACTAAAAATCTGATTTTAAATCCTTTTTTCCAACCTTTATAAGTTGGGTCAGAGGCTGAATGTTGGCAAGGGTGATTAAATAAAATTTGGTCAGTTGTTGTTCCAAGTTGGGTTAACCAAGAACAGATTGCAATAACAAAATCGAAATTTTTAGTACTGCCCGGAATTTCAAGGGAAACAATAGGCGCATCATCTGTAAAACGTCTATGGGATTTTGTTAAACTTGCACGAGTATCGAATATGCCTGACAAAAAAATTTCAAGTTGAATTCCTTGTAATTTTTCTTTTGCAACTTCAAGGTTCGAAGAATTTAATAAGAAGCCCGTAGTCGGAAGCCCTAAATCCGCCAAATCTTTCTTTAATTCACTTAT
>DYSW01000103.1 GCA_020726285.1 Melioribacter roseus
ACAGTTTCATTCTCAATTCGAACCTCTAATTGAGTAGAATTTTCAGATTGATAAAGAATAATTTCACCCTGATTTTTCATCGTGAATATGTTAAAATTACTTTTCAATAAGGTTTAAAATTACATTAGCATCTATGTTCATTTTCGAAAATGCAAACCATTTTTTAGCCAAATCTTTGAGCGAAGCTCCAATATGATACACTGTTTTGTTATCAATAATCAAAAACCGGTCGTGTTCTAATACTTTTTTCTCAAGTTGGTTAATTCTGTGATTCAGCACATAACCTTTCATAAGGTATTCTTTCAGAACGCTATTTGCCCAAATTCTAAATTGAGTAGCATTTTTAGAATTTACTCTATATCCGATTGACAGAATGGCGTCAAGATTATAGAATGCTGTTTTATATTTTTTCCCATCCGAAGCAGTATATTCCAAAATGGAATGAACTGAATTTTCAATTAGCTCTTCACTTAGAAAAATATTTTTAAGATGCTTAGAAATAGCTGGTTGCTTAACTCCAAACAGTTCTGCTATTTGGTTTTGTGTCAGCCAAACAGTTTCATTCTCAATTCGAACTTCTAATTGAGTAGAATTTTCGGATTGATATAATATGATTTCTCCGTCGGTTTTCATTGGTTATTTCAAAATAAATACCTTGCTTTTAGGTATTTAATCCAATTTGTATGTTTTTCATTTTCACAAAACAATTTTTCCATTTCACAAAATAATTTTTCGTAGGTTATGGGTAAAAAACTTGCTCTTCCTTTTTCAGATAATAATTCTTGATATTTAGGAATGATTTCTACAAAATGTTCGTTTCCTTGTGGATATAAATGGATATGATAAAAATGGTCAATTTCTTTTGTGAAATGCACCATTGAAGCACCTAAAATATGATTGCGCCAAATTTGACGAAATTCATCCTGTTTTAATTCATCATATTTGTCTCCAATATAATACTCTGATTTATTGGTAACTATTTGATATTTATTATTTTCTCTTTTCCAAATATCTTTATATTCTTTACTATCAGATTTTATCTTATACTCCTCTTCAGTGTATTTTACTTCAATACCTAAATATCCATCTTTTCCATCTTTGTGAATAAAATCAATTCTACAATCAAAGGAAGTGCCATCATCTAAATATAATTTTTTATCGTACTCTGCTTTAGTTTTACCTCCAGCCATTTCAATATGAATTCCTAAAACAGATTCAATTATATCATTACCTAATAAAGTGTTAAAAAGTTGTTTAGTTAGATTCAAACTGCTAAGCATTGGAACAAATATGTTCAATGGAATATGTTCGCTGCGAAGCATATTTGCATCGCGCATTTTATTATTGAATTCCTTTAATTCAGTTTTAATTTCGTCTCTAAATTCATCGACATAATTTAGTCCATTTTTCCAATAATTTTCAGGTAAAAAATGCGGTGATGAGATTTCAGTATTATCACGGATATAGAAACCTGAATCTTTTGTGATGAATTCTTTTTTAAAATTGATTTGATGTATGTCTGCTTTTTGCTTAAATTTTGCCATATCAGTATTTTTAGTATTCCCTTTTAGAGGGTAGGGGGCTTTACATCTTCCACTCAAACCCATCCTTGGTATCTTTTATTTCAAATCCGAACGCT
>DYSW01000104.1 GCA_020726285.1 Melioribacter roseus
TGGAAGCAGTATTAGTGAAGTAAAGAAAATGGTTCTTTTGAAGTAGTAAATTCTAATTTATCAACTCGCAATAAAATTACATTGTGCCACATTTTAGAAAAGGTTAAAAAAAGAATTGTAAAAATATTTAAAATGATTATTTTTTCTAACAATAAACTAAAAAGAAGTTAAAAATGAAAAAATATCAAAAAAGATTGATGGCAATCTTAATAATATTTATTTCAGGTTGTTCTGATAATGGGCTTGAGAATCAAAATATTGGAATACAAAACTTTTATAAACAAGATGGGTCAATTTTAATTCCTGACACGTACGTACAAGGTTATGTATATAGTGATTATATTGCTCAAACGGGAGCGACAGTTCAACTCTTAGATGAAAATTTCAATGTACTTACTTCTACAACTACAAATTTACAAGGATTTTATAGTATAATAATTTGTCCTTATAATTACGGTTATAGATATGTGAAAGCCATTTATTATAAACATGGAAATTTGATGACTGATGTTCGTGGGTTTGAATTTAGTTATGAAACTGCTTGTGAAAATGATTGGATTTTTAATATTAATCTGTATTTAATGTTTTCTATTGAATCAATTGAATTATAGGAGAATCTGAAATGAAACCAAATATGTCATCAATATGCTTTTTTCTATTTTTACTACTAACTTTCAGCAATATCAATTCTCAAACATATCAATGGGAATATTTTGATTCAGATAGCACTGTGAATGAATGGATAAATGGAATATTAGTAGAAGCAAATAATACAAAGTGGGTAGCAACCTATGGGAATGGAATTTCAAAATATGAAAATAACACTTGGACTCGATATGATGAATCAAATTCGGAATTGCCATCGAGTTTAGTTTGGAATATAACATCTGATAAACAGAACATAAAATGGATTTCTTGTGGAAATAATAGCGGGGCACTTGTGAAATATGATGGGCAAAATTTCACGATTTTTAATACTTCAAATTCTGGACTTCCCAATAGTCATGTTTTCACAGTAGAATTTGATAAAAATGGCTTAAAATGGATAGCAACATTATTTGGTGGAATTGCCTCGTTTGATGACTCAACGTGGCAAACATACAACACAAGCAATTCTCAAATTCCCTCAAATGAGATTATTTCTCTTGCAATCGATTCCTTGAATAATAAATGGATAGGAACTTGGTTCAGTGGCTTAGCAAAATTTGACGGAATCAGTTGGAAGACATATAATACAACGAACTCTCCCTTGTTAAGCAATAAAATTAATGATATAGAAGTCGATTCCGAAAATAATATTTGGTTTGCAACTAGAAAAGGTTTATATAAATTAGCAAATGATTCAATCTGGACGGTTTATGACTCCAACAATTCGCCATTAAACGATTATGAATTTAACACTGTAAGATTTGATAAAAATGGCACACTTTGGGTTGGCTCGATAAGAAAGAACCTATTTGTAAACTTTGGAAACACATGGAAAGAAATTGGCGTAGAACAGGGAATGCAAGATAGTTCAGCACTTTGTCTCGCCTTTGATAATAATGATGTTTGGGTTGGGACATGGAATTCTGGAATTTCTGTTATGCTTGATGGAATTAATGTTGTAGATATTGAAAA
>DYSW01000017.1 GCA_020726285.1 Melioribacter roseus
ACTGATCACTGATTACTGATTACAGTCTTTTTCAAAAGTAATAGTAAAAATGTGATAAATTGCAAAAAATGATAAGTTATAGAAAATGAAGCTGGTTGATTTGGGAAATATTTCTATTTTTATTCTATGAAAAAAGATAAATTAGCTTTTAATATTAGAAAATCGCTTAAAATCAGTAAATGGATAAACTCCAAACTTAACGAAAGTGGAATGCACGAATATTCCCTTTTTTCTATATATTCAATATTAATTGGAGCGGTTGTTGGATTTGGGGCGGTTGCTTTTCACGAACTGATAAATTTTATTTTCGACGGGTTGTTTCATTCAAAAACATACTTACAAGAAAATTACCTTTGGATTGTCATACTTTTTCCAATTATTGGAATGCTTATTCAAAGTCTGATGATTTTCTTCTTCCCAGAAATTGCAAGCCGAAAAGGTGTTGTTGATGTAATTAAAGCCGTTTCATTGCGTGGTGGATTTATTAAATTCAGAACAACATTATTTCATTTTTTAGCTCCTGCAATAAATATGGGATTTGGTGGAACCGTTGGACCAGAAGGACCTGCATCGCAAATTGGCGGTGGAATTGCAAGTAAGCTGGGACAATTTCTTGGATTATCTGATATTCGACGTAGGATTTTTACCGCCGCTGGTTCAGGAGCTGCAATTGCTGCCGTTTTTAACACTCCATTGGGCGGTGTTTTCTTTGCATTTGAGATAATTCTTCTTCACGATTTTCAATCTGTAACATTTGCTGGATTGATTCTTGCTTCTGTTTCTGCTAGTGCCGTCTCGCGAATTATGCTTGGAAATGAAGTCGTCTTTCAGTTTGCCCAACCAAATATTGGAGATTATCAGCAATTTTATCTGTATTTAATTTTGGGAATTTTTGGCGGTTTATTCTCAGCTGCGTTCGTTATCTATTCCGACAAAATTTCTGATTTTATTAAAACGAAGTTGCTGAAAAGATTCCCACAATTTATTGTAATGGCATTAGCTGGGTTAATTTTGGGAATAGCTGGATTTTTCTTCCCGGGAATTTTTGGAATTGGTTATTCTACAATAAATAACATACTTTCAAGCAACTATACTCTTCAAATTGTTGTAATTCTAACTATTCTAAAGTTTTTTCTGGTGCCGATTATTCTTTCTTCTGGTGGATTTGGAGGAATATTTGCCCCATCTTTATTTATGGGTGCGGGAATTGGATTTATTTTTGCAGCAATTTTTAATAATTTTTTCGGGTTTTCCTTAGATTACACAACTTATATTTTGGTGGGAATGGGAGCAATTCTCGGTGGCGTTAATTTTATTCCTATCTCGGCAATTCTAATAATTTTTGAAATGTCGCGAGATTACACAATTATTATTCCATTAATGACTGCAGTTATTTCAAGCACTTTAACAGTTCAGTTGATTGTAAAAAAAGCTGAACACTTAAAACATTTAGAAAATAGCGGTTATAGTGTCCCGAGAAATAATCTTTCTGATATTCTTTCTGCTATCCCTGTTAAAGCATTGCTGAAAAAAGATTTTATTCTACTTAAAGCAAATTCTTCACTACAAGAAATTGTAAACGAATATGTGGAAAATGGAAATAAATCAATTTTAATGGTGAATGAAAATATGAATGTTATTGGAATTGTTACAGATGCCGAACTTCGTCCAATTTTAACTGATTATGAATCAGTTAAAGATTTTTTTGTTGGAGCTGATGTTATGAACACCAATTTTTCTATTCTAAAACCAAATGATAATCTGGAACACGCACTACAAGTTTTTGCAAAGTATGAATTCGATGAACTTCCTGTTGTTGATAATTCATCTAATAAAATTATCGGTGTTTTAAATAAGCAAGATTTAATAAAAAGCTATAATCAGGAAACAATCAAAAAAAATCTTGCTGGAAATATTGCAACCGAAATTAAAACAATCAGCAAAACAAAATGGTCTGCCGTAACAGATTCGCATTCAATTGTCGAAATCAAAATTCCTAAACAATTCGTTGGTAAATCTCTCGGTGAATTATCATTTCGAAATGTTTACAACATCGAAGTTTTGCTAATTAAACAGGAACAAAATATTGATAGTAACAATTCGAATAAAGAAAATATACTTTTCCCTTCGGTAGATTACCACTTTTCGGAATCTGATAGAATTTTACTTTTTGGTGAAAATGAAAAATTAGAACAAACTCGAGAGTGGTAAAAAGTAAGAAGTTGATAGATATTAATATTTCAATTTGCGTTGAGTAATTCAGTAAAAAAGGATTTAGATTTATGAAAATATTCTCAAAAAGTTGGTTTTGGGTTCCTTCTCTTTATTTTATTGAAGGTTTACCTTATGTTGCCGTTATGACTCTTTCCGTAATTTTTTACAAAAATATGCAAATTTCCAACACTGAAATTGCTCTTTATACAAGTTGGTTCTATTTGCCTTGGGTAATTAAACCACTTTGGTCGCCGATAGTTGATTTATTTAAAACTAAACGACAATGGATTATTTACACACAATTTTTTATCGGTTTAAGTTTTGGTTTGCTTGCATTAACGCTTCCTTTCGAAAATTATTTTATTTACACAGTAGTATTTTTTTGGCTAATTGCATTTTCATCGGCTACTCACGATATTTCTGCCGATGGTTTATACTTGATTGCTCAATCACAACACGACCAAGCAAAATTTGTTGGAATTAGAAGTACTTTTTACAGATTTGCTATGATTTTTGGACAAGGAATTGTTGTGATAATTGCAGGAGAATTACAAGAATCCACAAAAAATGTAATAACTGCTTGGAGTATTACTTTTGCAATTTTATTTACAATCTTTCTCTTTTTTGGATTGTACCATTTTTTTATGCTTCCTCGAAATGAAAATGATGTAACAGAAAAAGAAAGTTTTATGTCGGAATTTTGGGATGTGTTCGATTCATTCTTCAAGAAAAAAAATATTTTAATAATTCTATTGTTCCTTCTGCTTTTCCGTTTTTCTGAAGCACAACTTGGTAAAATGGCAATTCCATTTCTTCTTGATTCAAAAATGGTTGGCGGTTTACAAATTTCTACAACAAATGTCGGTTTTATTTACGGAACAGTTGGCGTTATTTTGCTTGTAATTGGCGGACTTTTGGGCGGATATGTTATTTCCAGGCAAGGTTTGAAAAAATGGATTTTTCCGATGGCGCTAATGGTAAATCTACCAAACTTAATTTATTTCTTATTCTCAATCTTTCATATTTATGATTATAACTTACTGCTGATTGGAATTGCTTTTGACCAATTCGGTTCAGGTTTTGGATTTACAGCATATTTAGTTTATATGATGATGATTTCTGAAGGTGAACATTCCACTGCACATTATGCAATTTCTACTGGAATTATGGCTTTGGGTATGATGTTGCCTGGAATGTTTAGCGGTTATATACAAGAAATTCTTGGTTATAAACTCTTTTTCTTATGGATTTTGATAGCAACAATTCCATCTTTATTGATAATAAAATTTCTTAAAATTGATGATAATTACGGGAAAAGATGAATTTGTGATTAAGAATTATGAATTATTCTCGATTTCGTCAATTTATCAAAATTTAATATATTCAAACCCGTTTTCTATTTCGGAAATTTGTTTATTTAGATTTGTCAGAAAATTTTTACCTTCCTCACTTTCTGGATTTCTGATTTTGTGATTTTTAGCTTGAACAATTTTTTCTATTCGCGAGATAATTTCCAATGTTTTTTCATCAAAAAAAGTGGCGGAGAATTTTTCCCAAATATAATTAATTGCTTCTTCCGAAGGATGAATTAAGTCGCTTCCATAAAATCTGTAATCTCGCAAATCATCCAAAAGTAATTCATAAGATGGAAAATAAACAACATCATTAAATTCGTTTTCAATTTTTTCTAAAGCTAAAATTAAATTTGCTTTGCTTCGCTGATTTTCAATTGCTCCATCTTTCCAATGACGAACTGGGCTAACCGTAACAATAATTTTGGCTTTTGGATTTTGATATTTTATCAATTTTATTGTTTTCAAAATAATTTGAGTTGTCTCAAAATTCGTAAGTTTTTTTCGGTCAAACTGATTTTCTGGTAATTTGTGATTATTTGAAACAACTATTCCTTTTTCAAGATGTGTGTAAATAAACGATGTTCCAAAAGTTAAAATTACCCAATCAACTTCATTCAAAAATTTATTCGCTTGTTTTGTTGTGAAATTTATTTTATCGAGAATTTCATCTAACTTGTGAGATGAAAAGCTGCTGTGATGAAAAAATGAATGAAATTCTCCTTGAAAAAAAAATAAATCATTTTCATTAAAAAGTCTGTTTTCGAAAGAAATTTCAATTGAATTTAGAATTGATTGCGGATTGAATAAAACACCAAATGGATTTTGTGAAATTTGAAATTTTAGCGAAGAGAATTTTTGTCCGATATTATCCGCAAAACACGAACCAATTGTAAGAATTTTATGCTTGTGTTCTATTTTGTGAATCGATTTTTCAATTTCAATTTCTGTTCGGAATTTCATCTATCTTCCATTATTTTTTCGATTATCAATTATCAAAACAAATTCTCCTTTCAAACTTCTCTTTTTTGCTTCTGAAAGAACTTTTTTCACAGTTCCTCTGTAAATAAATTCATCATCAAAAGTAAGACGATAAGCCATAATTATAAATTGTTCTTCTCCAAGAAATTGAGCCACTTCCTCAAGAATTTTGAGTAATCGATAAGGAGTTTCCATTAAAATAATCAAATCGTCAGTTTTTTTGATTTTTGCAAAAGCGAGTTTTCGCAAATCCGATTTTACAGGCAACCAACCAGAAAATTTGAACGAATTTAGATTTATTCCAGCGGCGGAAAGTGCAGTAATTACTGAATTTGCTCCAGGTAACGGAATTATATGAATCTTATTTTGTATTGCTGAAGCAAGAAGAATTTCGCCAGGATCGGAAAAAATTGGAGTTCCTGCATCCGAAATTAAAGCCGCTGATTTCCCATTTTTTAGATTTGTAATTATTTCCTGAAAATTATCATTTTCATTGTGCTCGTTAATTTGCATCAAATCTTTTTGTGGAATTTCTAATTTGGAAAGCAATTTTCGGGCGACCTTAAATTCTTCGCAAATTAAAAAATCAACTTCTTTTAACACGCGAATTGCTCGCAAAGTTATATCTTCAAAATTCCCAATTGGAGTTGGAACAATAAATAATTTACCAAAATTTTTAGCCATCAGTTTGTAACTCGCACTTTAAGATGAATTGTTTGTTCGGAATTTGGTTTTACGTTTATAAGAAATTTTAGGCTTGTGTTTTCTTTTTCATATTCAAAATTCGAATCAATTACCTTAAAATTTCTACCAATTGATTGAAAAACTTCTGCTTGAACATGTTCGTTTTTATGATTTTTTATCAGAATTTCCTTTTCAATTTCTGTTACTCTATCAGAAATGTTTTCTTGCGAAATTATTTTTTCAGTCGCAACCAAATCGAATGCTTGCCCAAGTTGGAAAGAAACAAATTCATCTTTTGGCGTGTGTGGAATATTATCTTCACCAACTAATTCTAAAGAATTTCCGTCTTTCTTGAAAATTCGAGCAATTCCCATCGGCAAAGCAATTCCAAGATTATTCTCTTTCGAATTCTTAAATCGGACGGTTACATTGAAATTTCGGAAATCATCATTATTCGAATAGCTGAACAAATACGACGAAAACGTGTGTTTCTTATCGATTTTTAGATTATTTCCTTCAATAAACGAAATTTGTTTTATTTCATTATTTGAAATTGTTGACGTTCTATTTAGTTCATAAATGTAGAATTCGAAGAAATTTCTATCTTCAAATTGAGAATTTCTTCCGCCAGATTTTGCCATCGGCATTGCATCTACTGCGTAATACGCAACTTCTTCGTTCGCCTGATTAATTTTTCCAGCAACCAATTTCAACTTTGCCTTTTCATAAGTTGCTCCAGAATTGTTTTCGATACTTACCCACGAAGATAAATCGAGAGTTTTTTCGTCAGCCGAAAGCACAGCAATATATTCTGCGTGCCACGAAATTCCGCTTGTTTGATAGCTCAAATTCAGATTTTGTTCACCAGAAATCGGAGAATCAACAACATATTCCAAAGTTGGTTTTGTAATTAAACCTTCGGGCAAATCGGCTACTTTAATTTGGAAATTCTGAGTATTTGGCAACATCGTTAAACCAAGATTTTCATTCTGCAATACAATAGAATTTCCACTTGTGGAAAGCAATTTCCCGCTGATTAAATTTCCTTTTTCGTCAATCAAATCAATTTGTTTATCGACATATTTATGCAAAATTTTCTGCAAACTTGCCAAATCATATTTATAATTTTGTTCTAAAACTATTCCATTCATTTCCAATTTTACTGAAGTTGGTTCAACTTTTTCGGCAACATTTCCAATCATAATTGTAGAAATTCCCTTTTTAACATTCATTTTTCGAACTTCTTTTACAACTCCAAGATTCTGATTGTAAATTGTTACTGATAAATCTTGAGCCGCAAAATTCCCAATTATCAAAAAGAGAAGTATAATTTTTAAAGATTTCATATCGCACATTAATATTATTTAGTCAGTATTCAATTTATTGATTGCAAATCAAATAAGAAAATCATTTATTTCGAACCAAAAATATGGTTATTAAATGAAATATAAATTAATGAAATTGCCTTTAGTTGAATACTTTTTTATAACACTTGGTTCCGCTTTTATGGCAATTGGAATCGGAGTTTTTCTTGTAGACGCCAAAGTTGTTCCTGGCGGAGTTAGCGGTCTTTCGATTGCAATTCACTATTTATCAGACAATTCCATTCCAATCGGTTTGCTAATTTGGTTATTCAATATACCAATTTATTTTTGGGGAATAAAAGAATTAGGCAAGCAATTTGGAGTTCGTACATTTTATGCTTTTACTATCAGTTCATTTTTCATCGATTTCTTCCGAGGCGATATTCCCGGTTTTTCATTTATCAAATTGCAAGAATTACCAACAATTCAAGTTCTTTTAACGCACGATTTTTTCTTTCTGATATTTATTGCTTCTTTTTTAATTGGCGCAGGTTTGGGAATAATTTTCAAATTCAAAGGAACAACTGGCGGAGTTGACGTTATTGCGGCAATTTTACACAAAAAATTTGGCATAAAAACCGGAGTTGCAATGATGTCGTTAGATTTTATAGTAGTTCTTTTGGCTGGATTTGTAATAGAATACAAACATCTTTCTGATGTTAAACCAACGCTTTTGCTTGTGTTTTATGCAATATTTTTAATATTTATGTCTGCAAGAATTGTTGATATGCTTATTGATGGATTTGATTACGCAAGAAGTGCGATGATAATTTCAGATAAATATGACGAAATTGGGAAAGCGATAATTGAAAATATGAGTCGCGGAGCAACCGCAATAAAAACTCGAGGATTATATAGAAATGTGGAACGTGAAGTAATTATGACAGTTGTTACACTAAAAGAATTAGGTAAATTAACAGATTTAGTACAATCAATTGATCCTGATGCATTTGTGATAATCAACAACGTTCACGAAGTACTTGGAGATGGATTTAGAAGAAGACTCTAAAAAAATGGAAAGAAAATAAGAATTATACTTTTGGTTATGCTTTTATCAACTTCAATTTCTTGTAGCAAGTTGAAGTAAAAGCCGATACATTAACAAGAGAACAACTTAAATTGATCGTTCAAGATGTTAATTCAACACAAACTTTTCTAATTGTAGGAAGTGCATTGATGATGGGTTTGTTGGTATTTCAAAGTTATGACCATTTTTTGCGGGAATTCCCTTTGTTATGCTTCCAATTATTGTTTGACCAAGTTTAACGTATTTTAAAATTGGCGATTACAAAACTAGAATTGAAAAATGGAAGATTTTAGAAATCTATCAAAAAAACAAAATCAAATTGAAGTTGGATTGACGCCAACTTACAATTACAAAACAGAAAGTGTTGGTTTGAATTTTCGGCTAAAGTTTTAGTAGAATCTTTCTGAACAAAAAAACATCAGATTTACAAAAAAAATGGAAGATAATGTCAGAATTAAACAAATTGCCACAAATTGATTTGAATTCATTAGAAGAATACGAAAAATTTATAACCGAAAATCTTGCGACTGTAATTTATTTCAGCACACCACAATGTAACGTTTGCAAAGTGCTAAAGCCAAAATTAAAAGAATTGTTGAAAGAAGAATTCCCAGAAATAAAATTCGGCTATGTAAATTGTGAAGAGGCAAAAGAACTTGCGGCTCAAAAAAATGTGTTTGCAGTTCCAACAATACAATTTTTATTTGATGGACGAGAATTCATCCGCGAATCGCGAAATATCAATTTGAATACACTTTCTCCAAAATTGGAAAGACCATATTCTATGATTTTCGAATAATCTTTCATTTAAGTTACAAAAAATTGATAAATTCAAAAATTTACAATATATTTCGCCCCACGATGAATACTAAAAGACCAAATAAAAAGAAAATATTAAGTTTTAATTAAAAATATAAATGCACCGAGTTTTCGGTGCATTTTTTTTTGCAATATGATAATAAAAGATGTAATAAATTATATTGAAAATTGGGCTCCTAAAGGAGTCGCTTGGGAAAAAGATAACGTTGGCTTGCAGATTGGAGATTTAAATCGGCAAGTAAATAAAATCTTAATCTCGCTCGATTTAACGCTAGACGTTGCCAAACAAGCAATCAAAAGCAAAACCGAGCTAATAATTACACATCATCCTTTCTTCTTTTATCCTATAAAACAAATAAACTTTACTTCCGACTCTAAATCACAAATAATAAAATTGCTAATTCAAAATGATATTGCTGTTTTTTCGGCTCACACAAATCTTGATTTTACAAAAGATGGCGTAAGTTTTCAACTTGCCAAGAAAATTGGGCTGAAAAACATCAGATTTTTAAAAAATATTGAAAATACGCTTTTCAAAATTATAGTATTTGTTCCAGAGGAAGACAAAGAAAAAGTAGCAAATTCAATTTTTGAAGTTGGTGGCGGAATTATTGGAGAATATCAAAAATGTTCTTTCCAAAATAATGGAATTGGAACTTTTGAAGGTTCGGAATTTAGCAATCCTAAAATAGGGAAAAAGCAAAATTTTGAAACAATTGACGAAGTTAGATTAGAAATTCGAGCAGAAAAGTGGAAACTTGATAAAATTATCGAGGTAATCAAAAAATCGCATCCATACGAACAACCAGCATTTGATATTTATCCATTACTTAATTCAAATGAAAATTATGGAATTGGTGCAATTGGAGAATTAGAAAATCCACTGGAAAAAGATGAGTTTTTTCAACAAATTACAAAAAAACTGAATCTTAAAAATTTCCGCTATTCAACCGGGAAAAACCATAAAATTAAGAAAGTAGCTGTTTGTGGTGGTTCGTGTTCGAGCGAAGTAAATGTAGCAATCAACCAAAATGCCGATGCTTTTATTACAGCAGATATTAATTATCACACTTTTCAGGAAACTGAGGAGAAAATTTGGTTCATTGACGCAGGTCATTTTGAAACTGAAGTTCCAATTTTAGATGAAATTTCGAAAAGGCTTAGAAATAACGCAAAATTACAAAATGAAAATTTAGAAATTGTTAAATATAAAGGGTCAACAAACCCAATTAGTTTTTATAAATATAAGGAGTAGCCGGTGAAGCAAAAATTAGCAGATCTTTATGAATTACAGTTAGTAGATATCAAATTAGATAGTTTGGAAGAATTACGCGGAGATCTTCCTCTAATTGTAAATGAATTAAACGCCCAAATGAAAGTTCTTCAGAACAATATTGAGGCAAAAGAATTGGATAAAAATACCGCACAAACAAAACGTGAAGAAAATGACAGCCAAATAAAATTGCACGCTGAAAATTTAACAAAATACAAAGCACAGCTTTACAAAGTCAGAAATAACAAAGAATACGACGCATTAACAAAAGAAATTGATTTTGCCGAAAATGGGATAAAAGAACTTGAGAAAGAAAATGACGAATTTGAAACGAAAATTTTAGTTTATTCTGATGCAATTGGCACAATTGAAATAGAATTAGAAAAGCTAAAAATTGAATTTTCAGAGAAAGAAGAAGAATTAACAAAAATTATTCAAACAAACGAAAAAGAAGAATCAAGATTACGAGAAATCCGAGATAAAGTAGCCGAAAAAATAAGAAAACCAGAAATGAATACGTATTGCAGAATTCGAAAAGCAAAAGGCGGAATAGCCGTTTCGAGTATTGTTCGTGGAGCTTGTTCGGGTTGCCATAGTGTAATTCCACCACAACGACAATTGGAAATTAAAAAAAATAATCGCTCATTCAATTGCGAAGCGTGCGGCAGGATTCTTGTTTCGACTGAAATATCCCTTGATGTAGAACAGAAAATAAATTTATAGGATAAATTAATGACTGCAAACTTTGAAATGATTCAAAAAGTGTATGCTTCAATGGAAGTTGCACACGAGAACGCTCGAAAAGCTACAGGTCGTTCTATTACTTACGCCGAAAAAATTCTTTTCAACCATCTTTGGGTTGGAACAGAATCCAAAAATTTTACTCGCGGCAAAGATTATGTTGAACTTGCTCCAGATAGAGTTGCAATGCAAGATGCAACAGCACAAATGGCTCTTCTCCAATTTATGCACGCTGGAAAACAAGAAGCCGCAGTTCCATCTACTGTCCATTGCGACCATTTAATCCGTGCAAAGATTGGAGCTGATGAAGATTTAGCAATCGCAAAATATGAAAATCTAGAAGTTTATGATTTTCTTGAATCTGTTTCCAGAAAATACAGAGTTGGATTTTGGAAACCAGGTGCGGGAATTATTCACCAAGTTGTTTTAGAAAATTATGCTTTCCCTGGTGGAATGATGATTGGAACTGACTCGCACACACCAAATGCAGGTGGTTTGGGAATGATTGCAATCGGCGTTGGCGGTGCTGATGCAGTTGATGTTATGTCGGGAATGGCTTGGGAATTGAAATGGCCCAAACTTATCGGCATTAAATTAACTGGAAAATTAAATGGTTGGACTTCTCCGAAAGATGTAATTCTTAAAGTTGCTGGGATTTTAACCGTAAAAGGTGGGACAGGTGCAATTGTTGAATATTTTGGCGAAGGAGCAGAATCACTATCCGCTACGGGAAAAGCCACAATTTGCAATATGGGTGCGGAAATTGGAGCAACAACTTCAACTTTTGCCTTCGACACAAAAATGGCTGATTATCTTCGTGCTACCGAAAGAGAAGATGTTGCTGAATTAGCGGAAAAATATGCTCATTTACTTAAAGCAGATAATGATGTTTATGCAAATCCAGAAAAATATTTCGACCAAGTAATTGAAATTAATCTTTCAGTTCTTGAACCACACTTAAATGGACCATTTTCACCAGACAGAGCTTGGACGATATCTGAAATTAAACAAGCTGTTATAGAAAATGATTTTCCAGAAGCCGTTAGTGTTGGATTAATAGGAAGTTGCACAAACTCAAGCTATGAAGATATTGACCGCTCAACTTCAATCGTAAAACAAGCATTAGCAAAAGGTTTGAAAGCAAAAGCTAAATACACAATTACTCCAGGTTCCGAACAAGTTCGAGCAACAATTGAACGAGATGGACAATTAGCTCTTCTCGAAGAATTTGGTGGAACAGTTCTTGCAAATGCTTGCGGTCCTTGCATTGGTATGTGGGAAAGATTAGATAATCCAACAAACGAAAAAAATACAATTGTTACGTCATTTAACAGAAATTTTGCTAAACGTCAAGATGGAAATCCAAATACATTGGCATTTGTAGCCTCGCCAGAAATGACAACGGTTTTAGCACTTGCAGGAAAATTAACCTTCAACCCAATTACAGATTATCTTGAAAATGAAAATGGAGAAAAAATAAAACTTGACGAACCAATTGGCGATGAACTTCCTAAACTTGGTTACACAAAGGGCGAAGAAGGCTTTATTCCGCCAACAGAAGGTGCGTTTGAGTCTACTGAAGTTATTGTAAAAGAAGATAGCACTCGTTTGCAATTGCTCGAAAGATTTCAATCTTGGGATGGAAACGACTTCGAAAATGTTTCTCTTCTTCTTAAAGCAAAAGGGAAATGCACAACTGATCATATTTCAATGGCTGGACCTTGGCTAAAATTCCGCGGACATTTGGATAATATTTCAGATAATTTACTTCTCGGAGCAATTAACTCATTTACAGATAAACCAGGCGAAGTGAAAAATACTTTAACTGGCGAATACAAACGCATAAGCGATGTTGCTCGAGATTACAAAAGAGTTGGAATTAACTGGATTGTTGTTGGTGATGAAAATTACGGCGAAGGCTCAAGTAGAGAACACGCTGCAATGGAACCACGTCATCTTGGTGGAAAAGCAATTGTTGTTCGTAGTTTTGCGAGAATTCACGAAACGAATCTCAAAAAACAAGGAATGCTACCGCTAACTTTTGATAACCCTGCAGATTACGATTTAATTCAAGAAGATGATAAATTTAGTTTAGTTGGAATAAAATCAATTGCTCCAGGAAGCAAAATATCACTTGTTGTGAATCATTCAGATGGAACAAAACACGAAGTAGTGTTAAACCACACAATGAACGAAAATCAAATTGCTTGGTTCAAAGCCGGAAGTGCATTAAACTTGATAGCAGAACAAAACAGATAGAAATTATAATTATTTTTAATTCAAAAGCTCGATTTTGCAAAATTTTCGGGCTTTTTTATTTATAGAACTAAAAAAATACAAATCTTTTGTATGCTTGGTTCAAAAGAAATTCATAATCAAAAAGTGAAATTTCTGTCGCTCCGAACATCGCCAAATGAGGTGTTATATATTGAACATCCAAAAGAACAAAGTTTTTTTCAACCAATCGCTCAAGTAATTTTGCCAATGCTATTTTGGAAGTTTGTGGCTTTTTGGAAAACATAGATTCACCGAAAAACGCACCCCGGAAAGTAACACCGTACAAGCCACCAACTAATTCATCTTCATCATAGACTTCAACTGAATGTAAATGTCCCAAATTAAATAAATTCTGATATGCCGAAATTAGCTCAGCGGAAATCCAAGTTTCTGTGCGGTTCGCACAATTTTTTACAACTTCCATTGTATTAAATGAATATTTAATAACGAATTCATTGTTTTCTATAAATTTTTTGAGC
Organism: Melioribacter roseus; assembly: GCA_020726285.1. Lineage (GTDB taxonomy): Bacteria > Bacteroidota > Ignavibacteria > Ignavibacteriales > Melioribacteraceae > WGAL01. The sequence goes on from DYSW01000017.1 coordinate 13,212, forward strand.
GAACGTGGAATGTTAAAATTATCAAGCTGAATGATTGTTCTAATTTGCGGAAAATACCAATCAATTTCTCCAAATTCATCTGCCATAGGAAATGCTCCGCGGGCATATAAATTAATCATTTTGTCTGGTTGCAGTAATTCTCTTTTATCAAGCGAATCTTCGACGGCCATTATTTTACCAATTTATGCAGAAGAGAATTTCCAACATTTCCAGTAGTCATTTTAATTTTCAGATAATCCGCAATTGTTGGTGCAATGTCGTGTGGACCAACTGGAGTAGAATTAAAACCATGTGGGATTTTTGGTCCAGCAATTATTAATGGAACGAATGTATCATAATCCCACGGAGTGCCATGTGTTGCGGCTACTTGCCTTCTTTCATCAACTTTGGAGGCTAAAAACCAATTCTGAAGTGGAACGATGTATAAATTTCCCGAGCGTATTTCGTTGTATGAATTCTGAACTTTGCATGAAACAAAATCCTTTTTTAGATTGTCGTTTTCTAACTCTGTTGCCGTAAAAACTCGATAAACACCTTCTTCGTTTGCCAATAAAGCGGCTAACAGGTTTTCGACTTCTGAAAGATTTACATTTGATTTGCTGATGTTCTCTTCATCAAGGTAAATGTATGGCGGAATAAGTGAAAAAACTACTTCGAAATCGAAATTGAATTTTTCGCGTGCATAATTATTGCACTTTTCTATAAATGGGGAAACGGCTAAAACTCCGGTTGGAATGTTCTGCGTTTCAAGAAATTCTGGAGCTTCGCAAACTCCGTGATCGGCGGTAACAACAATTAAAACTTTATCCAATCCTATCTTTTCATCAATAAATTCAAAAAGTTGAGAAAGTGTGAAATCAAGGTTTACAATCTGATCTTCGTATTCTAATGTTTGTGGGCCAAAAAGATGTCCGATATAATCTGTACAAGAAAAACTGATAGATAAGTAATCTGTAGTTTCGGTTTGTCCAAGTTTCTCGGCAGAAATGACCATTTTAGCAAATTCTGAAGTTAATCTATCGCCCCAAGGAGTAAATGCAATTATTTTCTGAAATTGTTCGAGTGAAATATTGTCGAATGAATGTGGAAAAGTATAACCAAGTTCGGGAATAGTTTTTTCGAACGAATTAGAGTCTAAATCTTTGAATTTGTATTTATTTTTGTCAATTAACAAATTCCAACCTTTTTTATAGTAATCTTCAACAATATTTTTAGTATTCCACGATTTTACATATTCTGGCAAATCTTCAAAATAATAATCACTACTCACAAAATTTCCGTTGCTTTTTGAATACCAAAATGCTTTTCCCGAATGTCCACCAAGAAAAATTGCTCCTCTATCTTTAATAGAAATTCCAAATATTTTAGCTTTTCCATTTTGCGAGAGATTAATTTCATCACCAATTGCTGAGCCAATCATTTGTTTTGGAGAAAGTCCGAAACTTGCTTTTCCACCAAGCAAATGAGCGGAATCATCTTGACATGCATTCTTAAATTCGTGCAAATTTCTATCGTACCAATCATTTCCTACAATTCCGTGATAAGCGGGAATAGAACCAGTTGCAATTGTTGCGTGCCCCGGAGCAGTTTTTGTTATTGAATGAATTAAGTGAGCATTTGTAAAATTCATTCCATTATCGATTAAGTAGTTAAAACCATCTTTTGAGAGATTTTCTTTATATTTATTAATAATATCGCCACGCATTTGATCAACCACGATTTGCAAAACAAGTTTTACATCAGATTTTGAATTTTCTATTTGAGAGAAAGCAACCGAAAACACAAGCATTAAAAGCAAAATATTTTTTTTCATAATTACCATTTTTACTATTTTGAGCTGCAAAAATACACTATCTTTTATTACAATTATATAAACATAAGGTTAATTGAAATATGACAAGTCCTTGCGAAATAGATAAATCGTCATTTTATATTGCCTGTTTTACTAATTACGATGGATGTGATGTTTTCGATCAACTTAAAATTGGCACTAAATTACAATTTGTAGCAGAAGAAAATTCCCAGAACGATGAAGCGGTTGCAATTTATTTTGAAAAGACAAAACTTGGGTATATTACAAAATCGCAAAATTTTTGGATAAGTAAAATTTTGAGAACGTGTTATAATATTTTCGAAGTAAAAAATCAGCAAGTTTCTCCAAATGTACATCCCGAAGAGCAAATTCGAGTTGTTGTAAAAGTAAAATCAAATTTGAGCAAAAAGAAATAATTTGACAATTCAAACGAAATCAACTTTTTTCGCAATTATTTCTGTTTTACTTTGGTCAACAGTTGCAACGGCTTTTAAAATTACGTTACAAGGAGTTAGTGCAACCGAATTACTTTTTTATGCATCTTTAACAAGTACGTTCATTTTTGCGATTGCAATCAAAATAAAAAAAATCAGTTTGCAAAACGTATTGTTTGAGAAAACCACACTTTTCAGAAATATTCTACTCGGGCTTATTAATCCATTTTTGTATTATTTAGTTCTTTTTAAAGCTTACGATCTACTTCCAGCTCAAGAAGCACAGCCACTTAATTATACTTGGCCAATTGCAATTTCTATTTTTTCTTCAATATTCTTAAAAACTAAAATTAGTTGGGTTACAATTTTAGGTTTGTTGATCTCATTTTTGGGAGTTTTGATTATTGCAACGCATGGGAATATTCTGGGTTTTCAATTTCACAATGTTTTTGGGACAATTCTTGCGGTTGGAAGTTCATTAATTTGGGCAACTTTTTGGATATTAAATATTAAAGATTCCCGCAAAGATGAAATCAAGCTATTCTCGGCATTTTTCTGGGGAACCATTTTTACATTTTTATATATTCTTGCGTTCGATTCGCTTTCTTTTCCCAAATTAAACTATTTATTTGCAACAATTTATATTGGATTTTTTGAAATGGGAATTACTTTTTTGTTGTGGCTAAAGGCATTAAATCTAAGTTCAGATAAAGCAAAAACATCTGCGATTGCTTACTTTTCGCCATTTTTATCAATGCTTTTTATCGCTATAATTTTAGAAGAAACGATTATTTTTTCATCAATTTTGGGATTATTTCTAATAGTTGGCGGAATATTGGTTCAAAATTTAGTTCAATTTGTAAAAATATTCAAAAAGAAAAATGAGTTAATTTCTAAAGATTTGTATTAATTTCACCGCTATTTGTGTTCAGAAGAATATTTGTTGGAAGATTCTGAATAATTATTTTCTGCAATTCATTGATAATCTTTTTTCTTAAAAATGTTTGATTTACAACCAAATTCACATTTCTTACAGGCGAAGATTCGCCAATTTCTCGCACATTTTTTTTCTGATTTTCATTTAAAAATGGAATTGCAAGTTCGGGAATTATCGTAATTCCTTCACTATTTTCGATTATTCTTATAATTGAATCAATTGAAGTACTTTCATATTTAAAACTATCTCGTTTAGTTTTGCGAGAAGTGCAAATATTTATAATCTGATTCCTGAAACAATTTCCCTCTTTCAAAAGCCAAAGTTCATCAAGATTTATTTCAGATAGTTTAAGTGAAATATTTGCAGAAAGTGGATTTTTTGAAAACTACTTTTTTTTAGCTTTATTTTTGTTTTTATTTGCTTCAATTACATCTTCTCGTAAAGTTTCGCCCATTTTAAACCCAATATCATCTGCGGCTCCAGAAACAGCAGAAACCAACTTAGCTTCATCGACTAGTAAAAGTTGAATTGTATTTATTAAGTTTTGTTCTGTTGTGTTTCCTTTATTGGAAGAAAAATCAAGATTCAGGTAATTTGTTCTATATTCTGAATTTGCCCAAACTAACTCGCCACTTTTTCTTTCTGTAATTTCTGCATTGGAATACATTTTAATTGAAACCGTGTTTTGTTCTACAATCAATTCACATTTCTCCAAAACAATGTTGCAAATAAAATCTGTAGAATCACCAAGTGTATCGACTGATTTCATATTTAAATACGCTTGAAGAGAATTTTCCAAACCATCAGCAACTTTTTCAATTAGCATTTCTGTGTTAATTGCTTTTTCAAGTGCACGTTTTTTTTCATACGTAATTAAGTCTGAACCAATCGAAGAAGCAATTTGTTCTAAAATAGATTCTTTTTCTTTCTTCTGATTAGATGTTACCGTTGTAATTTGAATTACTCTTGCTTCGGGTTTTACAAGTGTTGTTGTAAAAATCTTTGAGCCATCAACATCATATTTTGCTAATTCATTTGTGTGTGTACAAGAAATTGCAAAAAGTAATGGAAGAATTAGTATTATTATTCTTTTCATTTTGTTCTCCTTATTGTTAAACTGAATAAATTTGTAAAATATCATCTGGAATGCGGACTGGTCTTCCAGTTTGAATTGAAAGCAGAACAAATTCTGCTTGTCCATCAACATAAATTTTTGTTTCACCTTTTTTATAAATCCAATAATTAACAACTACTGTGGCTCCATTGTAACTTTCAACTTGAGTTTTTACAATAGCTATTTCGCCCATTTTTAATGCCCGTTTATATTCAACTTTGAAGCTTTTAGTAAACCAATTCAAACCTCTATTTACAAACTCTTCCATCGACATTTTATAATCTTTTTTCATTTGGTCGTATCTTGCGGCAAGCATAAAATCCAAATATTTTGTGAAATGAACATGCTGGTTTGCGTCAATATCATCTGGTCGAACTGAAATTTCTGATTCAAAAATTTTGTACATCTTTTCCCTTCTTAAAATCTATTTGATAAACCAAAATGAATTTTTCCATCTGAAAATTCATCTTTTTCACCGAGAGCAAAACTGAACTTCATCAATCCAACATTTGATTGAAACGAAATTCCCACGCCGTAACCATAAATGAAATTTTTATAATTTTCTGCATTTTGTTGATTAAGGTGCTCGTTAAAATAATATCCATAATCTAAAAACAAAAATGCAAATGAATCTTTTGCAAGTAAAAATCGATATTCCAAATTTGTCCACATTGTTAAATTTCCTAAAAATTGGTTCTCGCGGTAACCACGAACTGAATTTGTGCCGCCAAGTTTGTAGAAATCACTTTCTTCAGCATCTTGAGAATTTAGAAATCGCAAACCAAATGCCGAATACGCTAAATTTCGAGAATAAATTTGCATTCCTCCAATTAAATCAAGTTCAATTTTATATTGATTTACCAATTTATCTGTTACATTTTCTGTGAATTTTTCTGGACCAAGAATTTCTTTTTGGCTGTATTTTCCAATTAAATTTGCCCAAATTCCATTTTTGAAAATCACAAAATCATCGCGATAATCTAATGTAAATTTAATTCCACTGGAAAAAAAAGATGAATTGTAAACAGTAAACTGTGTTGTATCTTCAAAAGGAATTGTTTCTTCCCACGAATAGAGTAACCCAGCGGAAAAATTATCACTCGCAATGTAATTAATTTCGCCACCAATCTGACGACGAATATATGTTGTATCTTGAGTTCGCTGATTTACAGAAAAAGATAAATCTATAGGTAATGAAAAAACCCACGGCTCGAGATAATTAAATTGTAAATCCTGCGAAAATCTATCCAATTTTTTCCACGAAAAACCAACTGCTCGCCCAGTTCCAAAAAGATTTTTCAGACTAATTTCTATAAATCCAGTAAAATAACCGGGATTTTCCCCTCGTTTTGGAACATAGCCCAAAATCCCATCAAAATAATTGGTGGATTTTTCTTTTACATTCAGGAATAAAGTTGATTTTGTGTCGGAATTAAAGAGCAATTTTGGTTCTTTTACACTTTGAAAAAAATTCAGTTTTAATAATCGGTTTTGTATTTTGTCAATTTCTCTTTGCGAATAAACATCGCCAGCATGAATTCTGATTGTTTTCAGAATAAACGAATCTTGCGTCTTTTCGTTTCCATCAATTACTACTTTGTCAATTAAAACTGACTTTCCTCGCTCAAAATTGAGATTAACGGTAACTTCGTAAAAATCATTTCCTTGCTGAAAATCAATTTTTTCGATTACAAATTTTGCAAATGGAAAACCCGAATTATCATAATTTTGTAGAATTTTATCCAAAATTGACTGAAATTCACTTGGCAGAAATTGTTTTCCTAATATTTCACTAAAATATTGGTTGAGAAAGAAGATTTCTTCGCTTGGATTTGTTTCAAGAATTACTTCTTTCAAAACGGAAGATTTTCCGATATTAATTGAAAAATACGCCGAATTGATATAAGAATTTGAATCAAGATGAAGAGAATCAAGGATAATTTTGGGAAAGAAAAAGCCATTTGAACTTAAAAAATTTGTTGAACTGAAAGTTACAGAATCTAACAAAGCCGAAGAATTGTTAAATTTCTTCTGAAAAAGCAATTTGTTTTCCAATTCAATTTTAGAAAAAGTTGAATTTTGCGATAAATTTATATGAATTTGTGCAAATAAATTCCCCCCGTTTAGAATTAGCCAAATAATTAAAGAAAAAAATATTTGCTTTAATTTTACAGAATTAATAGTTCGGCGAATCGTCAATAGTTTTCATCCTTGTCCCAAGTTCGAAAAACTCAATATTTTGCAAAAATTGCTCTGTTTTAGAAATATCGACAGAACAAACATCAATTTCCGAAGCATTTGCAACACCAAGACTTGTAGCGAAAACAAGTGAATCTTTAATTACAAGCGATTTTTCAATTCCATACAAAATTCCTGCAACAAAAGCATCGCCACTTCCTGTTGAATCCGCCACTTCAATTTGTGGTGGAATTATTTTGTATTCGAAACCAAATTTGTTTACATAAATTGCGTTATTTCCGTCAGTTAAAATTGCAATATTAATTCCTTTTTGTTGCAGAGATTTAAGAAATGACAATTTTTCGGTTTCGGTTTTCAGAGAAATTGAAAGCGAGCGTTCAACTTCTTCAACATTATTGTGAATTATCATTGGTGCTAATTCATAAACTTCTCTTAAATGACTTCCATAAGTATCTACAACTATAACTTTGTCCAAATCTTTTGCTTTTGCAATTCCTTTCAGAAGAATTTCCTTAGCTTCGGCGTTTGGCAAACTTCCCGCAAAAACAACAATTGAGGAATTTTCCATCATTTTCTCAATTTTCTCTCTGAATTTTATATTTTCTTCAGATGAAATTGAAAAATCTTCAGTAATAATTGAACTTATCAATTTATTTGAATTTTGGTCAATTATTACAATTCCTTTTCGAGTTTCTGATTTCGCCGAAAAAACAGAAAAATTCATTTTTTCAGATTCAATTGTGTGTCGATAAATCTTTCCATTGTTACCACCAAGCGGAAAAACGGATAAGTTTTCTACGCCCAATTTATTAAGTTGGCGAGAAATATTTATACCTTTTCCTCCACATGCAAATTTGCTTGTGAAAACTCGAGCGGTTTTTCCAATTTCAAAATCATTTAAGAAAAATTTCTCTTCGAGTAACGGATTTAATGTGATAATTGTAATCATTTTTTAAAATTATATATTAACGGAAATGTGAATTTTCTAACGCGGTCAAAATAATATAAAACTGATGACTTTGTTGAATTATTAGAACTATTTAATCAAAACCATTTTCTTTGTTTCGGAAAAAACTTGTCCAGGTTTGTCTATGTTACTACTTTGAAAAACATAAAAATAAACACCGCTAGTTAAATTTTTTGCATTAAAATTCACTCTGTGATTTCCTGCATTCTGAATTTGGTTTACTAAAACTGCAATTTCTTTACCAAGAACGTCATGCACTTTGATTGTTACAAAATCACTTTTGGGCAAATAATAGCTAATTTCTGTTGATGGATTAAACGGATTTGGGTAGTTTTGTGATAAAAAATATTCGGCTGGATTTTGGTTTTCGTCAACATCCAGATATTCATTCCCCAAACCCATTGAAGTGGAAGGTAAAGTTACCCAATCTCCAACCCCGTTTGGTATTCTTCCCATTGAAATATCAGTTTCTTGCGGGCCAAAAGAAACAGAATCAATAATTGTTGTTCCATCAGATGCGGTTAAACCAATTTGTTCGCCATCACCACTAAGTTTTATGTTTACATGCAAAACTCCAGCTCCTGGAATTTTATCGGCAAATAGAACAATAAATCCGTTTGCGGGAATTGTTGTGGAGTCTGGATAAGTTGTAGGAATTTGCCAAAGTGTGAGATTATCCAATGCGTCAGTTATATACATTCCGCCAAGATCAACTGGTTCGGAATTTGGGTTGTATATTTCTATCCAATCTGGATATTTGCCTGTTGTGGAATCGTAATAATTTGCGTCGTTACTTGCTAAAAATTCGTTTAAGTACAGATTTTGAGCATTTGTAATATTTAATAACAAAGCCAAAAGAAAAAATAGCGTAAATTTTTTCATAATAATTATTCCCTTATGTTTTTTAGTTTATAAATATAAAGTTTATTTGTTTCATCATTTACAACGTAAAAAGTAGAATCGGTAAAATTTATTGCCAAACCTTCGAACTTTTCAAATTCAAGCGGCAAAACACTTGTTATTTGAAAAGAAGAATTTAGACTAAAAATTGCTTTGCTTTGGTCGCTTATCAACCAGATTGTGTTTGTTTTTTTGTCGTACTCCAAACCAGATAAATCTAAAACATTCTTAATTTCTGTTTGCGAAATCGTTTGAAAAGATGAATTAGTAACAATAAACTTTGTTGGATCTTTTTCGTTGATTAATATAAATTTTCCAGAATCTGCACAAGTTATTCCTTCCAAACCGCTATTTCCGCTTCCTTCTGATTGAATGAAATTCCGTGAAAGTACATTCCCATCTAAATCCAATTTTATTACTTCTCGAATTTGTTCTTCAACCACATAAATTGAATTTGAAAATGAATCGAAAGCAATTCCTTCGAGATCATTTCCAACAAACTGTAATTCTTTGATGATTTTCCCTTCTAAATCGATTTGATATATTTTGTTCGATTGGTCGCTAACTATCCAAAGAGATAAATTATCTTTTCCGAAACACAAACCACTCGGTTCGGCAATTTGCATTTGAAATTCTGCAATTAATTCAAGATTCTGAGATTGATAATTGCTCTCAGAATCAAGAATAGCACAACTTGAAATAAATACTATAATCAATATTGAGGTTGATAATTTAATTTTCATTTTTTTTGAGTAATCAGTAATCAGTAATCAGTAATCAGTAATCAGTAATGAGTGAACCGAAATTGTGCTTTAATCTAACTCCGTTAGGCAAGCTTTAAACTCAAAGTTTTCAATTCTAAACTATTTCGGTTAACTGCTTTTCAATTGTTGCTCGCTCCAAGTGTTGGTGTCGGGAAAGTTGTCCAATTTTCACTTCCATCTGGATTTCTTCCAAAAGATGTATCTGGAGCTTGAATATTATACGAAAGTGAATCAATAATTGAAATACCGTTTGGTGCAATCAATCCAATTTGTTCGCCATCACCACTAAGTTTTATGTTTACATGCAAAACTCCAGCTCCTGGAATTTTATCGGCAAATAGAACAATAAATCCGTTTGCGGGAATTGTTGTGGAGTCTGGATAAGTTGTAGGAATTTGCCAAAGTGTGAGATTATCCAATGCGTCAGTTATATACATTCCGCCAAGATCAACTGGTTCGGAATTTGGGTTGTATATTTCTATCCAATCTGGATATTCGCCTGTTGTGGAATCGTAATAATTTGCGTCGTTACTTGCTAAAAATTCATTTATAAACAAAATTGGTTTAATATAACCAACTTGGAAAGACAATGTATCGCTTGTTGTTGTGTGCAAATCTTCATCGCTTGCGGTTATGAAATAAGTGTAAATAGTTGCATCTGCGACAGACGAAATTGTGGCTGAAAACACAGAGTCAGATAAAGTCATTGAAACTGAATTTCCATTGTAATTTAGTACAACATTCGTCAAATCTCCATCTTTATCGGTTACAATTGCTGAAATTATAACATTATCGCCAGCAATTATTGTTTCAGGCGAAACCGAAATATCATTGATTTCTGGAGAATAACTTGCTACGCTTCCATTGTTTGATGAATTTGGAGTTGGTGAAGTAAATTGTTGCCAAGTTTCGCTTCCATCTGGATTTCTTCCTTCGGAAATATCGGTTGTTTGTGCAGTGTAAGTTATTTCATCAATTATTTTTAAACCGTTTTCTTCAGTTAATGTAATATCTTCTCCATCGGCAGAAAGTGCAAAATCAACGTGCAACGGACTTATTTGGGATTTATTATCACAATAAATCACTAAAAATCCACCAGCGGGAATTGTTGTTAGTTCTGGATTTGTTTTTGAAATTTGGGATTTTTTATAATCGTTTTTTGTGTCGGAAATGTACATTCCGCCAATATTAACAGCAGCTGTTCCGTAATTATAAATTTCTATCCAATCTGGAAAATCGTCTGTTTCTGCAAGGTAAAAAGAGGCATCGTTACTTGCTAAATATTCGTTTATTACTAATTTTATATCGCTTCCTTGCATTTGAGTTTCATCGGCAACATCACTTATATCGCATGATAAAACGGTAAAAACAAGTAATATAATTGGGATTATTTGTTTGAATAATTTCATAATTTCTCCTCTTAGAAAAAGACCTTTGCCATAAGTTGAATAAAACTAAATTCATCTTTGCCAATTGCTGAGTTTTCGGATGTTTCTACCATTGTATAATTTAATTGAGTAACCATATTTGGGTTTGGATACCAATTTATTCCAAATGTATAATTATTTGAGTTTCCACCGAGAATTCCAACTTCAGTATCTGAAAGCATCAAGTTACTAAATCTTGCGGCAAGTTCCCAAGCACCATTTTTACAATTTTTGGGAATTAGTTGGGAAAATTCCCCTTGAAGATTATCCCATTTTCGCGATTCGCCAGTTATCGTATAAGTTAGTAGTGCGTAACCGCCATTAAAATTAACTTGTTCTAATTCATTAAATCGATTTACTTGTAGAATTTGATATTCTGTTTGGAGATGTAATGCATCATAAACAAAAGCAAACTCAGTGGCATATCGCATTGTATTGCTAACATCAAAAATGTTGTCTGTATCAAGAACTTCAACATCGCCAATTTTTGTTTCGGGTTCTGTTGCATAAGAAACCGCCCATTGATTATCGCTTGGTCTTTCCCAAACAGATGAAGCTCCCAAATGCAAAATCATTTTTTCGGTTTGAATTGGTGCTGTAACAAATCTTAATGCCAATCCGCCGCCTGTTTCATCAGCAGTTTTATTTTTATTGATATCAAATGTTTGTCCGAATAACGCAGTGCGAACATTCCAATTTTTGCCCCATTTGGAATATTCCAACGACATTCGTCTTTCAACATCAAATGCGTTTGAGACTAAAGCTCTTTCTGGGAAAATAATATTTCTCGATGTTGTTAGAATTTCCAAACCGTAAGGAATTTTGAAATGTCCGAATTTTATATGCGAATTCTCAAAACCGTGATAAGCAAAAAACATATCCTTAAATTCCACAGTTCCTTCCGCAACATCAATATCCCATTCAGCTCGCCAATCTTTCCAAAGTTGCATTTTTACTGCCATTCGAGCTTTTCGAAGATGTGTTCCGTTGCTGAATTCATTTTTTCCTTCAAAAAAATATGCTCCGTTTAGAAACATTCTGATGTCAAATCTTCCATTGAAATCTCCATCGGCAGATTTCCAAAATAGGATTCCATTTTCCCATTCTGTTTTCCCCTCGTTTTGATTTTGTTGCGAGAATAAATTGCTTGTTAAAAGCAAGATGAATCCAAACAAAAATATTGTTTCTTTGAATGTTTTTCTCATAGTTTCTCCTATAATTTTGTTTTAAAATATTCCAAAAACTCCGTTCGGAGTGTAATTCAAAAATCTTAACCAAGTTTCACTCCAAATTATTATCATTAACCAGCTTACAAACAACATTACAATTCCAAATTTGAAAGTATCCGACCAACTGTAATGATCTGTTACATACAATAAAGCCGCGGGTTTGCTGTTGAAAGGAAGAGCGTAAACGTGTTCAATTAAAAGCGCAACAGGAAATGCCAAACTTAGAATTGGGAAGCCAAATCGTTGTGCAATTCCGATAGAAATTGGGATGAAAATTAGAGTTCTCATTGTTTTTGATTGAAAGAAAAGTGAACTGAAAATCATTCCAGCAGTTAAAATTAAAAACAAAATTGTAAATGATGTTCCGCTACCAAATCCAAGATAATCAAAAAATGCATTTACACTAATAGATGCTAAATCTGTCGAACTCAATCCTTCGCCCAAAGTATAGGCGCCTGCAGAAAATAAAAGCAAATGCCAAGGAATATCGACATTATTCCATTTTAGAATACCAACTTTGGGTAAAAGCGATACAATTGTTCCAACAAAAACAACTGCGGTTTTACTTGTTCCGTGGTATTTATCTGTTGCCCACAAAAAAAGTACCGCAAGAAAAATTATAATTGCTCGAACTTCCTCACCCGTAATTTTTCCCATTTTGTGTAATTCTTCTTTTAATCTTTCTATTCCGCCTGAAATTTGTGGGATTTGCTCTTCCTTCGGAATTCTAAAAATTAATTTTGTGCCAATCAAATAGCCTAAAAATAATAAAATGATTGAAAGTGGAAACGCGGCAATCATCCAGTCAGAATAGAAAAAATCTTCGGAGTTAATTGCTCCAGCAATTAATGCACCAGCAAGTAAATTTGCTCCAGAACCTGTAATAAATCCGCTTGCCGAAACGTTAATTTGAAATAGATTTTGTAGAATCAAATTTCTTCCGAAATTGTTTCTTCTCGTTCCGCCAGTTGCTCCATAAGTTGCTGCAATTACCATCATAATAGGTAAAAGAATTGCAGCTTTTGCCGTTGTAGCAGAAATAAATGCCGAAAGTACGACATTTATTATCATAAACGAAAAAAGAACCAAAGTTGAATTTTTACCAAATTTTACAATTAACCAGAGAGCAAATCTTTTGGCGACTTGCGTTTTTACAAGCATACTTGCAAGTACGAACGATAAAATATTTAACCACATTACTTGATGACCAAGTTGGGAATACGCATCTTTTTCGCCCAAAACATTGGTTAAAACAAGCGACACAATCAGAATTAACGATGTTAAATAACTCGGAATTGCTTCAGTTACCCACAAAATTAGTGAAGCAAGAAAAATAGCCAGCATAAAAGCATTCTTTTTAGAAAAGGAAGAACTTTCCATTTTTTGCCAGACTGTTTTCTCGTTTTCAGATAATTGTAATTTTTCTATTGATTTTATTTTCCCTTTTTCAATTTTGGTAGATAACCGCGAATAAACCGTCTGTAACGAATCGGGAATTTGACTTTGGGAATTGTAAAGGATAACTTTCTGAGGATTTTCATATTCCGATTTTGCTTTTTCACTCAACAAATTAGGATTAATATTTGTCAGAAATGGTAATTCCAATACAAACGCAAAAAGAATAAAAACAACAACTGCAAGAAAAACACCCCAAATTGACATCAACTTTTCAACTTTAGTTTGCTCTCGCAAAGGTAATTTTTCTACTTTGTAATTATTCAAATCTAGTAGATCAAAATTATTTGTGGGTTGTGTCTTTTCTTCTATCACTTTTTCCATCAATTTATTAATAAATTTCTGTCCAAACAGATTCTAATCGTTTAATTCCATTTCTATTTAAGATAAATCTATAATGACTAATTGTAGTTTCTTCGGCACTAATATATTTAATTACTAAATTCATATTATAAACTCGTTTGCCAATTGTTGTGGCAAAACCGTTTTCAGTAAGTGCCGAAATTGGAATGCGTGGATTATCCATTTTGGAAAGTAATCGATTAACATCGAATCTAAAAATATTTGTAATTGCATCAGATTTATAATCTTTTATTGCTTTTTTGTATTCAGTGGGAAGTAATAATGTTTTTGTTTTATATCTGATTATTTTTTCTCTTGAAAACTTATTGTAAAATTCTTTGGCTCTATATTTATAATGAATTTCAAAAATTCGCTTTGGAATTTCTTCGTTCGATACAAAATCAAAATCCTCGAAAAATTTGCCGATTTTCACCTTTTCGTCAGTGTAAAGTCGAATTCTATAATCATAAAAATCTTTTAAAAATCTTGAAGAAAGAAATTCCTTACTCATTTCTTTCATTCTATCTTTAAGAATGTAGCTTAAAACAAGCACAAACAACAGTTGAATTGTTAAGTTGCCATAAACAGCTTGATATAAAAACGCAACAGTAGTAGCAAAAAGCATTGCAAGTCCCGCCGCCATTCCAAACATAAATTGTTCAACCCACTTTGTGTTTTTTTCTTGATTTGTATCAATATGCAAAACCGAAGCAAAGTATTTTTTTAAGATATTAAAGCGAGTTAAAAACTCTTCGTTGTCAGAATCCACACTTGGAATTGAATGATATTCTTGTGCAATTCTGTAATCAGTTTCGTTTCTCAAAAATGTTAATAATTCTTCTTTCAGATGATTTAATTCAGATTTTTTGGCTTCATTGAGAAAGTTTAGAATTTTGAACAAATGCCTTTCTGTTAACAAACTTAAAAATTCATCTGAAAATGAAAAAACAGTTGAGTATTCATTTGAAATTTTTGGAATATCTACAATTTTATGAAGTGAGCGAAATTCCTTTTGAATTTTATGAATGCTACTCAATTCCGAATTTATCATATTCTGCATTTCGTTTACAGATTCACTTTTCATAATATTTTTTGCTGATTCTCGTAATGCCGAGCCTAAAATATCTACAAAAATCTTGTTATGGAATTCGTAATCCGCAAAATTCTGTTTATTTGGGGCTTTTGCCAAAATCTGATATGAATTCTTCAATCGTATAAAAGGCGAAGTTTTACCATTCCAAATTTCTGACAAAGTATAAACTGGCGTTTTAAATCGAATATAATTTTGAATAGAATCATAAAAATTAACTTTTCTAAAAGTATGCCGATTAATTCCTAATGAAGGAGGAAGAAAAATGTAAGTTTCTACTTCGTACTTTGCATTCTGATTATTCTTGTTGAATTTATATTCAAGTTTTATTTCAAACTGAGTTTTATTATGAATTTTTACTGCTTCATCAATCATTTCTGAAACTACTTCCAATATTTAAATGGATTTTTCATTAGCATTGAATTATAATAATTGACATTTCCTGTAACTTCTTCACCAAGCCAATTTGGTCTTAAAAAATTTTCATTTTCGTCAGAAAGTTCAACTTCAGCAACAATCAAACCTTCGTTTTCACCATAAAATTCATCAACCTCAAAAGTGTGATTTTCTGATTTCACAAGAAAACGAGTTTTGTCAATTACTCCCGCTTCGCAAATCTGAAGCAATTCATTAGCTTCTTCAACTGGAATTTCCTTTTCCCATTCATATCGCGAAGCACCAGCGGAATTGCCAATTCCTTTGATTGTGATAAAACCTTTTTCTCCCTTTATGCGAACACGAACAGTTCTTTCGGGAACAGAAGAAAGATAACCTTGTGTTATTCTTGTTGATTTACTTGCCAAATGTTTAAAATCATCTTTAACCAAAAACTTCCTTTCAATTTCTTGTGCCATTTTTTCTCCAAAATAATAATTTACAATGTTTCGTTAGCCAATGGTTTGTTTATCCAACCAATTACACGCTTAATTGCTTGCAAATAGTTGATATTCTCAAATTTATCCATTCCCGTTTCTTGCATTGTTTTAAGAATATCTTCGGTTTCAGTCGATTCTGAATTAATAGAATATACTCGTGCTCCATTTATCAAAACTTCGGCAAATTCGCAAATTGTATTGTTTACCATATAACCGAAACGAAGTTTTGAAACGCGTATTGCGGCTAAATTGTTGTTAGATTTTACAATTTCCATAAATTCTTCGTAAGTGTAAAATTCCTTATTCAATTCTGGTATTTCAACCATAAAAGCTGGAAAAACTTCATTAATTAGAATTTCTTTTGATATCGGAAATTCACCTTTCATTAACGGGTTCCACTGTTCGAGTCCATCTTTTTCCTGAACGAATGTTTTAATATCCATTTTTCCATTTCGAATTTTTGTATTGTTAATATCATTTGTTCGCGAAAGAATATAAATTTCCTCCGATTGTCTTTCCCACACTTTTTCGGGAACAGGCATCGATAATCTTGCTAATAAAAAATGAACATCTTCAAAATCCTGACCAAAAGACCTAAACTCAAAACGAGGTTTTGATTGTTTGCCAATTTCTAACTCTGACATTGTTTCTCCATTTCTTGTAAATTTTGTAAAATTTTAGTTGAAAGTTACAAAAAAAAACAAGTACAATTTTGAAAAATAGTAACAACGAACAGTTTAGAAATTATTATTACTTCATTCAAAATTTGTCAACCTTTTTCAAGGCGATACAATTAACAATTTATTGGAAATTCTTCTTATTTTTGCAACTCAAAAAGCGGTTACAATAGTTGATAATTTATAGATACATTTTACTCAATCATTTTTTTCCATTTCTCTTTTCTATGTTAACTCTGATTGGCATTTTTCTTTTGAATTTTATGATGAAATTTGCTGACAGACTAATTGGGAAGGGAATTCCCGTCTTAACAATATTAGAGTTAATTGTTTATAATTTAGCGTGGATGTTGGTCCTTATAATTCCAATGGCGGTTTTGGTTGCAACTATAATGGCTTTTGGAAATATGGCACAAGAAAACGAGATAGCAATTCTGAAAGCGAGTGGAGTAAGTCTTTATAGAACCATGCTCCCGCCATTTTTGGCAAGTATTTTTCTCGCAATATTTTTGGTTTGGTTCAATAATTATGTTTACCCAAATGCAAACCACGCAGCACGCATTTTGATGTATGATATTTCACGCACAAAACCCGCAGTTTCACTTGTTCCAGGTGTAATTTCAGATGAAATTCCAAATTACTCTATTCTTGCAAGAAAAATTGATAATCGCTCGAATAAACTATATAAACTTACAATTTATGATAAAAGCGATTTTGATAGAATGACGATTATTACGGCGCGCGAAGGAAAAATCTATTTTAATAAAAGTCAGTCGAAATTATTCTTAGATTTATATAATGGCGAAATACACATCAGCTCTACTTCATCTAACAAAGATTACAGAAAACTTACATTTACGCGTCACAAAGTTTCTTTACCCGCCGATCAATTTTCACTTCGACAAACAACAGATT
Source organism: Melioribacter roseus (assembly GCA_020726285.1). Classification (GTDB taxonomy): domain Bacteria; phylum Bacteroidota; class Ignavibacteria; order Ignavibacteriales; family Melioribacteraceae; genus WGAL01. The sequence continues at coordinate 30,350 of DYSW01000017.1, forward strand.
TAACTCGTGGCGATAGAGAACTTGGGGCTTTCGAAATGCAAATGATTGTAGATAGTTTACAAAAATTGAACATAAAACACCACAGAGAAATTGATGAACTTGCAAAGACAAAACTGCTAAATGTAAAGCGAAATTCCAGAATAAACAGCAAGGATAAATTTAGAATTTTGATGGCGGCAACAGATAATTTGAATGTTGCTAAAAGCTATTTTCGTACTTATTTTCTTAGATTAGAAGCAAATCAACAAAGGATAAATCGTTACGAAGTAGAAATTCATAAAAAATATGCAATTCCAATTGCAAGTATAATTTTTATTTTGATCGGTGCTCCGCTCGGAACAATGTTACGAAAAGGCGGATATGGAGTTGCTGCTGGAGTTAGTTTACTTTTCTTTTTAATTTATTGGGCGTTTTTAATTGGTGGCGAAAAACTTGCTGATCGTAGTTTGTTTTCGCCTTTGCTTGGCATTTGGTCAGCAAATATCGTTTTAGGAATTTTTGGAATTTACTTAACAAGAAAAAGTGCAAAAGAGCGAATTTCACTCGATTTTTCATTTGCAATAAATTTGTTCAGAAGAAAGAGAAAAGATGAAAATAGTTGATAAATATATAATCAAACAATTTCTTCTAACAACAATTTTTGGATTAATTGCGTTCATTTTTATTTTCATTATAATTGATTTGATGGAAAAATTGGATAATTTTATTGATAATTCCGCCAATATTGAGATTGTAATAAAATACTACATTTCTTTTACACCAGAAATTATTAGATTAATGATTCCAGTAGCCGTATTGCTTTCTGCGTTGTTCACCGTCGGCAAAATGTCGAATCAAAGTGAAACTACGGTAATTAAAGCTAGTGGAATTAGCTTTATACGATTTTCCCAACCGTTTTTACTTGCAACAATTGTTATAAGTATTTTCGCACTAATTTTTGGCGGATATGTAGTTCCCAAAGCAAATAAATCAAGAATAGCAATTGAAAAGCAATTTCTGAATATGTCGCAAAATCGCTCGAATGCAAATATTTTCTTCCAAGATTCACCAACAAGAATTGTAACGATGCGATTCTATGATTCCGATTCCAAAATTATACATTTTGTTAGCATTCAAGAATTTAGCAAACAAAACATTGCAAGATTAAGTTACAGATTCGATGCAAAAAAAATGATTTACGACAGCACAAAATCTACTTGGGTTTTATTAAATGGAGTTTTTAGGGCTTTTAGAGTTGGAACAGATACAAGTTTTACCTTTAATGAATATAAAATAAAAAAATTCAACTTTAATTTGGATGATATTTTACGCAAACAAAGGCGTCCCGAAGAGATGAATTTAACTGAACTTAGAGAAGAAGCAGATTTAACAATTAGCTCTGGAAACGACCCGACAAGATTGTTAATTGAATATTATTCTCGTTTTGCTTTTGCTTTTGCTGGGATTATTACTTTACTTTTTGGTCTTCCGCTTTCAGTTAACAAAAGAAATTCTGGCGTGGCGCTACAAGTGGGAATCAATTTGCTAATTACTTTTACTTATCTCGTTTTAATGCAAATTAGTCAAGCTTTTGGAAAAAATGGCGATTTGAATCCGTTTATAACAGCTTGGCTTGCAAATTTTGTTTTCTTGTTTTTGGCAATTATCAATATTTATCGCACTCAAAAATCCTAATTTTTACAGAATTCAATAATTTTTGTAAAAATATTCAACCAATTTTTCTTGTAAATAATTCACTTTGTCGGAATTT
>DYSW01000002.1:0-13081 GCA_020726285.1 Melioribacter roseus
TAAATCATCCAAAATTATCGTGGAAAACTAATAATGAGAATAATATTAGTTACTAATTATCAATTACCGAGTGGTGTATATTTCTACAAATTGCAAAGTGGCAGTTTTGTAGAAACAAAGAAGATGGTTTTAGTTAAGTAAACAACAAATGCAAATTTAAAAGATGTTCAATGCTTCCGACGTATTGAACATCTTTATTCTCGTTCTTTTAATGTGAAGTAATTCAAATACTCGAAAAGGAAGCCAAAGTGTCTGGTGAAGCAAATATCAAACAATATTTTGTTGCCTAATTGGTTGGAGGAGTAAAACAAATGTGCTACAAGCTATCCAAACTCAAAGTCCCACAAACTCCGCCATTAAATGCTTTTTAATTACCAATTAATGTGTATTTAATAGGCGAAGTTTGTTTTGTTTAGATAATTATGAATTATCAGACTACAAATTTGATATAAAACATAATTATTTAAAAACAAAGTAATAAATTTGCAGAAACAAAGAAAATGATATTTTTGAACTAATGAGTAATTAGTAATTAGTAATTAGAAAACATTTAACTCATAACTTTTAACTATTAACTAAAAATGATTTTGTTAAAATGATGAAAAATTTAAGAAACACATATTTTGCTATTTATTTAGCTTTGACGCTAATTCTTCTATATTCTTGTGATAGTGGAGTTGTAGATAATCCACCACCATTTTTAGAAATAATTGATGGACCGACAGAAAATTCTACACTTATTGTAAATTATGTTTCATTTGCATGGATTGGTTCGGATAACGGTTTTGAATTCAAATATAGGCTTTTGGCTTTAGATGAAGATAATTTCCCAACAAATTATCTAGATTGGTCTGATTATTCAAAAAAGACTGAAGTAACATTTGAAAATCTTGATGAAAGTCGCTATAGATTTGAAGTAATGGCAAAAAGCCAAGGTTTTGAAGAGGGTCCAAAAAACAGAATATTTGAAATTGATGCTTTCAGAGGACCATCTTTATCATTTTTCAAAAGTGAAACGGAAATTCCACTCGGAGCTACAGATTCCATTTCAATCTGGTTAGAAGATGTTCAAGATTTAATTGCAATGCATTCTGTTCTCTCGTTTGATGAATCAAAGATTAGGCTTGTAGGCTTTTCAACTGGTGATTTTGTTTCGAGAGAAGGATTTAGATTAATGACAGTACCATTTTTATTGAATTCTACAACTTTGCTGGAAATAAATTCGACTGGAAAAATTGAATTTGAATCGGTACTTTTACCAGAATTTTCTTATCCAGAAATGAGTATTTCAGGATCGGGAGCATTTATCTCGTTGGAATTTGAAGCAATTGCAACAGGAACATCAAAAATTCAATATACTTTAATTGAATTCTACAAAAAAGATGGAAGTGTCGAAAATTCAAATACTCCACGCGAAGGAAAAATTACTGTTGTGGCGAAATAGAATAATTTCAAAATTTTCAAACTGAACAAAAATTCGCAATTCATTCAAATTTTATTATTTTTAATTATCAAAAAAATATTGAAATGAAAAAAATACTTCCATTCTTTACACTTATAATTCTATTTGTCGGTTGTTCACTAACGTTAACAAATAATGATGATGATATTTCTTCAAATGAATATTTTAGCAATCCAACACCAATAAATAATTCAACTGAACAATCAACTTCAGTCACACTTTTTTGGGAAACAGATGAAAATTTCATTTCTTATGATATTCATTTCTCAAGATATTCACAACCAACAACTCTTATTGCAAATAATCTAACCACAAAATCTCACACAAAAAGTGATTTATCTTACGAAACTACTTATTTTGGAAAGTTGTTGGACACTATGAAGATAGCACTACAAAGGAAAGTCCGATTTGGTTTTTTTCAACACAATACAATCGGCGAAGCGGAAATTAGAGTGGAAGATATTGAAAACAATCTCACAAAAAATATTTTAATTCACATAACTAATTAATATGAATGTAGTTGGAATTATTCCCGCAAGATATGCTTCTTCTCGTTTGGTTGGAAAAGCTTTAGCAATAATTGGTGGCAAACCAATGATTCAACATACTTACGAAAATGCTATAAAATCGAAATTACTAACCGATTTAATTGTTGCGGTTGATGATAAACGAGTTTATGAAGTTGTTCGCAGTTTTGGTGGAAAAGTGATAATGACAGATCCTTCTTTTGAAAGCGGTTCGGATAGAATTGCTTTTGTAGCTAAAATTTTACCAAATGCTGATATTATTGTAAACATTCAAGGTGATGAACCTTTTATAGTCGGAGATATGATTGATCAAGCAATTGAACCTTTTATTTTTGATAAAAAAGTTAAAGTATCAACATTAGTAAAGAGAATATATGATATAAAAGAAATTTATTCAGAATCTACACCAAAAGTTGTTTTTGATTTGAATAATAACGCTCTTTACTTTTCTCGTTCACCAATACCATTCGTTCGCGATGCAAAAACAAAAATGGATATTTTTCAAAAAGGGGAATTTTACAAGCATATCGGGCTTTATGTTTACAAAAAAGATGTTTTATTAAAATTTTCTAAAATGAAGCCAAGCGATCTTGAAAAACTTGAAAAATTAGAACAACTTCGATTTCTCGAAAATGGAATACCAATAAAAATTGTTGTAACTGAATTTGAAACTTTTTCAGTCGATACTCCTGAAGATTTGAATAAAGCAATTCACTACTATAATAAATCTCAAAATAATTGAAAAGTTGATTTTAGAGGAGAAAATGAATAAAAAAATAAGAGTTTTAGTTGCAAAAGCTGGTTTAGATGGACACGATCGCGGAGCAAAAGTAATTGCTGCAGCATTAAAAGATGCTGGAATGGAAGTTATTTACACTGGTTTACGTCAAACGCCAGAAATGATTGTCGAAGCTGCAATACAAGAAGATGTTGATGCAATTGGAATTAGTATTCTTTCTGGTGCACATATGATAGTATTTCCTTCAGTAAAAAAAATGCTCGAAAGCAGGGAAGTTGATGATATTTTACTTTTTGGTGGTGGAATTATTCCAGATGAAGATATTACAAAACTAACTGAACTTGGAGTTGGAAAGTTATTTACTCCAGGTGCTTCAACGTTTGAAATAGTTGATTATTTGAAAACTTGGGTTGAAAATCATCCCAAAAATTAAGGAAATCTTAAAATGATTTTAAAAAATGCACAGAACGAATATCCCATTTTAGATATTATTGCAAAAAGATGGAGCCCGCGAGCTTATTCTGAAAAATCGGTAGAGAAGGACAAGTTACTTTCACTTTTTGAAGCTGCAAGATGGACAGCTTCATCATTTAACGAACAACCTTGGAAATTTATTGTTGCACGCAAGGAAGATTCAATAAAATTTAACAAGGCTCTAGAATTGTTGAACGATTTTAATATAAGTTGGGCTAAAAAATCTCCAATAATAATTCTTGCTTTAGCCAAAAAGTATTTTGATCACAACGGAAAAGAAAATAAACATTCGTTTTTTGATTTGGGCGCCGCAATTAATTCGCTTTCTTTGCAAGCTATTTCGATGGATTTATACATTCATCAGATTGCTGGTTTTGATGAACAAAAGGCTGTAGAATTTTTCAATATTTGCGTGGATTGGCAACCAGCAGTTGTTTTTACGGTTGGTTATATAGGAAATGTGTATGATTTACCAGAAAATCTTCAAAAAAGTGAATTAAAAGAAAGAACCAGAAAACCGTTAGAATTAATTGTCGAGTTTTAATTTCTACTAAAACTCAATAATTTGATGTTCAAAAAGTGTGATTTTTGTTTCAGAAAACAATCTTTCAAATAAATATTCGCCATATTTTGAATAGAAATATGGTAAGCCGATAATTTCTTCTTGTAAATGCTCGTTTGGTTGAAAATAGTTGTGAATTATTTTTGAATGCCGAACTACAGATTCTGATTTTGAATTTCGCTTTTTCAGAACGTCATTCAATAGAATTTGCAAAAGCTGGTTGATTCCACTTCTAATTTCATCATTTTCATTTTTTAATAAAATATCAATCGAAAATAATTCTTCCGAAAGTCTATCCAAATTGTAATTTATCTCAATTTTCGTCTTTTCGAAAATATTCTCAACTTCAGAAATTCCTGTGGAATTAGTCATTTGCGTTAACAATTCTTCTTCTGATAAATGGAAAAGATTAAATTTATTTAAGTTGTAATGATCAATTTTTTTAGATAGAAATTTCTCAGTTAATGTAATTGATAATCGCGGGAAAAGTAAAGGACTTGGTAAACCAAAATAATCGTAAAATGGGAGAACTTGCGGATAATAATTTATCTCATTTTTTCCAGCAACGTAAATTGCTGTGGGAAGAATGGAATCTTGTAAAATTGGACGCAAAACGACATCTGCACTAAACTTTTCGGGTTGAGAATTTATTAAATCTTTAATTTCAGTTTTTATGTAATTCTTTCGCTTATTTCCTATTCTTATGAATTCTTCATAAGGTTCTAATCGCAATCTTTGGTTTTCATTCAAATAGAACACATTTATTGGATGAATTTTTACTTGAACATGATAACTTTTCTCGAGTTTTGCACTTCTTTGAATTGCTAGAACAGAAAGCGTTTCATAATTCTCAATTGCTTCAATAAAAATTGGTTTTAGTAAAAGTTTTATTGATTTACTATCGGGATTAAATATTATCAAACCGTATTTATCAAATATTCTAAAAAGAAGATTGAAAAATGCTTCTCCAAATGTAGAATTTTCTGAAAATGAACTTTTTATCAAATTATCGAAATCAGAGAAATGTTCGAAATCGCCAAAGTTTTGTTTGATTTGTCTATAAAGAGAAAAAATTTCATTCGTGATGTTCAAATCGCCCAAATGCCCGATTCTGTCATTCTCACCAAAACCGTGTTGATAATTAATTTTGGTAATATTACTTTCCTTACTGAAAGTGTGAATAGATTCAATATTCTCAAACTTGTGATCTTCACTTTCCAGCCAAAAAAATGGCACAAAATTATATTCTGGATAATTTTCATTCAATTGTGCAGAAAGTTTGATGGCAGTAATAATTTTGTAAAAATAGCTTAAAGGTCCGCCAAGTAAACCAATTTGCTGAGCAGTAACGACAGCAAGCGTTTTCGTTGAAAGAAGTGAATTTATATTTTTTTTGGTTAACTGCGAAGCATCCTTTTTTGAATATTTTTCCTTTATTATTTCAACTAATTTTTGGCGATGTGGTAGATTTCGAGTTGAAAGTAATTCAAAACGTTCAGCTAAATTATTATTATCACGGAAATTGTTACGATAAAATGCTTCCACATTTTGGAATTCATACAGAAAATCCAACATTAGATTTTTTTGTTTTGGAATATCACTATGACTTATTTGCATAACTCGATTTTTTTTAAGCAAAAATACAAGATTTATCAGAAACTGAGCAATATAAATTCTACAGCACTGCATTTTTGCTGAAAAATATGGTTTCTAACAATTTTCTCAAAGAAATTTCTCAACCTAAAATTCTTATCTTTACACTTCAATTTTTAAGAAAAAACAATGAAATTCAGATTATTATTTACATTATTCTCACTATTCAATCTTTACTTTTCGCAAAACAATGTGAAGATTTCTCTTTTTCCTGAACAATTAAATTATTTAACAAGCAAAGCAAATTTCGATGAACCTCGTTTTGGAATAAATTATCTTGTAAAAACAAACGACCTTAAAGTTGATATTGGAAATAGTATGGATGTTGTTGGAATTACTTTTGATGAATATTACGCAACTTTAGGAATTGATTTTTTTGCTTTTGCTTTGGCTACAAGTTTTAGTGGTAACCGTTTGCAAATTGATGCACTTGATGGCTTTTTTGGCGGAAGTGGTGTGATTTCAAGAAAAATTGAGAATGATAAAATGCAAGTAAGATTAAGAATTTTACATAATAGTGCCCATTTTGTTGATGGACATTGGGAATTTTCAACGCAATCTTGGATGAATAATGATGTTCCAATTCCATATACACGCGATTTTGGTGAGCTAACTTTTGCTTACAATTTTGGATTTTCTGATGAGAATTTGAAATTATATTCCTCACTTTCGTATTCAAGTCTTGTTCGTCCGAATTCAATAAAAAAATGGTTGGGAAATTCTGGGTTTGAGTGGAATTCAAAAATCAATAATTTACATTTGTTTGATGAAGATTTGAATTATTATATTTCATCTCATTTCTTTTTGGATTCTACTGATAAATACAATTTCAACACAAATTCGCAAGTTGGAATTAAAATTGGGAATTGGTGGCAAAAAGGTGTGGCTTTTTATCTGAATTATTACAAAGGAAATCACTTTTTGAGTGAATATTATCAAGAAAATGTGGAACAATTTGGAATCGGATTTTCAGTTGATTACGAGTAAATGATGAAGAAAAATCTATTTATTTTCATTAAAATTGCGTTTTCTGTGATAATTATACTTTTTTTAATAAGGCAAATTGACTACAAACTTTTATTTGAAAATGTAATTACGGCGGATTTACAACTCTTCATTATTTCATTGTTATTTTGGTTGTTTAATCTTTACTTCTCGTATCTTAGATGGAGAATTTTAAGTCAGAGAACGCTGGAAATTACAAGCAAATCACTTATTCTAAAATCATTTTTTGTTGGAATTAGTTCGGGATTAGTAACTCCATTGAGAAGTGGTGAATATCTTGGAAGAGCATTGCCTTATGGAAAGGAAAAGTTAGTTACTTCAATTGCAGTTACATTTTTTGATAAATTCCTAACCCTATTTCTAACTACAATTTTTGGCGGAATTGTTGCTTTATTTGTTTATAAAAATAAACTTGGAATTTCAGTTCAAACAATAAATATGATAATTCTACTTAGTATATTTTTTATCATTCTAGTGGGAATATTCCTTTTTTCGTCTAAAATCAATAGAAAATCACTGATTAAAAGAATGATTTCCACAAAAATATTTGATAAAATTAATTCAAAAATTGGAATGATTAGAGTAATTTCAAATACAACCAAACTTCAAATATTGCTGTTAGCAATTCTAAATAAAATATTAGTGTTGTTACAATTTTCTGTATTAATTTATGCTTTTGGCGGAAGTGGAAATATTTTCAATTTATTGATGGCTGGTTTATTAGTATTTTTTGCAAAAACATATTTTCCTCCAATAACAATTGCCGATTTGGGCGTTAGAGAAAGTGCTTCAATTTACTTTTTCGGAATGTTTGAAATCTCGAGCCAAATTGCGTTTAATGCTTCAATTTCCTTGTTTTTTTTCAATTTACTTTTACCATCTTTTATTGGCGTATATTTTATGTTTAAAAAGGTAAAAGATGCTTGAAATAACTTTTCCAAATTTGATAATATTATTCTCTTTTGTTTCTTCAGTTTTCTATTTCGGATTCCTTATTTGGATTGCCAACGGAATTGAAAATGGGAAAAAAAATACAAAATCTGTAAAACAACAACAAATCAAACGTTTTATTTCAATAATTACTGTTTTTCGAAATGAAGAAAAAAATCTTAAAAATCTGATTGATAGCATTTTGTCTTTGAATTATCCCAAAACAGATTTTGAAATAATTTTTGTAGATGACAATTCAAGTGATAATTCAGTTGAGGTTATTCACAAAAAATGTTTTGATTTACAATACACAATCATTGAAAACGAACAGAAATTGATGCAATCTTTCAAAAAGGTTGCAATTACAAAAGCTGTTTTGCAAGCAAAAGGTGAAATAATTGCAATTACCGATGCCGATTCAATTCTTCCTGCGGAATGGCTGAAAATTGCGAATCAATCTTTATCTGAAAAAATTGATTTTCTTTCAGGATTAGTAACATTTGATTCTAATCGAAGTGATTTCTTTTCACAAGCACAAAAATTAGAATTTGCTGGTTTAATTCTAACTGGTGGCGGATTAATTAGTAATAATTTCCCAATTATTTGTAGCGGAGCAAATATATTTTTTAGAAAATCTGCATTTCAGCAAGTTGATGGTTATTCTGGGAATTTACATTTGACTTCGGGCGATGATGAATTCTTGATGCAGAAAATTGCAAGATTACGAAACGGAAATATTCTATTCAATTGGGATAAAAATTCAGTTGTTAAAACAAATCAAAACAATAACTTGTCTGAATTTATGCAACAAAGGAAGCGATGGGCGAGTAAAGGTTTGTTCTATAATTACAAAATAGTTTTACTTTTGTTCGGTTTGTTTTTTTTCTATTTCTCATTATTTGTATTGGGAATATCTGCTTTTTTTATAAAAATGAATGCTATTGCGTTTCTTTTAATATTTTCGTTCAAAGTTATTTTTGAATATAATGTTCTGTCTCACGGCAAAAACCTACTTTTTGATTCAAAAACACTAAATAAACTCGTTCTAGTTGAATTCCTACAGATTCCATATATTATTTATTCTTCAATTAGTGGAGCATTTGGTAATTTTATTTGGAAAGAAAGAAAGTTAAAAAGATGAAATATTTATACAATCCACCACAAATAATTAAACAAATTTTTCATAAATATATTTGGGGAAGTAGAATAGATGAAATATTGCTAACTTTTGATGATGGACCAACACCGCAAACAACTGAAAAAATTCTTAATAAATTGAAAGAGTTAAATCTGAAGGCAATATTTTTTGTGGTAGGCGATAATGTGAGGAAATATCCAGAATTAGCTAAGTTGATTTTAGAAAATGGGCACATTTTGGGAAATCATACATTTAATCATAAAATTCTAACTGAAATTGATAAACATTCCCGAATAATTCAAATTCAAAAAGCTCAAGAAGAAGTTTTGCAAAATATGAATTATAAAATGGAATATTTTCGTCCGCCTCATGGTCGATTTTATTCGAAATTAGCTAAAGATTTGTCAGCAATTAATTTGCAAAATGTAATGTGGAGTTTACTTACATACGATTATAAAAATGATTTTAATATCATCAAAAAGGCAATTGACAACAATTTGAAATCCAATTCAATTGTAGTATTTCACGATAGTATTAAATCAAAAGATGTAATTTTACAATCATTAGATTATATTTATGAAAATGCAACAGAAAAAAAATATGTTTTTGGAGAACCAACTAAATGTTTGAAATAGTTTTTCTTATTATAAGTGTTACTTACTTTATTATGGGCGTTTTATTACTAATATTTTCTGGGAAAAAGTTCAAATCAACGAATGAAAGTCATAAAATCTCGATTATAATAGCTGCAAGAAATGAAGAAGATAACATAATTACTTGCTTAGAATCTATAAATGCTCAAGACTTTCCATCAGAAAATATGGAAGTAATAATTGTTGATGATTTTTCAACGGACAAAACCAACCTACTTGTTAGCGATTTTATAGCGGATAAACCTAATTTCAAGATTATAAATCCAAGTAGAAAAATGACTGAAAAGCCAGGAAAAGCTAACGCATTAGCAAACGGAATTGAAATTTGTTCGAATGAAATTGTTCTAACAACTGATGCTGATTGTGTGGCAAATCCGAATTGGGCAAAATCAATGTCAAGTTACTTTACGAATGAAAAAGTTGGTTTTGTAGGTGGATATACTAATCAAAACACGGAAAACCCATTTTTTGAGATGCAATCAATTGATTTTATGTTTCTATTAACTATTGCCTCAGGAACAATGAATGCAAAGTTGCCAGTAAGTTGCATTGGTAATAATATGGCTTTCAGAAAAAAAGTATATGAAGAAATTGGTGGTTTTGCAAAAATTCCATTCTCAGTTACTGAGGATTTTGCTTTAATTACAAATATAGATAATCTAAAAAAATATGATTTGATTTATCCTTTGGATTCCGACAATATTGTAACTTCTAATCCATTACTTAAATTAAAAGAAATATTTTGGCAGAAAAAAAGATGGTCAGTTGGCGGTATGAAAATGGATTTAATTGGATTATCACTAACTGGAATTGCATTCTTAACAAACATTATCTTAATTCTCTCGCCATTTTTCATTAATTCGAATGTAATTTCACTTATTTTCTTCAAGATTTTAACAGATTATCTTTTTTTGTATTCGACACACAACCGACTTAAATTACAAATGACATGGAAAGGATTTATTGCATTTGAATTGTATTTTATGCTTTATGTTTCAACAATGCCATTTATAATCACATTCTCACAAAAAGTTAAATGGAAAGGAAGGGAATTTTAAGAATTATGGAAATGGAAAACGGGAGTTCAATTAGTTAGCAATAAATGAATTATTCAATAATTCAGAGAATCAAAAAAAGAATTAAATATTCTTCAAAATAAAATTGATAATCTTTATTTTTAAGAGATAAATATATCTATTTATGTAGTTTTAAAATTATTCAAGGAAAATTATGGCAAAAATATTGCACAAAGAACAATTATCTGAAAATGTAGTTTTAATGAGGCTCGATGCTCCGCTAATAGCGGAAGAAAGAAAAGCAGGACAATTTATAATTTTGCAAGTCGATGACGATTATGGCGAAAGAATTCCCCTAACAATTGCTGATGCAGACAAAGAAGAAGGTTCGATCACAATCATTTTTCAAATTGTAGGACAAACAACAGATGAATTATCAAGAATGAATGTTGGTGAAGATGTGCCAGTTTTGGTTGGGCCGCTCGGAAAACCAACACACATTGAGAATTTTGGTAGAGTTGTTTGTGTCGGTGGTGGAATTGGAGTTGCTCCACTTCATCCTATTGCACAAGCATTAAAACAAGCTGGAAATGAAGTAATTACAATTATTGGTGCAAGAAATAAAGATTTAGTGATTTTAGAAGAAGAAATGAAATCAATTGCTGATGAATTTATTGTTTGCACAGATGATGGTAGTTATGGAAGAAAGGCACTTGTAACTAAACCACTAAAAGAAATCTGTGAAAGAGAGAAAAAACCAGATATGGTAATTGCAATTGGACCGCCAATAATGATGAAGTTCTGCGCCGAAACAACACGTCCATATAAAGTATTTACTCAAGTTTCACTTAACACAATAATGGTTGATGGAACTGGAATGTGTGGAGGTTGCAGAGTTAATGTTGGAACTGAAGTTAAATTTGTTTGCGTTGATGGTCCTGAATTTGATGCACATTTAGTTGATTTTGATAATATGATGACAAGATTAAATTCCTTCAAAGAAATAGAACATGAAAAACATCGTTGTTATATTGATAAATTAGCCGAAGAAAAGATAGCTGGAGGAACTAAATGAGCCACTTAAATGCAAATGTAATATTCGAAGAAGCTGAGAATCTTTATAATGATATTTTCCCACGTGTAAATGAGTTAAAAGTAAAAGATAGAATAAAAATTCCAATGATGGAAATGCCCGCTCAAGAACCAGAAATACGAGTTCTGAACCTTGATGAAGTTGCTATTGGATATTCTGAACAACAAGCAATTGTAGAAGCAAATCGATGTATTCAATGCCCAACTCAAGAATGTGTTAGCGATTGCCCAGTTGGAATTGATATTCCAGTATTTATTAATCACATAGCACACGGAAATTTTCAATCTGCAATTGATACAATAAAAGAAACAAGTTTACTTCCATCAATTTGCGGTAGAGTTTGTCCGCAAGAAACACAATGCCAATTACATTGTTCTGTTGGAAAAGTATTCAAAAGTGTAGAAAAATCAGTCGCAATTGGTAGATTAGAAAGATTTGTTGCCGATTGGGAAAGAAAAAGCGGTGGAGTTAAAATTCCAGCAGTAAAACCTGCAACTGGTAAAAAAGTAGCAGTTGTTGGAAGTGGTCCTGCGGGTTTAGTTGTTGCCGCCGATGTTCGCCGTGAAGGACATGATGTTACAATTTTTGAAGCATTCCACAAACTCGGTGGAGTTATGCGATATGGAATTCCTGAATTCCGTCTTCCAAATGATATTGTTGATGAAGAAATTGAAACACTAAAGAAAATGGGTGTTGAATTCAAAACGAACTTTGTTGTTGGAAAAACACGTTCACTAATCAATTTGCTCGAAAAAGATGGCTATGATGCTGCTTTTGTTGGTACGGGAGCAGGATTGCCAATATTTATGGGCATAGAAGGTGAAAATCTAATTGGTGTTTTTTCTGCTAATGAATATCTAACAAGAGCCAATTTGATGCGCGCATTTGAAAAAATGAAATCAGATACGCCAATGTATCGTTCCAAAGTAGTTGCTGTACTTGGCGGCGGAAACGTTGCAATGGACGCTTCGAGAATGGCTAAAAGATTAGGTGCCGAAAAGGTTTATGTAGTTTATAGAAGAACAGAAAAAGAAATGCCCGCAAGAGTTGAAGAAGTTGCCCACGCAAAAGAAGAGGGAATTGAATTCCTTTTCCTTAATAATGCTAAAAGAATTCTTGGTGATATAACTGGACATGTACATTCAATGGAAGTCCTTCGTTATGAACTTGGTGAACCAGATGCTTCAGGCAGAAGAAAACCAGTTGTTATAGAAGGAAGTGAATATCTTCTTGAAGTTGATACAGTAATTGTTGCAATAGGTAACGGAAGTAATCCGCTAATTAGTCAGACAACCAAGGGAATTGCTGTAAATAAATGGGGAAATCTGATAGTTGATGAAAACCAAAAAACATCTATCGATAGAATTTATGCTGGTGGCGATATTGTACTTGGCGCTGCAACTGTAATTCTTGCAATGGGTGAAGGAAGAAAAGCTGCAAAATCTATTAACGAATTATTAGAAATTAGTTAATTAATACAAATAAATTTAGAATGAACCTTCGAGATTGTTATTTCTCGGAGGTTTTTACAAAAGTATATGTTGAAATTTTTGAACAAGCCGAAAACTTTAAGAAAAATCAGAATCAATTGGGAAAATAAATAATTTACAACATTTGGCTTTAATTAGCATTAAGGCGTTGTTCCAATACTTAAAATCTACGCTGTATGGTAAAATTAGCAAGAAATGAAAAAACTTAAAATACTAAACACAACTTCGACTTCTTATGAATTAGAGAAACTTATAAAATCTGCACGCGAGTTTATTATTATCGTGTCACCATTTTTAAGGATTAGTAATCGAATTAAATCATTACTTGCTGAAAGTTTT
>DYSW01000002.1:13181-58958 GCA_020726285.1 Melioribacter roseus
GTCACCATTTTTAAGGATTAGTAATCGAATTAAATCATTACTTGCTGAAAGTTTTATTCACTTGTGTTATATCGTGAAAATGGCTTAAATTCATCAGAAACAAAATGGTTGAACGGATTTCATAAATTAAAATCATTAAAAATCCCTAATTTGCATGCAAAATGCTACTTAAATGAAAATTCAGCAATATTAACATCTATGAATTTTTATGAGCATTCTCAAATAAATAATCACGAATTGGGAATCTTAATAGAATCTATAGACAAAGAAAATTTTCTTCATTTATTATTAGAAATTGAATCTATTATAAACTCTGAAATGCGTCAACTTTATTTTAGTAAAATAGTAGAGAAATATTCTGATTATTCAATGGGTAGATTAGCGAAAGAGTTGATTTTAGAATATTTGTTTCCTAACAACTATTCTACTTTTGATAGCGAGTATCAGTTTATTTGCAACAAGGCTAGGCAATTGAAGAATTTTAATCCTAATGAGTTATATCAAGATCGGTCAGCAGTATTACGTTCTACTAATTTGACCAAAGAAGAATTTGATCTATTAAAAATTGAGATTAGTAAATCAGGTAAATCGAAGTTCAGATAGCTATCCAAATGGTTTTGATATTCACGAACTCCTTGATTCCGTAATGAGAAAGTTCGCGACCAAAGCCAGATTTTTTAATTCCACCGAAAGGCAATCGCGGGTCTGATTTCACCATTCCATTTATAAATACTGAACCAGATTCAATTCGTTTTGCAATTAATTTAGCTTTCTCCAAATCACTTGTCCAAAGTGAAGCTCCTAAACCAAATTCAGAATCATTTGCAACTTGAATTGCTTCTTCTTCATCTTTTACTTTAATTAAAATTGCTACTGGACCAAAAAGTTCATCAGAATAAGCCAACATTCCTTTTTTCACATTCGAAAGAATTGTTGGTTGATAAAAAGCTCCGATTCCTTCAATTCTATAGCCGCCAAGCAATAAAGTTGCACCTTGTTTTATTGAAGTTTGAACTTGAATATCTAATTCTAAAAGTAAATCTTCGCGAGCAATTGGTCCAAGTTCGGTTTCTATATCCAATGGATTTCCGATTTTCAATTTCGACATATTTTCTGTGAACAATTTTTCAAATTGCTCGGCAATCTTTTCTACGTAAATAAATCTTTTTGCAGCAATACAACTTTGTCCGTTGTTAATAATTCTTGCAAAAACACCGATTTTAGCAGCTTTTTCAATATCTGCATCTTCAAGAATAATAAATGGGTCGCTTCCACCAAGTTCTAAAACTGAAGTTTTGATATTCTTACCCGAAATTTCTGCAACTTTACTTCCTGCAGGTTCACTTCCTGTTATTGTAGATGCTTGCACTAAAGGATTTTCAATTACACGTTGTACTTCGCGTGAAGAAATTAATAAAGTTGTAAAGGCATTTTGTGGGAAACCAGCAAGTTGAAAAATTTCTTCGATTGCTAAAGCACTTAGCGGAACATTTGATGCGTGTTTTAATAAAGCTACATTTCCAGCCATCAAAGCGGGCGCTGCAAATCTGAATACTTGCCAAAAAGGGAAATTCCAAGGCATTACCGCAAGCACAATTCCGATTGGGTCGAATTCAACATAACTTTCGCTCGCGTCAGTTTGAATAATTTCGTTTTGAAGAATTGATTCTGTATTTTCCGCATAATATTGACAAACCCAAGCACATTTTTCAACTTCTGCAATTGCTTGTGTAATTGGTTTTCCCATTTCAATTGTCATAATTCTTGCATATTCTTCTTTATTCTTACGCAAAGTTGCAGCAACTTTTAGCATTAATTTACTTCTTTCAGAGAAAGTTGTGTTTTTCCATTCTAAAAATGTTTCGTGTGTTTGTTGGATTAAACCATCAACTTGCTCTTCTGAATATTCAGTAAAAACTTCAATTGTTCGGTTTGTTGCTGGATTTTTAGATTCAATTCGCATTTCAATTTCCTATTATTTGCTTATAAAACTTTGAAAAATCAACAATTATTTTATCTCTAATTATCCTGAAAAATGATAAAATCTCTTCTTCAGTTCCTACAGCTTTTGCTGGATCACGAAAACCAATATGCAAACGATTGGCAACTTTTCCAAGAAAAATTGGGCAATTATCGTTTGCATCATCACAAACTGTAACTACATAGTTGAAAGATTGATTTATAAATTGATTTACATTTGTTGGTTTATATGATGAAATATCAATTCCAATTTCGTTCATCACAGCAATTGCGAATGGATGAACTTTCTCAGATGGGAAAGTTCCAGCAGATTCTACTATCAGATTTGTATCTAAATTTGATAAAATTCCTTTCGCCATCTGACTTCTGCACGAATTCCCTGTACATAAAATTAATATTGATGTTTTATCATTCATTAGAAAAACCTAGCGGTTAAATCAATCATTTTCTCTACCAATTTGGAATAAGGTGGATAAAGCATTTTTAATGATGTGAATTTTGCTTGTTTCATAACTGAACGATGATGCGAAAAAGTCTTGAAACCAAATTCTCCGTGACTACTTCCAATTCCACTCGAATTTATTCCTCCAAACGGTAAATTGTAGTTAACAAAATGAACAACTACATCGTTAATTGCGGTTCCACCAGAAGGAATATCGTGAATTAAATCATTAATAAACTTATTATCGTTACTAAAAATGTACAAAGCAAGCGGTTTTGGATTTTTACTCGCAATTTCAATTATTTCTTCATAAGAATAACTATTTACGATTGGCAAAATTGGTCCGAAAATTTCTTCTTTCATAATTCTTGAATTGAGAGAAACATTTGTTAAAACCGTTGGCTCAAAAAAATTATCTTCTCCAATTTTTCCACCGAATTGAATTTTTGCACCTTTTTCAATTGCGTCAACAAGCAATTCATTTAATCTGTTTGCGTGCGTTGGATTTATTATTCGACAAAAATCACCATTTCCTTGCAAAGTGCTAATTTTTCCATACATTTTTTCTACATTTTCCTTGAGTTGTTTGACAAATAATTCTTCAACACAAGGAGGAATTATCAAATAATCTGGTGCGATACAAGTTTGTCCAGCGTTTATCAATTTTCCCCAAGCAATTCTTTGAGCTGCGTCTTTCAGATTGTAATTTTTATCAACAATTACGGGCGATTTTCCACCTAATTCCAAAGTTACACTTGTTAGATTTTTTGCCGCTTTTTCCATAACGATCTTACCAATTTTTGAACTTCCCGTAAAGAAAATATGGTCAAAAGGTAAACCAAGAAGTGCTTCAGAGATTTTAGCATCGCCTTCAATAACTGCAATTTCATTTGATGAAAAAACTGATTCTACCATTTTTTTGATTATGTTTGATGTATTCGGACTAAGTTCAGAAGGCTTAATAATTACACCATTTCCAGCAGAAATTGCAGAAATTAGCGGACCAATTGCAAGCTGAAAAGGATAATTCCAAGGTGAAATTATCAAAACAATTCCTTTTGGTTCATAAATAATTTTGCTTGATGAACCGAATAAAGTTAGCGGAGTTGGAACCGAAGTTGGTTTTGTCCAATTCTTTAGATTACGAATTGCGTGTTTTATTTCGGTTGTAACCATAAATATTTCGGTTAATCGAACTTCGGCAGCCGGTTTTCTAAAATCCTCAAAAATTGCTTTTTCAATTTCGGGCGAAAATTTTTCGACAGCCGACAGCAATTGTTTCAACTTCATTTTGCGTTGTGCTAAAGTATGTTTTCGGATTTGTTTTTCATTTGATTTTAAGTTCAGGAAAATCTCCAAAATCGTTTTTGCGGTCGGAAATTCGTGTTTATTCATATTTTTCACAAACAATTATTATTGATAAGTTAATTTAATTATTTTGAAATAGTTAAAACCAAAATTATTTACTATGAAAATTAATATTTATCAGATTTATCAAATAGAAAAAAAGCGTGTTTCTTTGGGAAAATTTCATTTTTCCGAATTAAGAAATTTACTTGAAGATGAAGAATTCCTTACAAAAGATGAATTGTTATGGATTTCGAAACAAGAAACAAGCGATTATTTTTTCCTATATTTTGGCAAAACCCAATTGCAATTTCGAGATGAAAATCTTCTAAAATTCATCGAATTTGCACAAAATGGGAATTACGGAATAATTTATTCAGATTTCTATCTAACAGAAAAAAATCAAAAAAGTGAGTTTCGAACAATTGATTATCAATTCGGAAGCATTCGCGATGATTTTGAATTTGGGAATTTGCTGATGGTGAAGAAAGAATTTTTAGTGGAATATTTGAAAGAAGCTTTTCATTGGAAATATTCTACTTTTTATGATTATCGCTTGTTTGTTTCTCAAATTTCGGAAATTGGACGAATTCCAGAATTTCTCTATTCGGTTGAAAAAGAAGATTCCAGAAAATCGGGCGAGAAAATGTTTGATTATGTGAAAAGTATAAACAAAGTAATTCAAAAGGAAAGGGAAGAAGTTGCCACTTTATTTCTTGAACGGATAAATGCAACAATTCAACCAAAATTTGAAGAAATTGAATATCCAAATGCCGATTTTCAATTCACGGCGTCGGTAATAATTCCAGTGAAAAATCGTGAAATAACAATTGAACAAGCTATAAAATCAGCTTTATCGCAAAAAACGAATTTCAGATTTAATGTAATTGTTGTTGATAATCATTCCACAGACAACACAACCGAAATTCTGAAAAATCTTGCAAAAATAGAAGAGAAACTGATTCATATAATTCCTAAACAAACTGATTTAGGAATTGGCGGATGTTGGAATTTAGCAATTGACAATGAGAATTGCGGAATGTTTTCGGTTCAATTAGATAGCGATGACATTTATCTTGACGAAGAAACATTGCAAAAAATTGTTGATAAATTTACATCTGAAAAATCAGCTGTAGTTGTGGGAAGTTACAAAATAACCGATTTTCAGCTAAAAGAAATTCCACCGAGAATTGTAAATCACGAAGAATGGACAGAAAACAACGGAATGAATAACGCATTACGCATAAATGGATTTGGTGCTCCGCGTGCATTTTTTACGCCGATTTTACGCCAAATTCGATTTCCAAATGTAAGTTATGGCGAAGATTATTCGGTTATGATTCGCATTACAAGAAATTACAAACTCTCCCGAATTTTCGAACCAATTTATATTGTTAGAAGATGGGAAGGAAATTCAGATTCCGATTTATCGAACGAAAAAATGAATAAATTCAATTTTTACAAAGATTTGCTAAGAAGTGATGAAATTTTAGCACGACAAGAGCAAAATGCTGGTAAATGATTTTTTAACGAGATTTCTGAACGAACAACTTTCCATTTGGGAATTAGCCAAAAGCAATTACGAAAAATTGCAATTTGTAGAAGAAAAGGAATTTGTTTTCGGCACAATTAGAATTTTAGCTCAATATAATCCCGAAAGGGAAAAATCAACAATTGCTAAATTTGAGAAAACAACTGAAAAAATGTGCCTTCTGTGTGAAAATAATTTTCCAAAAGAGCAAATTAAATATGAAATAGTTGAAAATTATTTTTTGCTTGTAAATCCATTTCCAATTTTTACTGAGCATTTCACAATTGCACATAAAAATCACATCGAACAAAATATTGATTTGGTTTTTAACGATTTACTTGAAATTAGCAGAAATTTGCCAGAAAATTATTTCATCTTTTTCAATGGAGCCAAAAGCGGAGCTTCAATTCCCGGGCATTTGCATTTTCAAATAGGAAGAAAAGATGAATTGCCAATTTTTGCAAACAAAATAGCAAATCAAAATCAGTTTTATGAACAGAGAACGATAAATCGGCATTTCGTAATTTCAAATTCCGACAATGAGAAAACTAAACAGCAATTTATTGATTTACTTAAAAGAGAAAAATTCAACCAAAATGGCGAAATGATAAATATATTAGCGTTTTTCGAGGAAAATTACTTCAAGATAATTGTATTTTTACGAAAAAAACATCGCCCAGAATTTTACTATTTATCAGGAGAAAACCAAATATTGGTTAGTCCAGCTTCAATTGATTTAGCGGGAAAAATTATATTTCCACGTAAAGTTGATTTTGAAAAACTCAGCAATGGAAAAATTGAAAAAATTTTCACAGAAGTGCTGTTTTAGAAACTGATTTGGGAAGATTTACACATCAAATTGAATGAATAATTATTAACTTATTGAGAAATTAAATGAAAAACTACTTTCGATAAACTTAATAATTTAACTGAAATGAGTGTCTTTTTAGGCGATTTATCGTATTCTACAGTAAATACGAATACAATGAAAAAGGTGAAATAGAAAAAGAATTTTACTTTGATAAAAATGGGAAATTAGTAAAAGAATACTGAAATAAACCGCAAATCTTAAGTTGAAGTAAAAATTTTTTATTCCCATTTACATTACTATTTTTGCACACAAAATATTAGTAAACTATTTACGAGTTTAAAATGAAAGAAAAAATAAGAATAGCTTCTGGACAAGGTTTTTGGGGCGATTTAATTGATGCTCCAGTTTGGCAAGTTGAAAATGGTCAGATTGATTATCTTGTTATGGATTATCTTGCAGAAGTTACAATGTCCATTTTACAAAAACAAAAAAACAAAAATCCCGAACTTGGTTATGCAAAAGATATTCCACAATTGATGAAAAAAATACTTCCAACAATCAAGAAAAACAATGTGAAAGTGATAACAAATGGCGGTGGCGTAAATCCAGAAGGATGTGCTTTGGCGGTATTAAAAATCGCAAAAGAATTGCAAATCGATTCACTTAAAATTGCAGTAGTAATTGGCGATAACATTATGCATAGAATTGATGAAATTATTGAAAATGGCTCTAATTTGCAAAATATGGAAAATGGAGAATCAATTTTACCAATCAAAGAAAAACTACTAAGTGCAAATGCTTATTTTGGTGCTTTCCCGATTGTTGAAGCACTGCAAAGTGGAGCTGATATTGTAATTACAGGAAGAACAACTGACACAGGCTTAACACTTGCTCCGATGGTTTATGAGTTTGGTTGGGAGAAATCAAATTATGATTTAATGGCTGCTGGAACAGTTGCTGGTCACATTTTAGAATGCGGAGCACAATCAACTGGTGGAAATTTTCTTGGGAATTGGGAAGAAATTGAAAATTTTGCACAGATTGGATTCCCAATTGCGGAAGCATTTCCGAATGGCGATGTAATTATAACAAAACACGAAAATCTTGGCGGAAAAGTAACTTTTGACACTGTTGCAGAACAACTTGTATATGAAATCGGGAATCCTGAAGAATATATCACTCCAGATTGTGTTGCTGATTTCACATCAATTCAGTTGCAAGATTTAGGAAATAATCGAGTAAAAGTGTACGGAATAAAAGGCAAACCCGAAACTCCATTCTATAAAGTATCGGCTTCTTATGATAGCGGATTTTCGGCAATTGGAAATTTAACTTATTCTTGGCCTAAAGCAATTACAAAAGCAAAAGCTGCTGACCAAATTCTAAGAAAGAGATTGGAAAATCTAAATTTGAAATTTGATGAAATTAACACAGAATTTGTTGGATATAATTCTTGTCACGGACCAATTGCCACGCAAATTGATGAGGATTTGATAAATGAAGTTGTCCTTCGTGTTGCAGTTCGTTCAAATGATAAAGAATCTATTGAAAGATTTGGAAAAGAAATTGCTCCTTTAATTCTAACTGGACCGCCAAGTGTAACTGGTTTTGCTGGCGGAAGACCACGCCCAAGTGAAGTTGTTGCGTATTGGCCTGCGTTAGTTAAAAAGGAATTAGTTATTCCACAAGTAAAAATTATGGAGTTATAATGAAAAAAATTAGATTAATTGAAATTGCACACGGACGAAGTGGCGATAAAGGTGATGCTGCAAATGTTGGGATAATTGCTTATGATGAAGAAAAATATCAGATAATTAAGAAATATCTAACTCAGGAAGTTGTTAAAAATCATTTTGATGGAATTTGCTTCGGCACTGTGGAAAGATACGAATTGCCAAATATTAGAGCATTGAATTTTGTATTGAACAACACACTCGGTGGTGGCGGAACTATTTCATTAAAACACGACGCACAAGGAAAAACTCTTGCTGCGGCTTTGTTGAAGTTGGAAATTGAAATTGATGATTAGTTTAAATTCATATTATTGGAGATAAAAATGTTTGAAGAACAGATTCGCACGGTCAATAAATTATCAGAAAAAGTAACCAAATTACGAGGTTATCTTTGACATCGCTGGAAAAGAAGAAAAAATAAAGAAATTAAACTCGCAAACTGAAGTTGACGGTTTTTGGGGCAACAAGAAATCTGCCCAAAAAATTCTTCAAGAAATAAAATCATTACAAAATTGGGTGGAATTATGGAAAAATCTAAATTCAGATTTACAGAATTTTGCAGAATTTCTTGAATTTGCAAAAATTGAAAATGATGATTCCTTGCAAAGTGAAATTGATTCTGAACTATTGAAATTTACAAATAGAATCGAAGAAACAGAATTAAAAAGTATGTTAAGTGGAAAAGATGATGATAAAAATTGCATTTTAACCATTCATTCTGGTGCTGGTGGAACAGAAGCACAAGATTGGGGCGAAATGCTGATGAGAATGTACTTGCGTTGGGGTGAACAGAATAATTACAAAATGAACTTGATTGATTATCTTGAAGGAGAAGGTGCTGGTTTAAAAAGTGCGTCAATCGAAGTTGAAGGAAGTTTTGCTTACGGTTATATGAAGGCAGAAAATGGTGTCCATCGTTTGGTGCGAATTTCGCCGTTCGATTCCAACAAACGCCGACACACATCATTTGCGTCAGTTTTTGTAATTCCCGAAATAGACGATTCAATTGAAATTGATATAAATCCATCTGATTTAAGAATTGATACTTTTCGTGCGGGTGGGAAAGGCGGACAAAATGTAAATAAAGTTGAAACCGCT
This sequence comes from Melioribacter roseus, assembly GCA_020726285.1. Taxonomy (GTDB): domain Bacteria; phylum Bacteroidota; class Ignavibacteria; order Ignavibacteriales; family Melioribacteraceae; genus WGAL01. The sequence goes on from DYSW01000002.1 coordinate 22,124, forward strand.
GTAAGAATTACACATATTCCAACTGGAATTGTGGCAGCTTGCCAAAATGAACGCTCACAAATTCAGAATAAAACAAATGCAATGAAAATGTTGCGTGCAAAACTTTATCAAGTTGAATTAGAGAAAGAACAAGCCGAAATAGAAGAAGTTGAAAAAAATAAAATGAAAATTGAATGGGGAAGTCAAATACGATCTTATGTTTTCCACCCTTATAATATGGTGAAAGATCATCGCACAAATTTTGAAACTTCAGATGTTAACGGAGTTATGGATGGAAATTTAAACGGATTTATCAAAGAATTCTTATTGAAATTTTCTGAAGTATGATGAAAAAAATCCTAATAATTTTCCTATTCGCAACTTTCATCCATCAGAAAGCACAAAATCAGAATTGTGAAATTATCAAGCATGATTTCACGCATTTTGTAGATATAAGAAAAACATTTTTTCGCCAACCATTAAATTGGGAAAGTAAAGATTGGCAGATTTTAGCTGGAATTACTGCTGGAACAGCAATATCAGTTTTAGCAGATAATTCATTAAAAACAATCGTTCAGGAAAATCAGAGTAAAATTGCTTCAGATATTTTCAAAATAGATGATTTTTACGGATCATATTATTCATTTTTAATTCCTTTCTCTGCTTATTCAATTGGATATTTTTCAGAAAATGAAGACTTACGGAAGCTTGGTTTGCTCACGGCTGAAGCAATTGCTTATTCTGGTTTAATAACACTTTCCTTAAAATTTATAATTGGAAGAAATCGCCCGTTTACGGAAAATGGAGTTCTAAAATTCAATCCATTTTCTACAAACAATGAGTTTAATTCTTTCTCGAGTGGACACACAACGATTGCTTTTGCAATTTCAACGGTAATGGCAAATTATTCTGATAACTTTTATTGGAAAGCGGCATGGTTTTCATTAGCAGGTACAACGGGACTCGCCAGAATTTATCATAATCAGCATTGGTTTTCGGATGTAATTTTTAGTGGAATTGTTGGTTATTCAGTCGCAGATTTTATCATAAACAACGATAAAGAAACTCAAAATGGTGAAAACTTATCAATAATTCCAACAACCGACAGAGTTTTCATCTCGATTAAGCTATAAAATAGAATCCAATTGATTTTATTGGGAAATTTTCAAATCAAAGTATGATTATAGAACCTTTTTTATTTTAAATAATCTTAATTGTTCAGTATCTTTAAATCATAAATAAATTGTTCATTAATAGATTGGAAACTATGGATTTCAACTTTTCAGATAGAGTAGAAGAAGTAATTAGATTTAGCAAAGAAGCCGCTTTTAGTACTGGTCACGAATCAATTGGGACCGAACATTTGTTGTTGGGAATAATTCGGGAAGGAAGTGGGAATGCAATTGTTATCTTAAAGAATTTATCAGTTGATTTGGCAGTGTTAAAAAAATCAATTGAAGATGCTACAAGAACAAATAGCATTACATTAACAGTTGGTAAAGTTCCACTTACTAAAGAAGCAGAAAAAGTACTAAAACGCACTCAAATTGAATCAAAAATATATAAAAAGAATGTTATAGGAACTGAGCATTTGTTGCTTGGAATACTTACCGATCGCGAAAATGTGGCTTCGCAAATTTTATCGCAATTTAATGTTACATACGAATATGTAAGAGATGAATTGCTAAAATTATACGGATATTCAGGATTTAATGCTGAACAAACTGATGTTGCATCTTCAAAATATTCTTCAGATTCAGATGACGAACATGAAGAAAAGGGAGCAATATCATTCGAAAAGAAAGCCAGCGAAAAATCTAAAACTCCCGTTTTAGATAATTTTGGTCGAGATTTGACAAAATTAGCTGAAAGTTCAAAACTTGATCCTGTAATTGGTCGTGAAGTTGAAATTGAGCGAGTAACTCAAATTTTAAGCCGAAGAAAAAAAAATAATCCAGTTTTAATTGGAGAACCAGGCGTTGGAAAAACAGCGATAGCCGAAGGTTTGGCACTAAGAATCATTAAACATGAAGTTCCAAGAATTTTGATGAACAAACGAGTTGTTACACTCGACATTGCAGGTCTAGTTGCTGGAACAAAATATCGCGGTCAGTTTGAAGAAAGAATGAAAGCTCTGATGAACGAACTTGAAAGATCAGAAGATGTAATTTTGTTTATTGATGAACTTCATACAATTGTTGGAGCTGGCGGTGCTTCAGGTTCACTTGATGCTTCAAACATGTTTAAACCAGCACTTTCTCGAGGTGATATTCAATGTATTGGTGCTACAACTTTGGATGAATACAGAAAATACATTGAAGTTGACGGAGCTTTGGATAGAAGATTTCAAAAAGTTATGGTAAATCCTCCAAATTCATCAGAAACTCTCGAAATTCTAAAAAATATTAAATTCAAATATGAAGAACATCATCATGTAAGATATTCGGATGAAGCACTTGAAGCAACAGTTAGATTAAGTGATAGATATATTACTGATAGATATTTTCCAGATAAAGCTATTGATGTTTTGGATGAAGCTGGCTCACGAGTTTATATGAGCAAATATAATGCTCCAGAAGAAGTAATTCTTTTAGAGAGAGAAGTAGAAAAAATTAGAGAAGAAAAAAAAGCTGTTGTTAATAAACAAAATTTTGAAGAAGCTGCTCGATTACGTGATCGAGAAAAATTTTTGCTTGACGAACTACAGAGACAAAAAGATTTATGGGAAATTAAATCAAATTCAGTCTTTTTTGATGTAAACGAAGACGACATAAGCAAAGTTGTATCAATGATTACAGGAATTCCTGTGCAACGAGTAATTCAAGCCGAATCTGAAAAATTAATGAATATGGATAAAGAATTAATGAAGTCCATAATCGGACAAGATGAAGCAATTACAAAACTTTCAAAAGCAATAAGAAGAGCAAGAGCTGGTTTAAAAAATCCAAGCAAACCAATAGGAAGTTTTATCTTTTTGGGACCAACTGGAGTTGGTAAAACTGAAATGGCGAAAGTTATTGCCAAATATCTTTTTGATTCAGAAGATTCATTGGTGCGGATTGATATGTCTGAATATATGGAGAAATTTGCCGTTTCACGTTTAGTTGGGGCGCCTCCGGGTTATGTTGGTTATGAAGAAGGTGGACAATTAACAGAAAAAATAAGAAGAAAACCATATTCAGTTGTCCTTTTTGACGAAGTTGAAAAAGCACATTCTGATGTATTTAACATATTACTTCAGATTTTAGATGATGGGACAGCAACAGATTCGCTTGGAAGAAAAGTAGATTTCCGAAATACGATTATTATTATGACTTCGAATGTTGGAACGAAAAATCTTAAAAATATAAGCAATTTTGGATTCGGAGATAATTCAGAAATAAATCGATACGAAAATCTTAAGAAAACAGTTCAAGAAGCAATGAAAGATTTATTTAACCCAGAGTTTTTAAACAGAATTGACGATATAATAGTATTCAGAAATCTTGAAAAAGAAGATATTATGAAAATGGTACAACTTGAAATTAGCGATTTAGTAAAGAATCTTAGTGAAAGAAAAATGAAATTAGAACTTCATAAATCGGCAGTTGAATATCTTGTTGATAAAGGATTTGACCCAAAATACGGAGCACGTCCTTTAAGAAGAGCAATTCAAACTCATCTTGAAGATGTTTTATCTGAAGAATTATTGCAAAATAAGTTTTCAGAAGGCGATATTGTGGAAGTAAAATTTAAAAAAGGTTCGGAAAGATTATCTTTCGGAAAGAAAAATAAAATTTCTGACAAAAATGAAGAAAATTTAGACTCAATTATTCAAATACCTTTATAAACTTGTGAGGAATAAGTGTCACTACTAACAAATACTGAAATCGAAGAACAAATCCGAGATTTAGAAGGATGGAAAATTGAAGGGGAAAAGTTGGTAAAAGAATATCAATTTATCGACTTTTATAATGCACTGAGTTTTGTTGTCAAACTTGGCGTTGAAGCAGAAAAGTTGAATCATCATCCTGAAATTCTTATTCATTCTTATAACAAAGTGAAAATTACAACTACAACTCACGAAGAAGGTGGAATTACAGAATTAGACACAAGATTGGCAGACAGACTCGAGAGAATCTAACAATGACAAAAGATGATGTTATTAAATTATTTAAGGAAACTAATGCCCTTTTAAACGGGCATTTTTTATTAACTTCTGGAAAGCATTCAGACACTTATTTTCAGTGTGCAAAAATACTTGAGCATCCAAACCATACTGAGAGTTTACTTAGCGAAATTGTTGAATATTTCAAATCTTATGAAATTGATATTGTAATTGCTCCAGCAATGGGTGGAATTATTGTAGGCTACGAAGTTGCTCGCGGTTTGGGTAAAAGATTTGTTTTTACTGAACGCGAAAATGGAAAAATGACACTCCGCAGAAATTTCCAACTTGAGAAAAAGAGTAAAGTTCTGGTTTGTGAAGATGTAACAACAACAGGCGGTTCAGTTTTTGAGGTAATGGAAATCGTTAAAAATTCAGAAGCGGAAGTTATTGGTGTTGCAATGATTGTAGATAGAAGTAATGGGAAAATTGATTTCGGTGTTCCAACAAAATCAGTACTTAAATTGGATGTGGTCGCTTACGAATCGATAGATTGTCCGATTTGTAAAACGGGAAAACCACTTGTAAAACCGGGCTCAAGGATTGTGAAATGAAGAAAATGATGCTTCTTTCTTTAATTATTTATTCTATTACTTTATCGCAGAGTTTTGATAAGTACTTTGAAAACAAAGGATTAAGAATTGACTTGTTCCAATCTGGAAATTCGGAATATGAAATAATTACTCTAAAACAATTAGTCGCTGAAAAGTACTTTAGCGGAAACAAGAATAAATTGGTTGACAATCTAAATCTTGGTTATTACTTCGTAAAAGTTTATAATTCTCAGGATGAAGTTATTTATTCTCGAGGATTTTCTACTCTTTTTCAAGAATGGCAAACAACAAAAGAAGCAGAAAGTATTGATAAATCTTTTCCAATTTCTGTGAAAATTCCATATCCAAAAGAAAACGTAACGTTAAATTTGTACAAAAGGGATAAGAAAAATCATTTTCAAAGTATTTATTCTCTTAAAATTGACCCAATAAATTACTTCATCAAATCAGAAAATATCGAACAAGTTGAATTAATAAAACTGCATTATTCAGGCGATTATTCTAAAAAAGTAGATATTTTGTTTGTTCCAGATGGATATGCAAAAAGTGATACAAAAAAATTGAAGAATGATTTAGAAAGATTTTCCGAGTATTTATTAGAATATTCACCATTTTCTCAGCACAAGACGAAAATTAACATTTGGGGCTTAAATCTATTTTCAGAAGAAAGTGGAACTGATATTCCTGGTGCAAATATTTATAAGAACACCGCAATTGAAAGTAGCTTTTATACTTTTGATTCCGAACGATATTTAACTGTAACTGATATTCACAATTTATCGCAAAAAACATCAAATGTACCTTACGATTATATTATAGTGTTGGTAAATTCCGAGAAATACGGTGGTGGTGGAATTTACAATTTTTGGGCAGTAACTTCGGTTGATAATCCTAAATCGGAATTAGTAATGATGCATGAATTTGGACATTCTTTTGCTGGATTAGCAGATGAATATTATACTTCAGATGTTTCCTATGAAGATTATTTTGACTTGAATACGGAACCTTGGGAGAAAAATATTACAACGTTAGTCGATTTTGAATTAAAGTGGAAAAATTTATTAAAAAAGGATACTCCAATTCCAACTCAACTTGAAGATGCTAATAAATATCCAATCGGAGTTTATGAAGGTGGAGGTTACGTAGCAAAAGGTGTTTATAGACCTTCGGAAAATAGTTTAATGAAAACACTCGGAATCGAAGGTTTTAACGAAGTAAGTAAAAATTGTATAGAATCAATAATTAATCATTTTTCGGAATAATGCAGAAACAATTACATAAAACTCTGATGAAAATCTCGTCAGGGGAATTTAAAGATGATATTGAACTATTTTCAACTGTAATTAAACAGTTAATTAGCGACCCAAAGTTAAAAGTTACAGGCGGAAGAGTTTGGCAACTTTCAAGAGAAAACAAAGTCTATCAAATTTATTACCAAATTGGCGAATACAAGCGAATTGAAAAAGATTTCTCGTTAAATTTGGATGAAGAGGTTATCCAAAAAATTTCTACTGAAAGAACAATTACTTCTTTAGAAGTAAACAAAGAATTACTTGCAAAGGGAATTTTTGAATTTTCAGCGTCTGGATTTAGTAAAAAGGTGAAAATTAATGGCAAAAATTATTACAAATACATTCTTGCTTTAAATACAACTGATTTTTCCATTGAATTTAAGTATGTCTTAAATGTAGTTTCTACTCTACTTACTTCAAGATTGACGGAATGGGAAATAAAAGAAAGAAAAGAAGATCTTCAAGCGGATATTAATCAAGCTAAAAAATTGCAAAGAAGCATTTTGCCTGAACATGAATATAATTTTAGTGATTACGATATTTATGGAGTAACTTCTTCAGCCAAAGAACTTAGCGGCGATTTTTTTGATTATCTGAAAATTGGTGAAGGTGAAGAACGATTGGGAATTGTTGTTGGCGATGTTGCTTCAAAAGGACTAGTTGCCGCCGCAGAAGCAATGTACATTTCTGGTGCAATTAGAATGTCATCGCACTTCCAAATCAAAATATCTCCATTTATGTCAAGGTTAAATAATCTAATTAACCAAATTTTTAGTGATGATAGATTTGTAACAATGTTTTATGGCGAACTTTCTGAAGATAAAAAAGGCTTATTTTTGTATTCCAACGCTGGTCATAATCCTCCAATTTTTATTGACAAAAAGATGAAAGTTATTGAACTAAACGTAAATGGACCGCTTTTAGGACCAGTTCCACATTCAAAATATGGGACAGATAGTATTTATATCAATTCTGGCGATTTACTTGCAATTTACTCAGATGGAATTGTTGAAGCTGCAAATGAAAAATTCCATTTTTACGGTAAAAGGAGGCTAGTAAATCTTTTGAAAATGAAGAAAGCAGAATCTCCTAAAATTATTGCACTTTCTATTCTGGATGATGTTATAAAATTTTCTTCGAATGATAGTCAATATCAAGATGACAAAACAATTGTTGTAATTAAGAGAAATTAACAAAATGAGTCTCAAAGAAATAATATTTCGTGCTGGAATTGTTGGAGCTGGTGGTGCTGGTTTTCCGACACACATAAAAGCTTCGTCAAAAGTTGATTTTGTTGTGGCAAATGGTGCTGAATGCGAACCACTTTTGCACAAGGATTTTGAAATATCTAAACACTTTGCAAAGGAAATTATCGCGGGAATGAACTTGATGATTGCCGAAACTTCAGCTCAAAAAGGTTATTTTGGGATGAAAAGTAAGAATCAAGAAGCAATTGATGAAGTAGAAAAATACATCAAAAACACAAACATTGAATTGACTGAATTGGAAGATTATTATCCCGCAGGCGATGAATACGAACTTGTTTATGAAACCACAAAAAGGTTAATTCCCGCACACGGAATTCCACTTGATGTTGGAATAGTTGTAAATAACGTTGAAACTTTGTACAATATTTCTCAAGCAGAAAAAGGAATTACTCTAACGGAAAAATTTGTTTGCGTAACTGGAATTGTAAAAAATCCATCAACTTTTTTTGTACCGATTGGCACAACTTTTCGTCAATTATTAGATTTTGTCGGAGGCACAACTTCACGAGAATTTGTGTTTTTTGTCGGTGGAATAATGATGGGAAAACTTTCTGATAATTTGGATGAAGTAGTTACCAAAACTACTGCTGGATTAATATTTCTTCCTGCAGAACATTATTTAGCAAACAGAATGCAACGCACAACTGCGGATATGAATAGAATCGGGAAATCAGCTTGCGACCAATGTTCATATTGCACTGAATTTTGTCCGCGATATTTAATGGGATATGATGTTCAACCTCATAAAGTTATGCGTTCGCTTGGATTTTCAACAAGTGGAAATGCAATTTGGGACGAATATGCGGATTTGTGCAGCACTTGCGGTTTGTGTTCACTTTATTCTTGTCCAGAAGATTTATATCCACGCGAAGCTTGTGTGCAAGGAAAAGAATATCTTCGAAATGAAAAAATTAAACACGTTCAACCGAAAGAAGTAAAAATTCATCCAATGAAAAATGGGAGGAAAGTCCCACTAAAACAATTGATGAATAAACTGAATGTTCGTCATTTGAATTATGAAACACCATTTCAAAACAATTTTCCTATACCAAAAGAAGTGAAAATTTTGATGAAACAGCATTTTGGAATTTCTGCAAAACCAATTGTTGTTATCGGACAAAAAGTGGAAAAAGGTGAATTAATTGGAAAAATCGATGAAAATCAACTTGGTGCTTTGATTCATTCTTCTATCGAAGGAATTGTAACTCACGTTTCAAATGAATTTGTAAGAATAAAATCAGAATAATTGAAAAAGAGAAAGGTAAATAGATGAATTCATTAGGTTTGGTAGAACTTTCTTCAATAGCTGCTGGAATGCAAGCCGCGGATTTGATGTTAAAAACAGCACAAGTTGAATTGATAATTTCACGAACAATCTGCTCAGGCAAATTTATGGTTATGATTGGCGGTGAAGTAGCCGAAGTACAATCTTCAGTTTCGGCAGTTGAAAAATCACTTGATTATGCTCTGATTGATTATTTCGTAATTCCGAATTTACATCCCGACATTTTTCCTGCAATTTCGGGTCACACAAATCATGGTGAACTTGAAGCATTGGGAATTCTTGAAGCATTTTCAGTTGCATCGTTAATTGAAGCCGCAGATGCCGCAGTAAAATCTGCAAATGTTAGATTAATTGAAATCCGAATGGCAATGGCACTCGGTGGAAAAGCTTTTTGCACATTAACAGGAGAAGTTGCAGCTGTAACTTCTGCAGTTGAATCTGGAGCAATGATAATTTCGCAAAAAGGTTTGCTAGTAAACAAAGTTGTAATTGCACAACCACGAAAAGAATTATTAAGTGAAATGATTTAATAAGAGATAATTATGAATGAAAATCTAATAGAAAAAGCAAAAGAAGCACAATTAAAATCGATATCTCCATATTCAAATTTTAGAGTTGGTGCGGCAATCGAAACGGATGAAGGAAAAATTTATCTTGGTTCAAATATTGAAAATGCTTCTTATTCACTAACTATTTGTGCTGAACGCACTGCAATTTTTAACGCACTTTTATCTGGCGAAAGAAAATTCAAAAGATTAGCACTTGTCTCAGATTCTGAAAATATAATTGCACCTTGCGGAGCTTGTCGGCAAGTTTTAGCAGAATTTTGCAATCAAGATTTTGAAATAATTATGACAAACACAAAAGGCGAAATTAAAATTGCTACTTTAGATGATATTCTCCCATTTTCTTTTTCAAAAAAGGATTTATAATGTTGTTAAATGTACCTCATCATTTTCCACAAAATACTGGTTGGATTGAAGTTGTTGCTGGTTGTATGTTCAGTGGAAAAACTGAAGAATTAATCAGAAGAATTAGAAGAGCAAAAATTGCAAAACAACGAGTAATTATTTTCAAGCCAAAAATTGATAATCGATACGCAGAATACGAAATTGTTTCTCATAACGAACAAAGTATGTCGGCTGAGATAGTCGAAAAATCATCAGAAATATGGGAAAAATCGCAAGATTATGATGTAATCGGAATTGACGAAGGACAATTTTTTGATGATGAATTAGTGAAAGTTTGCAACGATTTGGCTAATCTCGGAAAAAGAGTAATTGTTGCTGGTCTTGACCAAGATTATCGCGGAATTCCGTTTGAGCCAATTCCAAAATTGCTTGCAGTGGCGGAATATATTACAAAAACACTTGCAATTTGTGTTGTTTGCGGAAATCCTGCAGATAAAACACAACGAAAAATTGTATCTAAAGAACGCGTTCTTGTTGGAGCTTCAGATGCTTATGAAGCAAGATGCAGAAATTGCCATTATATCCCGGAAGAAAATCATGATTGAATCAATAATTAGAGGAATTATAGGGATAATTCTAATCCTTGGAATTGCATTTGTTTTCTCAAATAACAAAAAAAAGGTAAATATCCGTTTGATTATAAACGGTTTGTTACTTCAAGTTGTGCTTGCCATTTTTATCATAAAAGGTGAAGAATTAGGAAGTTTTTTTGCTCCATTAGGTTGGTTAAAAGTGCTTTTCTCGTGGATTAGTAGTGTTTTTGTTTTAATTCTGAATTTTACAACAGAAGGTTCAAAATTCATTTTCGGCAATTTAGCATTTCCTCCAGGTTCTGAAGGAAGCATGGGAATGTTTTTTGCATTCCAAGTTTTACCAATCATTATCTTTTTTGCATCATTAATGAGTGTTTTGTACTATTTGGGAATTATGCAAGTTGTCGTTAGTTTGATGGCAAAAGGTATTGCTAAAATTCTTGGTACAAGTGGCGCAGAATCACTTTCCTGTACCGCAAATATTTTTGTCGGACAAACTGAAGCTCCATTAGTCGTTAAACCATTTATTCAAAAAATGACAAAAAGTGAAATTTTGACGATTATGACTGGCGGAATGGCAACAATAGCCGGAAGTGTAATGGCGGCTTATATTCAAATGCTCGGATATTCTTATGCACAAATAAATGGAATTGATTTAGTTCAAGCACAAACAATGTTTGCTACTCAATTATTATCAGCAAGCGTTATGGCTGCTCCAGCGGCAATGGTCCTTTCCAAAATAATTTATCCAGAGACTGAAGAACCGGTTACAAAAGGTCTTGTGAAAATAGAAGTAGAAAAATCGGGTTCAAATATTATAGAAGCTGCATCTTCTGGTGCTTCAGAAGGTGTTCAACTTGCAATAAATGTTGCGGCAATGCTAATTGCCTTTATCGCTTTAATTTCAATGTTAAATTTTATTTTAGTTTGGATTGGTGATTTTATAGGCTTAAATCCATATTTATATACTGAATATGGAAAACCACTTAACTTACAATTAATTTTTGGATTGATATTGCAATATCTTGCTTATGGAATTGGAGTTCCTTGGAATGATGCGTTGAATTTTGGAAGTTTAATTGGGACAAAAATCGTTGTTAATGAATTTATTTCATATATGGATTTATCAAATTTGATACAAACTGGAATTTTCAAATCACAGAAAAGTATTGTAATGGCTACTTATGCTTTATGCGGATTTGCAAATTTTAGTTCGATTGCAATTCAAATTGGTGGTTTAACGCCACTTGCACCCCATAGAAGAAGCGATTTTGCTCAATTAGGAATGAGAGCGGTTCTAGGTGGTGTTTTATCAACTTTAATGACAGCAACTTTAGCTGGAATTTTCTATGGTTCATGATTTAACTGAAAAATATCAATCAATATTTGATTTTATTAAAGAATTTCAACCTTTTGAAGTTGAAAATGCTTTAATTCTTGGTAGTGGTATGGGCGATTTTGCAGAAAAACTTGAAATTGTGAAATCAATTTCAAGTTCAGATTTACCAAATTATCCAAAATCCACAGTTGAAGGACACAAAGGTTTTATTCATTTTTGTAAATATCAAGGAAAGAAAATAGTAGTATTTCAAGGTAGAATTCATCTTTATGAAGGATATTCAATTTCCGAATCACTTTTACATATAATTATTTCTCATGAAATTGGAGTGAAAAATTTAGTTTTAACAAATGCAGCCGGAGGAATTGATGAAAATCTAAAACCCGGAGATATTATGCTAATTTCAGCATTTAATACATTTAATGTAAAAAAATATCTTTCATCTTTTTTAGGACAAGTTACACTTGACGAAATAAATAGAATTAGAACTAATTTCCCATCAAAAGAACTTTCTCAGAAAATGATTGATTCTGCAATTGAAGAAAATATTTATTTACCAAAAGGAAGTTATTTCTTTAATACTGGGCCGACTTACGAGACAAAATCTGAAATACAAATGATAAAGAAATTGGGCTTTTCGGCAGTTGGAATGTCTACGGCACACGAAGCAATATTTGCCTCAAAATTAGGATTAGATGTTGTTGCGTTTTCGTTAATTACAAATTATGCTGCTGGAATTTCCCCACATAAATTATCACACACAGAAGTAATGGAAACTGCGGAATTATCAAAATCTAATTTAGAAAGACTTATGAAAAGATTTATCATTTCGATATAATCATAGATTTTGAAACAAAACCAAGAAAGTACTTCAGTGCACTTTCTTGGTTAGATGAAATTATTTAAGTTGTTTGATAACTGCAGTTGCTTGAACATTTTCAGGATCTAATTCCAAAACTTTTTCCCAATTTTGCAACGCAAGTGTATTATCTTCTTTGATGTAAAAATAGTAACCTAAATAAGAATAGGCTTCAATTAATTCTTTTTTGAATTTTGTTACATCATTATTAGATAATTCGATAAATTTTTCATAAAATGGTTTTGATAAACCAGCTTCAGAATCTGGATCAAAGTTAGATTTTACTCTACCTTGCCAAATATATGCGATTGCTAAAGTTGGTACTTTTTCAATTAATGATGTTAAAGCACTTTCAGCTTTACCATATTCAGTTCCTACAATTGCTTTTACTCTATTCAACCAATCAGATTTTAATGTTTCCCAATTTGGTTTTTGCTTTTTGTCCATAATTGAAGAAACTGAATTCTCTAATTTACTTAAAGCATTCGCTAATTTTGTTGAATCGTTCAGAGCCTCTTTTAATTCAGCTTGATAATAGAGAAGAGCAATTCGTAATTGGCTAGTTTGTTCATCATCAAAATCCATTTTTTGTGGTAAACCTTGATAAGCTGAATTTATGTTTTTATCACCAATAAAAATGTTAGCTTTACTTAAATCAAAATATTCTTGAGCAGTTAATTTACCTTTGTTTTCTAATGAATAAACAACACCTTCCCAATCTTTATTTTTGAAATAAAGTACAGACATTTTTCCAAAAACATCTTTTCTAGAAGAATCAGTAGCAATAACTTTTTTTAGATATTCCAACGCTTGCATTTCGTCGCCAGATTTAGAAAGTAAATCTGAATAATTTTCGTAATCTGTAGGAAGATAACTTTCTAGATTCAAATCAAAAAGTTGTTTGAAATAGGAAATACTTTTTTCGTTTTCATCCAAACGCATGTACGAATAAGCCAAAATTCTAATTGACGATTCAGGATTATTATCTTTCGAAAGAATACTTTCTAAAATCTTGATACTTTTTGAGTATTGTTTGTCAATAAAAAGGAAAGAAGCCAATCTCTTTTGTTTTTCTATAGTTACTTCAGAAGCATCAATATATTTTTGATAATTTACAGATGCTTGAGTATAATCTTTTAGATTTGCGTAAACTTCAGCAAGTTCATAATAAGCGAGTGAATAGGTTGAATCACCTTTTAAAGCTTCTTCAAGTAAACCAATAGCTTCTTTTTTAAGATTGATAAGCAAGTAAATTCTTGCTTTCATTGTTAATGCTTCAGGATTTTCGGGGTCAGTATTAAGAATATTTTCACAATTTTTTATAACTTCAGTTCCATTATTTAAGCCCAAATAGACTTTTGCTTTACTTAAATAAACATCAGAATTATTTTTAGATTTGATACTTAGTGCTTTTCCAACTAGTTCAAGTGCTTTTTCAAAATTCTTAATTTTTGGATGAGAATAAGCTTCAGCTAAAACCATAAATACCATTTGGTTTTCTTCATCACTAATTTCTAAAGCTTTTTTCATATTGGTTTCAGAATCATGCTTTTTGTCAGTTAGTAAATCAATTTTTGATAGACCTGCATAATTTAATGCACAATCAGCATCATTTTTTAAACCTTGTAGAAATGAGAATCTTGCGGAATCCATATTTTCTGAATAACAATAAGTTTGTCCAAGATAAAAATATAACTCAGCTTTTTGTATAGTTTTTTTGACAGTTTCAATTTGGCTCAAGAAATGCTTTTTTGCAGCATTATAACGTTCATTTTTATAGAGTTTAATACCAGTTTTAATATCTTGAGCAAAAAGTATTGTACTAAAGAGTACAATGATAGTTAGAATATTGAATGATCTTTTTAACATAATATCACCATTTGATTTATAATTCTTCGTGAATAATTTCTACAAGTCTGATTGGCATTGTTGCCGGTACCAAACCAAATTTTAATACAATTCTTTGTCCTCTATCACTAGCCATAAATGCTGTAAAACCGGTGCCTAAACCTGAATATGCTTCTTTGCTAAGAGTATAAATTTCTCTGTAAAGAGGATATGTTTTTTGGGCAATATAAGCTTGATAAGGTTTAAGGGCTTCGGAATTTTCATCTTTAGAAATTGCAAAAACTTTTATAGTTTTCAAAAAATTTAAGTGAGTGGAATCGTCTTTATCGCTTATCCAATTCACTCCAATGATTCCAATTGTATTTTTATGTTTTGCGACATAATCTAACACGGCGATATTGGAATCTAAAGCATAACAATTGGAAGAAAATTGAAAAACGCCAGTTTTTTCTTTAATAAAACTAATTGTACTTGAATTATTGTTATCAAAGACAATTTTTATAGCTTTTTTAGATCTATTATTGTTTTTGGCATCAATATATTCTGCAATTTCTTTTAGTGTAAGAGTTGAATCTTTTAAATTTTTACTACCAATTATTGCAACTGCATCATAAGCGATTTTATTAATTTTTGGGACAATTTCCCATCTTTTAAATTGCTCTAATTCTTCGTTATTTAGAGAACGTGGGACGATTATTAACTTTATACTATCATTCATAAGTAGATGAAACACGGAATCTACTGGAAGGTATTTTGTAGTAACTTCGGCATATTTATAAATAGATTCAAAAGTATCAACTTGGGAATCTATTAATGGTTTGTATGTTTCGTCAACAGCGATAGTAATCTCCCCAGTTGTTGGAGTATCTTTATTCACTTCGGAATTATTGCAAGCTACAAAAAAGAAAAGAATTGCTATAAAGAGGGAAGTTACAATATTAGATTTCATCATCATTAACATTTTCATTTTCCTTTTTTTCGTAATATTTCTCTTTCAAAAAGCTAATAAGTCTAAAAGTTCCATAAGCTACAAATAAAAAACCGACGATTAATTTTTGAACTTTTTCTAATTCAAAAAAATCGTCGGTAAATAATATATATATGCCTAAACTCAAGTAAATAAAACCCATAATTATTTTCATTGCATTTAGGAACATCATTTTTTATATCTTATAAAATTCGAATAATAAATAAGTTTACAAATTCTGTTAATTAAGTTTGAATAGAATTGGTAGAGAAACTTGTATTTTAACAGGAACTCCACGTTGTTTACCAGGTTTGAATTTTGTAGCTCTTACGGCATCCATAGCAACTTCATCGCAACCGGCACCAATACCTTTAATTAATTCAACTTTATTAACATTACCGTGTTCATCAACAAAAGCTTTGATAAAAACGCGACCTTGTACACCAGCCCTTTTTGCAATTTCGGGATATTCAATTCTTTGTTGAATAGCAGCAATTCCACCAATTGGTTCAGGCATTTCTTCAACTGCAACAAAGTATTTTGGCTCTACTTCTTTTTCTTCTTCAACTATTTTTTCTTCTGCTTCGATTAAACTATAATCAACACCGCCATCAACACCTTGTTCGGTTTTTACACCCGGGTCAACTTCTTTCAATTCATCAACAGTTGGAACGTATTCGTCTTTAACTTGATCGTCAGGTTTAACAACTGGTGGAGTAAATTTAATTGTTGATTTCAACGGAGGTGGAACATCAACTTGTTCAATTATCTGTTCTTCTCCAATTGAAGGAGGTGGAGCTAAATCAGTTATGATTACTTTTTTAAGTTTTTTTGATTCACTTATTTCAGGTTTTAACATTTGGTAAACCGATGGTGCAGTAGTTACAGCAACAACAAGTAGAATAGCTAACCAAGTAGAAATAGTAAGATAAGTTTTATATCGTTTTCGAAGAATATAAGCACCGTACTCTTTATTCTTTTTAGCAAATATTAATTCATCAATATCGGCTTTTAGAATCATATTATCTGTCATGATTTAAAATCCTTATTTTATATTTTTAATTAATTCTAATTCTTCTTTAGCTACTTCAACCAAAGCATAACGTTTAATATCTGAAATATTCATCTCGTCAAGAATATCTACAACATTTTTATAAATAGCGTCATTAGTTGGCTTTATTAAAACAACCATTTCATTTATTGCACTATTTTTTTCTAACAAGATTTTTCTGATTCCATCGGCAGAGAAATTAGTAACAATTGGACCTTCAATAGGATCATTAGCCATTCCAAGGTAATAATATAGTTTATTATCTTCAGCGATAATAATATTAAAAGCCTTAGAAGCCTTCAATGCATTTTGTTCTTCTTCAGTAACTTCACCTTTAGGCTTAACTGGAAGGTTAATTTCCATAGTTTGTGGTTTACTGAATGTAGTTGTTAGCATAAAAAAGGTAACTAGAAGAAATCCTAAATCAACCATTGGTGTAAGGTCAAGTCTGGTAGACATTTTCTTCGCACCATGTTTTTTACCTTTCTTTCCACCGGATTGTTTCTGTTCTAATTCAGCCATTTTATAGTCCTTTTAATTTATTTGGATCAGCTTCAAGGTCAGTAATTAAATTAAATTTATTTACATTTTTTTCTTGAAGTGTATCCATAACTTTTTTGACAACTGACCACGAACTCCCTTGGTCACCTTTGATTGTAATTCTTACTCCGGGGTTTGATAAACGACCTTGCATAATCCAATCACCTAATTCGTTATTTGTCGAATCGATTGGAATTCCAGGTTGCTCGAACATTTTACGTTCAGTTTCATCAAGTGCAAGGTATCCTTTCAACTGATTCAAAGGAACACCAATACTACCAGTAAGTACAAACGCTCGTTCTTCTTCAGCTGTAAAATTTAAGTTAGGGAATTTAGCAGACATTTTGGATAAAAGCTTTTCTCTTGAAAAGTTTTTATTATCAATACTAAAAAACACTTTCCCTTCTTTTGTTACAGTAATATTAAGAACGTCAGTATCAGGTAGTTTCACCTCAGAAATTGAAGACGGAGTATCGACTATAACCGAATCATCAGACTTGAATTGCGTAGTTAACATAAAAAATGTTAACAAAAGGAACGCAACATCAGTCATCGCAGTCATATCGATAAGCGTGCTTTTTCTTGGAATTTTTACTTTCGGCATTTCATTACACCTTTATTATAATTAATTATTTTTTGAAGTGAAATTTTGCACGATAGCAACACCAGCTTCGTCAATATTATATGTCATTTTATCAATTTTAGTTGTAAAATAGCTGTAGAAAATAATTGCTAATGCTGAAGAACCAATACCAAAAGCAGTATTAATAAGAGCTTCGGAAATACCAGTTGCAAGAGCTATGGCGTCAGGCGCACCAGCATTTGCTAAAGCTGAAAAAGCTCTAATCATTCCGATAACTGTACCAAGTAAACCAAAAAGAGTTGCTAAAGGTGCAATTGTTGCCAAAATTACTAAGTTTTGTTCCAAAACAGGTAATTCAAGAGAAGTTGCTTCTTCAATTTCTTGTTTAATGGCAAGAACTTTTTGTTCTTTATTCATTTCTTTGTTTGGAACTACTTCTTTATATTTTACAAGACCAGCTTTAACAACGTTAGCTACTGAACCTCTTTGAGCATCACATTCATCAATTGCTGTATCAATGTCATTTTCATCTAATTTTTGGTATACTTTTACAACAAAATTTGAGATACTACCTTTTCCTTTTGCTCTTGTAATTGTAATAAATCTTTCAATAGTAAATGTTATTACCATTAATAAGATTGTCATAAGTAGAGGAACTATCATTCCACCTTTGTAAATTACTCCAAGATAATTGCCTGGTTTTGGCAAATTTTCAATGTTGTTACCTTGGAAATTCATTGGATTACCCATTACGAACATAAAAACAGCTAGGGCTACAACAAATAATGTAGGAATAGCAATAGCTGCAAATCCTGCAAATGTACCTTTGAATCCATTTTTTGATTTCAATTTTAACTCCTTGATAAGTTAGTTTATAGTTTGTTATTAGTAGCATATTTAGTTTAATAAAAAAAGTAAAAATAGAATTCAAATTATATGAAAAACGAGTATTTATTTTTACATTTCTTAAAAAATGGACAGAAATATAATGAAATATATTAGAATTTGATAATTGGAATATTAAAATTACTCTAATATTTGAGCAGAAATAAAGAAATTTCTGACAAAAAAATTAAACTTAAGTCAAAAAAAATAAAAAAAGTATTACAACAAAGTTTCATATTACTTTTTGTTATAGTTATTTATAAGATAGCTAAAATTCAAAAATTATTAAAGCCAATCTTTAGGAGAAATAACTACTACAAATTCTCCTTTTTGTTTTTCTGAAGTGAAATATTGTTGCAACTTTGATGGGATTCCTCGTTTAACTTCTTCAAATATTTTTGTAATTTCTCGTGCAACTGCAATAATTCTTTTTGGCATATATTCATTCAATTCGGCAAGTAATTTCTCAATTCGGAAAGGCGATTCATATAAAACAATTGTTCGTGGTTCGTTAACCAACTCTTTTATTTTTTTTTGTCTTCCTTTTTTTTGTGGTAAAAATCCTTCAAAAACAAAACTATCAGTTGGCAATCCACAAATTGATAAAGCAGAAACTGCAGCATTTGCGCCTGGAATTGCTGAAACCAGAATTTCATTATCGTGAGCAAGATTTACCAACCTAACTCCAGGATCTGAAATTGTTGGAGTTCCAGCATCTGAAACTAATGCAATATTTTTTCCATTTACCATTTCATCAATTGCATAAGCTAATTTTTTCGTTTCTGTAGCTGCATTAAAAGAAATCAAATGAGAAGAAATCTCAAATTTTTTTAACAATTTTGAAGTTTCTCGCGTGTCTTCGCACAAGATTAAATCAACTTCTTTTAGAATTCTAATAGCTCGGAAAGTAATATCTTCCATATTCCCAATTGGTGTAGCAACAACAAATAGTGTACCTTTTTTCAAATCTATTATTCCTAATTTGTTAATAAAAATCAACGCCAAATCACTATATTTCGAATATTCGTTAATAAATTTACTGAAATTATTGGAGTTTTAATGAGAAAAAAAATTGGTATTAGGAGAGAAGATAAAAACATCTGGGAACGAAGAGTTCCATTAATCCCAATGCACATCAAAGATTTAATTAATCATCATCAACTTGAATTTGAAGTTCAATCTTTTGAAAAGAGAGTTTTTACAGACGCACAATTTTTTGAATCTGGAGCAAATATTACAGATGAAATTCCAAATGCTGATGTAATTCTTGCAGTAAAAGAAGTTCCAAAACATCTTATAGAAAACAAAATTTATCTGTTTTTTTCGCACACAATAAAAGGGCAAAAACATAATATGCCACTTCTTCAAATATTAATTGATAAAAAAGCTACTTTGATTGATTATGAATTAATAAAAGATGCACAAGGTAGAAGATTAGTGTTTTTTGGAAGATTTGCTGGTTTAGCGGGAATGATTGATGCACTCAGTTATTGGGGAAAAAGGATGAAATCGCAAGGAATTGAAAATCCTTTCACAAAAATAAAATCTGCTTATAAATATGTTGATTCGTTGCAAGCAAAAGATGAAATTATAAATTTACGGGAAGAAATACTTGAATTCATAGAAAATTATACTAAAAGCCCAATAATCATTGGAATTACTGGTTATGGAAATGTTTCGCACGGTGTTCAGGAAATAGTAGATTTGTTACCAATTATCGAAATTCGACCATATCAAATTGCTCATATTGTTTCCGAAAATGAAAAGGGAATTTTCAAGGTTGTATTCAAGGAAGAAGATTTGGCACAACCAAAAAATAAAAATCATCATTTTAATTTGATGGAATATTACGAGTATCCTGAACTTTACGAACCAGTTTTTGAGTATTATCTAAGAAATATCTCAATATTGGTAAATGCTGTTTATTGGGATAAAAAATACCCGAGAATTGTTACAAAGGACTTTTTGAAAGAGAATTTCGGAAAAATAAAATTAGAAATAATTCAAGATATTAGTTGCGATATTAACGGCGGAATTGAAATTACACACAAAGTGAACGAACCAAGTTTACCAGGTTATGTTTACAATCCAGAAAATGATTCGTTTATCGATGGTTTCGAGGGAAACGGAATTTTGAATCTTGCAGTTGATAATCTTCCAACAGAACTTCCCAAAAACGCATCTATAAATTTTAGCGATTCGCTCAAAAGTTTTATTCCTCAAATTGCAAATGCTGATTTCGAAAAATCTATTGATGAAATCGATTTGCCTGATGAAATAAAAAATGCAATTGTTGTTCTAAATGGTGAATTAACACCAAACTACAAATATTTAAATAATTTTCTAATAAATAAATAAAAGGAGAAATATGGATTTTTTAAAGAAACTTGGAATTAAAGAGAAAAATTTCGGTGCTTCAACTGGTTTGAATTGGATTGAAAATACAAATGGTGGTGAACTAAATATTTATTCGCCAACTGACGGAAAATACATCGGAAGTGTTTATCAAGCAACAGTTGAAGATTATGAAGAAGTGATAAAAATATCGGACGAAGCTTTCAAATTCTGGAGAACTTTTCCGGCACCAAAACGCGGTGAAATTGTTCGCCAAATTGGTGATGTTTTACGCGAATATAAAGAACCACTTGGAACACTCGTTTCTTATGAAATGGGAAAATCACTTCAAGAAGGAATGGGTGAAGTTCAAGAAATGATTGATATTTGCGATTTCGCAGTTGGACAATCGCGACAATTATACGGCTACACAATGCAATCCGAACGACCACAACATAGAATGTACGACCAATATCATCCACTTGGAATTGTTGGAACAATTACAGCATTCAATTTCCCAGTTGCAGTTTGGGCTTGGAATGCAATGTTAGCAACTATTGCTGGCGATACAAACTTGTGGAAGCCATCCTCAAAAGTTCCGCTTTCAGCTATTGCAGTTCAAAATATTATTGCTCCAGTAATCAAAAATAATAATCTTCCCGAAGGATTATTCTGCTTGATTATCGGAAAAGGTTCATCAGTTGGTGAAAAAATGCTAAACGACAAAAAAGTGCCTTTGATTTCAATTACTGGTTCAACTGATATTGGAAGACACGCAGCAATTCAGATTTCAAAACGTTTTGGGAAATATATCCTTGAACTTGGTGGAAATAATGCAATTATTTTAACACCCGAAGCAGATTTGAAAATGGCAATTCCATCAACAGTTTTTGGTGCAGTTGGAACAGCTGGACAAAGATGTACTTCGACAAGAAGGTTGATTGTTCACGAATCAATTTATGATAAAGTAAAAAACACACTAGTTGATGCTTATGGAAAATTAAGAATTGGCGATCCGTTGAATAAAGAAAATCATGTTGGACCACTAATAGATAAATCGGCAGTTGCATTATTCAAAGATGCTCTAAATCGACTTGAAAAAGAAGGTGGCAAAGTTCTTTTTGGTGGACAAGTTTTAGAAGGAAAAGGTTACGAATCTGGATGTTATGTTTTCCCAGCAATTTGTGAAGCAGAAAATCATTTCCAAATTGTTCAAGAAGAAACTTTTGCTCCAATTTTATATTTAATAAAATATTTCGGTGATGTTCAAAATGCAATCGAATTACAAAATGGAGTAGTCCAAGGATTATCTTCTGGAATTTTTACAAACAATATGCGCGAAGCTGAATTATTCCTTTCAGCAGAAGGTTCAGATTGCGGAATTGCTAACGTGAATATTGGAACTTCTGGAGCAGAAATTGGCGGAGCATTCGGTGGCGAAAAAGAAACTGGTGGCGGAAGAGAATCTGGTTCAGATTCTTGGAAAGCATATATGCGTCGTCAAACAAATACAATAAATTATGGAACAACTTTACCACTTGCACAAGGTATTAAGTTCGATATATAATAAATTATATAAGGTGAAGGTAAAACTTCACCTTGTTTTAGGTTGGAAAAATGAAATCAATAATTAATGGACTTACGGTATATCTAAACGGAAATGAAAAAAATCAACCAATTATTTTCGTTCACGCATTTCCGCACGACAACAGAATGTGGAAGAAACAAGTTGATTTTTTTTCGAAATATTATTTTGTAATAACTTATGATATTCGTGGATTTGGCGAAAGTTGGCAAATAAACGGACAATTTACAATGGAAATGTTCGCAGATGATTTGCTTGCAATTGTAAACGGATTATATCTAAAAAAACCAATTGTTGCGGGACTTTCGATGGGCGGCTATATTATTTTACGTACTTTACAAAAGAATATAAATCTGTTCTCGGCAGTTGTCTTGTGCGACACACGTCCAGAAGCAGATGATAATGCTGGAAAATTGAAACGCTCCAATGCAATTTATGATATTCATAATAATGGAGTTGAAAGATATTCAGAAGAATTCGTAAAAAACTGCTTGTGGGATGAAAATATCAAAATCAATCAAGAATTGCTTGAAAATGCTGTTCAAATTGTAACTTCACAAAGTGAAATTGGTGTAAAAGGTGCGTTATTGGCTATGTTATCAAGATTGGATTTAACTGAATTTTTATCAAAAATTACAATTCCAACTTTGGTTTTATGTGGCGAACACGACAAAATAACTCCAATTGAATTGATGGAAGGAATGGCTAACAAAATTCCAAATTCAAAATTTGTGGTAGTTCCAAACTCTGGACACATGTCGAATATGGAAAATCCAAATTTTGTTAATCAAACAATTTTATCATTTTTAGAAGAAAATCATTTGTAATTTTAAATCAATAATTTCTGATTGCTTGAAAATGTTGGCTTGCAATATTGGTGGAAAATTTCCCCAAAAAAAAGGAAATTCACTACCAATTTTCAATGTTTGTGTATAATTCGTCTTTTGAGGAAAAATCTGATAAATAATAAAATTTTGCAAGATGTTTGTGATTGACAAGCCAGTTTAGTAAGATTTTTATTCTTTCTAAATCTTCAGGGTCTAAATTATTTTCAATTTGAGAATCACCATCATAAAATGAACTGAGAGTTTCATCAACACTATTTTTTCTGAATTTTAAAAAATCGTTAATATACATTTTTCCATTTATCAGAAGAATTACATCATTTCCATTGTAACCTTGTATGTCAATTAAAACTTTGGCTTTATTAACTGGTTCTTTTAATATTGCAGTTTTTAGTAGTTGTTTTAGTATTTTCTGAATTGCATCTCGATATTCTGCCGCTTCTTCAAATTTCATCTGTTCGGAGAATTTTTGCATTTTTTCAAGTAGAATTTTGAGTGCCGTTTGATTATTTCCAGATAAGAATTCGTGTACTTGCAAAATTTCTTTTTCATACTGAATTTTTACATCTAATTCGCACGGAGCAAAGCATCTTTCGATTGCATGCAAATAGCAAATGCGTTTTCGTTTGAATTCACTTTCAGTACATTCTCTTAATTGAAATGTTTTATTTGCAACATCAAGAATATCGGCAGTTGTAAATCTGTCGGAATATGGTCCAAAATAATCAGAACCATCAAATGAAAACTTTAATGTTGATTTTAGATTTGGGAAAGAAACCGAATTATCTATTTTCACAAAATATGCTTCTGTAAATTTCTTTAATAAGTAATTCATTTTTGGGTTGTGTTGCTTGATTAATTGTGCTTCGGCAATTAACGCTGTAAGTTCAGTATTGGTATGAAAAAAATCCAAATTGGAAGAATTTTTTACAATTTCTTTTGCTTTGCTACTTGCCGTTGGTAAAAAATAACTTGCTACTCTTTTTTTTATTGATTTTGCTTTGCCGATATAAATTATTTCTCCTTTGCGATCTTTAAAAAAGTAAATTCCAGGTTTTTCTTCTGCTTTCATAAAATCATCAAGAAGTGTTTTCTTTCCAATTTTAATTTTTGTTCGAGCAATCGGTAATTTTTCAAAGAGATGAAGATTTGCAAAATCGAGAATATTGAATTCTTCTTCAAGAATTTCAAGATATTTCAAAAAGATTTTTGCTGTAACAATTGCATCATCTAATGCTCGGTGTGTGTTATTTTCTCGGATTTTGAAATGATTACGTACTGAAGTTAAATTATGACTTTTTAGTTGTGGAATTAGTCGTTTTCCTAATTTAACTGTGCAAAGTGATATATTTTTTGGCTCGGGAAATTCAGCACGTTGGAATTCCATTTTAAGAAATGATAAATCAAAGGCGGAATTGTGTGCAATTATTGGTGAATTTCCGATAAAACTTGCTACTTCGCTTATAATTTCATTGAAAATGGGTGATTTCCTTACAGTGGAATTTGTAATTCCAGTTAGCAAAGTAATTTGATAAGGAATTTGTGATTCTGGATTAATTAGTGCTGAGTATGTGTCTGTTATTTTGCCATCTAAAATTTTTACTAAACCAATTTCAATTGCTCGTGAATTTTTGGCTGAAATCCCAGTCGTTTCAAAGTCGAGTACAGTATATTCAATCTTTTTAAGTTCGTTTTCTATCATCATTTTTTTTAATGTTAAGCACAAATTAACAAGCAATTTTCACTTGGCAAAGAATTTGCTGCAATTATTATCAGACTTGCGGCAAAATTGGAAAACTTACGAAGTGATTCAGTGTTGATTGCATTTCGAGTAACTGACACTGGAAAGGGAATTCCAGCCGACAAATTGACGGGAATATTTAGTAAAGATTTTCAAAAAAAATGATTATTGATGAATGGCTTTTCCGTTGGAAGTAATTATTTCAAGTAAGAATTACAATTAAGTGGTAAAAATGAAAGAATTAAAACCATCATTTACAAATAAATCAAAAAGACAGAATAAATGTGAAAATCTAGATTATTTAGTTCTCAATTTTAATTTCTAACAACTTCTTTTTATCAAAAAAAAATCTTGTGCTATTTATTCGTTTCCAATAAGTTTACAATTAAGATTTTTTGTATTAATATTATTTATCCTATTAAAGGCGAACAAATGAGAAATTCATTTCTAACGGTTGTGATTTTTGCGGTTCTTGTCTCGGCAACTTATTTTTATTTAAAATCACCAGAAATCGTTCAAACAAAACTAGAAGTTTTGAAAGAAAATTATTCAAAACCACGGGACAAAAAACCTGTAGATCACTCAAAATTTGAGGTTTTACAGAAACAATTCAATTCTCCTCAAGAAGTTGTAAAAACATGTATGAGTTGCCACAACGAAGTTCACAAGGAATTGTTAGATTCTCCACACTTCAGGTGGCAAAGACCAGTTTATGAAAACGGACGTGGAGTAACTTATCTTGGTAAAGCGAATGCAATTAACAATTTTTGTATTGGAGTTCAAGGAAGCGAAGTAAGTTGCAATAAATGCCACGCAAGTTTTGGTGAAGAAGAAGCAATGCTCGCAATTGATGCCAATGCAGAAAATATTGATTGTCTAGTTTGTCATGATAATTCAGCAACATATTTGAAAGGGAACAATATGAATGGTTTTCCTGACAAATCTGTCGATTTAGCAGTAGTTGCAAAAAGTGTTGGAACCCCTACACGTGATAATTGTGGAGTTTGTCACTTTTTTGGCGGTGGTGGAAATAACGTGAAACACGGTGATTTGGAAAAAGCACAATTCCACACAACAAACGAAATTGATGTTCACATGGCTGATAATGGTGGAAATTTAATTTGTATCGATTGCCACACTACAGAAAACCACAACATTAAAGGAAGACTATTCACAGTTGAATCAAGTAATACAAATAGAGTTAGTTGCACAGATTGCCATACTGAACTACCTCATGAAAGTACAGTATTAAATGAACACACAGTTAAAGTTGCTTGTCAAACATGTCATATTCCAACATATGCAAAAGTAAATTCTGTGAATACAAATTGGGATTGGTCAAAAGCCGGAAAATTAGATGCAAATGGAAAACCATTTGAAACGGAAGATTCACTTGGTGATCATGTTTATAAATCTATAAAAGGTACTTTCGAATATGCGAGAAACAAAAAGCCAGATTATATTTGGTTTAATGGAACTGCAGAGCATTACTTACTCGGGGATAAAATATCTGAAAAAGAAACACTTCTTGTATTGAATAAAATGAACGGTAATTATAATGATGAATTTTCTCAGATAATTCCTGTAAATATTCATTATGCAAAACAACCTTTTGACCCAGGCACAAGAATGCTAATTCAACCAAAACTTGCAGCACTTGCAAAAGGTGAAGGTGCTTATTGGCAAGATTTTGATTGGTTAAAAGCAGCTGAAAAAGGAATGGAAGCATCTGGATTACCATTTAGCGGAAAAGTAGATTGGTTTAATACAGTTTCGTACTGGCCGATAAATCACATGGTTTCGCCAAAAGAGAATTCTCTACAATGCGTTGATTGCCATAATTCTGAAAATAGTCGTTTAGCAGGATTGAATGATTTTTATATGCCAGCAAGAGACAAATATGAACTTGTTGATACACTTGGAAATTTAATGATTTTACTAACAATTGCCGGTTTATTTGCACACGGTTCATTGCGTTATTACTTTGCAAAAAAACAGAAATAGAAGGAAATGAAAATGAAAGAAGTTTTAATTTATAAAGGTTATGAAAGATTCTGGCATTGGACTCAAGCCGTTCTAATCATATTTTTAGCAGTTACAGGATTTGAAGTGCACGGTGGTTATTCATTTTTTGGATATGAAAATGCGGTTGTTTACCATCGATATGCTGCTATTGGATTAGTAGTTTTAATATTTTTTACAGCCTTTTGGCATTTTATTACTGGAGAATGGAAACAATACAAACCTACTCCACAATTTGTTAAAGAACAAATTGAATATTACCTCTTAGGTATTTTCAAAAACGCTCCGCATCCAACCAAAAAAACTGTACTAAGCAAATTGAACCCACTACAAAAACTAGCTTATTTTGGATTAATGGTAGTTATTATTCCATTGTTAGTAATAACAGGAATTATATATTTATTTTATAGAATGCCAAGTGCAACAAATATGAATCCATTGAATTTGACAAATTTAGAACCAATAGCAATTTTGCATACAATTGGGGCTTATTTGCTAGTAATGTTCGTAATCGTACATCTTTATTTAATTACAACTGGTCACACAATTTTAAGTAATCTTAAAGCAATGATTACTGGCTATGAAGAAATTGAAGAAGACGATGACCATCATAAAAAAGAAGAGAAAAAGGTTTAAAAATGGAAGAAAAAACAAAATATTCGAATCCATATTTAATTGGATTTCTACTAGGACTTTTAATTGTTTTAACAATTTACTTAAATGGAAATGGAGTTGGTGCAAGTGGTGCTTTCAAAAATGTTGTTGTTGGCACTTTGAACGAAATTGCTCCAGAAACTTCATCTCAATTGCAATATATTAAAGAATTCAACGCAAGTCATACAGAATCACCATGGAAAGGCTGGTTAGTATTTCAAGTAATTGGCGTTGTAATTGGTGGATTTGTTTCAGGTCTTGTTTCAAACAGACTTAAATTTAAGTTCGAAAAAGGCAAAAATGTTAAATCAAAAATAAGACTAATTACAGCCTTAATTGGTGGAATGCTTTTCGGAATTGGTTCACAATTTGGTCGTGGTTGCACAAGCGGTGCCGGTTTAGATGGTATGGCAGTATTTTCTGTCGCTGGATTTCTTGTTACAATGATGATATTCGGAACAGGTTTTGCAATTGCTCCGTTATTCAAAAAACTTTGGTTATAATTTAATTTTTGGAGATAAATTATGGGACCTATATTCCCTGAAGCAAATTTTAATTTAGTATTAGCACTGATTATTGGTTTTATTTTCGGTGTTTTACTTGAACAAGCCGGATTCTCATCAAACAAAAAATTGGTTGGAATTTTCTACGGCTACGATTTTACAGTTTGGCGAGTATTTTTTACAGCCGCAATAACTGCAATGGTTGGAGTTCTTACTCTATCTCATTTTAATTTATTAGATATTAGCTTAATTTATATTAGTCCAATGTATTTGTGGTCAGTTGTTGCTGGTGGCATCATCATGGGATTTGGTTTTATCCTTGGTGGTTATTGTCCTGGAACTAGTCTTTGTGCTGCAGCTATCGGTAAGCTTGACGCAATGGTTTTTATTCTTGGAGTTGCACTTGGTGTATTTGTATTTATAGTTGGATATCCAATGTTTGAAGGAATTTATCTTGGTTCCTTCATGGGAGCTCCTCAAATATTCGATTTGCTTAATATCTCAATGGGATTATTCACTTTCATTATTGTAATTTTTGCTTTCTTAAGTTATTGGGGTGTTGGAATTCTTGAACGCAAAATTAACAACGGCGAAAGCTACGAACTAACTTCAAAATCTGGATTTTTTAAGATATTTGCACTAGCAACGGTTGTTGCATTTGTAGCCTTATTTATGTCACCTTACAAACAAACTCTTTTAGCAGATTTCAATTCAGCAGATTTCGGCAAAGATGCAAATATTAATTTGATTTCTTCAGATGATATTGCAGTTAGATTATTAAAAAATGATAATTCTCTTCAATTTATTGATTTGCGATTACCAAACGAATTTGCAAAACTTGCTTTGCCTTATGCTTTAAATGCTACTCCAGAAGAATTTTTCCTTCCACGTGTGTCAGATTTTATCAATCAAAAGCAAAAAATAACAGTTATTTATGGAGGCGATGAAAAATTAGCAAAAAAAGTAGCTGTTTTAGCAGTAAAAATTGGATTTAATCCAAATAAAATCTTGGTCTTAAAAGGCGGATTTAATGAATTTATGAAAGACATTATAAATTTTGAAATGCCAAAAGAACAACCAAATTCAAGTATTTTGAAAACTACATATTTATTCAGACACGAATACAATGGTAGAATTAAGGAAATTCTTGAAAATTCTAAGCCAAAACAAATAGTTTTACCAAAATCAAAAAGAGCGTTAGGTGGTTGTGGTTGATTAACAAACTTTTATGAAAACCTAAAAAAGCTCGAGAAATCGGGCTTTTTTGTTTAATATTAAAATATAATTAAATCATATACTTTCAGATATTTTTGTTTTACACCGCTAATCTTTCCATTTTGTTTTGATTATAAATGAATTTATGAAATTGATTGGAAGTAAGAATATCTGAAGAAAATCAAAAAAAACGGCAGTTGCAATTTTGTGTTTTAAATTAAAGATTTTCAAATACTTGAAATACACTATTCTATCCATAACTAATTTTATTACAAATGGAATTAAAATCAAATTGGATTTCTCAACGAAAAATAGTAAAGGTGAAAATAATAGAATTGAATTTAGTAAATGCCAAAATAATATGAATAATTTCTGTTTAAGCAAATAGTTATGAGAAGTTGAAACATGGCGAGCTTTTTGTACGAAAATCTCTTTCCAACTTAAAGAAACATAAGAATTTACTACACTTTCTTCATTTTGAACAAATCCAATTTTTATTTTATTTTTTATTGCTTGTCGGAGTAACAAATCATCGTCTCCAGTTTCTTTTTCCATTGTTCCGTAATAGCCACCAAGTTTGAAAAAAACATCTTTTTTTATCGCCAAATTTCTACCAATTGCTGAAGTTGGAATTCCAATTTCAACGGAAATTAAATTTAGAATATTATTCTTATAATTTTCGTATGCAGCATATTTTGAACTCAGTTCTGAAGTTGGAAAAAGTGGTGCAAAGCCAATTATAAAATCAAATTTATTGAATGAATTAGAAATGGAATTTAGCCAATTTTTGTTTGGTTGGGAATCTGCATCTGTAAATACAATATGAGAAAAATTGGAATTCTCAATTGCTAATTGCAAAGCACCTTTTTTACGCGGTAGGACTTTGTTGTTGGCTTTCAAAAGTCGGAAATTTGAGTTGTTGGAAATCAATTCAGAAGCAATCTTAAAACTTGAATCTGTGGAATTATCATCAATTAGAATTACTTCAAACATCGAATTTGAATATTCAATCTTTTTCAACGAACTTAGTAATATTGGAAGATTTTCCGCTTCATTTTTAAATGCAATAATTACAGAAAAATCTTTATTTTCGCTTGCAAAATTCTTAAACTTAGATTTTATGAATGGTTTTGAGAGAATTCCTGCATAAATCGAAGTCAATGAAAATAACAATATTTGTAGTTCAAACAACATTAGAGGTCTTTTAATGGTTTATTTAAAATTATTTTTATTAATCATATTATTCCAAATTAACACTGTTTCTCAAGATATTTCATCATTTTTCAAAGAACGGGGTGAAATTAAATTCAAATTTCAATTTATGGATAAAGCTGAATTGAACACAATCAGTAAAATAATTTCTATAGATGAAATTGATTTACAAAACCACTCTGCAATTGCATATTCAAATCAAAAGCAATTAACTAAGTTTATTGAACTTGGTTATGATTTTTCTCCAATTTCATATGAGCAACCAAAAGGAATATCTACAACTGATAATTTAGAAGAAGCTATGGAATGGGATGTTTATCCAACTTATGAAACATATGTAACTATAATGCAAAAATTTGCAACAGATTATCCATCACTTTGTCAAGTTTATTCAATCGGTACTTCTACTGAAGGAAGAGAAATGTTATTTGCAAAAATTTCGGATAATGTAAGTCAAACAGAAGCAGAACCACAGTTTTTTTATACTTCAACAATGCACGGTGATGAAACAACAGGCTACGTTCTTATGTTGCATTTAATTGATTATTTGCTAAAAAATTATCGAACTAACGTAACTATTCGTAATTTAGTGAATAATCTTGAAATTTGGATAAATCCAAATGCTAATCCAGATGGAACTTATGCAGGAGGAAATAATACTGTTTCTGGCGCAACAAGATATAATGCAAATTGGGTAGATTTAAACAGAAACTTTCCAGATCCGCAAGATGGAATACATCCTGATGGCGAAGTATATCAAGCCGAAACTTTATTGATGATTGAATTTGCTGAAAATCATGATTTTGTAATGTCATCTAATTTTCACGGTGGAACAGAAGTTATTAATTATCCTTGGGATACTTGGTACGAACGTCATCCCGACGATAATTGGTGGCAATTAGTTTCACACGAATACGCAGATACAGCACAAGAATATTCTCCTTCGGGATATATGAATAGTTATGATGATGGAATTACAAATGGTTATGATTGGTATGAAGTTGCTGGTGGAAGACAAGATTTTATGAATTATTTTCATCATTGCAGAGAAATGACGGCTGAAATTTCAGATATTAAATTAGTAGATGAATCACAATTATTACCACATTGGGAATATAATTACCGTTCATTATTAAACTATATGGAACAATCTTTATTTGGAATACAAGGAATAATTACAGATTCTGTAACAAATGAACCAGTTGTCGCTAAAATTACTGTATTAGATCACGATGAAGATAGTAGCGAAGTTTATTCCAATACAATGGGCAGATTTTCACGCCCAATTTACGTTGGGAATTATTCTATTAAAATTGAGGCTTCGGGTTATTATACAAAAGTTCTTGATGGAATAGAAGTTGCAAACAATGAACAAAATTACTTAGAGATTAATTTAATCCCAACTTACGTAGCAGTTCAAGATGTAAACAAACCACTTGAATTTAAGTTATTGCAAAATTATCCTAATCCAATTTCCAAAAACACAAATCAAGCAAATACAAAAATCAAATTTGTAATTCCATTTTCTACAAATAATGAAATAACACCTATAAAAGTTGTTATTTTCAATGCACTTGGTGAAAAAATCCAAGAATTAGTAAACAAATCATTTACTATTGGAGAATATGAAGTAAATTTTAATGTAAGTAATTTACCAAGCGGAGTTTATTTCTATCAGTTACAAAGTGGGCATTATTTTGAAACAAAAAAGATAATAATTTGCGACTAAAACTGATTTAATAGGGAGGTTAAAATGGAATTAACAAATTTATCTAAAGAAGAACTAATTAAGATTATCAAAGAAAAAGATAATTAGAAAGCAAAAAGGGAATTGGCTCAAAATTCACAATAATATTTAATAAAAAATGAATATTTATTTGAAATATTTTAAATTAGACAATATATCTTGAAATAAAAAAGAGAAAATAATGGCAAAAATATCACTAAAAGGAAATCCGATAAACTCAATCGGAAATTTACCAGTAGTTGGAAATGTTGTACCAAATTTCAAGTTAGTAGGCTCAGATTTATCAGTAAAAACAAAAGCAGATTTTGCTGGAAAAAAAGTAATTTATAATATTTTCCCTAGTTTGGATACAGATATTTGTGCTACTTCAGTCCGCAAATTTAACCAACAAGCAAGTAGTTTAGAAAATACAATTGTACTTTGTGTTTCTATGGATTTACCATTTGCACACAAGCGTTTTTGTGCAACAGAAGGAATAGAAAATGTAGTAAATTTAAGTGCTTTTAGAAAAGAAGGTTTTGAAAAAGATTTCGGTGTCGAAATTATTGATGGACCACTTGCTGGAGTTTTATCGAGAGCAGTTGTTGTAACTAACGAAAATGGCGTTGTAATTTACAACGAACAAGTTCCTGAAATTGTTCAAGAACCAAATTACGAAGCCGCTTTAGAATCCTTACTTTAAAAACAATTTATTTTTAGTTTAGAAAGCCCAATAATTGGGCTTTCTAAATTTTAAAGAAAGAGAAAATCAATTGGGAAGTAGTATTTAGTAAAAACTAAAAAAATCATCAGAATTGTCTCTTTCTTTTTTTATATTTGCAATAAGAAACTAAATGGAGAATTTATGGTACCTTTAACAGAATTATCAATAATTGTAATAGTTGGAATAGTATTATTCCTTTTCTTTTTCTTTTATTTCGTTCCAATAAGTCTGTTTATTACAGCTTATTTTTCTGGAGTAAAAGTTAAAATAATGCGAGATCTAGTTGGAATGCGTTTCAGAAAAGTTCCACCAGTAGTGATTGTTCGCAGCTTAATTACAGCAATAAAAGCTGGCTTGCATCTTACAAATGATCAACTTGAAGCACATTACCTTGCTGGCGGAAATGTTGTAAATGTTGTAAATGCATTAATTTCAGCAAATAAAGCAAATTTAGATTTAAGTTTTGAAAGAGCAACTGCAATTGATTTAGCAGGTCGTGATGTTTTAGAAGCTGTTAAAATGTCAGTAATTCCAAAAGTTATTGAAACACCAATGGTTTCAGCTGTTGCGAAAGATGGAATTCAGTTGAAAGCAGTTGCAAGAATTACAGTTCGTGCGAATATTGAAAGGCTAGTTGGTGGTGCTGGAGAAGCAACAATTTTGGCTCGAGTTGGAGAAGGAATTGTATCAACAATCGGTTCAAGTGATTCCCATAAAGCAGTATTAGAAAATCCTGATAGAATCTCAAAAGTAGTACTTCAAAAAGGATTAGATTCTGGAACAGCGTTCGAAATTCTTTCAATTGATATTGCTGATGTTGATGTTGGTACAAACATCGGTGCAATTTTACAAGCTGACCAAGCCGAAGCTGATTTGAAAGTTGCTCGGGCAAAAGCTGAGGAAAGAAGAGCTGCTGCTGTTGCTTTAGAACAAGAAAACAAAGCTGAAATTGCTAAAATGAAAGCAAAAGTTGTTGAAGCAGAATCTGAAGTGCCAAAAGCAATATCAGAAGCGTTTAGAAATGGAAATCTTGGAGTAATGGATTATTACAACTTAAGAAATTTGCAAGCAGATACAGATATGCGAAAATCAATTTCTGAATCGGACGAATCTAAAAAGGATGATAAATAAAAATGGATAACATTTTTGATATCCTAATTGTTATATTTATAATTTTTAGTTTTCTCAGCGGAATATTCACAAAGAAAAAGAATATTCCGCAAACTGAAGAATTTGAATACGGAACCGATAAACCAAAAAAAATACCTAAAAAGAAAGAAGGAAGAGAGTTTTTGGAAGAAATTCTTGGGATAAAATTACCTGATATAGAAAACTCTGAAAGTAAGAAACAACCTGAAAAATACTCGGCTGGTTATAATAATAATACGACTTGGAATCCCGAAGATGATTTTAAGGAAGTAAATGTTAATTACGAAACTCAAAAATCGACTAATAAAGATCGAATTAGTGAAAAGAAAAGATACAATTTGGAACGTTCCCAAAAAGAAGCTGAGTTTAAACAACCTATTTCAAAAAAGAGAATTTTAAGTACAATCTCACTTACAGAGAATAATGAAATAAATGTGAGAACAATTGATATTAAAAATCAACTTTTCACTAAAAAATCCATCAAAAATGCTATTTTACTTGCGGAAATTCTTCAAAAACCTAAAGCTTTACGCCGCTGATGCAAAAGAAATTTATTCTTAAAAAAGACGGATTTAGAAGTAAAATCAATTCCGTCTCACCTACAAATTTCACAATCAATTACGAAAATGAACTAAACACAGCGCAATATCGTGCTGTAATTTCAATTGATGGAACTTTTCTCGTAATTGCTGGAGCGGGCACTGGAAAAACTCGTACACTTGTTTTTCGAGTTGCAAGATTGATTGAAATGGGTGTTGAACCAAAATCAATTTTGTTACTAACTTTTACTCGCAAAGCGGCTAAAGAAATGATGAACAGAGCTTCACAAATTTTGGATGATAGAGCAGAAAAGGTAAATGGCGGAACTTTTCATTCATTTGCAAACTTAACTTTACGGAAATATGGTTCAGTTGTTGGGTTAAATCAAAATTTTTTGATTCTTGATCAGGGCGATAGTGAAGATACAATTAATTTAATTCGCTCGCAGATGAAATTAGGCGACGAGAAAAAGAGATTTCCAACAAAAGCGACACTATTAAAAATTTATTCACTTTCTACAAATACTGAAAGAACAATTCTTGATATTCTTGAGGAAGATTATCCACATTTATTAGAATTTTCTGAAAAAATTGAAGAAATTAGAAAGCAATATGAATTATTCAAACAGAAGCATCAAAGTTTGGACTATGATGATTTATTAATTTATCTGAACAAATTTCTAATATCAGAATCTCCAATTGTTGAACAATTTTTGCAAAATATTGAATACATAATGGTTGATGAATATCAAGATACAAACAAAATTCAAGCAGAAATAATCATAAATCTTGCAAAATTTCAACAAAATATTATGGTTGTTGGCGATGATTCTCAATCAATATATAGATTCCGCGGAGCAGATTTCCGTAATATTATGGAATTCCCAGAATTGTTTGAAAACACTGAAATCATTAAACTTGAAGAAAATTATAGAAGTACTCAAGGTATTTTAGATGTTGCAAATAAAGTAATTACAAATAGTTACAGAAGTTTTAGCAAAAATTTATTTACCCAAAAAACAAGTGATGAACTGCCAATTTTAGTTTCATCTCGCAATGAAAAACAGCAATCTCAATTTATTGTTGAAAATATTCTTGATTTACGCGAACAAGGCATTCCCTTAAACGAAATTGCAATTCTTTTTCGTGCATCTACAAATTCCTTTGATTTGGAACTTGAATTAACAAAATATGGAATTCCATTTGTTAAATTCGGTGGCATGAAGTTGATTGAATCAGCGCATATTAAAGATATTTTGGCATTTATCAGAATTGCAGAAAATCCTAAAGATTTAGTCAGCTGGTTTCGTGTTTTAACTTTGCACGAAGGTGTTGGGCAAAGGAAAGCTCAGCAAATGATTGAGGTTATTGGAAATCTTGAAATAAATTTTGAAGCAGACGTTATAAAATTTGATGATAAAAATTTCAATAAATTCGAAACTCTCTTACAGTTATTCTATCAATTAAAAAATAAACACAGAACGCCAACTGAAATGGTTGAAATAGTTTATGCTTATTATGAACCAATTTTTAGAGAAAAGTTTAACGATTTCAACAAACGTAAAAAAGATATTGAGATTTTTGCCAACATTGCAACAAATTACCGTACTGTAGAATCGTTTTTAGCAGAAATGGCACTTGATCCACCAAAAAATGCTGTAGTAGATGTTGAAGCCGAAAACAATGATAACGAATACGTTGTATTATCTACTATACATTCAGCCAAAGGTTTGGAATGGAATTCTGTGTTTGTGATTCACGCAGTAGAAGGTTTTTTCCCGTCATCTCAGTCCTTGAATAATCCAGAAGCAATTGATGAAGAAAGAAGATTAATGTATGTTGCAGTAACACGGGCAAAGAAAAATCTGTTTGTGATTTATCCAATGCAATTATTTGACAGATTTGCTGGATTTACTTTTTCTAAACCTTCTCGATTTATTACAGAATTGACAGAAGATATTGTAGAAAATTGGGTAGTTGAAGAGGAATAAAATTAATAAAATATTAACGAACAGAAAGTAACTGAATCTAAAGAATTTGGAATTTTACCGACTATTGTAATCAGTATTGAATTTTAAGTGTTGTTAATTATCATTTCTTTAGATTTTCATTTTTACATTAAACATAATTTCACCTATGTCTGTCTTAAAACTTAAAACAATAGGTAAATATGCTTAATTATAAAATATTATATGTATTTGTAGCTCTAATTTTTGCAAATTCAAATATTAAAGCTCAGTTTTCACAAGAATGGGAAAGTTCTGAAATTTCATCTTGGAATGTTAATGGTTGGGTTTCTTTGAATTCATCAGGTGAAAAATATTTATATATTCTTGAAGAAGATAAATTCTCAATTATGCAAAGTGAATACTCGGAACAATCACTTTATTCTTACACTTTTACATCAGCAGAACAATTAGCTGGATATCATTGGAATGGGAAAAATAATGATGGAATCCAAGCTGCAAGTGGAAGTTATTTTTAC
>DYSW01000002.1:59058-157979 GCA_020726285.1 Melioribacter roseus
TTGGAATGGGAAAAATAATGATGGAATCCAAGCTGCAAGTGGAAGTTATTTTTACAGACTTACATCGGACAATAACATAATTACAAAGAAAATGATTTTAATAAAATAAAGGCTTAAAATGGAAAACTATAAAATATCATCAGTGGCATATTTGGACTATTTGGGGTACTTCTTTCAAATATAATTGCAATTCAGCTTAAATTTGATAAAGAAAAAATTAGAAGTGGAATTTATGGCTTCAATGGAATATTGGTAGGAGCCGCAGTTCCTTTCTATTTTCAAATTACACCGCAAATTGTATTTTTATCAATAATTTTTATAATAATCACTTTTTTTATTTCGTCAGTTCTCGAAAATTATTTGAATTTACAATTTTCTTAAATATTTCTAAATCAGCAGCAGTAGTTATCTTAAAGTTGAATTCCGAGCCTTCAACTAAATGAATATCAAAACCAGCATTTTTCACTAATGAAGAATCATCAGTTGCGATAAAATTAGTATTCTCGCAAAAAATAAATGATTCTTTTAAGATTTTATAAGAGAAAATTTGTGGTGTTTGTACGTAAAAAACATTTTCACGAGGAATATATTTTTCTGCTTTAGAATTCCCAATTAGCAACGTGTCTTTTGCTTTTATTGACACAATTGCAGATTGATGAATTTTAGCCTTTTCAATTGCATTTTTAAGAATTAATTTCGGTAACAAAGGTCGAGCGGCATCGTGAATTAGAATTAAATCTGAATCTTCGGTAATAATAGAAAAAAGGGCGTTTGAAACTGACTTTTGTCTTGTCTCACCGCCCTTTACAACTTTTGAAATTTTTGTGAATCCGTAATTATCCTTTATTTGTAGAATTTGGTCAAAAAATTCGGTTTGTGCTGAAATAATAATTTCATCAATTAAACCACAATTTTGAAAAATATCAATTGTGTAAGCAATTATTTCCTTTCCAAATACTTGTAAATATTGCTTCGGAATTTGTTCGCCAAGTCTTAAACCATTTCCACCAGCAGGAATAATTACAATATTTTTCATTATAAAACAAGCATAGCATCGCCATAACTAAAAAAGCGATATTTTTCTCTAACGGCTTTTTTATAAGCATCCATTACAAAATCATAACCTCCGAAAGCTGCAACTAACATAATTAGTGTCGATTCTGGCTGATGGAAATTTGTTATTAATTTTTTTGTAATATGAAAATCGTATGTTGGATAAATGAATTTATCGGTCCAACCTCGATTTGGTTTTAAGTATCCTTCAGCTGTTACACTACTTTCCAAAGCACGACAAGTACTTGTTCCAACAACAAAAATATTTTTCTTTGCTTTGATTGCTTCGGTAACTATTTCTGCGGTTTCTTCTGGAACTTCAAAATATTCAGAATCCATTCTATGTTTTGTTAAATCTTCAACTTCAACCGAACGAAAAGTACCAATTCCAATATGAAGTAAAATTGGGACAACTTTTATTCCCTTTTTCTTGATTTTCTTTATCAATTCTTTTGTAAAATGTAAACCTGCAGTTGGCGCTGCAACAGAACCATAAGTAGAAGCATAAACTGTTTGGTAATTGTCTTTATCTTCATGAATTGGGTCTCTTTTAATATATGGTGGTAAA
The DNA here is from genome assembly GCA_020726285.1 of Melioribacter roseus. Lineage (GTDB taxonomy): Bacteria > Bacteroidota > Ignavibacteria > Ignavibacteriales > Melioribacteraceae > WGAL01. Next base: position 60,680 of record DYSW01000002.1, read on the forward strand.
GGAGTTGTACCATTTTTTTCAATGGCTTCGAAAATATTTCCAGCATCTTTATTAAAACGAACTGTTCTTCCGCGTGAAGTTGTGTTATCAATTACTTCGCACCAAAGTTCATTGTTAAAATAAATTCTATTTCCAATTCTAACTTTTCTTGCAGGGTCAACAATTACGTCCCAAATATTTTCATCTTTATTTAGTTCACGTAAAACAAAAACTTCAATTTGAGCATTTGTTCTTTCTTTAGTTCCGTACAATCTGGCTTGCATTACTTTTGTCTCATTCAAAACGAGTACGTCACCTTTTGACATAAAATCTACAATATCTTCAAAAGTTTTATTCTCAATTTCTTGAGTCTTTCTATTAAGAACCATCATTTTTGATTTGTCCCGTTCTTCAGTTGGGAATTTTGCAATCAAGCCTGGTGGAATCTTATATTGATAATCTGATAATTTCATTTGTTCTCCTATCATTTTCTAACACATAATTATCTAAATATGTTTTGATTGAAGAAAATTAACGGAATCTTCCTATTAAAGAAGATTCCGAACGTTAATTAATATTTACTTTTTTTTCTTTAAATCACGAATTGCGGCACGAGCAGCAGCTAATTTTGCAATTGGAACTCGGAAAGGCGAGCAACTTACGTAATTCAAACCAGCTCTGTGACAGAATTCAACTGATTCGGGTTCACCACCGTGTTCACCGCATATTCCAACTTTTAAGTCTGGACGAACAGAACGACCTTTTTGTGTTCCAATTTCAACTAATTGTCCTACACCTTCTTGGTCTAAACTTTCAAAAGGATCTCGTGGAAGAATATCTTTTTCGATATACATTGGTAAAAATTTACCAGAATCATCTCTTGAAAGTCCAAAAGTTGTTTGAGTTAAATCATTTGTTCCAAAGCTAAAAAATTCAGCAACTTCTGCAATTTTATTTGCGGTTAAAGCAGCTCTTGGAAGTTCAATCATTGTTCCAACAAGATATGCAACTTTCTTTCCTTTTTCTGCAAATACTTGTTCTGCCACTTTTCTTACGATAGCTTCTTGTCCTTTTAATTCATTAACGTGGCCAACAAGTGGAATCATAATTTCTGGTTTTACTTTGATTCCTTTATTCGCAACATTAACTGCGGCTTCAAGAATAGCACGAGCTTGCATTTCTGTGATTTCTGGGAAAGCTGTTCCAAGTCGGCAACCTCTAAAACCAAGCATTGGGTTAAATTCGTGTAAACTTTCAATTTTTTCTTTGATATTCTTTACTGAAACGCCCATTGTTGTGGCCATTTCTTCAATGTCTTTCTTTTCTTGTGGTAAGAATTCATGAAGTGGAGGATCCAAAGTTCTAATTGTAACAGGAAAACCATTCATAACTTCAAAAATACCTTCAAAATCAGAACGTTGAAGTTCGAGTAATTTTGCTAATGCTCCTTTTCTTCCTTCTAAAGTATCAGAAAGAATCATTTCCCGCACGGAAACTATTCTATCTCCGCCAAAAAACATATGTTCAGTTCTTGTTAATCCAATTCCTTCAGCACCGAAAGCAATTGCATTTGCAGATTGATCTGGTTGATCAGCATTAGTTCGAATTCCAAGTTTTCTAAATTGATCAGCCCAAGTCATTAAATCTTTATATGTTTTGAAAACATCAGATTTTTTTGGATCTAATTCTTTTGTGATTAGAACTTGAACAACTTCAGAAGGTTTTGTATTGATTTGTCCAGAAATTACTTCGCCGGTTGTTCCATCTATCGATAGAAAATCACCTTCTTTTAAAACGAAATCTTTTCCTTCAACAGTCATTATACCTTTTTTGTAATCAATACTTAAAGCACCAGCACCAGCAACGCAAACTTTACCCATTTGACGGGCAACAAGCGCAGCGTGCGAAGTCATTCCACCTTTTGCAGTTAGAATTCCTTCTGATGCGTTCATACCTTTAATATCTTCGGGTGAAGTTTCATTTCTTACTAGAATAACTTTTTCGCCTTTTGCTGCCATTTCTGCTGCATCTTGTGCCGAAAAAGCAATTCTTCCTGATGCTGCACCAGGACCTGCATTCAAACCTTTTGTTAAAAGTTTCCCATTTTGAATTAATTTCAACTTTTCGTCATTATCAAAAATAGGGCGAAGTAGTTGGTTTAATTGTTCAGGGTCAATTCGCATTAATGCTTCTTCTTTCGAAATTAATTTTTCGCGAACCATATCTACTGCAATTTTTACTGCTGCAAAACCTGTTCGTTTACCGACGCGTGCTTGCAACATCCAAAGTTTGCCTTGTTGAATTGTAAACTCAACGTCCATCATATCTTTATAATGTTTTTCTAATTTTAAACGAATATCATCAAGTTCTTTGTAAACAATTGCATTTTTCTTCTTCAAATCAGATATTGGTTGTGGAGTTCTAATTCCAGCAACAACATCTTCACCTTGAGCATTCATTAAATATTCACCGTAGAAATAATTATCGCCAGTAGCGGCGTCTCTTGTAAATGCTACACCAGTACCTGAATCTTCACCCATATTTCCAAAAACCATTGATTGAACGTTTACAGCAGTTCCCCAAGAAGCAGGAATGTTATTCAATTTTCTGTAAATATTAGCTCTTTCATTTTGCCAAGAACCAAAAACTGCACCAACTGCACCCCAAAGTTGAACTTTAGGATCTTCAGGAAAATCATTCCCAGTTTTAGTTTTTATTGCAATTTTAAATTCTGATACAAGTTCTTTAAGATTTTCAGTTGTGAATTCAGTATCGAATTTTATTCCAAGTTTATGTTTTTTCTTTTCAATAATTACTTCAAAAGGGTCTTCATCAGTTTTTGATTCGGGTTTCAAACCCAAAACAACATCGCCATACATTTGTACAAATCTTCTGTAAGAATCGTAAGCAAAACGAGGATTGTTGGTTTTTGCTATTAATCCTTCAACAGTTACATCATTCAAACCAAGATTCAAGATTGTATCCATCATTCCTGGCATCGATGCTCTTGCACCACTTCTAATAGATAGAAGTAATGGATTTTTCTTATCACCGAATTTAGCACCCATTACTTTTTCAATTTTTCCCAGAGATTCACTTACTTCCGCTTCCAAAGTTTTAGGATATGTTTGTTTGTGTTCATAGAAATATGCACAAACCTCAGTAGTAATTGTAAAACCAGCTGGAACAGGAATACCAATATTCACCATTTCTGCTAAGTTTGCACCTTTTCCACCGAGTAGGCTTTTCATTTCAGATTTACCTTCAGCTTTTTTGCCGCCAAAAAAATACACATATTTTGGAGCTTTAGCTTTTACTTCAGTTTTTACTGCTTTTTTGGAATCAGCTTTATTAGCCATTTTTCCTCCGTTTATTTATTGATTTTATTTAATAATAATATTTTGAATTTTTCTATTTCTTCTAGTTGAAGACTAATTTTCGAGTAAAATATGTCAATGTCATCCAACTCTTTTGAAAAATTTACCAATTTTACAGCATCTTTTTCAGTTGTAATTACAGAATATGAATTTGTTTCGTAGAATTGCTTTCGGATGTATTGAACTTCTTTATTTGTATAGAATTTATGGTCTTTGAAAATGAGTTGGTTTGTTACATCCACATTTACATTGTTTAACGATGTAAAAAACGATTCTGGTTTTGCAATTCCTGCTACAAGTAAACTTTTTTGTCCAACAAAATCTTTAGCAGTGTAATCCTTTTTAGTTTTAATGTCAATAAATCCTTCTAAAAAGTAATTTGCATAAAACACTGGTTTTGATTCAAGAAATTTTTCCAAATTTTGAGGAATATTTTTCTTTGGATTGAATTTTCTATTGATTATTACAACATCCGCTCTGTGAATTGAATCAAACGATTCCCGCATCATTCCAGATGGTAAATGCATTTTATCTAGGGAATTATCAGCAAGAATAAATTCTTGGTCGAGTAAAAGAATATTTACATCTCGCAAAATCCAGCGATGTTGAAAAGCATCATCTAAAATTAGTACTTTATTCTGAAATTTATCGTAGAGCAATTTTGCACCTAAAACTCTATTTTCAGAAACCGCAGTTGGAACTGAAACTGAATTGGAAGTAAGAATAATTTCATCACCACATTCTTTTGCTGAGCAGACAAAATTATTCCCATCATAAACTAACCGAAATCCGTTGGATTTTCTTCCGTAACCTCTGCTTAGAATTGCGTTTGAAATTCCCATTTGTGAAATCAATTTTGAAATGAAAATTACAGTTGGGGTTTTTCCTGTTCCACCTAATGTTAAATTTCCAACTGAAATTACCTTCGACTGAACTTTTTTGGATTTGAAAATTCCTAAATCGAAAAGTGAATTTCTTGCGGAAATTACAATTGAGTACAATAACGAAAAGGGAAGTAATATAATTTTAATAATTGTTAGCAATTTTCTTCAATCTTTCTTTGTTCAGATAAAAATCTTTCATTTAATTGTTTTATAAGCAAATCGGTTTCATCATAATTTAGATTTGCATCAACACTGATTGGTTCACTTATTTCTAATTTAATTTTTGAAAAAGGTTTTGGAATTTGAAATTTATCCCAACTTTTTAGAAACCAGCTTTCTTCAGCACAAACTAAAATTAAAAAAATCGGTTTATTCGTTTTTTTCGCTAAAACTATTGTTCCTGGCTTCATTTTATAAATTGGTCCAGTTGGTCCGTCTGGTGTAATTGCAACAGAAAAACCATTATTTATGCTATCTTCAAGTAATTTTAACGCTTCTTTCCCACCAATGTGCGATGAACCACGAATCATTTTATAATTCCAACTCTCAAGAATTCGTGACAAAATTTCTCCGTCTTTACTTAAACTAACGAGTGCTGAAATATTAAATTTACGAAGGAAATACCAAGGAATTAACATTTTGCCGTGCCAAAAAGCAGCAATAAATTGATTTCCGTTTTTTGCATAATCTTCAAGAACATTAGCATTTTTTACTTGAATTTTGTACGTAAGCAAAACCAAATTAATTACAATTGGTAGTAATCTATTTCCCAGAAAGTGAAATATTTTCTTTTTAATTGATTTCACACTAAACCTTCCAAAATACTTTCGGCTAAATTTGTAGAATTTGGGACGTCAAGTTTTTCTTCAATTATTTTTAGATTATTTTTCAGATAATTCAATTTTTCGGGATTTTCAAGCAAATCTGAAATGAAATCGACTAACTTTTCGCTATTTAAATCATTTTGAATAAATTCAGTAATAATTAATTTTTCGGCAACAATATTTACAAGCGAAATTGTTTCCATTTTTATCAACAATTTTGCAATTAAATATGTAATAAAACTTGTTTTATAAACAGAAACGTAAGGAAGCTGAAACAATCCAGCTTCAAGTGTTGAAGTTCCAGATTTGATAATTCCAAATTTGGAATATTTCTGAAGTTCGTAATTTTTATTAGAAATTAGCTTAATTCCAGAATTCTGTATGAATTTGGAATAATTTTCAATAGAAAGATTTGAAGACGCAGCAACAACAATTTGCAAATTGTATTTTTTCGATAAAATATCAGCAGTTTTTAGAATTTCTTCAAAAATTAGTTCTATTTCGTGCTTTCTACTTCCAGGCATAAGGAGAAGAATTTCTTTATTTATATCAAGATTGTATTGTTCAAAAAAATCTTCTTTTGGTTGGAATTCATAATTTTTAATTCTTTTAATTAATGGATGTCCGACAAATTCGGCAAGAATTCCAAATTTTTGGAAGAATTTTACTTCAAATGGAAACAGCACAAACAATCTATCAATTATTGTTCTCATTTTCTTCGCTCTACCTTGTCCCCAAGCCCAAAGTTGAGGCGAAATGTAATAGAAAACTTTAATTTTGTGCTTCTTTAAAGCTTTTGCAAAATTCAGATTAAATCCTGGGTAATCAATTAGAATTACATTTTTAATTTGATTTGTTTTCACAAAATTGAGCAAAATTTTCTTCGATTTTATGATAAACGGCAAATGTTTGATAACTTCTGTAATTCCTAAAAAGGAAAAATCTTTTATGTTGAAAATAGCATTTAAACCAGCTTCAATCATTTTATTTCCACCAACTCCATAAAATTCCAAATTTGGATTTTTGGCTAACATCTCAGAAATTAAAGAAGAACCGTGTAAATCACCCGAATCTTCACCAGCAATAATTAGAATTTTGTTATTTGTAGAAATTTTATTCATTTAACCTTGTTCGTAGACTTCTTTTCGTTTTAGAAATGCTTGATGACGCTTTTTAAGATTTTTTTTGTTTACTAATTCTTCCAATTTTCGCTGAACATCATTAAAATTTTTATATGGGAAATAGCTAATTCTATATGTCTCACAATAGCGTAGGAGAGTTTTTTTTGCAAAAACATAATCGCAGAATTCAACTGGACAAACATCTGAAAATCCATCGCCCACATAAATTGTGTAATCTTCATCTCCGCTATTGTTAATTATGTGATTTCGTTTACAATTGGCACATTTTTGGCAATTTTCATCTCGAAAAGGGAATTGTGGTTTGCAAGAATTTTCTTCGAATTTTGCAATATTTGAGAAAGTTGGTAGATATTGCAATTGATATTTCTTCAAAATTCGATTGATATAATAATCAAATCCATCGCTCAAAACGAAAATGTCAATTTCATTTTGCTTACAAAACGAAAGAAAACTCTGTAAATAGAAATCAATTTCTACTGAATCTATAAATTCGTTAATTAATTCTATGTTAATATTATCCAACATTATGCAAAGCATTTCCCAAGTTTGAATTGATGTTATTTCACCGTTTAGCCATCTTTTTACGATTGCGTATGCTTTTTCTCTATCAGTAAAACGAACAAATAGTTCTTCACCGACATCGATATTTGTTATAGTTCCGTCAAAATCAAGGAATACTTTATATCTTCTAGTTACTTTTTCGGTCATTAGTTTGCACCAAGTTTTTCATCAAACTTAATTCCAGCTAATTTCGAAATTCCATCTTCAACCATTGTAACGCCATAAATTGCATCAGTAAAAACCATTGTGTTTTTATTGTGAGTTACAATTATAAATTGTGTGTTTTCACTGAATTTGCGAATTAGTTTGGTGAATCTATCAATGTTTGCATCATCAAGTGGAGCATCAACTTCATCTAAAATACAAAAAGGCGATGGTTTTACGAGATAGAACGCAAATAATAATGCTGTAGCTGTAAGAGTTTTTTCGCCACCAGAAAGTAATTCAATTGATGTTGGTCGTTTTCCTTTTGGTTTGGCTGTAATGTTAATTCTTGCTTCCAAAGGGTCATCGTTATCTTCCATAACTAAATCTGCTTCGTCTTCGGGATCAAAAAGTGTTTGGAATGTTTTCTTGAAGTTCTGTCTGATTTGCTCGAAAGTTTCAACAAATTGTTGTTGTGCAGTCTCGTTTATTTCATTTATTGTTTTCACTAAATCTTTTTCAGATTCAATTAAATCAGTTTTTTGTTGAACCAGAAAATCGTAACGATCTTTTTGTTCCTCATATTCTGCATAAGCCAAAGTATTAATTGGTCCCAAACTTTTAATTTTTTCCCTGAGATTGGAAATATCTTGTTTTGTGTTTGGAAAGTCGAAAGATTCGATGTCTTCAAATTCCTTTTTCTCAAGTTCAATTGAATATTCTTCTCGAATATGCGTATGAAGTGATTCGAATTCGAAAGTTAGTTTGTTTATTTCCAAATCGTATGTGTGAATTTTATCAGAAATATTAGTTCGTTCATTACGGTATTTTTGTACTTGTGTTTCCAATTCGGTTTGATTTTGACGAACTTCGGATAATTTCTCTTCGATTTCTTTTCTTGATTCGTAAAGTGAATTTCGTTCACCTTTTAATTCATCTAATTCGAGAGTTCTTTCTTCAATTCTAACTTTTAATTCTGCAATTTCTATTTCACTTTGTTGAATATTTTCTTTTCGCTTTTTAAGTGCATCTTCAATATTTCTTAGATTTGCCCTTATTTGCTCGATTTTGTTGTGTTCATTTCTCAGCAAACCTTTCGCTTTTTCAAGTTCAATCGATTTATCATTTTTAGCTTGAAGTAGTATATTAAAATTTTCTTCAAACTTGCTATAATCTGTCTGTAATTTCGAGATTTCAATTAATACTTCCGATTTCTGCTTTTCTAAAATCTCGGCAGTTTGTTTAAGTTCTTCAATTACTAAGTTGGAATTCTCAATTTCGTGCAATTCAGAGGAAATTTGAGTCTCGCTATTTTGAATTTGCTCTGAAAATTTCTCGCTTTCAGATTCCAAACGGGCAATTTGCTTTTCGAAATTCACAATTTCTAACGAAACTCTTTTACCTTTTTCGCTTATCATGTCCAAATCAATTGAATCGAATTGTGCTTGAATTCTATTCTTTTCAGAAACAACTTTTTCCAATTCAATTTTTCGATTCTCAGATTCTCTCTGTAAATCAACAACAAGTTGCTTCCTTCCGAAAAGTGTATCATCTAATTTTGGCAAAGAACCAGCGTCAATAATTCCATCTGCCTGAATTAAATCGCCATCAAGAGTAACAAAAGTGAATTCTGGAAACTTTTTTGTCATTTCAATTGCAGTAGAAATTGTGGTAACAATAGCTGTTTTAAATAGAATTTTTTGAAAATAAGGATGCCATTTTTCTTCAGTTTGAACGTGATTAATTGTCCAATCGACAAAGCCGTTTTCTTTTTCCAATAATTTTATTTTACGTGTGTCGAAATAATCTGAGAATTTTTCGAAAATTGATTTTTTCTGATTTGAGAAATTTCCAAGTAAAAAGAAAGATGCTTTTCCTAAATCTTGCGTTTTTAGATAATCTATTGCCTTGTTTAAGGAATCTAAATCTTCAATTAAAAGGTTGTTTAGTACTTTTTTGAGTGCGGCTTCTAAAGCATAACGGAATTTATCGTCAGTTTTTCCAACATCGGCAAAAAGTGTTTTATCTTTTTCATTCCATTCATTGTTGCTAATTAGAACTTTGGAGCCTTTTGAAACGCCTTCAAGATTTTCAATCAAATTATTTACGAAATCAATTTTATCTTCCAAAGCTGTAATAAAACTACGCTGATTTGTTTCTTTTTCAAATAATTCTTGAACTTGCAAGCCAAGATTTTCTTTCTCATTTTTGAAAGAGACATATTCTTTTTCGCGTTCAGCAAGAAGATTTTCGGCAAGAATTTTGGCTTCGTTAAGTTCATCAATTAAACCAACGGTTTTTGCAATTTCATCTGTCCATTCTTGAATTTTGGTGTATAATATTTCAACTCTTTTTTGTGTCGATTCCACATTTTTGTGCAAAGAAAGTATTTCGTTATTCTTCTGATTTAGTGAGATTTCATGGTTTTTTAAAATCTCTTCTCTTAATTTTAGATGATTTTGCTTTTCAGAAAGTATAACTTTGTCTTTTTCCACTTTGGATAATTTTTGTTCAAATTCCGATTTGTTTAAGTCAATAATTTGTTCAAATTTTAGAATATTTTGGTAGGAATCATCAACATTAAATTGGTTTTCTTCATTCTGAAAATTCAATTCTTCTACTTCAGATTTGTATCTTTCTATATTTTGCGAAAGCGATTTATCTCTTTCGGCTGCGACTGAAATTTCTTGTTGAAACTGATGAAATTGTTCATTTATTTTGCCAATTTCAGTTTGTTTAATTCTCAAACTTCGTTCAATTTCGAGAACAATATCACGAATTGATATTAATTTTAATTCAATTTCATGAATTTGTGAATCAGTTAATTCTCGATTATGCTGCAAAATCTCAATTCCAGAAGTTAATTCCTCAATTCTTGAAATCAAGATGGTAAATCTTCTTTCAGAATAATTAATTTCTTTTTCTCTAAGTTCAGTCTGAAGAATGTTGAATTTATCAGCTTTTTTGGCTTGTCTTTCTAAAGCAACCACATTTTTCTGCACTTCAGAAATAATGTCGTTTACACGAGTTAAATCTGATTTTACTTCTTCAAGTTTTTTAAGTGAAATCTTTCTTCTGTGTTTATATTTGTTAACTCCGGCAGCTTCTTCAAACATTTTTCTTCTTTCGCCAGTTTTATCATTTAGAATTCCTTCAACCATTTTCAATTCAATTACAGAATAAGCGTTTGTAGCCATTCCTGTATCCATAAAAAGGTTTGTGATATCTTTCAGACGACAAACATTTTTGTTAAGAAGATATTCACTTTCGCCCGAGCGGAAAATCCGGCGTGTTATTGTTACTTCGGAATAATCAGTCGGAAGTGTGTTATCGTCATTTACAAAAGTTATTGAAACTTCACTCATTCCCAATGGTTTTTTTGTTTTAGTTCCATTGAAGATTACATTTTCCATTTTATCGCTGCGTAAAGTACTGCTTTTTTGTTCGCCCAAAACCCAACGAATTGCGTCAACGGTATTTGTTTTACCGCAACCATTTGGACCAACAATTCCGGTAACACCTTTATCAAAATGAAGTGTTGTTTTGTTCGCAAAAGATTTAAATCCAAAAAGTTCAAGTCGAGAAATGTGCAAAAGAAGCTCCTAAAAATACTTGATGTTGGATATTTGGGTGATTAGAAAATCCCAAGTATTGAATGAAAGGTGGTAAAATAAGAAAATACTTCCCCAAAAAATTGTAATAGAAACAAACGTAATAAAATATGCTGTTCGTGGAAAAACATCAAACACAACATAAATTCCTTTAACATATCTAAAAAGTAACCAAAACCCATAAATCACTAAAAAGATATATATAAAATCATTAAAAACATTAAGATTTAATATTTTTAGAAGAAGTAATTCGAGAACTAAAAGGATTGTTACTGGCATAAATGCCCAAGTTGAAGTATAAAATATACTTGCAACAAACACTTTTGTTCTATTAAAAAAGCCAAAAAAACGTGCAAGTAGAATTAAAAACACAAGTTTTAATAGTACGAGAATGAAAACAATGTAAAATGAGCTAATAGGATTCCAAGCTAAATAGCTAATAAAATCGAGTAGGGAATTATCTGAAAAAGATAAAATTAAACGTTCGAGAGATAAGTTGGCACGCAAGAAAAACAGAATATTGATAATTAGCAATGAAATTGTTGCGGCTACAATGAAAAACATAAAGTAAGAATGAAATCCTAAAAGAAGCCTTTGGTCGCGAATATCAGAAAAGAAATTGTACGTTCGTAGTAAAGCTCGCATTGTATCTTCTTGGAATTTTCGGCGAAGATTGATTGTAATTCCCATTAAAATGGCTAAGAAAAGTGGAACAAGAATGAAAATTAACGGCGTTTTAGTATTTGCAGTCCCAAGTGGTATTATAATTCTCTTTTCTAAATTTAATCTGTTTTCAATTACGTTGTATGACGTTCTACTTACTTTTCTATTTATTCCCAAAATACCAATTTTATATAAATTTCTATCAGAATATGAAGAATAAAGGGAACTGTAATCACCGGAATAATCTACTAAAGTATTGAAAAACACTCCAGCATTTCCGTTCTTTTCTGTTAATGTTAAAATTTCATCAAAAAATCTTCCTTGTGCTTCATAGGAATTTTCCCATAAATGCCCTTTTTTGCTACCTTCAAAAACTGGATATTCGGCAGTTATGAACAAATTTTTATTAAAATCTTGTGGAATTGCTTTCATTTTGGAATAAAATTCTACATTAACAAAATCGAGATTTAATTCAGAAGTAGGGAAATCCAAAAAAGATGCGGAAGAGAGTTTTCCATAAGAATTAATTTTATTTGAAAAATTTTCAACGAAATTCAGTAAATCAGTTGAATTTGGGTCTAGAGAACTCGCAATATTCACAACAAAAACATTGTCATATTTTGATATGTAACTCAATAAATCATCAGAAAAATTCTCAAATCTTTCAATAAATACTTCATCAGTAACATAATTTTCAGGGAGCATATTTACAGGAATATCAATTGCCACGAACAAGTTCAGTTTTTGGCAAATATCTAAAATTTGTGGAGTTGGAATGGAATTGTTAAATCTAATTGTATTGAAACCCAATCTTTTAGCGATTTTCAAGTCGTTTTCTACAACTTTAAATGATAATTTCGGGTTGCTTTGTGTAGAAAAAGGCGTGTAATTAACACCAAATATTTTTTGTGGAACTCCATTTACAAAAAGTTGATTATCTTTTTTATAAAAATCTAAAAGTAGTTTTTCAGTTGAAAAATCATCAATTTTGTTCCCATTTTCTAAAATTGAGACTGAGAGAGTAATTCGTTGAAAAACTTGTGAAACAGGGATGTTAATTGGAAAATTCAATTGCAGAGTAGATTTCTGTTTATCAGATAATTGAACAACTCGAGAAGAGATTAATGTCTTATTTTCACTAAATAATTGAATTTCAACAACTTGCGTTGATTTTGTTTTATTAGCCTCAAGCCAAAAAGACAAATTATGTTTTTCAAAATTATACTTAAATTTTACAATTTGAACATTAGTTTTGGGAATTAATTCTATATAAGCACCGCTTAAAATTCCCTTAAAATGGTTAGGAAACATCAAACTTTGCTTTAGCGGAATAGTTGTTTTTGAATTAATTTCAGAATTTACATTCAATGATAATATATTCTTTTGCTTGGAAGTAAGAATGTCTTGTGGAATTAAAAATCGATTAGGAATTATAGAAAATGGATTTTTATAGACAGCTTGTTCATTTATTTTAAGATCAAAGTTGTTGGAAATATTTTCTGTAACAAAATAGATATTGTAATTTTTTATCTGATTTTCTGTTAAAGAAACGCCTTTGTCAAAAATCAAATATTCAGAATTCGAAAATTTAACTGGTAAATTTATTCTTGCAGAATTTTCTGATTCTGGTATAGAAATCTTCCAATCTGAGAGTAAAGGTATTATTTGGCGAGAAGTAGAATTTAGATTTAAATTTGAATAGTAATTTTTTAAGTAATCATTACTTATCGATTCAATATGGATAGAACTAAAAACATTATTAAATGTTAAAAATAGCAAAAACGAAACAAAAGTTTTATTCAATTAAAAACCTCAACGATTCAAAAATAATGAATAGTAAAGATAATAAATCAATGAAGCGATGGCAAACTAAAATATGATAAATGAAGAACTTATAAATGAATTTGTGCATAAATCTTTTTCAGATGGAACAAATCTGATAATTGAAAATCTTTTTGATATCGTTAAAAACTAATGCTAAATGGAACTGGAATGATTGTTAATAAAAACATCAGAATAGCAAAATATCCCAACATTTTCCTTTTTAAATCGAGATTATAAAAAGCCATTACGGGTGGATGTTTTACTTTTACAAAAAAATAAAGCACAAAACCCCAGAATAACCAACCACTCCAAACGAATGGAAAAGAAGTTCCCAAAAATTCATTTGCAAAACCTAATGTACCGCTAACAATTAAAAAGATAAGGAAAATGCTTCCAATTGCTTCTTGAATTTTATGACCAAACATTGAATAAATAATATGTCCACCATCTAATTGCCCTACTGGAATCAAATTCATTGAAGTTATTAGCAACCCAAACCATCCTGTAATTAAAAAAGGATAATGGTACATTTCACTCATTGGTGGCACAAAAGTATTTGAATTCGTAAAAAGATTTTGAAGTAAAAAATAGAGAATTGTATTTCCAAACTCCAAATGAACTGAGTTTGCAGCATAATTCTGCGACAAATAGTCTGGATGTATTGCTAGAAGATATTCAATTCCAGGTAAGTTTGAAAAACCAAATGTCAAAACCAAAATACTTGCAAAAAAACCAGAAATTGGTCCAAAGATTCCAATATCAAATAGTTTGATATTATCAGAAAATTTCGCTTCAATTTTAATTACCGCTCCCATCGTCCCAAAATTAAGAAAACCACCAATTGGTGGAAATGGAATGTAAAAAGGTAAAGTCGTTCTAACTTTGTGATATTTAGCTGCAAAATAATGACCAAATTCGTGAAAAGTTATGATAAATAAAATTGAAATTGAGTATGGTAAACCTTTTGAAATTAATTCAGAAAATTGATATGGTGGAATTGAGGCACTCGACCATTGCGTTCCAGCAAAAATTGTTGTTAAAATTGTAAACAAAAAAAGGGAAATATTTATCCATATTCTTTTGTTAACTTTTGTTGAAGGTTTAGCAAAATTTTTATTAATAAAATCATTCATCTTAATTAATCTCAAATTTAGGTGCCAAAATATTAAAAAAATAATTAATGATAAATTTTTCGTTCTGCCATGCGTTAGTAAATAATAAGAAATACTTAAATTGATATACAAATTTTGAATAAGAAATATGAAATTAAAAGAAAAAGACTTTGAACTATTTTTGGAAGAATTGAAAAATCTTGCAACCCAAATGGGAGCAAAAGTAAGATATGAACGTGGTGATTTTGCCGGTGGTTTTTGTCTGCTAAAAGAAAACAACATAATTGTAATAAATAAACTTTCTACATTACAAAAAAAAGTAACGATTTTAGCAGCAGCTTTAAAAGAATTAGGTGTTGATGATTTGTATCTTCCTCCAAAATTAAGAGAATTTATTGATGAAATGGATGGTAACAGATGAAAATTCTTGTGATAAATGGTCCGAACTTAAATATGTTAGAAAAAAGAAATTCGCTACAATATGGTGAGTTATCGTTAGTAGAAATTGAAAAATCAATTTCAATTAAATTCCCGGAGCATATTTTTAGATTTTATCAATCAAATCACGAAGGCGAAATTATTGATTTAATTCACTTTTCTGAAGAAGAATATGATGGGATTATCATCAATCCGGGTGGTTATGCACATTCTTCAGTTGCTATACGCGATGCATTAGAAATTGTGAAGATTCCTAAAATTGAAGTGCATCTTTCAAATTTAAGTAAAAGGGAAGAATTCAGACAAAAGCTTATTACTGCTTCAGCTTGCAATGGATATATTTCAGGATTTAAGAAAAATGGCTATTTTGCAGCTGTATTTTTAATAGAAGAAATCTTGAAAGAAGCTATATAATTCATTATAAAACTAATGTTTATAAGAAATAATTAAAATAATTTATCAATTAAAATTCTTAGTTTGCTAGTTACTTTAATTTTAGCTATTTTTTAGTAAAAAAAATGTAAAGAAATGAAAGATTCAGGAATTAAAAAACTATATTATTCGATTAGCGAAGTAAGCAAATTAACTCAGATTGAACAATACACTCTGCGTTACTGGGAAAATGAATTTCCACAATTAAAACCAAGTAAAAATCGTGCTGGAAATCGGATTTATACAAATCAAGATATTAGTTTAATTTTACAAATAAAGGAATTACTTAAATATAAAAAGTACACATTTGAGGGAGCACGGAGCATTCTTGTTGAAAACAATATGGAAAAAGCTTCTGAAAGTCAAATATATTTCAGTCCTATTGAAAATCATAAAAAAGAAAAACAAATTTTAGAGAAAACAGATAATTACAAAAAATTATCACCCATTCAGAAAGACCTTTACGAAATAAAAGAAATTTTGCTACTTTTGAAAGCAAAAATTTAATCATTTCGGAACGTGGCGCAGTCCGGTTAGCGTACTAGACTGGGGGTCTAGGGGTCGCGGGTTCAAATCCCGCCGTTCCGACAAACTCAAATAAAAATTATGCTCAAATCATTAGAAATTAAATCAGATAAGCCAAAATCATTCTGTGGTGTTTTTGGTTGTTTTGGAACTGAAACGGCAAGTTTAGATGCTTATTATGGATTATTTTCACTTCAACACAGAGGACAAGAATCTGCTGGAATAGTTACGGCTGAAAATATTGAGAAAACAAATAAAGTTAAATTTAATTTTCATAAAGATTTTGGCTTAGTTTCTGAAGTATTTCATGATAGTAATATCTTTGCAACAAAACTAAAAGGGAAAGCATCAATTGGCCATAATCGTTATTCAACCACTGGTTCTTCAATTTCAAAAAAGAATATTCAACCCTTTGTTGTTAACTATAGAAACGGACATTTAGCAATTGCTCATAACGGAAATCTGACAAATGCAAAGGAAATTAGAGATAGATTAGTTTCAGAAGGAGCAATTTTCCAATCAACTAGTGATTCTGAAGTAATACTACATTTAATTGCACACTCAAAAATGGAAAATCAAATTGAGCAAATAATTGAAGCATTACAACAAATTGAAGGAGCATATTCAATTACTATTTTACTTGATAATATGCTAATAGCAGCAAGAGACAAACACGGATTTAAGCCACTTAGCATTGGGAAACTTAACGGAGCATTATTTGTAGCATCTGAAACATGTGCTTTTGATATTAATAAAGCTGAATATATTCGTGATGTTGCTCCGGGTGAATTAATAGTTATTGATGAAGAAGTATTAAATAATAAACAAATTAAATCTTTTCAAATCTTTGATGGAAATGAAGAAATTCCAAAGCATTGCATATTTGAATTCATCTATTTTTCTCGTCCAGATAGTAAGATATTTGGTACAAGTGTAGATAAAATCAGAAGAAAATTGGGAAAAACATTAGCAATTAAGCACCCTGTTTCTGATCCAGATGGTGAAAAAGTGATTGTCATTAGTGTTCCAGATAGTTCAAACACGACAGCAATCGGTTATCAACAAGCATTAGAAAAATTAGGCATCGATTCAAAGTATGAAATTGGTCTAATTCGTAGTCATTATGTTGGACGAACTTTTATTCAACCGGCTCAATCAAAAAGGGAATTGGGAGTTCGAATTAAATTTAATACAGTAAAAGGTGTTTTACAAGGTAAAACTATTGTTGTCGTTGATGATTCAATAGTTCGTGGAACAACAAGTAAACAACTCATTAATTTAATTCGCGAAGCAAAGCCGAAATCTATTCATCTCAGAATCTCTTCTTCACCAATTCACTATCCATGTTATTATGGAATGGATTTTCCGTCAAAAGACGAACTAATCGCTAATAGATTTCCAACAATTGATGCCATTGCAGAATATCTTGGTGTTGATACACTTAAATTTATGACTAATGAGGAAATGTTAGAAGCTATGGTTGATCATGCTCCCGACCATTTCTGTACTGCATGTTTTTCTGGTAAATATCCAACAATTGTAAATAGTAATTTTTTCAAAGAAGAGTATGATGAAGAAGTTTAAGATACTTTTTGTAATATTAATAATTTTTTCGCTTAATAATGGTCAAGATAGATACTTACTGAAATTTGATAAAAAGAGTCAGATTCAACTCAAGGAATTAAAACAAATTATTCAAAATAATATTAGCAATAATGTTGTAAGTGATGTAAATAAACAAGTTACTGAGTTTGTATTTAATCAATATCTATCAGATTATGGAATATATTTTTTTCTTGAGACAAATACGAATGCAAATCTTTCAGAAATTACGCTTTCTTTGTCAAAAAATTCAGATTTACTAAATGTCGAGAAATTGTCTGAGTTTCATACGCATGAAATTATTCCAAATGATATAGAATATATAAATCAATGGGGATTAGAAAAAGCAGATTTTCATTTAGCATGGGAGCATGAAGTTGGAAGTAATGACATCAAAATTGCTTTAGTTGATACTGGCATCGATTACTTGCATGAAGATTTGCAGAATTGTATTGGATATAATTATAAGGAATTTGGTGTAGATATTAATGGGAACAATAAAATATCTAACGGAATTGATGATGATCAAAATGGTTTTATTGATGATTATCTAGGTTGGAACTTTGTTGAAAATTCATTAAACGGGAATAATCCTACGGATGACCAAGGACATGGAACTTCAGTTGCTGGAGTTATTGGAGCATCAAGTAATAATGAGATTGGTATCACTGGGATTAGCTGGAATTCCAAAATTATAATTGCCAAAGCATTTAATAAATATGGCTATGGCAAAGAAGAAGATGTTTCTGCAGCTTTGTTGTATTCATTTATTCGTGGAGCACAAATAATAAATATGAGTTTTGGCGATGTTACTTATTCAATATTATTTAAAGACGTAATTGATTTTCTGACTAATAATAATGTTATTTTGGTCGCGAGTGCGGGAAATAGTGAATCAGATAATCCGCATTATCCATCAGCTTTTCCATCTGTAATTTCAGTTGGAGCATCAGATATTAACGATAATTTGTCTTCATTTTCAAATTTTGGAAATACAATAGATTTGCTTGCTCCGGGTTCTGAAATTCTAACTACTTCAATTCAAGATGATAAAAAATATAATTTAGTAAGCGGCACTTCAATTGCAGCTCCATTTGTAACAGGTTTAGCATCTCTGCTCCTATCAAGGAATAATAATTTATCAATAAGCGATTTATCACAAATATTTAAAACAACTGCGGATGATTTATATTCAGAAGGTTTTGATTATTATTCCGGAAGCGGAAGAATAAACGCATTGAAAGCTGTGTTAGCTAATTCTCAGCAAAGAATTCAGGTTAATTTTCCTTTAAATACTTCTGCATTTTCTGATACTACTTTTTCAGTGAACGTAACTGCAATTTCGCCTAATTTTCAAAATTATAAAATTCAACTTGACCAATTAAACGAAACTGAAGATTGGGAAACAATTTTCACGTCGAGTTACCAAATAGTTGATTCTAATGTTTGTGATATTAATACTACACTATTAAGCGAAGGATTCTATACTATCCAGTTAGTTGTATTTAATTATGATGGAACTTCAAGTGAAGAAAGAGTGCAGTTTGAAATAATTAAATCTGCTCCCAAAACGGAATGGTATTTATTTTCAACAGCTTTTGAAAATGGAAATCCGACAATTTCATTTAATTTAGGTTTTAACCAATATTGTACTTCGGAAGTATTGTTTGATGTTTTTCCATTTGACAATAAATTTGAAAAATTTTATTTGGACAATCTTTCAAAAAATATTGGTGATTACAGAAACATACATTCTGGTTCTTTACCAGATATTCTTAATGGGAGCACAGATATTAAATTCAAAATATTTTCAAAAAACCGTGCAAACCTTACAAATTATTTCCCAGAAAATAATTATGAAGTATTTGAATTAGGAATAACTCCCCTAAATCTAATACCAAGTGAAACAAGCTCTAAGATTTATGGTGATGTTTACCCCAAATTTTATATCAAAGATTCTACTCCATATCTTTTGGTTAATGAATATGATTCATTCAGTGATTTGAAAATATATGAATTTAATGAATTTAGTGAATTAACTTTAGTGAAAACAGTTGAGAGTCGAAGAATTCCAAGAATTATTCAGGACGTAAATTCAGATGGGAAAAATGAAATAATTAGTTTCTCCTACCCAAATTTGTACATTGATTCGGAAGTGGAGCAGAATTCAATTAATTGGGAAAATATAATTTCTTTTAATACGATTCCTAATGTTTTGCTAATTGCTGATATTGACTTTGATAATAAATTAGAAATTGTTTCAACTGCATTTGATTCATTAATTCAAATATTCGAAATAGACTCTTCTTTAAAATTGAGTATTGAAGCAACTTTGAAGAATGAAACACAATATTTTGATAAAGATAACTCTCCAAATAAAATAATCACTTATGAAACTTCACTTTTAGATGGAGCATTCTATCTTATTGATTATGAAGGAGATATCCTAAAAATCACATCCTATGCTCCTAATGCCTATTCAATAAATTTAATTACAAACTTTCCAATATTATTTGAAGAAGCAATCATAAAAAATGATTCTGAAAACAATTTGTATTTGCAAGGAATAGTAAATTCTGAGATTTTTCCTCAAAATCAAGGATTTCTATTAAAATATGCGTTAGAAGAAACTCTGCAACTTATTGATATAAAATCATTTATAGATAATCGAGAAACATCTTCAATAACAAATAATACTCTGCAAATTGTTGATTCACTTATTCTTTCATCAGTATTTAATGATTTCTACTTAATAAGTACCAAAACTGATGTAATTTTAGATTATTCAGATAACAAAAACACTAATGCTCCCACAAAATTTCTTTTGAGTGATTCATTATACGGCACACTATTTTTCTCAAAACCTGATGAACTTTCTAACAAACAGATAGTTGTAAAACTAGATAATAACACAACAGAATTACCTCTTGTCAAGGAATTATTTTGTGTAGATTCTAATTATGTTAGTCTAACTTTAAACAAATTAACTGAAAATACTAAGTTGTTTAAATCTTTAGATTCACTAAATTATGTTCACATAACTGATTTAACACAAACAACTTATATAGATTCAAATGTAAGTTATGGTAAAATATGGTATAAAATATCAGTAATTAATCAACTTGAAAATGAAATTTTAAGTAAACCTTACGAAGTTTTTGTTCATCCAAAAATAACAATTCTTCAAGTCGAACAACTTGGCAATAAGTCGATAGAAATAAAATTTACAGATAAAATCAATACCAATTATTATTATGCTCCCGAGCATTATTTCAAAATAAATAATGATATTTTTCCAACTTCACTAATACCAAATAGCCAGAACTCAATTTTGTTAACCTTTGAAATTGACTTTAATCTTGGAACTTCATACCAATTAACCAATGAAAATATTTATGACTTTTGGAATTCTCCGATTGAAAATTCCACGGTTTTGTTTGAGGGTAACTATGTTGCAGCCGAAAAAGAATTCTTTATTTCAAATTTCACACTAAATAAAAATTCTAATGTTGTGTCGATTTCTTTCAATTTACCTTTTGATGAGAGTACAATCTTAGAATTGACAAACTATTCAATTACGCCAAAAAATAAGATTTTACGAATTAATGTAAAAAATCAGAATCAAATTGAAATTGAACTTCAGAATCAAATTGGTTTGGGAGCATCAGCATATCAATTAGAAATCTCAAATATTTATTCGACTGTTGAGACCGGTAGCATAAAATTGAATAATGACGAAGGCAATAAAATCTACTTAGTTTCTACAGAAAATAATCTAGAAAATCAATATGCTTATCCAAATCCTATTAATTTATCTATAAATAATAAGATGGTTTTCGGTAATCTTACAAAGCATTATGAAATTAGTATCTACGACATTAATATGAATTTGATTAAAAAAATTGAGAATCCCGAAACTCTGGGATATTATATTTGGGACTTGAAAAATCAGAAGAACGAAATAATTTCTTCTGGTGTTTATATTTATAAAGTAAACTCAATGAACGATAAAGGTGAAATAATTGAAACAAAAACAAATAAATTTGCAATTGTAAAATGAAATATTCCTCAAAAGAAATCTTTACAACCTCAAATTTTGTTTCTTTATTAAGAATTTTGCTGTTTTTCCCGATTTATTTCACCCTACAAAGAATTGAAATTGACAGTATTTACAGAATTTATTCTGTTTTACTATTCATTTTAGCATTTATAACTGATATTTTAGATGGATTTATAGCAAGAAAGTTTAACCAAATTAGTGAAGTTGGAAAAATAATCGACCCGCTTGCTGACAAAATATTAGTCGCATTGATTATAATTCAATTGTATTTACAATCAGAAATTACAACAGAATATTTTATAATCATTTTATTACGAGATTTGATAATATTTTTAGGTGGCATTTATGTTTCAAAAAGGTTGCACTATGTGCTCCCATCCAACGTTGTAGGCAAAATTACAGTTTTTCTAATTACCTCATACTTGCTTGTAACTGTTTTAAACGGAGTTTATAACTTAACTTTTATTAGAAAAATATTTTATTACTTAGGAATTATAATGAGTTTTGTTTCTGTGATTGTTTATTCTAATCGAGCAATTGTTGTACTTAAAATCGAGAAAAAATAATGGGATTTGGTGAAAATTTTAACTTCAGAAAGTTGAAAGATGGACTGAAAAAGACAAAAGATAAACTATTCAATTCAATAAGTGAAACCTTGCAAGGTAAAGCAATTTTAGATGAAAATGTTTATGAAGAATTAGAAGAAATATTAGTAACTAGCGACATTGGTTTTGATGTATCAATGCAAATTATTGATAGAACACGCGAAGCAATGCTTACAGAAAAAGACAGAGGCTACGAAAAAGTAATTGAAATTCTGGAAAAACAATTATCAAAAGTTTTATCAAAATATGAAGAGAAAGAAACAATTTCTGACAAAATTAAAACAAACAAACCATATGTAATGCTAATAATTGGTGTAAATGGAGCGGGAAAAACGACAACAGTAGGAAAATTAGCCCATAATTTTAAGAAAGATGGTTTGAAAGTTGTTATCGGTTCTGCTGATACTTTTCGAGCAGCTGCAAATGAACAACTTGAAATTTGGGCAAACCGTGTTGGAGTTGAAGTATTTCAAAAGGAAAAGGGAAGCGATCCATCCGCAGTTGCTTTTGAAACTTTAGAATACTCAATTAAGGAAAATGCTGATGTCGTTATAATAGATACTGCAGGTAGATTACATACAAAATCAAATTTAATGGAAGAATTATCCAAAATAAAGCGTGTTTTACAAAAAGTAATTCCGTCTGCTCCGCATGATGTTTTTCTTGTGATTGACGGAAACACTGGTCAGAATGGTTTAGTTCAGGCGAAGGAATTTTCAAAATATGCTGAATTATCGGGTTTGATTATTACAAAATTAGATGGAACAGCAAAAGGTGGAATAATATTTCAGATTTGTTCCGAACTGAAAATACCTTTAAAATACATTGGAGTTGGTGAAACTGTAGATGATCTACAATCTTTTAACCCAACAGAATTCGCAAAAGCATTTTTTGAGTAATTATGAATGATTATTTTTTCCTCGTAAATCCCAAAGCTGGCAAAGGCAAAGCTGGTAAATCGTACAAATTTGTTGAAGAATTTCTCCATAAATCTGGTAATTCATTCAAAACACATCTTTCAAAATCACGACAAGATACATTGGACACACTTTCAAAAGAAAGTAACAATTTCAAAATTCTTATTGTTGCTGGGGGCGATGGGACAGTAAATAGTGCTGTAAATTGGTTGAATAGGCACGAACAAAAAATTCTTGCATTGCCATTTGGTTCTGGGAATGATTTTACATCAATGTTGTGGAAAAAGAAAAAACTTCCGGAAATTCTTGATATTCATTTCAAAGGAAAAAGTAGAATAATCACATCTAACCATATCAAAGTAAATCTGATTGAAGAAGGTGGGAAGGAAGTTAATTTTATGTATATTAATGCTTTAGGTGTCGGTTTTGATTCCTACGTTGCGAAAATTAACCAGAATCAAAAAACACTTTCTGGATTGTTGTCTTATATTTTTGCAGTATTTAAAGGACTAAGTAGTTTCGAAAAAATATCTGCATCTGTTCAAATTGATGGAAAAGAAATGAATTTGCCAAAAGATCAAACAATAATTACAATTGGGAATAATAAAACGAGCGGTGGAGGATTTTATCTGAATCCAAAAGCTGAAATTGATGATGATTTGCTTGACATTGCGACAATACCAAGATTAGATAAATTTCAGATTGTGAAAAAATTACCATATACGTTGGTTAATAAAACGGAAAGAATTCCAGAATTTATAGAAATGAGTGGTAAAAGTGTTGAGATATTGCTTTCAACACCATTTATTGTGCATGCTGATGGCGAAATTTTCTCGGAAAATGCAAAGAAAATTAACATTTCAATTTGCAAAGAGAATCTACAATTTTACGGTGTTTGAGATAATTTTTCAGCCTGGAGGCCAATTCATTTTCCTTCCACCCAATAAATGCATATGTAAATGGTAAACTTCTTGTCCGCCGTTTTTACCACAATTGATTACTAATCTGAAACCATCTGACGAAATTCCTTCGTTTTCTGCAATAATATTTGCTGCATCGTACATATTAGCAAGTAATTCCGCATGTTTTTTCCCAGAAATTTCTTTGACAGTTGGAATTTCTTCTTTTGGAATTATAAGAATATGAACTGGTGCTTGCGGATTAATATCACGAAAAGCAAGCAGTATTTCGTTCTCAAAAACAATTTGAGCTGGAATTTCTTTACTGATTATTTTGGAAAATATTGTACTACCCATTGTTGTCAACCTTTTTATCTAAACCATATTTTTTAAGTTTGTTGTATAAATGACTTCTCTGAATATCCATTGCTTCTGCTGTTTTGCTTATGTTCCAATTATTCAAAATTAGTTGTTTTTCAATAAATATTTTCTCGGTTTTTTCTTTAAATTCAGCAAAAGTATTAGAAACATCGTACAAGTTATGGATTTCAATTTCTTCAATAGGAAGAAGATTTTGGATTAAATCTACAGTAACTTTCTGTTCAGAAACCATAATTAATATCCGTTCAATTAGATTCCTTAACTGACGAACATTTCCAGTCAACTTCAGATTTTTAATAACCTCAATTGCATTCTGATGGAAACTTTTTTCTTGTATACCATTCTTTTTTGAAAGAACTTTATTGAAATAATTTATTAGAAGTGGAATATCGTCCTTTCTTTCTCGAAGCGGTGGAACGTAAATAGGAATAACATTCAGTCTGTGGAATAAATCTTCTCTGAAATTTCCATTCTTAATTTCATCTGCCAAATTTTTGTTTGTGGCTGCTATTACTCTAACATCAACCTGTATGTTTTGAGTATCACCAACCCGCTGAATTTTAGATTCTTCCAACGCCCGCAACACTTTTGATTGTGCCTCTAAACTCATATCACCTATTTCATCAAGAAAAAGCGTACCGCCATTAGCTTGTTCAAATTTGCCAACGTGATCAGAAATCGCACTTGTAAACGAGCCTTTTTTATGTCCAAATAATTCGGATTCAATTAGTTCTTTTGGAATTGCAGCACAGTTTACTTCTACAAATGGTTTCTCGTTCCTCTTACTTTGTTGAAAAATTGATTTTGCAACAAGTTCTTTTCCCGTTCCATTTTCACCAGTTATTAAAACTCTTACGTCAGTTGGTGCAACTCGGTTAAGTACTTCCAAAATATTTTTCATTGCGAAACTTTCGCCAATCATTGTAATTTCGTTATTTGAATTGGTTTTTAGCTGAATATTTTCTTTTAAAAGATTATTCTGATTAATTCCATTTCTCACACTAATTAATAATTTATTGCGGTCAATTGGTTTCTCAAGAAAATCGAAAGCACCAAGTTTTGTTGCTTGAACAGCATTTTCAAGTGAACTGTAAGCAGATATCATTAAAACCGGAGTTTGAATTTGTTTTTGAGTAAGCCAATCAAGAAACTGAAAACCATTCATTCCAGGCATTTGAATATCAAGTAGTATTAGTGAAAAATCAGAGAAAAGTAACTTTTCTTGTGCATCAAAAGGATTGTTAACAAATTGAACATGATAATTTTCATATTCAAGAATCATTTTTATACTTTCACAAATTTCAATTTCATCATCAATTATTAAAACAGATTTCATATTTCCCTTGATATTTTCAATAATAAGTTCAGTAAAAATAGTAAGAATATGATAAAGTTAGCAGGGAAATCTTGAAACGAAGTTTCCTAAAACAGAAAATCCTTGCAAAGAAATTTGCAAGGATTTTATTTTGTGGGACCTAAAGGATTCGAACCTTTGACCCTCTGCTTGTAAGGCAGATGCTCTGAACCAGCTGAGCTAAGGTCCCTTTTTATCTCGAAAATTGAGAGCGAAAATATAAGGTATGAGTTTGAATTATGCAAGTAAAATTTAGAGCGAACGACGGGATTCGAACCCGCGACATTCAGCTTGGGAAGCTGACACTCTACCTACTGAGTTACGTTCGCAAAATATTTTAATTATTTGGTACTCAAAATACAAAATTTCATTAATTTTTATTTAGCAAATAGCTGATTTAGATTACGTTTTAGTATGTTCTTATTTTATATGAGGATTTTCGGTTTTAGTTTTTGTAGACGCAGTGAAAATTCTAAATTATGGATAAAAAGAGGGAAATCGATTAGTTGCAATGCCGTTATTTGCTAAAAGAAGAAGAATAATTAAATGAAGTTGTATTTTGGAACATAAAAGTAGGTTAGTTATCTGGATAATTTTTTATAAGATTTATTAAAACATAATATCTAAAAGTCACAAATCTAGTTGAATGTTAAATTTAATTTTTAACCTAAACCTCAGCCTTAACTTCAAGCAATCCGTAATTCGATAATTCATTTGATTTTCTTATCTTTGCAAGTCTAAAAATTACAAAGGTTTATGAAAATGAAAAGAATACTAAGCGGAATGCGTCCGACAGGGAAATTGCATATTGGTCATTATGTTGGAGCTTTAGAAAATTGGATAGAATTACAAAAAAAATACGAAAGTTATCATCTTATTGCAGATTATCACGTATTAACAACAACTTTAGATTCATCAAATATTTACGAAAATACGCTGGAAATGGTAATGGATTGGCTTGCAGCTGGAATCGAACCAGAAACAACGCCAATGTTTCGTCAATCACAAATAAAAGAACATTCAGAATTATTTTTAATTTTTTCGATGCTCATTACCAAAGCAAGATTGGAACGAAATCCCACTTTGAAAGAACAAGTTCGCGATTTGAATATTGACAACATAATTTTCGGACATCTCGGTTATCCAATTTTGCAAAGTGCCGATATTCTTCTTTACAAAGGAGAACTTGTCCCAGTTGGCGAAGATCAAGTTCCGCATGTTGAAATTACACGAGAAATTGCTCGGAAATTCAATAATCAATATGGTATTGTTTTCCCAGAAAGTGAACCACTTTTAACCAAATTTTCTCGCTTGCCCGGACTTGATGGACAAGCAAAAATGAGTAAATCACTCGGAAATACAATTTTAATGAGTGATAATAAAGAAGAACTTACTGCAAAAATTCGAAAAGCTGTTACAGATCCACAAAAAGTACGAAGAAACGACCCGGGACATCCTGAAGTTTGTACAATTTTCACATATCACAAAAAGTTTAATGCCGATGAAGCTTCAGAAATTGAAACAAATTGCAAATCTGGTGCTTTAGGTTGCGTAGATTGCAAACTAAAATGTGCAACAAAGATTGATGAATTTCTTTCTCCAATGCGAGAAAAAAGAATTATTTATGAAAACGACAAGCAAAAAGTTGTAGAAATTTTGCACGAAGGTGAAAAAATAGCTAATAAAGTTGCAAAAGCCACAATGGACGAAGTAAGACAAGTGATGAAATTAGGCTAAAAGTGTATAAAATTAAACTTGAGCAGTTCGAAGGACCATTAGATTTACTTCTTTTTTTCATTAAAAGAGATGAATTGGATATTTACAATATTCCAATTTCATATATCACAAAAAATTTTATTGAATACATCAATTTAATGGAAGAATTAAATCTTGAAATTGCTGGCGATTTTATTCTAATGGCTGCAACATTAATGCAAATAAAAGTGAAAATGTTACTTCCGCGTGAAAAAAATCAAAAAGGCGAGGAAATTGACCCACGTGAAGAATTAGTTCAAAAACTTTTGGAATACAAGCGTTATAAAGAAATGTCGGAAGAATTTTCAATTCTTGAAAGCGAGCAAAGAAAAGTATTTTATCGTGGATATTTTGAGGAAGATGAAAAACAAAAAATGGATAACCTTGGCACTTTACTAAAAAATATAACACTTTTCGACCTTGCAAGAGCATTCAAAAAGGCAATAGATTCCAAACCAATTGAGCCAATTCATACTATTGAGAAAATTAATATCAGTATTGAAGAACAAATGAATTTCGTTCTAAATAAAATTGGTTCAAATAGAAGCATTTCATTTTTGGTGCTTGTTGAAGAATTTACACACCGAATAATTGTTGTTGTAACTTTTATTGCCGTTCTCGAAATGGTGAAACTTGGCAAAATTGATTTACACGAGTCGGAAAATTTTAATGATTTTGAGATATTTAAGCTAAATGGATAAAGAATATAAATCTATAATAGAAGCAATAATATTTGCTTCGGACGAACCGATTAAAGAAAAAGATATTTTAACGGTTCTAAAAGAAATTGACGGAGAAGATATCCGTTTAAAACTTGGCGAATTAAAATCGCTTGTTGATGAATTAAATGATGAATACACAGCAACAAATCGTTCGTTTAAAATCCGAGCAATTGCTGGTGGATTTACCTTTGCAACAAACATAGAATATTCAAAATACGTTGGATTTTTAACAACAGAAAAAAGTAAACGAAGATTAAGCCAATCAGCTTTAGAAACACTTGCACTTGTTGCTTATAAACAACCAATCACAAAACCAGAAGTAGAATCTTTGCGCGGTGTAAATTCCGATTATATGCTAACAACTTTGCTCGAAAAAAATCTAATAAAAATTGATGGAAGAGCCGAGACTATTGGTCGCCCGCTTTTATACACTACAACAGAGGAATTCCTAAAATATTTTGGGTTAAATACACTCGCCGATTTACCAAAACCACGAGAAATAGACGATATTATGAAAGATGCTGATTTCTTGGAACAACGCCGACAGTTAATGTTGAACCAAATTGAAGAAGAAATGGAAGAAGGAATAGAAGAAAATGATGAGACTGAATAAATTTTTAGCTGAAAGTGGAGTTGCTTCTCGACGAAAAGCTGATGAATTAATTGTTCAAGGAAGAGTAGATGTAAACTTAAAAACTATATCTGAATTAGGTTACGAAATTGATGAAACCAAAGACGTTGTTATGGTTGATGGGGAAAAAGTAAAGATTGAATCGAAAGTATATTATATTCTAAATAAACCGAAAGGCTACGTTACAACAACATCTGACGAAAGACATCGCCCAACAGTTGTGCAGTTAATAAAAACAAATAAAGCAATATTTCCCGTTGGAAGGTTAGATTTTAACACAACAGGTATTTTATTGCTAACAAACGATGGCGAGTTCGCTAATAAACTTACACATCCATCTTTTAAAGCCGAAAGAATTTACACAGCAAAATTAAATTATGATTTAGATGAAAAGCACGCTGAAAAGTTATTAAACGGAATTATGATTGAAAGAAGGAAAAGTAAATTCACAATTTGCGAAGTACTTGGAAAAAACAATAAAACGAAAATTAAAGTTGGTACGTTAGAAGGAAGAAATCACTTTGTAAAAAAAATGTTTGAAACACTCGGTTACAAAGTACTTGAACTAAATCGCGAAAGTTTCGGGAAATTCAAACTTGGAACATTACCATTAGGACATTACATAGAATTAACAAAATCTGAAATAGATAGAATAATTTCAAAATAGGAGAATTAGTGGAAAACCAGAATACACAAGAAATAAATGATTTGATTGTAAGACGACTCGAAGAACTTGAAGAATTAAAGAAAAGAGGCGTAAATCCTTTTGGATACGAATTTCACACAGATAGCAATTCCGAACAAATAAAACAAAATTTTGACCAACTTGAAGGAAAAGATGTAAATATTGCAGGCAGAATTATGGCAATTCGTAAAATGGGGAAAGCATCTTTTGTCCATTTACAAGATAATTGCGGAAAAATTCAATTTTATATACGATTGGATGATGTTGGCGAGGAATCTTATTCCAATTTCAAGCTATTTGATATTGGCGATATTGTTGGAATTTCGGGATTTGTGTTCAAAACAAAAACTGGTGAAATTTCTGTACACGCTAAAACAATTCAACTACTTGCAAAATCAATTCGACCAATTCCAATTGCAAAAGAATCAATCGATGAACAAGGAAACAAGGTAATTCACGACCAATTTGCTGATAAAGAAATGCGTTATCGACAAAGATATGTCGATTTGATTGTGAATCCCGATGTAAAAGACACATTCAAAAAACGAAGTAAAATTATTTCCGAAATTAGAAATTATCTTGACAAAAATAATTTTCTTGAGGTTGAAACTCCAATTCTTCAACCACTTTATGGCGGAGCAGCCGCAAGACCATTTATAACTCATCACAATGCGTTAGATACAACTCTTTATATGAGAATTGCTGACGAGCTTTATTTAAAAAGACTGATTGTTGGTGGTTTTGATGCAGTTTATGAAATATCAAAAGATTTTAGAAATGAAGGAATGGATAGAACACACAATCCCGAATTTACAATGATGGAACTTTACATTGCTTATAAAGATTACAATTGGATGATGGTTTTTGTCGAAGAAATGTTCAAACAAATTGCCGAAAAAGTATTTGGTACAACAATTTTTGAGATTGAAGGAAACCAAATAGATTTTGGAAAACCTTGGAATAGAATCTCAATGGTTGATGAATTACAAAAAGTTACCGATTTGGATGTTCTTTCCGCAACTAAAGATGAATTAAAGGCGGAATTATTAAAACATCATATTAAACCTGAAGCTGGAGATAGCAAAGGAAAATTGATTGACCAACTATTTGAAATTACAATTCAAAATAATCTTATTCAGCCAACATTTATAATTGATTATCCTGTTGAACTTTCTCCACTTGCAAAAAAACACCGAACTCGCGAAGGATTAGTCGAACGATTTGAAGGTTTTGTTGTTGGAAGAGAAATCTGTAACGCCTTCACAGAATTAAATGACCCAATCGATCAAAAAGAACGTTTTGAAGACCAATCAAAAACACGCGATGAAGGTGATGAAGAAGCTCATCAAGTAGATTATGATTACGTTAGAGCTTTAGAATACGGAATGCCACCAACAGCTGGTTTAGGCGTTGGAATTGACAGATTAGTAATGTTGTTTACAAATCATAGTTCAATCCGAGACGTAATTCTATTTCCACAAATGAAAGCGGAAAAATAATCTTGCGATTTATTCACGCTTTTGCAATATTTTTTATAATCAACTCGGTTTTTGCTCAAAATCAAGTTGACAGTTTGTCTAACTCAACAACATATTTAAATAGAGATTTCCAGTTAAGTAAATTGAATTTGCAAAACATTCCCAATGTTGAAAAACTACCAGAATTTCAAGAAGAATTAGATTGGGGTTATCTCGCTTTAGGAAGTGCAATTACACTTACCGCTGGTTTGGGAGTACATTTTTATCAAGCAAATGCTTGGTGGCAAGACCAAAGTGCTGAATTTCACGTTGTGAATGATTGGAAATATGCTCGCGGAATTGATAAATTCGGCCATTTATATGCAACTCAATTGCTTGCTCACGGATTTAGTACTTTCCTTGAAACAACCAATCTTTCTGATGAACATAATGCAATAATAAGTTCAAGTTTAGCTTTTTTATTTGAAATTTATGTCGAAATTGAAGATGGCTACGGTCCAAATTGGGGATTTTCTCCAGGTGATGCAACAATGGATTTACTTGGAGCAAGTTACTATTCGGCACAATATTATTTTCCTTTACTTAAGAATTTTCAACCACGAATAAGCTATTATCCTACAAAAAAAGTTCTTGAAGGAAATACAAATGCAATAATAATTGATGATTACGAAGGACAAACTTTTTGGATTGCAACTCGGGTTGAGAAATTACTTCCCAAAGACTACAGAGATTATTGGCCAAATTGGCTTATGCTTTCATTTGGAACTTCAGCACGGAATCTTGATGGCGGTGGTGGTGGAATTAATGAATTTTACTTGGCTTTAGATTATGATCCGCTTGAATTACCAATTCACGGTAAATTTGCTAATTTCATTAAAAATTCGTTAGATTACCTACATTTTCCAATGCCTGGAATTCGCATTTCTCCAAATTTTGCTGGATTTTCAATTGTTTACTAATCAAAAAATAAAGTATTCATTTATAATTCCCACTTTGAATGAACAAAAACTGATTAGTAATTTGCTTTCAACTTTGCGAGATTACCAAAAAACATCAAATTATTCTTTCGAAATAATTATTTCAGATGGCGGTAGCAAAGACAAGACAACCGAAATCGCCCGTAAATTCACAAACAAAGTGTTTATTCATTCTGAAAATCGCCGACAAAGAATTGCAGAGGGAAGAAATGTTGGTGCTCAAAATGCTGAAGGCGAAATTCTAATTTTCATCAATTGTGATGTGAAAATCGAAAACTATGAAAAATTCTTCGAAATAATTGAACGAAAATTTATAAATCATAATTTTATCGCCCTAACATTTGCAGTCCAAGTTTTCCCAGAAGAAGAGAAATTATCTGACAAAATATTCTTGTCATTTTATAATCAATATTTTCACTTACTTAATTATTTGGGAATGGGAATGGGTAGAGGAGAATGCCAAGTTATTAAAAAACGAGACTTTATCGAAATTGGCGGTTATGACGAAAATAAAGTCGCGGGTGAAGATTTTGACCTTTTTATGAGATTACGCCGAAAAGGTAAAATTCTTTTTTATCAAAAGTTTAAAATATTCGAATCTCCGCGAAGATATCGCAAATTTGGACATTGGCGAATTCTACTTTCTTGGTTTATAAATGCAATTAGCGTACTTTTGTTCAATAAATCAATTTCGAAGCAATGGGAAGAAGTTAGATGAGAAAAATTGTATTTTTATTTTTGGTTGTTTCCCAAATTTCATATTCACAAGTGAATTTTGTTCCAGTTGACCACAAAATATACTCTTTTTTAGAAAGAATATCAGTTGCAAATTTTATTACCAATTACAATTCATTCGAAATTCCTAAAAGTGGGAAAGAAATTGGCGGTTATTTATCTGAAATCAACAAGACAAAATTAAGCTCGATTGACCAAGCTAAATTAGATGATTTTTTAGATGAATTTCAACTTGAGATTACGGGTGAAACTAAAAGTATTCAATCAATTGTTGACAATCCTAATTTTGCAGTAACACGTGGAACAAGATTTTTTTATTTCAATAAAGATAATTCCAACAATAATTTATATGTCAAATTACTCAGCGAGACAAAATTCATCTCACAAATTGATGATAAAAAGGCAGTTTCCGTTGCTCCATTTAAATTTGGAGGAGAAATTGGAGGTACATTTGCCAACAATTTTGGATTTCAAATTCAAGGAATAAATGGCTCGTTTTTCGGGGAAAAATCAATCTTAGTAGAAGATACTGAATATGACAATAATTATAAATTCAATTTACCAGATTCCCAAGCTGGTAGTAGTTTTTATGATGAAACTCGCGGGAGTTTAATATATCAGAATCAGAATTTTATTTTTAGATTTGGAAGAGACAGAATTAAACTTGGTTACGGAAATGAAAAATCGGTTTTAGGCGAAAATGCACCAATTTTTGATTTTGCACAAATGCAAATAAAATACAATATCTTCAACTTTTCTTATTTGCACGCAAAGCTAATGCAAGATGAAAATCCACAAAACGAGACGAAAAGAGATGTTTTGGAAAAATATTTTGTGTTTCATCGGCTTTCGGCTCAAATCACAAAAAACACAAATTTCAGTTTAGGAGAGCTTGCAATTTATAGCAATCGTGGAATCGATTTAAGTTATGTTAATCCGTTGGCATTCTACAAAAGTATAGAGCATTACAATCAAGATAGAGATAATACAATTCTCTTTACAGATATTAAAATTGAAAATCTATTCAATTTTATGTCATTATACGGTTCATTTTTTGTTGATGATATGGATTTTGGGCAAATTGGAAGTGGTTGGTACGGTAATAAAACAATGTGGGATTTTGGTATTTCTTTCATTCCGTCAGTTTTCGAAAGTGATTTCTTTTCTGCACAATTTATTCATATCGAGCCTTATTTTTACACTCATCATCTTTTTGGAAATAATTTCACTCATTTTGATAAACTTATGAACGATAATTTAATGCCGAATAGTGAACTTTTTGGATTACTCTATAAGTTTTCTTTAACTCGAGATTTAGATTTTGAGATAAATTATAAGTTTTATCGAAATGGGAAAAATCCATTAGACGAAAATGCGGAAGTTGAAGAGAATGTTGGTGGAGATATAAATTTTGGACATCGAACAGAAGATGCAACTAAAATTATTTTTTTACAAGGTGATGTTTTAACTATAAATTCTATCAAAATTACCTCATTTTATAATTTTTTGAGATATTACCAATTCCTAATTTCAGCAGAATATCTTAATGAAGATTTTTTAATTACGAATTCAAATTATGTCGAATTGCGTACTTCATTAAAAATACTTTTATAATGTGATTTATATCAATTGATTCTTGAAATAGAATTATTATTTTTTTCCCAAAATATTATTTGTTATGAACCAAAACTTTAAATACTTAAACAAAGAACACTTTTTATACTCCTACAAAGAATTTTCTCCAAGAATCCATTCATCTGTATTTGTTGGACCTGGAGTGAAAATTGTTGGAAATGTTGAGATTGGGGAAAATTCTTCAATCTGGCACAATTCTATTGTTCGTGGTGATGTAAATTGGGTAAAAATTGGAAAAATGACAAATATACAAGATTTATCTATGTTACATGTAACCGTAAATGAATTTCCATTAAGTATTGGTAATAAAGTTACCATTGGACATGCTGTTAAGTTACACGGTTGTACAATTGAAGATTTAACATTAATCGGAATTGGTGCAGTAGTTTTGGATGGTGCGATTGTAAAAGAAAATTCAATAGTGGCAGCTGGTTCAGTTGTACGTCCAAATTTTGTTGTGCCAAGCGGAGTTTTAGTTGCTGGCGTTCCTGCAAAAATTGTAAGATATTTAACTAAAGATGAAATTGATTATTTTGAAAAATCTGCTCAACATTATATCGATTATACAGAAATAACGATGCAATCTTTTAGAGAGCAACAAAATGAAAATTAAATTTTGGGGAGTTCGTGGCTCTGTTCCAGTCTCTGATAGAAAATTTTCCAAATTTGGTGGAAATACAACATGTATTGAAGTAGTTAACGAAGAAATTCCAGATGAAATTACAATTATTGATGCGGGAACTGGTATTTTTCCACTTGGTAATGATATTCAGAAACGAAAAGAAATTAAGAAGATAAACATACTTTTTACTCACTATCATTGGGATCATATACAAGGTTTGCCGTTCTTTGCTCCACTTAAAAATCAGGATTGTAAAATTACGATATATTACAACAATGAAACAATTTCAGAAGGGAAAGAGCTTTTCACAAAACAAATGAGTTCACCCTTTTTCCCAATAAGTTTTGAAGATGCAGTAAAACATGAACTGAATTTCGTGAATATCTCAAAGCAATATTCTTTTATTATCAATGGAATAAATTATTCAAAAATTCAAAATCATCATTCTGAAGGTACGTTTTCGTATAAAATGGAACACAACGGAAAATCTGCAGTATTTATGACAGACAACGAAATTTATTGCAATGGAGACGAATTTCATCCAAATATTGGTTCAATTTCTGAATTAAATAAAGAATTATTACACTTTTGTTTGAATTCAGATGTACTTATTCATGATTCTCAGTTTTTTGAGTATGGTTTTTCTAATTATTTGGGTTGGGGTCATTCGAATAATGCATCAGTTACGTATTTTTCGCATATAGCAAAAGTGAAGAAATTATTTCTTTTCCATTTTGATCCACATTTGGAAGATAAACAACTTGAGTTAATGCTAAATCTTAGCAAAAAAATTGCAAAATCTCAATTAAAATCCAAGACAAAGATTTTTGCTTCAAAGGAAAGATTGGAAATATCACTCTAATTATTTATATTCACCATTGAATTTATAGAGGAAATCTTGGTGAAATCTTTGCAAATTAGCACAACAACTAAGTTCAAAATCGATAAACGGAAAATCCACCAAATAATAAAATATTTAGCTAATTATTTCGAGTTTGAAATTACAAATCTCGAGATACATTTTGTAAATTCTCAATCTATTTTGGCTATTAATACTGAGTACTTAAACCACAATTACGTAACGGATATTGTTACACTCGATTATTCCCAAAATCCAAAAGAGATTGATGCTGAACTTTATATTTCTTACGAAGTTGCCAATGAAAATGCACTTATTTATAAGAATTCATTAAATGTTGAGATAATTAGATTAATTGTGCACGGCGTTTTACATCTTCAGAATTATAATGACACAGATGCAATTTCAAAGAAAAAAATGGAAAAGATTGAAAATAGTTTAGTAAATGAACTTTTTGCTATTGAGTTAATTAAGGAACAAGTTGAATAAAGAATTCATAAATATTTTACTAACTATTATTGAAGAACTTCAGATTAGGAAGGATTTGGACGAAGTTATTGATATTTTTAATAACTCCAAAGAATTTGATGAAAAGCAAGTTTATGCCGCTTTTAGTATCCTATTTGAAAAAATGATTCAACTGAAAGCTGAGGGTTTATTAAATCCACCAATTGGGAATAGGTTTTTGGATGAAACTGAACTGAATCATATCGGAACGGAAAAATATAATTATTTACTAAAACTTATGAATTTGGGAATTATTAATTCTATAGATTTTGAAAATATTATTAACGAAATGATGTTCATTCCAGAAGTTGAAATTGACAAAAATGAATTCAAAATTTTAGTTTTAGCCTCGATAGCAAACACAAACCAAAATTCAGATTTGGGTCAATTCCCAAATTCACAATCAACACTTTTTATTTCAGATAAAATTAATTAGCGTGTTAATATCCAATTTAGAAAAATATTCTGAAGAATATCTGATAGAATTAGTTGGAGTTAAAAGAGCTTCACTTAAAACAATAGAAGCATATAAAATTGATATTCTTCAATTTATTAAGTTCATTGAAAAAAATAGTGTAACTATGTATTCACAAATAAATGAAAGATTTATTCGCAGATACCTTTTTTATCT
Source organism: Melioribacter roseus (assembly GCA_020726285.1). Lineage (GTDB taxonomy): Bacteria > Bacteroidota > Ignavibacteria > Ignavibacteriales > Melioribacteraceae > WGAL01. Next base: position 97,251 of record DYSW01000002.1, read on the forward strand.
AAATGAGCAAAAGATGGAAACTGCTTCTGTTCGTAGAAAATTAAGTGCTTTACGAAGGTTCTTTAACTTTTTGCTAAAAAGAGAAATTGTTGAAAATAATTCATTTGTAAATATTAGTTCACCAAAAAAAGCAAGAAAATTACCAAAAACATTATCTGAAGAAATGTTTTATGAAATTATTAATCAAATAGAGAAAGAAAATCCCGATAATAAATCAGAAGTTATGCTTATGTTTGAGTTACTTTATGGAGACGCTTTGAGAGTCTCAGAATTGTGCAATTTGAATATTTCGGATTTAGATTTTGCTAATAATCATATCAGAATTTTTGGTAAAGGTTCTAAGACAAGGTTTGTTCCAATAAGTAGAAAGATTCGTGAAAAATTGATAACTCAAATTAAAGAAAGAAATTCCAACAAAAATTCACCACTTTTTTTAACAAAAAAAGGTTTGAGAGTAACACCACGACAAATTCAATACTTGGTTAAACATTATACAAAAGACTCAGCTTCATCCGAAAAACAAACTCCGCACACTTTTCGGCATAGTGCAGCAACTCACATGTTAGATAACGGAGCGGATTTACTTGCAGTAAAAGAATTACTTGGTCACGAAAATTTATCCACAACTCAAATCTATACACACGTAAGTGTTGAACATTTGAAAAAAGTATACAAACAATCACATCCCAAATCATAGGAGAGACGTTATGAATATCCAAATAACCTCGCGAAAATTCAAAGCTTCAGATTCATTGAAGGAATACATTACTTCTGAAGTGAACTCTCTAACTAAAATTTATGATACTATTATGGCAGTTGAAGTAATTCTCAGTTACACGCATCTAAAAGATAGCATCAAGAAAGTTGAGTTAATTTATCAAATTCCAGGAAAAACACTCAATGTATCTGAAGAAACAGATGATTTTAAGAAGTCAATAGCAAATGCAATTAGCAAAGCCAAAAGACAAATTAGAAAATATAAATCACTTCAGATAGAACACTAATGAAAATAGATAAAAAAAGTATTGCTCAAAAAGAATCAATTTCTGTTGCATTCTTTTATAATAATACTAAAAAATTATTTAATATGAAGTTGCTTACACCTGCAGAAATTGGAATGACTAAGCAAATTAATGAACCAAATTTACACAGACCCGGTTTAGCATTAGCCGGGTTTGTTGATTTGTTTACGTATAATCGAATTCAATTAATTGGAAATACCGAAAGTCAGTATTGCGACAAACTTTCTAAGGAAAAGAGACTCTCAACTTTACAACAACTTTTAACTTTCGATATACCTTGTTTTGTAATTACAAACGGAAACCAACCTTGTCAAGAACTTATAGACTTAGCAATTGAACGAGATATTGCAGTTTTGCAAATGGCTTCAAATTCCACGAAATCAGCCTATTTAATAAGTGATTTTTTAGAAGATCAATTTTCAAAAAGAATTACAATACATGGGTCATTTGTGGACGTTTATGGAGTTGGAATTTTGATTGTTGGAAAATCTGGAATAGGGAAAAGTGAAGTTGCTTTAGATTTGGTAGAAAGAGGTCACAGATTAGTTGCAGATGATATTGTGATTTTCACCAAAAAAGGAGAAAATATCTTAATTGGAGCTGGCACAGATGTTATTCAGCATTCAATGGAAATCCGTGGAATAGGAATACTTGACGTAGAAAGAATGTTTGGAGTTCGTTCAATTCGGTTTCAAAAAAGATTGGAAGTTGTAATTGAATTAGAAGTTTGGGATGAAAAGGAAGTTTACACACGTACTGGTCTTGACAAAATGGAAGTTACTATTGATGATGTTAAGATTTTATACGTACGATTACCAATCTTTCCAGGGAAAAATATTACTGTTATTGCTGAAACAATAGCAATGAATTATTTACTTAAACATTACGGATTTGATGCGGCACAAGAATTGCAGAATAGGTTACAAAACAAAATTCGTGATAAACATCAGGAAAGTGAACGAATTGTTAATTATTTTGAACATGACTTTGAGTAGTCAATTTTAACCTAAAATAATTTTGTGAACACTATTTTTTTTACTATTTTCGCACGTTATGAAAAGATATTATTATTTCTCGCATACTAAACTAAAATTTGAAGAAATTAAGAAGTTCAAAGGTAAAGTAGCAATTGGTTTACTAATTGCCTCAATATTTTTTGGAGCGGTAATTTCTACAAGTATATATTTCATTTTTCGTGTGAATAATCCTGAAATGCAAATAGAGTATCTTAAAAAGCAGAACAAACTTCTTGTAGATAAATTAGAAACATACGAAGAAACGATTCTTCAATTTGACGAAGAATTCAAAAATTTGCAAGAAATAGATAAACAATTACGATTACGTGCCAATCTTGAACCTTTGGAAGAAAATGTTTATGAAGTTGGAATGGGTGGAAGCCGTTCTGAAAACTATTCTGAATTTTCTTCTGTCGATGTTTCAGATTTAGTTAGCAACCTTGATTATTTGGTTAATTCTCTTTCTCATAAACTAACTATTGAAAAGAAAAATTATAACGAAATAGTTAGCAAATTTGAATTTGACAACGAACTTTATGATGCAATTCCTGCAATCGCACCAATTGTTGCGCAATATGGCGATCGTTTTGGATTACGTGCACATCCAATACTTAAAATTACAAGAATGCATAACGGTCTCGATTTTATTGCAGATATTGGTACAGATGTTTATGCTCCAGGAAATGCAATTGTTGCTTTTGCTGGGCAAAAAGATGGTTTTGGAAATACACTGATATTAAATCATGGTTTTGGATATACAACAGTTTATGGGCATTTGAACTCAATTGTTGTGAAGGAAGGACAAAAGGTAGAAAGGGGAGATTTAATTGCAACTTCAGGAAATAGTGGTCAATTATCAACAGGTCCGCATCTTCACTACGAAGTTAGACACAATGGAATTGCATTAAATCCACGAAATTTTATTTACGATGATATCAAATTATTTGATTATTTATCAATTCGGAAAAACTCAGAGGTTACTAAAATATGATTTGGACTGTAGAATTAGCAGCTTATTTAGATGATGCCCCTTGGCCAGCAACAAAAGAGGAATTAATAGATTTTGCCGACAGAATTGGCGCCCCATATGAAGTAATTGAAAACCTTGAAGAACTTGATGACGATGGTGAAATTTACGAAACAATAGAAGATATTTGGCCTGATTATCCATCAAATGAAGAATTCTTTTTCGACGAAGACGAATATTCTTGATAATATCTTGAAGTACGAACTTTTTAAGAATATTCCAGGTAACCAAAACAATAAAATAAAACTCCAAAAACTACTTGATTCTAACATTAAACCGAATGGATTACTGTTTTCTGGACAATATGGAATTGGAAAATTTGCTTTTGCTATTGATATAGCAAGGTATTTAAATGTTTATACTTCCGAAAATCCACAAAAAACAATTGGGCTTGTAAATCAATTTGTAAAACCTTATGTAAATTATGTTTTCCCAATTCCAAATAAGCAATCTGATGATGACGGGGATAAGAAAAATATTCCCGAAAATATTCTAAAACTAATCAAAACTCAAATAACAAAGAAATCCGAAAATCCTTTTCATCCAATTTATTTTAAAGAAAAGACTAACATTTCAATTGATATAATTCGAGATTTAAAAAAAGATTTGTCGATTACACGAAATGAAAATGGAACTAATGTTATCATTATTGATTATGCCGAACAAATGTCTATCGAAGCCCAGAATAGTTTACTCAAAATTTTAGAAGAACCACCAGAATCGACTTTATTTATCATTTTAGTTGAAGATAAGAACCAAATTGTAAGCACAATTTTATCACGTTGTTGGGTTTTTGATTTCAATCCACTTATGGAAGAAGAAGTATTTAGTATTTTAACTAATAATTTTCAGATTGAACCAGAAAAAGCAAATTCAGTCATTCCATTTGCTCATGGTTCTTACGTATCTGCTATTGATTTATTACAATTAAAAAATATAGACTTGTCTGATTTGTTAACAAATTTCTTTAGATTTGCAATCACAAAAAAATATTTTACTGCTTTCAATTATTTATCACAGATTTATGAAAACGTAAACGAAAAGTTAGATTTTGTTATATATTTATTAAAAATTTGGTTGAATGATGCTGAAAAAAATATGTTAAATTTTGATCAATATACTTTTTCTAATCTAAATGAAACCTATTCAAAGATGAATAGTAGTCAGACTAAATACAATTTCTATCTTGTTCAACAAAACTTAGATAAGTACTTTTCATACACAAAAACGAACATTAATTCAAAGATTCTATTTATGAATTTAATCTTTGAAATATCGACAATAAGTAATAGGTAAAAATGATACATATAGATTTATCCTTCCAAAAAATTGCTACTAAAACTACTCGGGATAAGGAAATTTTAGAAAGCAAAGCAAACGACCATTTTAAATATAAAATATTCGATTTGTTTACAAATTCCATTATAAACAGCAATTCTTGCTCAGATTGTAAAGTTAGCATAAATCAATTCCACACATGGGATGAAAGAAATATTATTGAAGTGGAATCTGAAGGAATTTGGGGAAATCATTTCTGCGAAATTCCAGAATCTTTTGAAAAAAATGTTCGAGTTGGCGAATATTTAATAGAAACCGATAGAACTTCATTTGACATTTGCAAAGTAAAGGAAGTAGGGAAGCTAGTAAATATGAAAAGGAATCTCTTCGATTTATCAAATGAATTTTTACCCGTAGTTTCGAGGTTAGTTGGAAAAAAAGATTTAGATAAAAAAGAAGAAAATGAAAGGGAAGCCAAAGAATCACGAACAATTTTTAGAGAATTAGCTACTAAATATCAATTAGATATGAAACTTGTTAAAGTGCATTTCCAATTTGATAGGAAAAAGTTGTTCTTTTTTTATACTGCTGATGGAAGAGTAGATTTTAGATTATTAGCAAAAGATTTAGCCAATAATTTTAAAACCAGAATTGAATTGCGACAAATTGGGGTTCGTGATGAAGCCCAAATTGTTGGTGGACTTGGCTCTTGTGGAAGAGTTTATTGTTGTTCTACTTTTTTAAATTCTTTTAAGAAAATTCAAACTAATATGATAAATGATCAAAACATCAACACAAATTCATCAAAGTTAACTGGACCTTGTACAAAATTGAAATGCTGCCTTTCATTTGAGATGGTGGAAAACAATTAATTACAGAAAGGAGATTATATGAATTACGACGAAAAACTAACAAATATTTCTATTTTGGGAGCTGCAGGCAAAATGGGAAGTGGAATTCTTTTATTAACTGCAGTTGAAATTACAGATTTGAATTTTAGAAAGGAAAATCAAGACAAAGTATTTGTTCTAAACGCAATTGATATCTCGAACAAAGCGTTATCAGGATTAATTGAATACGTTAGAGTTCAAATAAGAAAAATTGCTGAAAAAAAAATTATTCAACTTCGGGAGATGTATAAAGAAAATTTAGAACTTGTGAATAATTCCCAAATAATTGATGATTACATTGGCAAAGTATTGGCAAATATTCGAACATCAACAAGAATGGAAACCGCTTACAATTCCGAAATAATCTTTGAAGCTGTAAACGAAAATCCTGAATTGAAAATAAAATTATTCACACAAATTGATGATAATTCAAAAAACCAACCATGGTATTTCACAAACACTTCGTCAGTTCCAATTTCATATCTTAATGAAAAAGCGAATCTCGGTGGTAGAATAATTGGCTTTCATTTTTATAATCCACCAGCAATTCAAAAGTTGGTTGAGTTGATAAATTCAGAATCAACGCTACCAGAAATAACTGAATTTGCTCAAACTTATGCCAAAAATCTGAAAAAGTTTGTTGTAAATTCAAATGATATTGCTGGATTTATTGGAAATGGACATTTTATGCGAGATGCACTTTTCGGAATAAAAATGGTTGAAGAATTGCAGGAAAAGTACGGTTTTGCAAAATCTGTTTACATCGTAAATAAAATTACGCAAGATTATATGATTCGACCGATGGGTATTTTTCAACTTATTGATTATGTTGGAATTGATGTTTGTATCTACATTATGAGTGTTATGAACCCATATTTTGTTGATGAAGAAATTCACAGCGAATTATTAGACAAACTATTTGAAATGAATATTCGAGGTGGACAGAATTCAGATGGAACTCAGAAAGATGGATTTTTCAAATATCAAAAAGGAAAAATGACAAACATATTTGATTTTCCAAGCAATGCTTATGTTAATATTGAAGATGTATTTCCTGTAGAAGAAATTCTTGGACAACTTCCTAAAAAACATCTTACTTGGAAAGAAGCTATTAAAATCAAAGAAAATGAAAACCCAATTTCTGAATATTTTTATAATTTGAAGGATACTAATTCTTTGGGAGCAGAGTTGTCTATAAAATATATGAAAGCAAGTAAAGCAATTGGTGAAAAACTTGTAACACTTAATGTTGCAAAAACAGAAAAAGATGTAAATGATGTTATGAAAACTGGTTTTTTTCATGCTTATGGCCCAATTAATAATTATTTAGGTTAGGAGTTACGATGAAAAAGAAAATATATTTAACTGCTGGATATAACACAATTTCAATGGGAACTGGAAGAAAAGAATTTAATCCAAAAAATTCAAGACCTGGAATTGAACACTATATAAAAGAAGCTGGACAATCAACTATCAAAATGATTAATGGAGCAGAGAATGTAGATGAAATTGTTATCAGTAATTTTGCAGCCTCTCAATACAATAATCAGGGTAATTTGCCAGGTTATGCTCCTTTCATAGATGATAAATTAAGGTACAAACCTTCTACACGAGTTGAGGGAGCATGTGGCTCAGGTGGACTAGCACTTGCAACAGCAATCAAATTTTTACTTTCTGGTGAATCAGAAGTTGTTTTAGCACTCGGTTTTGAAGTTCAAAATACAATGAAAGCTGTTTATGGAGCTGATGTTTTAGCAACTGCTGGATGGTGGGCTCATCGCAAAGATGGACATGCACATTTTTTTCCTGGCCAATTTAGTGACCGAGCCGGAGCATATTATGAAAAATACGGCAAAGACATAACAAGAAAAGCGATGGTTAAATGGTATCAAAATGCTATCGAAAATGCTCGTTTAGATAATACAGCTCAGGAATTTCATAATTCGGATACAGATTTAGAGAAAACAGCCTCAATTGAACCTAATAAAAAGAGTTTTGTTGAAAACTTAACAGTATTTGATTGTTCAAAAGTATCAGATGCAGCTTCAGCAATAGCATTAATGACTGAAGATGGATTAAAAAGATGTAATATCTCAAAATCTGATGCAATTGAAGTAGTTTCTTTTGCTCAAGCTGAAGATGATATTACTACAAAACCAGAAGATGCAACAAAGTTGCTTACAACGCAAAAAGCAGTTCAAAATGCATTTTTAAAAGCTGGAATTACAAAAGATGAAATTGGAACAGTTGAAGCACATGATTGCTTTTCGATTGCTGGAATAATGGCTATTGAAGCTTTAGGTTTTGCTGAATTTGGTAAAGGTCCAGAATTTGTAATTAGTGGCAAAACTACACGAGATGGTGAAGTTCCATTCAATACTACAGGAGGTTTAGTTGGTTGGGGACATCCTGTTGGGGCAACAGGAATTCATCAAGCAGTTACAATTTGGCAACAATTAACAGGAAAAGCTAAGAGTTCACAAATTAAAATAAATCAAAATAAACCATATGGAATGACAATTAATATGGGTGGTGATGATAAAACTGTAACGTGCATAATATTCAAGAAATCTGAATAAATTATATATTTTGTTATATTTTGTAAAGCCTTATACTTAAATAAGATAAGGCTTTTTCTTTACATTAACAACACGCATAATATATATTATGTAAAGTTGCCTTTTGCTTTTTAATTTAAATATATACTATTTGCTGTTTTTTATTATTTTGATTTTTTATTTAGAAAAAGGCAAGAATCATCTTGCCTTTTAAGATAAGTTTATTTAGAAATTTTAAGTCTATTTAATGCTCTTGCTAATGCTAATTCTGCACGTGTTACGTCAATGTCTACTGAAGACTTATTATTTAGTCTTTTTTCAGCACGTTCTTTAGCTTTTTGAGCTCGGTTTGTATCTATTTCATCTTCAAATTCAGCTGAATTAGCAAGTACTACTACAGAATTATTTTTAACCTCAACGCTTCCACCAGAAGTAGATATATTTCTTTTATTTCCGTTTACATCTTCAATCTTAATTATTCCAATTGTTAAGGAACTTAAAATTGGAGCATGGTTATATAATACTTGAAAATTCCCTTCTGTCCCAGGTAAAGTTATACTTTTAACTTCTCCGTTAAATATTGGTTTTGAAGGCGAAACTATTTCGATATGTAACAGTTTTTCTTTCATTATGAATTCATTTGTTTTGCTTTTTCAACGGCTTCTTCTATTGTTCCAACATACATAAATGCTGCTTCAGGCAATTCATCGTGCTTACCATCTAATATTTCCTTAAAACTTCGAATTGTATCTTCAAGTTTTACATATTTTCCAGCCATACCTGTGAATTGTTCAGCGACATGAAATGGTTGACTTAAAAATCTTTCAATTCTTCTTGCACGTTTTACAGTAATTTTATCATCTTCTGAAAGTTCATCCATACCAAGAATATTTATAATATCTTGTAAATCGCGGTATGCTTGCAATATTTCTTTTACTTGTTTTGCAACATTATAATGTTCTTCACCTAATATTCCTGGTTCAAGAATTCTTGAAGTAGAATCAAGTGGGTCAACAGCAGGATATATTCCTAATTCTGAAATTCTTCTGCTAAGTACAGTTGTGGCATCAAGATGTGAAAACGCTGTTGCGGGAGCAGGATCAGTTAAGTCGTCAGCTGGAACATAAATTGCTTGAACCGATGTAATTGAACCATCTGAAGTAGAAGTAATTCTTTCTTGCAATTCGCCCATTTCCGATGCCAAATTTGGCTGATAACCTACTGCTGAAGGCATACGTCCGAGTAAAGCACTAACTTCAGAACCAGCTTGTGTAAAACGGAATATGTTATCAATAAACAATAGCACATCACGCTTTTCTACATCTCTAAAATATTCTGCAATTGTTAAACCTGTCAAACCAACTCTCAAACGTGCTCCTGGTGGTTCGTTCATCTGTCCAAAAACTAATGCTGTTTTATCAAGTACGCCGGATTCTTTCATTTCGAGCCACAAGTCATTTCCTTCTCGTGTTCTTTCACCAACTCCAGTAAAAACAGAATATCCACCATGTTGTTTAGCAATATTGTGAATTAATTCCATAATAATAACTGTTTTGCCAACACCAGCTCCGCCGAAAAGACCTGTTTTTCCTCCTTTTGAATATGGTTCAAGTAAATCGATAACCTTTATTCCGGTTTCAAACATTTCTTGTGAAGTTGTAATTGTCTTAAATTCGGGAGCATGTCTATGAATTGCTGCTTTCTGATTTGTTTTAATTTCACCTAAACCGTCAATACCCTCGCCTATTACACTTATTAATCGACCAAGTGTTTCTGGTCCAACTGGTATTGATATTGGTTGTTCGGTATTTTTTGCTTTCATTCCTCGTACTAAACCATCAGTAGAATCCATCGCTATTGTTCTAACTCTGTTTTCACCGAGATGTTGTTGCACTTCAAGAACAAGAATTTCATCTTTTCCGTCAAGATTTGTTCTTGGAACATGAATTGCATTATAAATTGCAGGAAGTTTACCTTCCTCAAAATCGATATCAACTACCGGTCCAATAACTTGTACTATAATTCCATCAGTATTTAACATTTTTCACCTTGATTTCTCTAAAATTTCAAGTTGCAAACTTAACTATTAAAGTCAATTTTTACAATTCTTTTTTGTTGTTCATACAATAAACATTAATTTTACTCGTTAAATAAAGAGAATTTATGAAATTCAGATTTTTATTATTACTCGTTTTATTCAGTTTCATTTCATTTATTGCACAGAAAAAGGATTTTTCAACTGAAGATGTTGTACTAAATTCGTACTCAATTCTTGCTCCCGAAAATCTTCAAAAATTAAACTGGTTTTTAGACCTTAATAAATATTTTTGGATTGAAAAAGACGCGATATTATTTGAAGATGTTGATGGACAAAAAGATAAACTTACCCTTGATAAAATCAACCAAATATTAGTTTCTAAAGGTTTCGAGAAATTGTATTCTTTACATAGCTTGTATTCCCTTTCCAAAGAGGAAGTATCATTTTCAGAATCCAATAGATTTGTCAAAATTCAACCATATTTAGGAAATGTAACCGAAATTCAATTTTCAAATAATGAATTTGATTCTTGGGAAATATCTAAAAATCAAGAATTTGCTGTCGCTAATCTGAAAAATAATATTTGGTTTGTCGATCAATTCAACTCTTTTCCTATCACAAACGAAGAAAATCTCGATATAATTTCGGGGCAAACAATTAGCAGAAATGAATTTGGTATTTCTGGTGGAATCTTTTTTTCGCCAAATAATCAAAAAATTGCTTTTTACCAAAAAGATGTTTCAAATGTTACTGATTACCCAATTATAGATTTTACTGATGTTGCTAATAGACCTGCAAAATTGCAAAATATAAAATATCCAATGAATGGAATGCCGAGTGAAATTCTAAAAATTGGAGTTTTTGATGTAAAGACAAAAAATGTAATCTTTCTGAATACAAATGGTGAAAAGGAACAATATCTGACTTCAGTTACTTGGAGTCCTGATGAAAAATATTTGTTTGTTGCACATCTAAATCGATTACAAAATCATCTTAAATTATTTAAATACAATGTTTTAACTGGTGAACAAGAGAAATTACTTTTCGAAGAGAAGTCTGAAAAATATGTAGAACCTGAGACTCCACTTTACTTTTTGCCAGGTTCAAATGATAAATTTCTTTGGTTTTCTGAAAGAAATAATTGGAATCATTTATACTTATATGATACTGATGGTAACTTGATTAAACAAGTTACAAATGGAGATTGGATTGTTCAATCAATTGATAAAATGATAAGTAACAATGAGTTTGTAATTACTGCTACAAAAGATTCTCCAATCGAAAAAAAACAGTATTTAGTGAATATAAGAAATGAGAATATTAGTAGAATTGTAAAAGAAAATGGCACTCACAATTTACTTTTTTCAGAAAATGGCAAGTATTTTATTGATAAATTTTCTTCATTTACTACGCCAAGAGAAATAACTCTAAATAAATTATCTGGAGATATAGTCAAAACTCTTTTGAATTCAAAGAATCCGTTGGAAAATTACAATCTGGGCAAACAAAAAACATTTACATTAAAAGCTTCGGATGGAAATGACTTATTTTCAAGATTAATTTACCCCGTAAACTTTGATTCCACAAAAAAGTACCCCGTTATTTTCTATGTTTATGGTGGACCTCATGTTCAATTAATTCAAAATACTTTTACTTTTGGTAGATATGATTTGTGGTTTCACCAAATGGCACAAAAGGGATATTTCATCTTTACAATTGATAATCGTGGTTCAGACAATCGTGGTTTGCAATTTGAGCAAGCAACCTGGCACAGAAACGGTTCAATCGAAGTTGAAGATCAACTAGTTGGTGTAAATTATCTAAAATCTCTTTCATATATTGATTCAGAAAGATTTGGAGTTTTTGGTTGGAGTTACGGTGGTTTTATGACAACATCGCTTATGTTGCGTAGTAATAATGCTTTTAAAGTTGGTGTTGCAGGTGGCGCTGTTATAGATTGGCGTTTTTATGAAATTATGTATGGCGAACGTTACATGGGAACAGAAGTAACAAATAAAGTTGGAATGGAAGAAACCAGTTTATTGAATTACATTCCTAATTTGAATGGAAAACTTTTACTTGTTCATGGTACTTCGGACGATGTTGTTGTTTGGCAACAAACTCTTTCATTTTTGGCTAAAGCAACAACGTTAAATAAACGAGTTGATTATTATCCATACATTGGCTCAAAACATGGAGTTGGTGGAAAGGATGCACTCAACTTATATCAAAAAATAACTGAATACTTTTTAGAAAACTTATAGAGATACATTTTATGGCACAAATTAATTCTGAAATTGGAAAATTGGAAGAAGTAATAATTCATACCCCCGGTTCTGAAGTTGAAAATATGACACCGGAAAATGCAGAAAGAGCATTATATAGCGATATTCTTAATCCTACAATTGCAGAAAGAGAATACGGAAAATTTCGTGATGTGCTGAATAAAGTTAGTAAAACATACGAGGTTATGGATTTACTTGAAGAAGTCTTATCGCACAAAAAAGCAAAAGAAAAACTTATAAACGACATAATTACACTTGAAAACAAGATGGAATTAGAAGATCATCTTTATAAAATTTCGAATAAAGAACTCGCCCGACAATTGATTGAAGGTGTTCCAATTTCAAGAAATACTTATTCAAGATATGTTAGCGACGAGAGATTTTCACTGGCGCCACTACATAATTTCTTCTTCACTCGAGATGCATCAATGGCTTTTGGAGAAAATGTTTTAATTGGAAGTATGTTTAGTGTAGTTCGTGAACGCGAAGCAATGATAATGAAATGTATTTTTGATTATCATCCCGAATTGATGAGCAAAACAATCAGATTAAAACCGCATACAGAAAGTCAGAAATTTTCAATTGAAGGTGGAGATTTTCTTGTTCCACGAGAAAATGTATTTTTAATTGGAAATAGTTCGCGTACAACCGCAACAGCAATAGATTCTTTTATAGATTTTATTGCTAATACACGTAACGATAAAATTAGAATGATAATTCAAGAATTACCACCAAAACCCGAATCATTTATTCACCTTGATATGGTTTTTACATTTTTAGACAAAGACTTTGCTTTAGTTTATGAACCAGTTATTTACAATCAACACGATTACCGAACAACACTTATTTCAATTGAAAATGGAAAAGTAACCTTCCGAGATATTAAAAACGTAATGTCAGGCTTAAAAACTGTTGGAATTGAAGTAGATACAATTGCTTGTGGCGGCGAAGATGATTTATGGATTCAAGAACGCGAACAATGGCATAGTGGAACAAACTTCTTCTGTTTTGAACCAGGAAAAGTAATTGGTTATGGACGTAATCAGTACACATTAGAAGAAATGAACAACGAAGGCTTCGAAATTGTTCATTCAACAGAATTCCTAAAACAAGATTTTGATCATAGTAAATACAAAAAACTTATTGTTACTATCGATGGTGCAGAATTAGCACGTGGTGGCGGCGGAAGTAGATGTATGACTATGCCTTTGACTAGAAAAGAAGTAGATTGGTAGTATAATTATATTGTTAATAAAAAAAAGTTCCATCTTAATTCAGAAGGAACTTTTTGGTAGAAAATCATTATTACAACTAAAATTTATAATTTTTTGGAATTACTACAATACCTGTTTCAGAAACAGTGAATTTTTTTGCATCTTCTTCAGGATCAAATCCAATTTCAATTCCAGCTGGAATATGTACATTTTTATCAATAATTGCACGGCGGATTTTAGCATGTCTTCCTATATCACAGTTATCAAAAATTATTGAATCTGTAACGTAAGCATAACTATTTACTCGAACATTTGAGCCAATAATTGATCTTTCCACTAAACCACCAGAAATAATTGTACCGTCAGAAACGATTGAATTTAGAGCTCTACCAACTCTTTCACCTTCATGTGAAATGGTTTTTGCTGGCGGAAATTGCAATTGTTTTGTTCTCATTGGCCAATCAAAATCATAAAAATTGAATAATGGTTGTATCGAAATTAAATCCATACTTGCGGCATAGTAACTATCAAGAGTTCCAACATCTACCCAATATGGTGTTTCCTTTTTATTTTCATCAACAAATCTATATGAACGAATATTATAACCTTCTTGTATCATATATGGAATTACATGTTTACCGAAATCATCATCAGGAAGTTTTGCGGCTTTCATTTTCTCAAATACTTCAATCAATTTTGTTGTGTTAAAAATATAAATTCCCATATTTACAAAAGTAAAACCTGGTTTGTCTGGTGCTTCTGGTGGATTTGATGGTTTTTCAACAAAATTTATAACTTTATAGTTTTTATCGATATCTAAAACCCCAAATCTACTTGCATGATCTTGTGGAACATACATCGATGCAATTGATAAATCAGCTTCCTTTTCCATGTGATATTCTACCATTTTTAGATAATCCATTTTGTAAATGTGGTCACCAGAAAGAATCAATACATTTTTTGCTCGAGTTGGTGTAATTAAATTCATATTTTGAAGAATTGCGTTCGCTGTTCCCGTGTACCAATTGTTCCCAATTTTTTGTTGTGGTGGAATTGAATAAACATATTCACCTAATTCACTATTAAAAATATTCCAACCTTCGTGTAAATGTTGGTTAAGTGAATCAGATTTGTATTGAGTAAGGACGTATATTTTTCGTAAACCAGAATTCAAACAATTTGATAAAGTAAAGTCAATAATTCGATATTTTCCTCCAAATGGAACAGATGGTTTGGTTCTATATTTTGTTAATGGGCTTAATCTTTCTCCTTGTCCGCCAGCAAGTATCATTGAAATTGTTGATCTAATTAATGATGAACCTTTGAATGCCATTAGATACCTCTAAAAATTATTGTTTCAAAAATAATGCAAATTTGCGATTTTAAATAGTATTAATTTTAAAAGAATTGAAAAATCTATAGATAATTAAAATTCAGCGGGAATTTCTTAAATTGAACTCATCAATTTTACAAATAAAGGAAGATCATTTTTTGAACGAAAAAGTAATTTTTATTTCCGATGTACATTTTGGATTAGAAAATAATATACGTGAAAATCATAAGGAAGAAATTCTTGTTGATTTTATCAACAAATTGGAAAATATTTCGCACTTTATAATTCTTGGTGATTTGTTTGATTATTGGTTCGAATACAAAAAAGTTGTTCAAAAAGGATATTATCAATTATTTGCTGCTCTAAAAAAATTATCAGAAAAAGGGACGAAAATTATTTATCTAATCGGAAATCACGATTTTATGCATTTGGATTTCTTCCAAACTGAATTTGGTACTGAATTAATTGAAAATTCGAAGGAAATTACGTTCTTCGGAAAGAAATTCTATCTTGCACACGGAGATGGATTCAATCCAAATGATAAAGGTTATCTTTTTCTAAAAAAGATTTTTAGAAACAAATTTGCTCAGAAAGTTTTTAGTTACTTACATCCAGATTTTGCATTAAAATTAGTTAGTAAAACAAGCAAAAAAAGCAGAGATTATACTTCAAAAATTGATTTAAATGAAAATGAAGAACTGATTAAGTTTGCGAAAAATAAGATTGATTTTGGATTCGATTTTGTTGTTTTTGGGCATTCGCACAAACAAGAATTCTTGCAATACAAAAGTGGTTTTTATATAAATCTTGGCACTTGGTTAATAGAACCGAATTACGGAATTTATGATGGTGAAAAATTTGAAATTATTAAGTTGGAAATAAAATGAAAGAATATTTGAAGAAAAACAAAAATAAATTTATTAGCAAACCATTCATTATTTCTTCAGTTGGAATATTTTTGATTGTAGTATTTGTTTTTATTCAATATGTTATTTCAGAATTACCTTCAGTCGAACAATTGGAAAGTCCGGAACAAGAACTTTCTAGCAATGTTTTTAGTGAAGATGGAAAAATTATCGGTCAATTTTTCATTCAAAACCGAGTTGAAACAGAACTCGATTCTATTCCACCAATAGTAATTCAAGCACTAATTGCTACTGAAGACAGAAAATTCTATGATCATTGGGGAGTTGATGCTCAAAGATTTGTTCAAGCAATGATAAAAAGTCTATTCCTTGGTAAAAAAGAAGGTGGAAGTACAGTAACTCAACAACTTGCAAAAAATTTATATTCATTCAAAACTTCCGATGAATCTTTGTTTGAAACTGGAATTCGAAAAATAAGAGAATGGATAACCGCTGTACAAATTGAAAAAAACTATACAAAACACGAAATTCTTGCAATGTATTTTAACAACTCATATTTTGGCAATGGTGCATACGGAATTGAAATGGCATCTGCAGCTTATTTCAACAAAAAGCCAATGGAATTAAACATTCCCGAAGCTGCATTGCTAATTGCTCAATTGAAATCACCCGCATATTATAATCCTGTAACCCATTTTGAAGCAGCAACCAACAGAAGAAATCTTATTCTGCATAATATGTTCGTTGTTGATTTTATTACAGAGGCTGAGTACGAACGATTTATAAAGCAGCCAATTAAAATCTCGATGGAAAAAATTAAACGAGGTTTTAAAAGCGAATTTGCACCTCATTTTGTTGAATTGATTCGACAAAATGTTTCAAAATTAGCCAAATCCAACGATTTGAATTTATATAAAGATGGATTAAATATTCACACAACTTTAGATAGCAAAATGCAACAATTTGCTCGAGAAGCAGTTGATGAACATTTAAATGAATTTCAGAAACAATTTGATAAAAGTTGGAATTGGAAATATCACCAAGAATTATACAATACAATTTTAGATGAAGAAATAAAAAAAACGTCTGAATATCGTTCTGGAAAGAATAAACAAGAGAAGACAAAAATTTATCATTCATTAAAGAACAATAAAAATTTTGTTGATTCATTATTGCGGCAAAAAACAAAAATTCAAGTATCTTTGATTGCAATTGACCAACGAACTGGGAAAATTAAAGCATTAATTGGTGGAAGAGATAACAACGATTATTACGGATTAAATCGTGCAACACAAATAAAACGACATCCAGGCTCAAGTTTTAAACCAATAATTTATGCTACCGCAATCGAGAATGGTTTATATCCAGCCTACCCTATTCTTAATCAAAAATTCGATTATAACGGTTGGTCGCCAAGTAATTATTCAAATGATGTCGGTGGATTTATGACTTTACGCGACGGTTTGAAATTATCTAAAAATATTGTTGCCGCTCGACTTATAGTTGAAGGACATGTGGAACTTTGGCAAATTGGAAACCTTGCAAGAAGATTAGGAATTACGAGCAAATTGGAACTTTATCCTGCTATTTCACTCGGAGCAACTGAAGTTACGCCGCTCGAAATGGTGAATGTATTCTCAACTTTTGCTAATCACGGAATTTATGTTGAACCATTTTCAATTGATAGAGTAACAGATAAAAATGGAATTATACTTACACAAAACTCTCCCAAAACTCGCGAAGCACTTTCAGAAACAAATAATTACATAATTACAAATATGTTGGAATCGGTTATTGAGAGTGGTACTGGTGCTGGAATTAGAAGTAAATTTCAGTTTTTTGAAACTTCTGCAGGCAAAACCGGAACTACACAAAATTGGGCTGATGCATGGTTTATTGGATTTACAAAAGATATTGTTGCTGGTGTTTGGGTTGGTTTTGACGACCACCGAATTACTCTTGAAGTTGTTCGAGGAGATGGTGCAAAATCAGCGTTACCGATTTGGGCTTTATTTATGAAAAAACTCTATAATGAATTCAAATTCACAAATAGCGGTTCAAACTTTGTTATGCCTTCAAATGGTTCAGTAATTTATGCTGATTTTTGCATAGAATCTATTTATGAATATGGAAATCCAAAATTAAGCTCTGGTGATTGTACACAAGGAGTAATTACTGATTTAATAAAGGCTGTTGATTTACCGCAACCTTTTAATGCTGCTGAAGATACAGAAGTAAAAATTGATCCTAATTTATTACCAAAAAACAAGGAAAGTTCTGATAATCCAGAAGATAATTGATTGTTGAACAGATTGACAAATTATAAAATTGCAGTATTCTTTAGAAAAATACTGCAATAGAAAAAACTATAATCAAATAAAAAAATAAATTGATTAATACCGCCCATAATTTTGATTTAAGTAAAAATAATTGACTTCTGAAGAATAAAACCATGCTCCAAAGTAGAAATAATCCTTCAAAACTTAGAATAAAGTAAGCTGGAAATGGTTTAATGTTCCAAGGTAATGGATTGAATGTAAACCAAAACTCGCCAAATAAACCTAATTTAACTAATAGAAGTAAGAAGAAAGATAAAATCCAAGGCGTAAAGGAATAAATTATTAAAGCCAAATTATCCTTTATTCTTGTATAATAATTAAATATGAGCAATAAGTGTTTACTTGCGATTGCCCAAATCAGAATAGAAAATAACATTATTCCCAAAACTGAGCCGTAGAATTTCAAATAATTATCTGTTAATTCAGTCTGATAATTTATGAAGTTGAAAAATATTGAAATCCATGAAAATAATGCCCAAGTAAAAATCGGTAAAATTGCCCAAATACCGTTCTTTTTCCGTGTGAAAATAATATCTCTTATAGTTCTATTCGGCTCTACAAAAAGCGACCAAATTGTTTTCCAAATATCTATTGTGTTAATTCTATCTCGAATAAATGCTCCGCAATTTGAACAAACTTCAGCATAAATTGGATTTTTTTCAGAACAATTAGGGCAATTACATGAATTATTAACTTTTTCATATTTCACAATTTCACTCGCAAGTTGATTACAGTTGATTTTGTTTGATAATCACTTGTTACGTACGAAAAATCAAATAGATGTGCATCAACATAAGCATCTACAATATTTAACAAATATGTTAATCCCATAAATAAAGCGTACATATCCCTTTGATCTCGATAAAATTCTCGAGACTGAAAATCGGAATAATCTTTCGAAGTTTGATATAAATCATCATATTTATTGAATTCTGTGTTGTTTAAAACCCAACTTGAAATAAAAATTGCAGAAGTTCCCCAAATGACAGGAATTTTAAGATAAGATTCATTGTAATATTGTCCCCAACCTGGTAAAATTGCACTTCGTAACATTGCGGAAGTTGGATTTTTCTTCATTTCGAATGGAGTTTGGTCGGTAATTTCAAAATTCTTTTGCTCAACTTTTGCTGAATCTGTAACAATTTGGGCGGAATTAGTTGTAAAAAGAATAAGAACAAATGAGATTAAATTAATGTAAAATCTTGTCATTTTAATAATTCAAACAATTCAAAAAGTCTATCCAATTCTTCATTTGAATAAAAATCAATTTCAATTGAGCCTGAACCATCTTTTTTCTGCTTGCAACTAACTTTTGTGGCAAAAATTGAACGTAATTTCCCTTCCAAATCTTCGCGTGCAATAATGTCTCTTTCTGAAATTTCCAACCTATCAATTCCATTTTTTTTAGGTTTACTTTTTTCTTCAGAAAGTTCTCTTACTAATTTTTCGACTTGGCGTACAGATAGATTATTTCGCTTAATTTTATTAAAAATTGACAATCTATCTTCTTCGTTTGGAATGTTAATTAAAGCTCTTGCGTGCCCAAAAGTGATTTCATTCTGCAAAATGCTATCTTGAATAATTTGCGGAAGTTTGAGTAATCTGATTGAATTTGTTACTGCTGAACGAGTTTTTCCAACTTTTTGTGCAATTTCTTCTTGAGATAAATTACATTCTGTTACTAATCTTTGATATGCTTTTGCAACTTCTAATGCATTTAATTCTTCTCTTTGGATATTTTCAATTAATGCAAGTGCTAACATTCCTTCGATAGTATCAACTTTAATAATGTATGCGGGAATATCCTTAAATCCGATTTCCTTACAAGCTCTAAATCTTCTTTCTCCCGAAATTAATTCGTAATTACCTTCTTTTCTTCGAACAGTTATCGGTTGAATTAATCCATTTTCCAAAATTGAATTTTTCAGCTCATTTAATGCTTCGGGTTCAAACTCGGTTCGCGGTTGATATTGATTTGGAACAATTTTGTAAATTGGGATTTTTGCAAGAATGTCAAAATCTTTACCGTTATCATTCCCAATTTCCTTATTTGAAATTGTTAGCGGTTCTTCAATTCCCTCTTTTGCTTTCGGATTTATTAAAGCATCAAGTCCTCGTCCCAACTTAATATTTGATTTATTCAACATCTTGAAATTCCTCTTTATTCCTATTATTATTAATGAATTCTGTTGCCAATGCAATATAATTTTGCGAACCTGAAGAAGTTGCATCATACAACATAACTGGCTTTTCAAAACTTGGGGCTTCAGAAAGTCTTACGTTTCGATGAATAATCGTTTTGAACACGCGTTTTCCGAAGTATTTTACTACTTCTTCAGCAACTTGTTGCGAAAGTTTTAGCCTTTGGTCGTACATTGTTAATAAAACACCTTCAATAAATAAATCTTTATTGAAATTTTTCTTAACGATATTTATTGTGTTTAATAACTGTCCCAAACCTTCCAAGGCAAAATATTCTGTTTGAACTGGTACAATCACAGAATCTGAAGCTGTTAGTGCATTCAGAGTAAGTAAACCAAGCGAAGGTGGACAATCAATAAATATAAAATCGTATGAATCTTTAACAGAATCTATGAATTGTTTAAGAAAATATTCTCGATTATCAATTCCAACCATTTCAATTTCTGCTCCAACAAGATTAATACTTGCGGGAATCAAATCAAGAAATGTTAAATATGTTTTTTGAATTACTTCATTTTTTTCAGCTAAACCACTTATTGCTTCATAAATCGATTTTTCAACATTATGAAAACCAAAGCCTGAAGATGAATTTGCTTGCGGGTCAATATCAATAAGCAAAGTTTTTTTTTCTAATGCTGAAACTGAAGCGGATAAATTGATTGAAGTTGTTGTTTTTCCAACTCCACCTTTTTGATTTGTGATAGCTATTACTTTTCCCATAAAGCCTGCAATTGTATTTCTTCTCCAAAATTTAAGACTTTGGCGTAATAACCATTTTCTTCTACTTTGGATTTGAAAGTTTGTGGATCTGAATTAATTACTGAAAATGTATTATAATGAATTGGAATTACGCATTTAGGATTTACAAATTCAACCGATTTCACGGCATCTTCAATTCCCATCGTAAAATTATCGCCAATTGGAGCAAACATATAATCAATTTTATTCATTTCACCTATTAATTTCATGTCATAAAATAAGGCTGTATCGCCTGTGTGATAAATCGTAATTCCATCAATCGTAAGTAAAATTCCAGCAGGTTCGCCAGCATAATAACCTTCTGGCGTACTTGAACCGTGATGAGCAATTGTAAATTTCACTTTACCAAATTCAAAATTGTAACTTCCGCCGATATGCATGTTATGAGCTTTTACACCTTTTCCAGATACGTAATTTGCAAGTTCGTTTACAGCAATTACAAGAGAATTGCTTTTCTGAGCAATTTTAATTGTATCGCCAAGATGATCGCCGTGTGCGTGTGTAAGAATTATGTAATCAGCAAATATTTCATTTGAAGTAACTGGTGATGTCGGGTTTCCATCAAGAAATGGGTCAATTAATATTATTTTATTTGAATTAGTTGTAATCTGAAAAGCGGAATGGGAAAAATATCGCAACTTCATACTTCCTCCAATAAGTTTTATTTTGCGAAACAATTATATGAATAACACTCTAATAAATCCAATTATTGCTCGTATTGATTTCATTTTACTTTGGTTGTCGTTGTAGATTGTTGGAATATCAACAAAACCAATCAAGGCTTTTTGTCTGCCTGCTTTTACAAGCATTTCGCTTTCAGCTTCAAATCCAGAAAATGTTGGTAAAATGTTCTGAAGAATTGATTTTCTGAAAATTCTGAAACCAGATTGGCTATCCAATATTTTTGTTCCAATTTTTTTTGATAGTAAAAATGATGTTAAAAAATTACTCATTCTTCTGTGAATTGGCATTGTTTTAAGAGTGTGTAATCTATTTCCAATTACAATATCATAGTCTGATATTTTTTGTACAAATTTAAGTATTTCGTTTGGTTGATGTTGTAAATCTCCATCCAAAGTTAAAATTAACTCAAATTCAGATTGAATTGCGTTTTCAAAACCTGTTCTTAACGCTTTCCCTTTCCCGAAATTGTATTTATGACTAATAATTTTTACGTTTGCCAAGTTTTGTATTTTTTCAATTGAATTATCTGTACAACCATCATCAACCACTATTACTGTATTTACAAATTGAAGTGTTTCTTTTACAACTTGATAAATGTATTTTTCCTCATTATAGACAGGAATAATAGCACAAACTTTATTTTCTAATTTCTTCAAATAACTGCTTAATTTTGGATGATTTTGTTAAATTCAATTTTTCAGTAAGCAATTTTCGTAATTTATCTTTCGAAAGTCCACGAGTTAAATTGCCATTTTCAGCAACCGAAATACTTCCAGTTTCTTCAGAAACAACAAGCACAAGAACATCTGCTTGTTCAGTAACACCAAGTGCGGCTTTGTGTCGCATTCCCAATTGAACACCATCAACAATCGAAATATTTGAAAGTGGCAAGGTACATCTTGCAGCTTTTATTTGGTCGCCACCAATTACAACTGCTCCATCGTGCAAAGGCGAACGTGGAAAGAATATATTTTTGAGCAAATCTTTTGAAACAATTGCTTGAATAGATTGCCCTGTTTCGATAATTGCTTTTACTTCAACATCTTTTTCGAACACTATTAAAGCTCCGTGTTGAACTTGTGCCATCTCAAAAACTGATTGTGTGATTTCATCTGCCAAATTAACTTCATTTTTATTTTTCTGCGAGCTAAAAATCTGAAGTAAACTTGTTTTGCTTAAAGCAACTAAAAATCTTCTAATTTCTGGTTGAAATAGTACAATGAATGCAAAAACCCAAATATCGGTAACAAGTCGTAAAATCCAAGTCATCGTTCTCATTCCAGAAACTTGAGCTACAAATGAGAGAGTAATAATAAAAATTAAACCGCTAAATATTTGCGAGGCAACTGTTCCTTTTATCATTTTATATACTTGATAAATTATAAAAGAAACAAGCGAAATGTCAAACAAATCGATTAATGTAATTGAAATAAAGCCAATTTTAATTATTTCAATCATAAACAGAAGTAATATTTGGATATTTATAGAATTGGAATAACTTTTTCATTTCCGTAACATTTTGAACGTTGTGAGTTCTGATAATTCTTGCTCCATTCAAAACCGCCATATATTCTGAAATTGAAGTTGCATTTTCTCGCGAATTCACATCAAGATTCAAAGATTTTCCCAAAAAGGATTTCTTTGATAAACCAACCATTATTGGCTTTCCTAATGTTTTGAATTCATCTAACCTTTCTATCAATTTGAAATTATCAGAGACACGTTTTCCAAAACCAATTCCCGGGTCAATAATAATTTTCTCTATTTCCAACTCGTTGAGTAAATCCAATTTTCTTGCTAAGAAATTATATATTTCACTAACTGGTTCATCATAAAATGGATTATCCTGCATATTTTGTGGATTTCCGTTAATATGCATTAGAACATAAGTTGCATTAAAATTGTAAACAACCTCCAAAATTCTTTCATCAACCGAAAAAGCACTAACGTCATTTACAATTGTTGCGCCAGCTTGCAAAGCAGCGTGTGCGACTTCGGCTTTTGTTGTATCAATTGAAATTGGAATATTTTTTTCCATTCTATGAATTGCTTCAATTACTGGAATTACACGCTTAATTTCTTCATCAATACTCACTTTTTCGGCACCGGGACGTGAAGATTCGCCACCAATATCAATAATGTCTGCACCTAAATTTATCATTTCAATTGCGTGTTCAATTGCTTTTGAATGGCTTAAATATTTCCCACCATCTGAAAAAGAATCGGGTGTTACATTCAAAATTCCCATTGTTAAAGGATATGTCAATTCATATTTTACGTTGTTCAGAATCAAGAATTTATTCTCAAAATTAAAATAATTATCAATTTGTCTGATAATTTGAACTGACAATTCTGGATTTTCAACTGAAATTCCATTTGCAAAATCATTCAATTCTTCAATTCTACCTGGAATTAGTAATTTATCTTCAACTTGAAAAATCTGAAAATCGTAAAATGAAGTAAAATATGTTTCATTGCAATTAGTCAGAAGAATTGCAAAAATCCCGCTTTGATTGTAAGAATTATTTAATCCAAAATATTTTGAGAAAAATTCCCAAGCTGATTGTTTTGTTAGATTTAGTAATTGAACTTGCATAATTTATTTTGTTATAACCAAATTTACAGGATCACCAGAATTTAAAAGTGCATCTTCACTTGGATTTTGGTCAATTACTGTGTTTGGCAGTAGTTTGCTGGATTTTTGATAAGAAATTTCTCCAACAGAAAGATTACTGCTTTTCAGAATTGATTCTGCTTCTCGATAACTTTTTGCAATTAAACCAGGAACTCGCACCATTCCCAAACTTGGTCCAACGCTTATTTCTATATCAATGCGTGAACCTTTTTTAATCATCACGCCAGGATGATATGCTTGCGAAAGTACAGTGTTGCTGGGTAATTCCGATTCAGTTTGCACAATTTCACCTACTTTAAATTGCAATCTTTCCAAAGTAATAGATGCATCGCGTAAAGTTCTACCTATAATATTGGGTACTTTTACTTGTAGTTCGCCACTACTTACCCAATAATAAATGTGTCTGCCTTCTTTTACCGACTTTCCCGCTTCTGGTTTTTGCATTACAATCATATCTTTCGGTATTTTTTCGTCGTACTTTTCACCTTGTTTTATTGGAATTAAATCTTGGTCTATAAGTATATCTATTGCTTGCGAACGAGATTTTCCAACAATATTAGGCACTTCAACTTCGGGTACGCTTACCATCAAAGGCATAAAAATTGAATCTATAAAGATTATGATTCCAGTAAAAATGATGAGTACAATTGTACTCCACACTGATAATTTTATTATTGATTTTTTCATTGTGTTAATATATTGAATCAGATTTTTTTTTGACAAACTTATTTTCATTACAGCATTTTTTTTTATAACTTTTCATTCATTTTGTTAATTCATAATCACCAAACGGAGAATATATGTTCAAAAATCACCCGAAAGGGTTACCAGTTCTTTTCTTTACAGAAATGTGGGAAAGATTTGGTTTCTACACAATGATTGCAATTTTTGTTTTTTATTTGCAAGCTAATTTTGGTTGGGACCAAGCAACAGTTACAAACATTTACGGCATTTTTTTAGCGGGAGTTTATTTTACTCCAATTTTTGGCGGTTGGATTGCTGATAATGTACTTGGTTACGGTAAAACAATTACAGTTGGTGCTATAACTATGGGAATTGGATATACCGTTCTGGCAATTCCAACAAATCAAGTTGTACTACCTATTCTTGGGTTATCAATTATTGCAATTGGTAACGGACTTTTTAAAGCTAACATTTCAGTACTAGTTGGCAATTTGTATTCTCACTCCGAAAACTCCCTGAAAGATTCTGGTTTTAATATTTTTTATATGGGTATTAATATTGGTGCGTTTTATGCTCCATTTGCCGCTGCTGGAATTAAAAACTATTTGATGGAAAACTATGGAGCAACTTTAGCACAAGGTTATAACGGTGGCTTTGCAGTAGCTGCTATTGGAATGGTATTCTCTTTCATAATTTTCACTGTATTCAAAAAATATTATCAAGATGGTGATTATCAATCTAAAAACGTTGTTAATCACGAAAGAGATTTACAACTTACTCCAAAACAAGAAAAAGATAGAGTTATGGCACTTTTAACAGTTTTTGGAATTGTAATTTTCTTTTGGATGGCTTTCCATCAAAATGGAGCTGCGCTTTCTCTTTTTGCCCGCGATTATACTCATTCACAAGTAGGAAAATCAATCTACTTATTGTTTGATGTAATTGCACTACACGGAATTTTAGCTATCATTCTCGGAACTGCGAGTGCATTAAAAAAATCCGCAACTGCCAAAGGTAGAATTATTTCATTATTTTTTGTTGTACTTGGTGCGGCTGCAGTTTATTATAAATATCAAACCTTACCAGAAAGTGGCACAATTTCCCCAGAACAATTCCAAGCATTTAATCCGATGTTTATTGTTTTAATGACACCAGTTATTGTTGGTTATTTTGCTTTCTTAAATAAACGTGGAAAAGAACCATCTTCACCAGCTAAAATTGGTGTTGGAATGTTTGTAACAGCTATTGCTTACTCTATTATGCTTCTCGCTGTAATTGGAATGCAACCAGTTTATACATTAAATGGTGGAGTTTCACCTAATACAGTTTCTCCTTTCTTTTTAATATCTACTTATTTTGCACTTACAATCGCCGAACTACATTTATCGCCAATGGGACTTTCATTTGTATCTAAAGTTGCACCTCCGCGTATGAAAGGTTTATTGATGGGTGGATGGTTTGGAGCGACAGCAATTGGTAATTACTTTGCTGGTTTTATTGGTCGGTTTTATCAACATTGGGAATTATGGCAATTTTTCACATTATTGATAGTCTTTTCTCTTCTTGCTGCATTAATGGTTGTTTTTACTCTTAAAAAATTGAATCAAGCAATTAATAATTAATTAATTTATTTTACTAACTATCTGAAGGAATTTATCTTTCGGATAGTTTTTGTTTCCAATAAATCTTATTCGAAAATGTTGGTATTAAAACAGCATCTCATAAATAAATTATGTGGGATTTTTATACTTTTATTTCCCATTAAATTCTAAAATTCCAAACTTTTCCATTTGGAACTTTAATCCACTAATTCTGCGTGTTTATCAGCATGGTATGAACTTCGCACAAGTGGTGCTGATTCAACTGCCAAGAAACCGAGTGTTTTCCCATAATTTCGATATTCAGTGAATTCATCTAGAGAAACATATCTTTCAACTGGAAGATGTTCTTTTGTTGGCTGTAAGTATTGACCGATTGTCATAATATCGCAACCATTTTCTTTTAGATCTCTCATAATTCCAAAAACTTCTTCTTTTGTTTCTCCAATACCAACCATAATTCCACTTTTTGTACGCAAACCTTTGGACTTAAACCATTTTATTAATTCCAAACTTCGTTCGTATTTTGCTTGTGGTCTGACTGCATGATATAATCTATTAACAGTTTCAAGATTGTGATTTAAGATATTTGGGGGATTTTTCATTATTATTTCATAAGCTGATTCTTCACCTTTGAAATCTGGAATTAGAATTTCAATTGTGGTTTTGGGTGATAATTCCCTAATTAACCGAATTGATTCTGAAAATATTTCCGCACCACCATTTTTTAATTCATCTCGATTTACAGAAGTAATTACTGCATGTCGCAAACCAAGTTCAACCACTGATTCTGCAACTCTTCGTGGTTCATCTCTATCCAAATGTGATGGAATTCCCATTTTCACATTGCAAAATCCACAACTTCTCGTGCAAGTATCGCCTAAAATCATAAATGTAGCAGTTCTGTGACTCCAACATTCTGCTAAATTCGGACAGCGAGCCTCTTCGCAAACTGTGTTTAAGTGCGATTTTTTCATCAGATTTAGAACTTCAGTATAATTTTGTCCACTTGGCAAACGTACTTTTAACCAATCTGGTCTTTTTCCTAAATCGCCAATTTCCTTTTCTTTTGCATCTTTAAATTCTTTTTGATGTTGATTTATTTTCATAAAAACTGAGCCTCTCTTAAATTATCTTTTATGTAAAATTAAGATTTTTTGTCCAATTAAAGAATCACATATTTATTACCTTTTTATTAAAATTATACAAAAAAAAGTAGCTAATGTTTTGCTTCTCCTTTTTTCAGAAACAAATAAATACAATAAGAAATTAGAGACCTAAAAAGTTATGCGAATTTCATATTCTAAAACAATAATAATACAACTTTGTATTTTTTATTTTTTTTTTGGTTTCTTTGTATAAATATTTTAATTTTGATCTTTCAAAAATCAAAGTTAGTTATTATGCCTACTGATTCAATAATGTTAACAGAGTTCGGAAAGATTCTAATTTTCATGATACTCTCAGTTGTTTTTGTTGCGATTGGACTTTTAACCGCAAAACTTATAAGACCCTCAAGACCTACTCAAGAAAAATCTACAATTTACGAATGTGGAGAAGAAATTGTAGGTTCTCCATACGTAAAATTCAATATCCGTTTTTATGTTGTTGCTCTTATTTTCATCATTTTTGATGTAGAAGTTGTTCTTCTATTTCCTTGGGCATTAGCATATAAAAATTTCGGAGTACCAGGTTTCTTAGTTGGAATTTCTTTCTTAATAATTCTTATACTTGGAATGGCTTACGAATGGCGAAAAGGAGATTTGGAATGGGACAGACCTCGACCAAATATTCCTAATTTAATTAACGATAAAGCTGGATTTGATAAATAATATAGAAGATTGGTAAAACAATGGGATTATTAGATAAAGAATTTAACGATGGTAATATAGTAATAACAAAAACTGAAGATTTGCTAAATTGGGCGAGACTTTCTTCGCTTTGGCAATTAACTTTTGGTTTAGCTTGTTGTGCTATCGAAATGATGGCTGCTTCGGCATCGCATTACGATTTAGATAGATTTGGTATTATGCCACGTCCTTCACCAAGACAAGCTGATGTTATTATTGTTTCAGGAACCGTAACACTAAAAATGGCAAGTAGAGTTAAAAGACTTTACGAACAAATGCCCGACCCCAAATATGTTGTTTCGATGGGAAGCTGTTCAAATAGTGGAGGTCCGTATTGGAATTATGGTTACCACGTATTAAAAGGAGTTGATAGAGTAATTCCTGTTGATGTTTTTGTGCCTGGTTGTCCACCTCGCCCAGAAGCATTAATAGAAGGATTATTAAAACTTCAAGAAAAAATTAGACATGAAAAACTAACAAAGCAAACAGCATGAAAACTTCAGAAGAAATATATAATATATTAAAAGAAAAATTTGGTGAAGAAGTAATTCTAAATCTTAATACTACTGAACCAATTGATGCGATTATTGAAGTAAATCCATCTAAAATTAACGAAGTTTCTAAGTTCCTACGTGATAGTGAAGAATTAAAATTTGATACATTAATGCTTTTATCCGGAGTTGATGACGCTAACGGTACAAAAGTAAAAGATGAAAATGAAATCGAAACTATTCAAGGTGGCACATTATCGGTTTATTATCATTGCCATAGTATGGAAATAGGACATAAAGTTGCACTTCGCGTTGCAACTCCAAGAGAAAATCCTCAAGTTCAAACAGTTGAAAGAATTTGGAGAACTGCTGATTGGCATGAACGTGAAGCATTTGATATGTTCGGAATTAAATTCCTTAATCATCATGATTTAAGAAGAATTTTAATGCCCGACGATTGGGGTGAAAGATACCCTTTAAGAAAAGATTATGTAGATCCAGAATATTATAATGGCATTAAAATTCCTTATTAAAAAAGGTAGAAAATGGCTGTAAAAACAGAAGAATTAGTATTAAATATGGGTCCTCAACATCCATCAACTCACGGGGTGTTAAGACTTTTAGTTGAACTCGATGGTGAACTTGTTACTGATGTAAAGCCAATTATTGGTTATTTACACCGTTGTTTCGAAAAACATTGTGAGTACCTTACTTATCCGCAAATAATACCATATACAGATAGAATGGATTATCTTGCTTCGATGTACAACAATTTTGGTTATGTAACTGCTGTAGAAAAACTTGCTGGTATTCAAGTTCCTGAAAGAGTAGAATATATTCGAGTAATTATGGGGGAATTGCAACGAGTTGCTTCGCACCTTGTTGCTCTTGGAACTTACGGTTTGGATATTGGAGCATTTACTCCTTTTCTATTCTTATTCCGCGACCGTGAGAAAATTTTAGACTTATTTGAAATGACTTGTGGAGCTCGCCTTCTATATAATTATATGTGGATTGGCGGTGTTTCTCACGATATTCCTTCCGATTTTGTGCCTTCAGTTAAGAAATTTATCAAAGAATTCCGCCCAACAATGGTTGAATTAAATGATTTATTAACTTACAACAAGATTTTTGTAGAAAGGACTGCTAATATTGGAATATTACCTGCAGAAACTGCAATTAATTATGGAATTACTGGTCCGAACTTACGAGCCTCCGGTGTTAAATGGGATTTACGTAAAAATGACACATATTCCATTTATAATAAATTTGATTTCGAAATACCAGTCGGGGATGGTAAATTAGGCACTCTAGGTGATTCGTGGGATAGATATTACGTACGCGTTCTTGAAGTTGAACAAAGTTTAAGAATTATTGAACAAGCAATTGATAATATTCCTGATGGTGATGTCTTTGAAGCAGTACCAAAACGAATCAAAATGCCAAAAGGTAATGTTTATCATAGAGTTGAAAATCCAAAAGGTGAACTTGGTTTCTTTATAATGAGTGACGGGAAAAATAACCCTACTCGAGTTAAAGTACGTCCTCCATCTTTTGTAAATATTGCCATTTTTGGTGAATTATGTAGAGGTCATTTAGTGGCTGATTTAGTTGCAATTTTAGGAAGTTTAGACATAGTACTTGGAGAAATAGATAGATAATGTATAATTTTTTAACAGATTTACTTGGTAATGAAATATTAGCTTTCGCTATAGGCTCTACAATACCTCTTTTATTTATCTTGGTATTTGTAATTTTTGCTGTCCTTGGTGAACGTAAAGTTGCCGGACACATGCAAGATAGACTTGGACCAATGCGAGTTGGTTGGCATGGCATCTTGCAAACAGTTGCTGATTTGGTAAAATTATTGCAAAAAGAAGATATTACTGCAAAAGGTGCTGATAAAGTATTATTCAATTTAGCACCTGCTTTAGTATTTTTGGGAAGTTATGCAGCGTATGTTGCAATTCCCTTTTCAAGTCAATATATTGGCTCAAGTGCTGATGTTGGTATTTTCTTCATTACTGCTGTTTCTGGTTTAGTTGTTGCTGGATTAATTTTAGCTGGTTGGTCTTCTGACAATAAATATTCACTTTATGGTGCAATACGTTCGGCTGCTCAGATTGTTAGCTACGAAATTCCCACCGCCATTGTGATTTTAACAATGGTAATGCTTGCTGGAACTTTAAGTTTAATGGAATTCAGCGATATGCAAACGGAATATTTCTGGAATTGGTGGATTTTTGGCGGACCTATAGAAGGTTATGTTAAATTTTTACTAATGCCTTTTACTTTTGCAGCATTTCTTTTATTCTATATAAGTTCACTTGCCGAAGTAAACAGAACTCCTTTTGATATGCCCGAAGCAGAATCAGAATTAGTTTCTGGTTACCACACTGAATATTCGGGAATGAAGTTCGCGATGTTCTTTTTAGCCGAATATGCCAATATGTTTGCTGTTTCTGCAATTGCTGTAACATTATTCCTTGGAGGTTATCAATCTCCTTTTGGTTATTTGGGTAATATGATAAATATGCCTACATTAATTCCTTTCGAGCAATTCTTCTGGTTTGCTTTTAAGGGAGTTATCTTAGTTTTTGTTCAAATGTGGTTAAGATGGACTTTACCAAGAGTTCGTGTTGATCAATTGATGGTAATTTGCTGGAAATACTTAATTCCATACGCAGTTGCTAATTTAATTATAGTTGGATTGTTAACATTATTATTATTATAGAATTGAAGAATTATGAAACAATATCTTAAAAATACTTGGGAAGCACTTTGGACGATATTAATCGGTATGAAAATTACTTGGCAACATTTATTTGTGCCTGCAGTAACTATTCAATATCCAGATGAACACAGACATATTCCCGATAGAGCAAGAAACAGACTTTATGTAAATATTGATGATTGCATTGGCTGTATGCAATGCGAACGTGCTTGTCCCGTAAGTTGTATTCATATCGAGACAGTAAAATCTGTTCCTACTGATGAACTTGGTTTAACTTCTAAAGGTACCAAAAAAGCACTTTGGGTAACTAAGTTCGAAATTGATTTTGCTAAATGTATGTACTGCCAGCTATGCGTTTTCCCTTGCCCAAGTGAATGCATTACAATGACAAAAGCATACGAATTTTCTGAACAATATCGTGAAGATTTAGTTTACAATTTTTCTAACTTATCTATAACAGACATTGCTCAAAAACAAATTAATTATGATAAGTTTTTAGCTGAAAAACTT
Source organism: Melioribacter roseus (assembly GCA_020726285.1). GTDB lineage: Bacteria > Bacteroidota > Ignavibacteria > Ignavibacteriales > Melioribacteraceae > WGAL01. Next base: position 129,264 of record DYSW01000002.1, read on the forward strand.
ACTTTGGCAAAAGCTAAAGAAGAAGCAGCTGCTAAAGCAAAAGCCGAAAGCGAAAATCAAGTAAATAACTTAACTTCAAACGAAGAGAACAATAAATAATATGGAATTATACGATATAATATTTTACTTCTTTGCTGCAATGATTCTGGTAAGCGGTTTCGTTGTAGTTGGTTCAAAAAATATAGTTTATTCGGCTTATTCACTACTTTTTGTATTAATTGGAATAGCTGCATTCTATATTCTTTTGGGTGCTGATTTTCTTGGAGTGGTTCAACTAATGGTTTATGTTGGTGGAATCTTAATCTTACTTCTTTTTGGTATTATGCTTACTAATAAAGTTAAAGGCGTTGAAATCAAATCAGATAGCAATTTTGTTATTCCATCATTAATTACTATTGCTGTTTTTACTGCCTTTTTACTTTTTATTATTACAGAAACCAATTGGCAAGAAACCACACCAGAATTTGTTCAAACAACTGTAAAATCTCTCGGAATTGAGTTAATACAAAATTATTCGCTCGTGTTCGAAATTCTTGCAGTAGTACTTTTAATTGCTCTTATTGGAGCAGCAACCTTAGCACGTAACGACAACAAGGAGAATTAAATTGCCTCACGTAGGATTAACACATTTTTTAGTTATTAGTTCTATCTTATTCTCATTAGGGTTATATGCAGTTATTGTACGCAAAAATGCAATCCTGGTGCTTATGGGAATTGAATTAATGCTGAATTCAGCAAACATTAATTTTGTTGCATTCGCTCATTTTGGTAGATTTGGTTTGGATGGACAGATGATGGCTTTGTTTGTAATTGTTTTAGCCGCAGCCGAAGCAGCTATTGCACTTGCTATTGTTCTTAACATTTACAAAACATTTTTACATATCAATGTTGATGAAGTTGATAAACTTAAAGAATAGGAAATTATGCCAGGTTCAAACTTAATATCGTTATCACTCATAATTTTATTCCTACCATTAATTGGTTTTATTACCGTTTTACTTTTTGGAAAAAGATTTTCGAAACTATACAATTTCGAAATAGGTATACTTGCTACAAACATTATACTTACAATTTTTGTGATGTTTCAAAAATTGATGTATTTCCCAGAAAAAATTGCTAATCGCTTCACTTGGATTAACTTCGGAAATGTACCTTTTGTTGGTGAACTTAAAGTAGAATTAGGAATAGAATTAACAAACGTTACCGTCCTTATGCTCTTTGTGGTAAACTTGATTAGTTTTCTTGTTCACGTTTATTCTACAAAATACATGGAAGGCGACATTCGCTTTTCGAGATATTATTCATATCTCGGAATTTTTACTTTCTCCATGCTCGGAATTGTTCTTGCCGATAACTTCTTGATGATGTATATCTTCTGGGAACTTGTGGGACTTTCATCCTACTTACTTATTGGTTTTTGGTATGAAAAAGATTCTGCTGCCGATGCTGGGAAAAAAGCTTTTCTAACAAATAGAATTGGTGATATGGGAATGTGGCTAGGTATTCTTATACTTTTCACTAACTATCACACTTTTACTTTCGACACTATTTTTGAAGCAATTAATGCTGGAAATATTCCTTTTGGTGATAATGCTTGGTTAACTGCTGCAGGTATTTTAATCTTTTTGGGTGCTATAGGAAAATCTGCACAATTCCCTCTCCATGTTTGGCTACCTGATGCTATGGAAGGTCCAACACCAATTTCTGCTTTAATTCACGCTGCTACCATGGTTGCCGCAGGTGTTTATATGATTGTTAAAGTATTTGCATTTTTTACAGCTGATGCTCTTTTAGTAATTGCAGTTATTGGTGTTTTAACATCATTTATATCAGCAACAATTGCATTAACTCAAAATGATATTAAAAAAGTTTTAGCTTATTCTACTGTTTCTCAGCTTGGCTACATGGTTATGGCAGTTGGCGTTGGTGCTTATCAGTACGCTTTCTTCCACCTTGTTACACACGCATTTTTTAAAGCATTATTATTCCTTGGTTCTGGTTCAGTTATTTACGCAATGCACCACGAACAAGATATGCGTAAAATGGGTGGTTTGAAAAAGAAAATGCCAATTACTTATTACACATTTTTAACAGCAACTCTTGCTATTTCAGGTGTGCCATTTTTCAGTGGTTTCTTAAGTAAAGATGGAATTCTTGCAAGCACTTATGCATTTGGTAGTTTAACCGGCTATTGGTTAATTCCAATTATAGGATTTTTAGTTGCTGGAATGACTGCTTTTTATATGTTTAGATTAGTACTAATGACATTCCACGGAGAACCACGTGATCATCATAAATATGACCACGCTCACGAAAGTCCTTGGGCTATGACAATTCCATTGATTACACTTGCAGTTTTGTCATTCTGGATTGTGTTCACTCCAAATCCTGTAAGTCCAGATGCAGGTTGGTTCCTAAATAAAATTGAAACGCAATTTACAATTGTACCACAAGCAGCAAGATTTGAATTCATGCAAACTGAAGTTGTTCCGGTTGAAGAAAATCATACTAATCAAACAGAACATGCAATAATTCATTCTGAACATTATATGCACGCCATGCACGAAGCTCATTATCCAGCAATGATTTTATCCTTAGTTTTAGCTTCGCTTGGAATTTTATTTGCTTTTGTACTTTACTATTGGAACAAAGTTAGTGCTGATAAAATCGCAAATTCTATTCCTTTCCTATATAGATTTTCATTAAATAAGTGGTTTTTCGATGAATTCTATCATTCTACATTCATTCGAGGAACTCTAGAAACTTCAAAAGGTTTGTCAGTATTTGATGGAAAAGTTATTGATGGAGCAGTAAATGGTTCAGCAACTGTTACCCAACTATTCTCAAAAATATCTAGTCTTTTCGATCAATATGTAGTAGATGGATTAGTAAATTTGACAGCTTTTAAAATGGGTTTCTTTGGATTTATCTTTAAGAAAACTCAAACTGGTAGAGTTCAAAACTATATTCTACTTGCAATTTTAAGTTTAATAATTCTATTTATAATTTTTTTACCGTTTTTCTAAAATTTGAATAATAAATAAAAGGTTAGTATAAAAAGATGGATTTTCCGATTTTAACCCTTATCACATTTCTCCCTATTATTGGGATGATTGTTATTCTGTTCCTAAAGAGCGAACAAAAAGATGCAATTCGTTATACTGCATTAATCTCCACTGCTCTGCAATTACTTATGGCAGTCTTTTTATTGATGAATTTCAATTATCAAGCCGCTGGAATTAATGATGAATCTTCTTTTCAATTTGTTGAAAAAGTAAGATGGATTACTATTCCAAATATTTCTTGGCTTGGCACAATTAAAATTGATTACTTCCTTGGAATTGATGGTTTAAGTATCTTAATGGTATTTTTAACAGCTTTTGTATCATTTATTGCTACAATTTCTTCATGGAATATTCCAAAGCAAATTAAAGGATATATGGCAATGTTTCTATTGCTTGATGCTGGAATGATGGGAGTTTTCGTTTCTCTTGATTTCTTCCTTTTCTATGTATTCTGGGAAGTTATGCTTCTCCCAATGTACTTTTTAATTGGTATTTGGGGTGGTCCTCGTAAAGAATATGCTGCAATTAAGTTCTTTATCTATACTTTATTTGGTAGTATTTTTATACTTCTAACAATGATTGGCTTGTACTTTAGTGCTACCGAAATGGTTGATGGAGTAAGATTACATACTTTCAATTTAGTAGAACTTACAAAAGCCGCTTCATATTCTGCAGATGGAATTCTATCAGCTGCTAACCCAAACAACTATCGCTTTATTGCCTACATTTTTCTTTTTGTTGGATTTGCAATAAAAATTCCAATGTTCCCTTTCCACACTTGGTTGCCCGATGCTCACGTTGAAGCACCAACACCAATTTCTGTAATTCTTGCTGGAATTCTTCTAAAATTGGGAACTTACGGTATATTAAGAATTAACTTTGCCATTTTCCCAGAAATAACAGTGCAACTAGCTTGGTGGATTGGTCTATTTGGAGTAATAAATATTATTTATGGTGCATTAGTTGCACTTGCTCAAAAGGATTTCAAAAAACTTATTGCATATTCATCCATTTCACACATGGGTTATGTTTTACTTGGAATGGCTTCACTCTCAGTTACTGGAATTTCCGGTGCTATCTTCCAAATGTTTAATCACGGAACAATTACAGCAATGCTATTCTTGATTGTTGGTGTTATTTATGACAGAGCTCATACTCGTGGAGTTGAAGAATTTGGTGGTTTAGCAAACAAAATGCCGATTTATACTGGTTTTGTTACAGTAGCTTTCTTTGCGGCTATTGGTTTACCTGGCTTAAGCGGTTTTATTTCTGAATCGTTAGTTTTCATCGGTGCGTTTGGTTATACCACTACAAGAATACTAACAATTGTGGCATTATTTGGTATTTTGCTTGGTGCTGCTTATATGCTATGGACTTTACAAAGACTTTTCTTCGGAAAATTCAACGAAAAATGGCAAGCATTAACTGATATAGACACTCGCGAATACATAATGTTTATTCCATTAACAATAGTAATTATTTATCTTGGTATTCAACCATCATTGGCATTAGATTTAATGAACACTTCTGTTAAAGCATTTGTTCAATTTATTAACACTGCTGGATTTTAGAAAGATATAAGGAAATTGATATAAATTATGGATTTATCTTATTTTATAACTTCATTAACGTCAATACAACCTGAATTAATGGTTTTAGCCACACTTTTGGTTGTACTTGTTTTTGATTTGATTTTTAAACAAAAGAAAACCTTTATCCCATATATTGCTTTAGCTGGGTTAGTGGCTACTTTCTTTTTTCTAATTAATCAATTCGGAATTTCACAAACAGCATTTATTACATCAGAAGAAACCCAATTTGGAATGTTTTCCCTCGATCCGTTTAGCACTTTCTTCAAATTTATTATTGTTGTTTCATCTTTCCTTGTCATTCTGATGTCAATCTCTTCTTCCGAAATTAAAAATGTTAATTCCCGTTCTGGCGAATATTACACATTAATTTTCGGAATGATTCTTGGAATGATGTTCCTTGCCTCTGCAAACGATTTGATTTTGATTTATATTTCTTTGGAATTATTATCATTATCCTCTTACGTTCTTGCTGGTTTCCTTAAAAAAGATAGAAGACCATCTGAAGCCGCAATGAAATATTTGATTTTTGGATCAATTTCTTCTGCAATAATGCTGTTCGGAATTTCTCTCTTTTACGGATTATTTGGAACAACCAATTTGAATGAAATTGCTTCCTTTGGAAGCGTAAGTGGAATGGAAACAATAACTTTAACCATTTCAACTATTTTCATTTTTGCTGGAATTGGATATAAAATCTCATCCGTTCCTTTTCATTTCTGGACACCTGATGTTTACGAAGGAGCTCCAATTCCAATTACAGCCTATTTATCAGTCGCAAGTAAATCTGCTGGCTTTGCTCTTCTTGTAAGATTTGTTAGAGTAGGTTTTACAAATACTACTTTAGAAAACGGTTTTTGGATGTTATTAGATGGTTTTGATTGGCAATTATTCCTGACTATTATCGCAATTGCAACAATGACGATAGGTAACTTAATTGCTTTATGGCAAGATAATCTTAAAAGAATGTTAGCTTATTCAAGCATTGCACACGCTGGTTACCTTATAGCTGCTTTAGTAGCCTTTAATAACGAAAGTTTATTAGCAATCCTTGTCTATTTTACTTTCTATTTGCTAATGAATTTCGGAGCATTCTATGTAATTATGGTTGTTAAAAACAAACATAATACTGAAGATATTAATGATTATGATGCACTTGGGACTACTTCCCCATTCCTTGCAGTAGTAATGACATTTTTCCTATTCTCACTTTCTGGTGTTCCTCCATTCGCTGGATTTATCGGAAAACTTTACATTTTTATTGCTTTAGTTGATGCAAAATTACTTGTACTTGCTGTTATTGCTTTGCTAAACTCAACTGTTTCAGTTTACTATTATATGCGAGTTTTGAAACACATGTTTTTAACTAAAAAAACAGATACTTCTAAAACTGTTGAAGTTGATCTTTTTGATAAAGTGGTTTTATTAGCTTTAGCAATTCCAACTTTGGTATTCGGACTTTATTTTAGCGGTGTTGTTAATTTAGCCCAAAATTCAATTAATATCTTAGGGTTTTAACACATGAAAAAAGATTACGCTTCAGAATTGTTTAACAATAAAGATACCTTTTTTAGGTTTATGTCAAATAAATATCCTGTAAAATATAAATCAAATATATTTTTAAGAGATGTTCAATTTGCTGTTAAAGATTATTATGATATCAAAAAGGAGAAATTGTCATATACTGAAACTGAAACTATCGCTAAAAGTTTGATGAATAAGTTAGAATCTGAAAACCTTGCTTCCAAATTAACACATCAATCTTGGTATTTTCTTTTCTCTCCTCAAGAATAGATTTACTAACAATTTTTCTTATAAAAAAAAAGCCACTTGTTAGTGGCTTTTTTAGTTTTAGTGATAATACAAAATATTACTTTAGCAAAACCATTTTCTTAGTATTATGAAAATCTCCTGCAGAAATAGAATAAAAATAAACACCTGATACTAAATCAGACGCATCATAATTGACATTATAAACTCCACTTGGTTGAATTTCATTTACAAGACTTTTTACTTTCTTTCCTAAGATATTGTAAATATTCAATTCAACTCTACTTTCTTCCATAATTTTATAAGAAATTACAGTAGTAGGATTAAATGGATTTGGATAATTTTGGAAGAGTTTATATTCATTTGGTTCAATATTATCATTATGAATTCCTACCGCTGGATTAACATAAATTCTTGAAATAGAATTTACATCTATAGTTTCACCATTTGTTGCAAGAAGATTGCTTACTTTAATATAATAATACGAACCTTCTGGATAATTTTCATCCATTGTAATTTGAACAAAATGATTATCTCCATTATAACCAACAGAAGCTGAAACAATCGTATTTAATGATTTCATCAACTTATAATTTGCAATGTTTTGTGCAGATGTGGCGTTAATTTCTCTTGTGAATTTAACGATGAATTTGGCTGGTGCAATAGCTTGTGCATATTCTATTATAAAATCATTTGGTTTGTAAATTCTGTTTGCAAATTCAGGATGATCAATAAAAGGATTTCTGTTATGTTGATAAGATTGAATTACATCATTTCTGTGTCGTTCAAAAGCATTTGGCGGTTCCGAAGCGTTCCATTGCAACATCGTGCTTAGTTTTCCGAGCATTGGTTCATTAGGTGTGTCGGTGTAATCAACTAATTCTAAATCCAAAGTTTGAGAACTATATCTTGTTGCTGAATATAGGACTATTCTTCCAATATCACCTTTTCTTGTATCTCCAACTTCCCAAGAATCAGTATCAGCTCGGCAATCTGTTTGATAAGTTCCGCCATCGTAGTAAATATTTCCTCCGTTATCAAAATCCTTGTTTCCTCGAGCCGAATTTGTAGAAATATCGGCTGGTTTTAGTTGGTGAATGTCAGTATAAGCAGTATCACCTACATTTGGGAAACCATGCGAATTTGGCCAAACGTGTTCCCTATTCCATCCACTACCTCCATCATATTCTGAAGGTCCATCCTTAATATATTGTGTATAAATAAGAATTACATTATTTGAATTTGTTGTATCGGCATCAGAAACACGTAAAATATTCCAAACATCTGTTGAAGAAGATGTATATGAAAATCTTATATGTCTTCTTGTTAATTTGTGAAGTTCATGTTCCAATTCTGAACCGAAAAGATTGTTTGTTGTTGGGTAATCATTCTGGGCAAAAGATATTGTGTATAGAATGAAAAATAATATTAGTTTTTGCATTTAATTCTCGTGTATTAATCTTTAAAAAGTTTATATAAATATAATAAAGAAAGATTAAATTATTATGAACAATTAGAATTCGAAGATTTGACAAAATAATAATTGTGCTATAACTTTCTACTTGGGCAATAGTCGGCGATTTTGCAAATTCCACATTGTGGACGACGTGCAATGCAAACTTTCCTTCCGTGTTGAATTAACCAATGTGTGAAATTTATCCAATCGTTTTCTGGTAGAATTTTCTTTAAATCTAATTCAATTTTATCTGGATTCGTACTTTTTGTTAATTCAAGTAAATTAGAAATACGTTTTACGTGTGTATCAACGGCAAGTGCTGGAATTCCGAAAGCATTTCCAATTACTACACTTGCTGTTTTTCTTCCGACACCAGGTAAATTACAAAGTGCCTCAAAATCTATTGGAACTTTTGAATTATTCTCTTCTTCGAGAATTTTACAACAGTTTTGAATATTTCGTGCTTTGTTTTTATAAAATCCTGTGGAAAAAATATCTTTTTCCAATACTGTAACTTCAACTGAATAATAATCAATTGGTGATTTATATTTTTTGAACAGATTTTTGGTAACTATATTTACTCTTTCATCGGTGCATTGAGCAGATAATATTGTTGCAATTAATAATTCAAACGGATTAGAATAGTTTAATTGTGGATTTGTATTTGGGTACTCTTTTTTAAGTATTTCGACAATCTTAGATAATCTATCTTTTTTTCTATTCATTTTCTTAAAAACTCTATTTTTATTTAATATTAATAAACTAACATAAAAATACAATTTATTATTAAACTAATGATACTTTAAGAAGTATATTAAAAGTTAGTTGAAATATGCTTAATAAAAAAAATAAAATAGTGTTTCTATTTTTAATATTCTTAAGTTCTTATAACATTAAATATGCTCAAGCTGACGCTTATTTAGCAACTGCAGAAGTTATGCCAGCTCCAGTTGGTGGACTTCCAGCGATTTATTCAAAAGTAAAATATCCTAACATTGCTAAACAAGCAGGAATACAAGGAACAGTTTTTGTGATGGCATTAGTAAACGAAAATGGTGAAGTTGATGATGTTGTTGTTCTATAAGCAATTGGTGGTGGATGTGCAGAAGCAGCGGTTGACGCTATAAAAAAACATAATTTACACCTGGAGAAGTAAAAGGTCAAAAAGTAAAAGTTAAAGTTGTTTTACCAATCATTTTCAAACTTAAATAAGAGAAAATTACATGAACGCGATAATAGATATTTTCAAAAACTTGAAGCTTACAAGAAAAATTCAATTTGGATTTTTAATGATAGCTTTTATCTCAACCCTTTTAGCAGTTAACGATTTTTTTCAATTTCAACAATTAGGACAAGTAGGACAAAATATTTTTGATGATTATATAACACCATCTGAAAAAACAAATCTTATTATTGATGATATAAATGAAATTCAGAAATGGATGCTGAAATTTTCCAATCCAAAGTTCGATGAAAAATTTAATGAAGGACTTCAGGTTGTAAATGATAAAAAAACAAATATTTCTCTAAAATTAGATTAATTATTAAAAGAATACAAAGGAACTGAACTCGAGCAATATCTACAAAGTATTAAAAATAATTGGGTTAACTATAATTCTATGGTTGTTGATGGAATAATTATAGCGGCGCATCAATGAAATTATATGATATGTCGGCAGAAATAGCCACAACAATGGGAGAAAGTGAAAGTTTAAACCTAAACAACGAAATAAAAGTCTTTCAGAAAGAAATGAAAGTAAAAGCTGAAATTCTTAAACAAGGTGTTGAGGGACAAGTTGGCAATTCAATAATATTTTTAATAATAGGAATGATTGCTGGAACATTAACCTTTATATATGTAGCTTTTGTTTTCGGACCTTCAATTACAAAACCAATCATAAAACTAAAAGATATTATTGGTGAATATTCAATTGGTAAATTTGATAGTGAAATAGTAATTAATCAAAAAGATGAAGTTGGCGAATTAGCACTTATGTTAAGAAATTTAAGAACTGCACAAGATGAAAAAATTCATGCAGCAAAAGAAATAGCAAAAGGTAATTTTATTCTAGTAAATCCATCTTCAGAATTTGATGAACTTGCATATCGCATTCGGGTTGCCTTTTTTTTATTTTAAAATATTAACAAATTGGAGAATAATTGGAAACATTAAAAAATAAGATTGTTTTTATTACTGGAGCTTCTTCTGGAATAGGTAAATCAACTGCGATAGAATTTGCAAAAAATGGAGCATATTTAATAATCACTGCTCGAAGAATTGAAAGAATAAATGAATTAGCTGATTTTATCCGAAAGGAATATGCTGTTAAAGTACTTCCCTTTCAAATGGATGTAAAAAACTACAAATTAGTCAAAAATGTAATTTCAAATTTACCTTTTGAATGGCAAAATATTGATATCCTTGTAAATAACGCTGGAATAGGAAGAGGCTTAAATAAACTTCACGAAGATAATGTTGATGGTTGGGAAGAAATGATTGATACAAATATTAAAGGATTGCTTTATGTATCTCGTGAAATTATTCCTTTAATGGTAAAAAATCAAACCGGACATATAATAAATATTGGTTCAATTGCTGGTCATGAAGCTTATGGTGGCGGAGCAGTTTATTGTGCAACTAAACATAGTGTTACAGCAATTACCCGCTCAATGAGAATTGAATTGTTAGATAAGGGAATAAGAGTTTCAACAATTGACCCTGGAATGGTTGAAACTGAATTTAGTTTGGTGCGTTTCTATGGTGATTCTGAAAAAGCTAATAATGTTTATAAAGGTTTAACACCACTTTCTGGAAATGATATTGCAGATGCTGTTATTTTTTGTGCAACAAGACCAAAACACACAAATATTAATGAAATGATTATTATGCCGAGTCAGCAAGCTAATGCTTTTATCAACTTTCGAAAAAGCTAATACTCAACTAAATATTTTACATCATAGTTTTTAATTGAATTCAATCCATTTAAAAAACTAAGATTAATAATAAAAGATATTTGGCTAACATCTGCTCCGAACGATTCTATCAATTTAATTGCTGCGTTTATAGTTCCACCGGTGGCAAGTAAATCATCGTGAATTAGAATTTTGTCTGTTGGCAAAATAGCATCTTCGTGTATTTGAATTTTATCCAATCCATATTCAAGTTGATATTCAATTGTTCGGGTTTGTGATGGAAGTTTCCCAGGTTTGCGAATTGGCACAAATCCAACACCTAATTTTTCTGCTAAAGCTCCACCAAAAATAAAACCACGAGATTCAATACCAACTACTTTGGTTATCTCTTTATTTTTAGCGAAGTTATATAATTCTTCTAATGCAAATTTGAATGCACTTGGTTCAATTAATAATGTAGTAATATCTTTAAAAAGAATACCATCAATTGGAAAATCTTTAATATCTCGAATGTATTTTTTTAGATCCATTTTGCAATCCTAAAATAAATAAACAATATTTGTTACAATAATTCCGACAAATGCTCCCGCAATTAATTGCATTGGCGTGTGAACTTTTAGAATTAAGCGTGAAATAAAAACAAGAATAATGACAAATATAAATGGTAGTGAAAACATGCTCCCTGAATACATTAAGTAAGCAAAAGGAATTGACACTCCTAAAGCATGTGCACTAATTTTCCAGTAAATATTTATTGGAATAATAATTAATGATGAAAATAAATAAACTAACCACAATTTAGAAGCATTTGAAAAATTTCCAGTTAATTCCACAACAAAATAAGCAAGTAGCGAAAATAAAAGTGCAAAAATATAAGGAATTGTTCTTTGTGATTTTTCAGTAGCGTCATCGTTCATTATTTTTCCTTTTCTACGCATAAAAACGAAAAATAAAATTGGAAGGATAAATCCAAAAATTGCTGAACTAATAATAATTACTACTTTGTTAGGTTCGTTTGAAATATCAAATAAATACCAAAAAATGAACAAATTCATAACTGGCGGAATAAAAATATATGAAATTATTTTAGCTAATAATATTTTGTTCAATTTGATCATTTTGATCTAAATACTCTTTATAATCTAAAAAAGTGTCTTCTATTTGTGAATATTCGGTTAGAGTCATCAGTTTTTGTCTGATTTTTGATGCTCCGAAAAAACCTTTCAAATACCCAGAATAGAATTTTCGAAAAGGAATTGCTGCTCTTTCACCTTTTAATGCAATCTCGTATCTCAAATGTTTAAGTGCAATTTCAATAATTTCATTATGTGTAAATTTTGTATTGATTTTTCCATATTTTAAGATTTCTTGCCCTTCTTTGAAAATCCATGGCTGACCAATTGCACCTCGAGCAATCATAAAACCATCAGCATTTGTTTCTGAAATTGCACGCATTAAATCAGAAGAATCCATTATTCCACCATTTAGGATAACTGGAATTTCAACCACTTCTTTTATTTTATCGACCCAAAACCAAGTAGCTACACCCGAATGACCTTGAACTCGTGTTCTGCAATGAATTGTAAGTAATTTTGCACCAGCATCTTGAATTCTTTTTGCAACATCACAAATTTGAATTGAATCATCATCCCAACCTAAACGAGTTTTAACAGATACTGGAGTTTCAACTGAATTAACAATTTCTCTTACCATTTTTTCCATATAAACTGGATCTTTTAGTAAACCTGCTCCAGCTCCACGATTTGCAACTTTTTTCACCCAGCAACCCGCGTTTATGTCAATTACTGTTGGGTTTAGACTTTCTGCAATTTTGGCAGATTCTACCATTGGTTGGATTTCACCACCGTAAATTTGAATTCCAATTGGTCTTTCAATTTCATCAAAATTCATTTTTTCACGTGTTTTTTTGCTATTTCGTGTCAATCCATCTGCATTTACAAACTCTGTGTAAACAATGTCAGCTCCAAGTTCTTTGCAAATTAATCGGAATGCAGAATTAGTAATGTCCTCCATTGGTGCAAGCAAAAGTGGTTTATTAAAGTGAATATTTGATAAGTTAAACATTTGTTTCTTCTTTGAATATTTTGTTAAAGAGTAATAATGTGATTAAAGTAACCAAAGCACCAGTATAAAATGGGAAAGAAAAACTAACATATTCAAAACTCCAACCACCCCAAAGTGGTCCTAAAACTCTTGCAAATGCCGAAATTGATTGACTTACTCCAAGTACTTCACCTTGATTATGCTCCGGAGCATATTTAGATATCATACTTGATAGAATTGGCTGAAGAAGACCAGTTCCAATAGACATGATTGTAACAACAACCGCAACACCAATAAAGTTAAATCCATGTGGAATAAACAAAAGTCCAATTCCCATTAAAAATATGCCCCACGAAAGTAATTTCTTTTCTCTAAACTTTTTTGAGAGTATTTTCAAAGCACGAATTTGAATTAAGACGCCCACAAGTCCCGAAATTCCAAATAATACTCCATTTTGTTGATCAGAAAATCCATAGTATTTGAAACCAATTAATGCAAAAGTGCCATAAATATTAGCCATTGCAAAAATTAGACTTGAAAATAGAAATATTAAAAATCCCACTTTAGGAATTCTAAGGACAGAAACTGCACTTTTCCAGTCAAATAGTTTAATTCTTATTTTGTCAGGTTTGACAGCCAATTTAGTTTCTGGCAAATAACTGATAGCGACTAAAAATGCTAAAAATGAAAATGATGCTGAAACATATCCTATTACAGAATATCCAAATTCTGATAAAAATCCACCAATTAGTGGACCAAAAACAAAACCTAGACCAAATGCTCCGCCAAGCATTCCCATTCCTTTCGAACGATTTTCTTTCGTAGTATTGTCTGCAATATATGCTTGAGCAACTCCAATATTACTTGCTCCAATTCCTGCAAGCATTCTTGAAAGAATTAGTAAAAAAAAGGAATCAGTAATTGAAAATATTAAATAAGAAAAGGAAGTCAGTAGTAATGTTCCTACAATAATTGGTTTTCTACCTATTTTGTCTGACAAACTTCCTAAAATTGGGTTAAAAATAAACTGCATTAATGAAAAAGTGGCTACAATCATTCCAATTTGAAATTCGGAAATACCAATTTCTTTTGTAGCAAACGTTGGAAGCACTGGAATTAAAACTCCAAAACCAAGTAAATCAATAAAAACAGTAATAAAAATTATTGATAAAGTCTTTTTGTTTGTCATTTTATTTCTGTTTCTCCAGATAATATTCTCTTAGAATCATTAAAACTTTGTTTCATTAATTGAGTTTTCTCACTATCAAAAATTAAGGAATTCTCTTGCAAATCTGGTATAATTAAAAAATCAACCTCTTTTTTCTCAGTTTTTCCTTTGTAAACCCAAGTTGGAATGTAATGCAGATCTTCTACATACGTTAATTTAGATTGATAATTCTTCACAATAGAAAAATTTAGAATTACACCCGAATCGGAAAACCGCCACTGCTGATTTGATACAAAATTCCCTAATGAAAATGCCACAAATCCGTTTTCAATCTTACTTTTTGAAGTAATTACTATTGGTTGAAGTACGTGCGGATGACTTCCAATAACTATACCAGCACCATTATTGAATGCAAAATTCACAAATTCTTTTTGATAGCCTGAAGGACTTTTTTCATATTCATTTCCAAAATGGAAGTAGACTATAATTACATCAAGATTTTTCTTTTTTAATTCACTAAGTTCTTCTTTCAAAAGATTTTTCGAGATTTCATTCACTTCCCATTCAGAATCTGTTGGAAGACTAAAACCATTTGTTCCGTATGTTGCGGCTAAAATCCCAAGCTTAATACCATTTTTTTCAATTATATGATATTTATTTTCACCTTTCTTCTGACTTCCGATACTGATTAACCCCGCTTTCTTTATAATTTCCAATGTTCGACGAACACCTAATTCAAATTGATCAATTGCATGATTATTTGCTGTAAAAAGATAATCAAAACCCGTTTCTTTCAATTCATAAACAAATTCATCGGGTGTGTTAAAAGTTGGATAACCTTGATATTTTATCATTTTACCAGCAGTTACCGTTTCCAAATTGCCAAAAGTAAGATCTGATTGCGAAAGCAAACCTTTCACATTTTCGTAAACAGAAGAAAATTCGTAAGTGTTTGTTTCTTCAATTAATGCGGAATTTATTTGAGGTCCATGACACATAAAATCACCAACAAAT
This sequence comes from Melioribacter roseus, assembly GCA_020726285.1. GTDB lineage: Bacteria > Bacteroidota > Ignavibacteria > Ignavibacteriales > Melioribacteraceae > WGAL01. The sequence continues at coordinate 144,303 of DYSW01000002.1, forward strand.
GTTAATGTAAGTTTTGAACTTAATGAGTCTTCTGGAAAAAGTGAGTTTGGACTTAAAATTTGGGAGAATAGAGATGTGCTAAAAATTGATAAAAAAAAGAGCTGTTTAACAAACATTTTGTAAATCATCTTTGTAAACAGCTCCAAAATAATTATTTCGCTTTGCTTTCTTTTATTTGTTGAATTTCATTTCGCATATCTTGCGACAATTTTTTCAACTCATTTAAGCCTTTACGAACTCGTGTACCAGCTGCTGATTGTCCTTTTACATAGAACTTTTCAACATCAGTTTCCATAGCTTTTAAGTGTTCAAGAATAACTTTGTACTTGTCACTCATATTTAACCTCCTGTGTTTTTAGTTAATTTTTAAGTTTTCAAACATGATTTCAGCAATATCTTTAACTTTTACTTCATCAGATTTACCATTAGCTTTAACGCCATCATTCATCATCGTCATACAAAAAGGACATGCCGACGCAACAATTTCAGCACCAGTAGAAATAGCTTCAGCTGCTCTATTTTCATTAATCCGAGTTCCTTCGTTTTCCTCTAAAAACATTCTTCCCCCACCAGCTCCGCAACAAAATCCGGAATCATGATTTCTTTCCATCTCTACAATTTCAACTCCGCCAATTTTACTAATTGTACGTGGTTCATCGTAAATATTGTTATATCTTCCCAAATAACAAGAATCATGAAAAGTAATTTTTTCAGACTCTTTTTTCTCCTCGAATCTCAATTTCCCTTCTGTTACTAATTTATCTAAGAGTTCAGAATGATGGAGTACTTCAAAATTCCCTCCAAATTGAGGATATTCATTTTTAATTGAATTGAAACAATGTGGACATGCTGTTACAATCTTCTTAACTCCATAACCGTTTAGTGTTTCAATATTTTCTTGCATTAACATTTGTGCGAGATATTCATTCCCTAATCTTCGTGCAGTATCTCCATTACATTTCTCTTCTGTTCCAAGAATTCGAAAATCAATTCCAGCAGTTTGCATTAATTTAGCAAAAGTTTGAGATACTTTCTGATAACGTGGATCGTAAGATCCTGCACAACCAACCCAGAATAGATATTCGCCGTTGGCATCTTCAGATAAAGTTTTTATGTTCAAACCTTCAGCCCATTTTGCTCTATCTTGTGGATTATACGCCCACGGAGAAAAATTAGTCTCAAGATTTTTAAAAACTGGGTTTAATTCAGATGGAAATTCTGATTCCATTAAAACAAGATTTCTTCTCATATCTACAATTGCTGGAACATGTTCATTCATTACAGGACATTCATAAACACAAGCACTACAAGTTGTACATGCCCATATTTCTTCATTAGAAATGTAACCTCCAACCAATTTTTTTTCATTCGCAGTATTTTCAGTATCATTGGAAATTAACAAAGGAGCTTTTTCTTCTGTTCTGTGGCGAATATCAACGATAATTTTCTTTGGTGAGAGTAATTTACCTGTATTTGCTGCTGGACAAACGGCTTCACATCTTCCACATTCTGTACAAGTAAAACCATCAAGCATTTGCTTCCAAGAAAGATGTTCAATATCTGCAACACCAAATTGTTCAGCGTTTTCATCTTCAAGATTTATAGATTTAATTTCAAATCTTTTATGTCCCAAATCAGCTAAATAAACATTTGGAATTGCTGTATAAACGTGAAAATGTTTAGAAAATGGCAAATAATTCATAAATCCAAACACCACTAATATGTGCATCCACCAAAATATTTCGTACCAGATTGATGCTGATTCATTATTGAAAATTCCAGCCAAATAGAAAGAAATCGGTCTAATTTCGTTTTCTCCAAGTATAAAATTTTCTTTTGCAATTAGTGCACTAGTTTCTCCAAACATACTTATGGCAACAAGTGAAATCATAGAAAGAACAATTATTGCATCTTTTTTTTCTTTTTCACCACCTTGTAGTCTTGGAACTTTAATTGCAAATCTTCGGATAAATGAAAATGTTATTGCAGAAAGTACTAACAACCCAAAAATATCTTTTGATGCTGTAATAAATTTGTAAAATCCACCTAGAAAACTCCAAGTGAAGTTTGAATAAAATCCTTGAATTATTGCTTCTAACACTGCAAAAAGAAATAAAATAAAACCCCAAAAAATCAGAAAATGAAGAATCCCTGCTTTTGGGTCACGAAGTAATTTAGATTGCCCGAAAGCAATTTTAATTACATTTAGTAATCTTTCATTTGAATTATCAAAACGATCATCTTCCTTACCAACCAAAAGATAGCTGATAATTCTTTTTAGGCTGTAAGCAAGAAAACCGAATGAAATGAAGAATACAACAACGAAAATGAAGTTTTTAAATTCCATTGTACATTATATAATTATTGGTTAAAATTAACCTTTTTTTGTGCGGTAAGAATAAAAAATTGCAATAGCTAATATAGTTTTGGCAAAACCCCAAACTGAAAAACCTAATGCTCCAATTGTAAATGAAGTCTTTAAATCACCATTAAAGAAAAGTGATAAATAAAGTGAACCGGATATTAAAATCAACATTGTTCCTAAAAGCATTGTTGATGAAATGGTTACTAAATTTTTTGAATTTTGAATAAATAATCCGACAAAAAATGCAACTATTGGAAACGACCATAAATATCCACCAGTTAACCCAAATAATATTGGAAATCCACCAGAAAAATTGGCGAAAACTGGTATTCCGAATGCACCCATAAATAAATATGTTAATTGTGCAAGTGCTCCGTTAATCGGACCTAAAAAAGCTCCAGATAATAAAACAAGTAAAGTTTGCAAAGTAAATGGGATTGGTTGTGTTGGGATTGAAATTTGTGCAGAAACTGCAGTGAGTACGGAAAAAGAAATTACACGTACAAAATCGGAATTTTTAACAAATGAATAAAATTCGCTTAATTGGATATTTTGTAATATTTGTTTTACTTGTAGCATTTTTCACCAATAATTAAGATTTAACATAAAATTAATTAGCAAATATCTTTCTTTGCTTTGCAAAAGTCAAGCATTCAATGGTTATTTATCAACTCAAAGTCCGATTTTTTTAGCCACCCTTTTTTACCATCAGCAAGTTTGATTTCAAACCAATCGCTAAGATTATCCACAATTAGAACTTTAAGTCCTTCGTGTATTATAAAAGTTGCTTTACTTTCATCATTTGGGGATGATTTTACAGTTACTTCACTCATTGTAATTATAGCATAATTCTCGTTAGAAACTAAATCCACTTTGCTTACATAAAGTATTATAAAAAAAGCAATTAACAAGGTTGATGAGAAAATTCCAAGTAACGAAAGACGCTTACTAAATTCTGTTTGAAATCTGAATAAATAGATAAATGCGAACAAAGTTAGCACAAAAAGAGAAAGTAAGAAAAGAATGGTATTTACAGAGAAAAGAGAAATTAACCATTTCCAAAATGAAAAAAAGAAAAAATCTGGGATAACATCAATTCTATCCTGAATTCTACTATTTGCAATTTCTAAATTGTATCTAACATCTTCATTCTGAGTATCGAGCATAAAAGCACGTTCAAAATACAAAATTGCTTTGCCGTAAATTCCTTGTTTGAAATAAGAATTCCCCAAATTAAAGTATAATTCAAAACTTTCATACCCAGATTTTTCAATTTTTGAAAATAAATCAACTGCGGTTTGGTAATCTTTTTTCAAATAGGCTGAATTTCCTTTTTGGAACCATTTTCCCAAATTTGTTTCTTGAGCAAATGAAATAGTAACAAAAATCGAAAGAAAAACTAACATCTTTTTCATTATTTGGCATCCTTTCTGAATTGTGCATCCAAATCAAGAATTAATTTCACGGAATATTCGTACAATTTGTTCATTTCTTCATAATTCTGCTGCGAAATGGCAAATCGCATAAATTCTGCATTTTCAATTATTCTTCTGAATTCAAAAATCACTTCTTCGGTGAAATTCAAATTTCTTAATTTATCTTCAACTTTCGAAATTGAAAAGTCAGATTTTGACATTTTCAGTTTAATTTCCAAATACTCATAAATTGATTCAGATAAATGCGTCGAAAATTCTTTATAATTATTGTTTTTCAAAGCTATCTTAGCAGTTTCTAATCGTTTTCTTGCGGCTTTATCGGCTTTTTTGAAATTTATTAAATCAATATTTTCTAATTGAGCTTCTTCTTTCAATTTGTAGATTACAATTGCGACAAATCCCAAAATTGATAATAAATTCCAAATTATAAAGAAAGTTGGAAGCAAATTGATTGATTCTATTCGTTCAAAATCAGTTTTGTCTTTAATAAATCGTAAATCTTTATCTAATAACTGAATTTCTTCTTTTGAATAATTTGATGAACCAATTTGTGAAGAATTACCAGAACCTTTTTTAATCTGAATCTTAAATGGTCCAAATGTTTTTGTTTGATATTTTACAGAAGCGGGATTGAAGTAAGAAAATTGAATTTCATCGATTATTCTTTCACCTGAAGTCCGCGAAATTAAAAGATATTCTGCTGTTTTCTTTCCAGAAATTCTATCTCTTTTGCTAATATTTTCTGTTGTTTTCGGGTCGTAAACTTCAAAACCATCAGGAATTTGCAACTTTGGCATTTCTGCTAAAACAATATTTCCGCTGCCGCTAATTGATAAATTAATTGCGATTGGCTCATTCACTTCAACTTCACTTTTTACCAAATTTGCCGAAAAATCAAAATTTCCTACAGCACCAGAAAAACTTGCAGGTTGTCCCGAAGGTAATTCCTTTGCATTTATCACAATACTATTGGAAGCAACTTCCCTTTCAATTCTTTCAGTTCTATTAAAAAATGGGTCATTAAAAAAATCGTTGAATGAATTATTTCTTCGTGTTTGCTTTTTCTGAACGATAACTGGAATGTTCAATTTAAATGGAGTGATTGTCAATTTTCCACTTTTTGTTGGGAAAAGTGAAACTTTTTTGATAGTTGCAACTTGAAATCTTTCGCCATTATACATTTCATAATTCAAAGCCAAAGTTGATGGCATATCGAGTTCTTCCGTCCAAAAATCTGGATATTTTGGGAATTTTGAAACTTGTGGCGATGAAATACTTAATCTTGTATAAAGTTTGTAAACGACAACAATTTCTTCGCCTTTATAAACATTAGTTTTTGAAGGAATTGCTCGAATAAACAAATTTTTGCTAATATCTTCATCAGTAATTCCACTCGAAGAAGATTCACTTTCCGATTCTTTACTAACTTTAATTGTCAACCTATTTGTTCGAAAAACTTGTCCTTTATAATTGATTGAACTTTCAGAAATCTGAAATTCCCCCATTTTTTTTGCTACAAGAATAAAAGAATAAGTTAGCGATGATGAAACATTCCCATTTATAATTTGCATACTAGATGAACGATTTGGTCCACTTAAAATTGTTAATCCGCCAACATCCGGTTGTCTGAAATCCTTCAGACTTTGCGAATCGCCGCCTTCGAATGTAAAAGAGACTTCAAATCTTTCATTTAGAGCAACAACTGATTTTTCTGTAGAAGCTTCAAAAGTTTGAGCCAAATTGACGGAAAATAGTAATAAATATATTAGAAATAGTAATTTCGGAGTTTTCATCTTTTACCAATCTTTTTCGGTTTGAATAGGTTTTCCTACTTTCTTACGTAATTTTTTTTGCAAATCTTTTTCGTTGTTTTTTAATGCAGATAAAATCTGTTCTGCTTGCTTTTTATTTATCTGATTTTTCTGTTTCTGCTGTTGATTTTGATTATCATTTTGTTTGTTTTTATCATTATCATCTTTATTTTGGTCGTTTTTCTTATCTTTATCTTGATTTTTGTCTTTGTTCTTATCGTTCTGATTTTGCTTATTATCTTGATTTTTATCTTTATTATCTTTGTTCTGATTCTTGTCATTCTTGTTTTGCTGATTGTCTTTATTTTTCTTAATCTGCTTCAAAGCATAAGAAAGGTTGTATTTTGTTTCCGCATCACGTGGATTTTCTTTCAAGGCTGAAATATAAGATTTTACCGCATCTTCATATTTTTGATTTTGTGCTGAAATATTTCCCATATTGTGCAATGCCATACTTTTCTGTTCACCGATTTTTGCAACAGAAAGTGCTTTTTGATATGATTTTGCAGCCTCGTCATATTCTTTTTTTTTGTAATGGGCATCACCAAGATTAAAATATCCTTCAAACAAACTGCCATCTTCTTTAATTGCTTTTTTGAATTTAATTTCAGAATTGTTAAAATCGTTTTTGTTATAAGAATCAATTCCGTCATTTATCAAACTTCTTTTCGATTGGGCATAATTACCCGAGAATAGCAATATTAATCCAAAAAGCAATATTTTTATATTAATTCTTTTCATTTTCATCATCAATTTTTTGAAGAAACTTGATTTTTTTTGAAGTTAAAACGAATTCAGCAATTAACAATAACAAAGCTGGAAAAAGCATAAGGTAAAATCTGTCTTCATAATCTGTAATTTGTTTTGCCCCAAATTCTTTTCTTTCAATTCCCATTAAATCAGCATAAATTTCTTCTAATTCGTTTTCACCAGTTTGTCCATTGTAAAATTTTCCATCAGTTTTTGTGGAAATATCTACAAGAGTTGTTTCATCTAATTTTGTCATTACAATTTCGCCGTTATTATCTTGCTTGAAACCAACATTATTCCCGGAATTATCTAAAATTGGAATTGGAACTCCATCATTTGAACCAAGTCCGATTGAATAAATTGGCACATTTTTATCATTTGCGACTGAAATTGCTGATTCAATATCACCTTCATGATCTTCACCATCGGTAATCATTACAATTGCTTTCTTTGTCGGCGACTCTTTTTTGAATGAGTTCAAAGCCATATTTATTGCTTCGCCAATATTTGTGCCTTGTTGTGGAACTGAATTAAAATCAACTGCGGAAAGGAATAAATTTGCAGCCGAATAATCAGTTGTTAAAGGAAATTGAACGTAAGCTCTTCCTGCAAAAATAATTAATCCAATTCTATCGCCCTGTAATTTTGAAATTAGATTTTGTATATCAAATTTTGCTTTTTCTAAACGATTTGGACGAATATCTTCGGCTGCCATACTATTAGAAACATCAAGTAAAATGTAAACATCAATTCCAACTTGTTTTACTTCTTCAATTTTCGTCCCAATTTGTGGATTTGCAATTGCAAGAATTAAAAATAGAAATGAAAAAAACATTAAACCGCTTTTCAAAAAGTACTTTAATCTACTTTTTTCTGGTGAAAGAGATTTCATTATTTTTTCATCTGCAAAATTCCTCATCAGTTTTTTTCGAATGACAAAATCGAAGTAAACTGCTATCGCAAAAGGAATTAGCAATAATAGTAAGTATAAATATTCGGGATTTGCAAATCTTAGCATTATGGATTTACTCTCAAATAGAATTTTTGTAGCAAAAACTCAAGCAAAAGAAGAATTAGTGCTAACTCGGCAAAAATATAGAATTTTTCGCTTGCATTTCTGTATGAAACGATGTCGATTTTACTTCGCTCTAATTTATCAATTTCTTTATAGATTTCTTCCAATTTGCGGTTGTTTGTTGCTCGGAAATATTTTCCATTGGTTGTACCAGAAATTGTTGATAATACTTGTTCATCTATTTCAACTGGAACTTGTTGATACTGAATTCCAAAAGGAGTTTGCACAGGATATGGCGCCGTTCCGCGAGTTCCTAAACCGATTGTATAGATTCTTATTCCGAATTCTTTTGCAATTTGGGCTGCTGTAATTGGGTCAACTTCGCCACTATTATTTACACCGTCAGTAAGTAAAATCAAAACTTTGCTTTTCACTTTCGAATCTTTTAATCTGTTTATACCATTTGCAATTGCAGAGCCAATTGCAGTTCCATCTTCAAGCATTCCACTTTGAACATCTTTTAAAAGTCCCAAAAGAACAGAATAATCGATTGTTAACGGACATTGAGTGAAACTTTCGCGTGAAAATATCACAAGTCCGATTCTGTCATTTTCTCTTTCTGAAATAAATTCACCAATAACATTTTTAGCGGCTTCCAATCTGTTCGGTTTTAAATCTTCGGCTAACATACTTCCGGAAATGTCCAGCAACATCGAAATATCTATTCCTTCTGAATTAACTGTTTCTCCGCTCGAAAAGTTCTGAGGTCGCGATAAAGCAATAAATATTAAACTAATTGCTAACATTCTTAAAATAAAAGGAAGATGAATTAATTTCTCTTTAAATGTTGGTTGTAACTCAGAAAAAACGCTTGTCAATTGCGAAAATGCAATTGTAGGCTCTAATTTACTTAACTTTTTAATGTATAGAAAAATTAAAATTCCGACAACAAACGGAAGAATTATCAGAAATATTGGAAAAGCAAAAGTTAACCCAAACATTATTTTACTTCTCCGATTTCAATTTTTTTCGGTTTCAGATTGTCAATCATTTCGAATGCTTGCTTAGTCATTGTTTCATTTATATAAGGCAAAGGCTGAAATTTTGCGAATTTCACCAAATCAGCGTTGTTCAAAAAGTCTGTAATTTTTTCAATTTGAGCTGAATTTAGATTTCTCTTTTCTAATTCTCGAATTGTTTCTTGCGATGTAATTTCTAACGAATTGAACTTAAATTCGGCTTCAAAATATTCTCGTATTATTTCTGTAATTTCACTATGGAATTCTTTAATCTTTCCATCTTGCCACAATTTTTTGGAAACAAGATCATTTAGTTTATTAATTGCAATCTGAAATGGAGGCAGTATAATTATCTTTTCTGTTTCCACTTTCCCTTTTTTGAAATATTTTTTCCAAACAAAGAAAGCAATCAGAGACAGAATTGCAATTACAAGAATCCAAATAAAAATTGTTAATAATTCTAATGACAAAGCAATTGGAGGTTTTATATCTTTAATTTCTTTTGATAAATCGACTTGTACTGCATTTACGATAATCCGCAACTGATTTGTCTTTAATTCCGCAATTTTCTCGTGTTTTTGATTGTAAATTATTACAGGAAAAGGTTTTAAATAAGTATCAATTGAATCGTAGCCAGCAATATAAAAATGATAAGTTTCCTTTTTTATACTATTTTCAATAGATTTTTCAACATTTCCTTTTTTTACAAAAACAAGCGGTGAAAGACTATCGGCAAACTCTGGAATTTCAGTTACTATTTTCTCGGGCGAAGTGATTTCGATTTGAAAATCGATGAAATCACCAATTTTATATTTTGTGGAATCGGTTTTTGCCAAAATAGTAATATTCTGAGCTTGCAGAAAAAAAGGGACTAATAATAAAATCGCAAAATACTTTTTCATCAAATCTGTGCTTCTCTTTTCTTGAAAAATTTAACTAATGGTGGAATGTAAGATTCATTAGTTTGAATTTTGATGGAATCAATTCCACCTAACTTAAAAATTCGGTTAATCTCATTTTCTCTTTTCAGATTCTTATCAAAAATAAAATTCTGGACAAATTCATTTGATAAATCAATAAATCTTGTTTGATTAGTTTCTAAATCTAAGAATTTCACTAAACCAATTTTTGGTAAATCTTTTTCGCGAATATCTTCAAGAATAATTCCAACCAAATCGTGTTTTCTTGCCACAATTTTGATTATTTTCTCATAATCTTTTGCAAGAAAATCAGAAATGAGGAAAGAAATACTTCGTTTTTTAATTGTTGAATTAAAATATTCTAATGCTAACTTAATATCAGTTTTATTTCCTTCTGGTTTATAAGAAAGAATTTCGCGAATAATTCTAAGAACGTGAGAACGACCTTTTTTGGGCGGAACAAATTTCTCGATTCTATCTGAAAATAGAATTAACCCAACTTTATCGTTGTTTTTCATCGCAGAAAATGCAAGAATTGAAGAAATTTCAGCCGAAATACGTTGTTTACTTTTCTCAGTACTTCCAAAAGCAAGCGAACCGCTAACATCAACTATCAACATAATTGTAAGTTCGCGTTCTTCTTCAAAAATTTTAATAAATGGATGACCAAATCTTGCGGTAACATTCCAATCAATTGAACGAATATCATCACCAGGTTGATATTCTCTCACTTCGGCAAATTCCATTCCTCTTCCTTTGAATGCAGAATGATATTCACCCGAAAATACTTCATTAACCAAGCCTTTCGTTTTGATTTCAATTCGTCTAACTAATTGAATAAGTTCTTTTGTTTCCATTTGTTAAGGAACTACAACTTTATTTAATATTTCTGAAATAATGTTTTCTGAGTTAATATCTTCAGCTTCAGCTTCGTAGGTAACTGCAACTCTATGGCGTAAAATATCGTACGAAAGAGTTCTAACATCTTCAGGAATTACATAACCTCGTCGGTTAATAAATGCCATTGCTTTTGCACCTTGTGCTAAACTAATAGTTGCTCTTGGAGATGCACCATATTGTATTAAATTTTTAAGATTATTTAATCCATATTTTTCTGGATTTCTTGTTGCAAAGATTATATCGAGAATATACTTTTCAATTTTTTCGTCCATATAAATCATCTCAACAGATTTTCTAGCACTGATAATTTGTTCTGGTTTGATAATCTGATTAATTTTTGCAGTTTCTGAAACAAGGTGCGACTTCATTATTTTATGCTCATCTTCAATAGAAGGATAAGTAATTTTCACTTTCAACATAAATCTATCAACTTGAGCTTCAGGCAAAGGATAAGTTCCTTCTTGCTCAATTGGATTTTGTGTTGCAAGAACTAAAAATGGTTCTTCTAATTTGAAGGTATTTTCTCCAATTGTAACTTGTCTTTCTTGCATTGCTTCAAGCAAAGCAGATTGCACTTTTGCTGGAGCTCGGTTGATTTCATCAGCAAGAATAAAATTTGAGAAAAGTGGACCTTTTTTGATTGTAAAATTCCCTTCTTTTTGATTATAAATAAGAGTTCCAATCAAATCAGCTGGCAATAAATCTGGTGTGAATTGAATTCTTTGGAATTTTGCGTCCATCGATTGTGCTAATGTTTTTATTGCCAAAGTTTTCGCAAGTCCTGGTACACCTTCTAATAAAACGTGACCATTAGAAAGCAACCCAACAACTAATCTTTCGAGCATATCTTTTTGCCCGATTATAACTTTTCTTATTTCACTAAATAGAAGATCTACAAATAAGCTATCTTCTTTAATTTTTTCGTTTAATTGTGTTATTTCCACGTAAAAACTCCCGTTTTGAAAGTGATTTAACTTAATGGGAAACTATTTGTTCCAAAATTTGAAGTGCAAATATAAAAAATAATTCAAGTATAAATTGGTTGTGGTATGTAATTAGCAAGTTGAAATAAGTTGATATTTTTTAGCTACAATGAACTGTAAACATTGAATAGTCAAGAGTTAAGAATTAAAAGTGAAAAATGTCTGAATCAAGATTTATAAGATTATTGGATTTTCAAAATTAAAACACAAAGACAAAAGCAGTCTAAGTTTAAGAACTGAAACGTGCGAGAATGATAAAATTTGATAATTCGTAATTCGCAAATTCAACAATCATATTAATCAGTGGTTCAGACGTTGTGGAAATGGTTACTTTCAAACCAATAATTTCCCTTTTTCCATAATTTTTTTATCATCAAAAAATACTGTCGGTTTTTTAACAACTCCATCAAGATGAATTGGTGCGTTAACAAGTCCGCCCATACTTTTGTTATCACCAATTGCAATATGAATTGTTCCCAATACTTTTTCATCTTCAAGCAGATTTCCACTTAATTTTGCAGTTGGGTTTGTGCCAATTCCAAATTCCGCAATATTTGTAGCTACTTTTCCGTAAGGTTTTATTACATCTTGTAAACGGAATGCTTCATCTTTTCCAGTAATTTTAGTTACAAAACCGTTAAGCACTTCTAAAACAATTGGATTTTCAATTACTCCCACGCCCGACATAGAACCATCAACAACAAATACTCCGTTTGTTTTTCCCTCAAGTGGTGCAATATACGCTTCGCCAGTTGGTAAATTTCCACTTTCACCTTTTTTATGAAACAAACCTTTACTTGGAATTGCATTACGAGTTGATACATCAAAAGTAATATCTGTTCCATTTTGTGAAGTTACATGAATAATTTTCGTTTTATTCATCATTTTCTGGAGTTTTATAGTCAGTTTCGCAATTTGATTATAGTCGGCATTCAAACCTCGTATCATAACTTCTTTAGTAATTCCTGGAAATGTTGCTACTCTAGCTCCTTTTGCCGAAGCATTTCGTCTTGCTTCAGTATGTGTTAGTGATTTTGTAGTTGGAACAAAAACGACATCAAACATTTGCATTAAAGCCGCAATATATTGTGGTGGTTCTTGTCCGTGCATTTCACCAACTTTCATTTCAACGTAAAGTGATTCAAAACCTAATTTTCGTGCAGTATTGTAAAGTGAATATCCAATTTCTGCTCTTCTTTCGTCAGTAATTACAAGAATTTTTTCTCGCTTTCGAACATTCATACAAGTAGTTATTGCAATTTCTGAAGCTTGATCTAATTTTAAGTTTGACATATTTTCTCCGTTAATAAGGAATTCCTAAATTCAATTGCACAGATGCCTGAATTCCACCTTTCTCAATAAATTTTGAATTGTTATTTAGTAAAAGATTTCCATTTTGGTCAACTAAATTTTCAATTTCAGTAAAATGATATCTTCCTGAAATTTCTAAACTTATATAATTTTTAATAACATTGACAATTAAACCACTTCCTAAGTAATAACTTAAAGAATTTTTATTTTCAGTGAACTTGTTTTGATTGATATTTACTTCTTCTGAAATTGTACCGTAATTTAAAGTTACGTCAGAATAAACTGCTCCACCATCGACTAATTTTAGAGAAAATACATCGCCGAGTGGAAATCCTAAATCGATTCCTAATCCCCAATAATTATAATTTAGTTCGTAATAATTTTTTTCAAAAGTATGAACTTTTGATAATTCTATCGATTCCTTATTAAATTGATAAAATCCTTTCAAAGTAATAAAAGTTGAAGAAAAACTTGCTCGAAATAAATTAGCCCCGACAATAAATCCCTCGCCTTTTTTGAATTGAGAATTATCAATTTCTTCATAAAAGCCATTTTCAATTCCATCAGCGATTAGCTGGTTAATTCCAGTCGGTTTGTAAAAATGGTAGCTATAACCTCCATAAATTCCACTAAGTCCTAAACAACCAAAGCCAAAACTTTGTGCTTGGTTGACATTTGGAATTGTAAGTAAAATTAATAATGACAATATTTTAGCTGAATTATTCTTCATTTGATGATGGTGAAAATACTATGTTTTGCGAAATAATTGTATTAATTTGTTTTTGAACATCTGAGTGATGAACAATTCAACCCGATTTTTAACATTTTCTTCATTTGGAAAATGATTTTTAACAATATTAATCAATTCATTAACATTCCTTTTTCCATCTAAATTTAGCCAAATAAGCGAGCCAATTTTATCTAAATCCACTTTTTGTGGAATTTTAAGAAATTTTTTAAAGAAAATCTTTTCAATAAAAGTCGGATTTTTTTCATAATAATGTATTGTAACTTCTGAATCTTTTTCTTCAAATTCACAAACTTGAATTGGAATTACTTCCGAAATATTTTCTATTTGTTTATTCTTATTCAGCAATTTTCTTTATTCCCAATTCTAATCCGTGTGCATTTTCACTTTTTTCTTCGCGACGCAATAAATATGCGAAA
>DYSW01000105.1 GCA_020726285.1 Melioribacter roseus
CTTTGTTATGCGTAGATTTTATTTATTGGTCATTGTCAGCAAGTCCTTTATTCCACCGATTGAACTCAATACTCCAGTTGCTTCATATGGCATATAAATTATCTTATTGTCTTTTCCTGTTACCATTTCTCCCAATGTGTCAATATAACGTACTGCCAAAAGATAATTTACGGGATCGCTTTTTGTTGCTCCAATTGCTTGTGTAATTTTCTGAATTGCTTCTGCTTCTCCTTGTGCAGTTCTTATTCTCGCTTGAGCTTCACCCTCTGCTTTTAATATCTGTGATTGCTTTTCACCTTCCGCGTTATTTATTTTTGACTCCTTATCACCTTCTGATTGCAATATTTTTGATTGCTTGTCGCCTTCTGCTTCTAAAACTTTTGCTCGCTTGTCTCTTTCTGCTCGCATTTGTTTTTCCATTGCAGCTCTAATTTCCTGTGGCGGATTTATATCTTGCAATTCAACTCTGTTGACTTTAACACCCCATTTTTGACCTGCTTCATCTAAAACATTTCTAAGTTTACCATTAATTGTGTCTCTTGAGGTAAGCGTTTGATCTAAATCCAATTCTCCAATTACATTTCTCAATGTTGTCTGGGTAAGTTTCTCAATAGCATCTGGCAGATTTGAAATTTCATAAATTGCTCTTACTGGGTCGGTAATTTGAAAATAAATTATCGCATTTATTTCTGTACCGACATTGTCTTTGGTAATTACATTTTGTTTCGGAAACTCATAGACAGTTTCTCTTAAATCTATTCTTGTTACCGTTCTAGTAGTAACAATACTTTTTCCATCAACACCTACATCTTGTCTAACAAATCGCCACATGATTTCTCTTGGTCGGTCAATGATTGGCCAAATAATATTTATTCCTGTTGGCAATGTTCGGCTATATTTTCCAAGCCTTTCAATTACTATCGTTTCTGATTGTTGAACAATCTTGAAACCTGAAGCTGCAAAAATAATTACGAAAAGCGCAATTACTCCTAAAATAATAATGATACCCATAATTTAGTTCTCCTTTTTAATTAATTTTACTGTTAATATTGTGCTGTCCACTTTTATTATTTCAACTCTTTCCCCAGCATTTAGGATTTCGTTGTTTTCAGATTCTGCTTTCCAGTCGTCTCCTTCAACTGTTACTCTTCCTTGATTTTGTAAATTGTCTATGGTAACTGTAACTTTACCAATTTTACCAACAAGCGCATCTACATTGGTTTTCAAGTCGCCACTTTTTTTGTGACCATATTTAAGAATAAAAGGTCTTACTCCAAAAAAGCTTATTATTGTACCGATAGAAAATGCAAGTAATTGAATTTTTATTCCAAAATCCAAGGAGGAAAAAATTCCTGCGAATATGCATCCTATTGCAAGGCAAGCCGCTAAAAATGCAGGCGTGAAAATTTCCACAATAAATAGTATAACCGCAATGATTATCCAAATGTGCCAAATTTCAAATTCCATATTTTCTGTTTTTAGTTTGTATTTTCTGTTTCATAAATTTA
>DYSW01000106.1 GCA_020726285.1 Melioribacter roseus
GCGTGCTATTTTTTCTGATTCTTTTATCAAACATTTCAAATTGTCGGCAAATGCAACTCTTTCAAAAATTCGTTGTGTTTTTCTGTGCTGGTTTTTATTCTTTCGTTTATTTCTTCCAATTTTTCGTTTACTTCTTCTAAATCAATTTTAATTTCATCAATTGATGTACTTACATATCTCGAAATATTCAAATTATAGCCATTTTTCTCAATTTCTTCCAATGATACTGTGCGGGAATATCGTTCTAAATCTGTGCGGAATTGATATGTTTCTACAATTTTTTTAATATCATTTGGTTCGTCATTTTCACCTTCGCGAAGTGTGTTTTGTCTTTTCCCTTTTGCAAAATGTTCGCTTGCATTTATAAAAAGTACATCATCTTTCTTTTTGCATTTTTTAAGTACCAAAATGCAAACAGGAATTCCAGTTGAATAAAACAAATTTGACGGCAAACCAATAACTGCATCAATATTGTTATCCTTTAGCAATTTGGTTCGTATTCGCTCTTCTACTCCGCCACGAAACAAAACTCCGTGAGGCAAAATAATTGCCATTGTTCCTTCCGTTGAAAGAAAGTGGAAACCGTGCAATAAAAATGCAAAATCTGCAGCTGATTTTGGTGCTAATCCGTAACTTTTGAAACGAAAATCTTCCGCTAAAGTGTCGTTTGTTTCCCAACGCAAACTAAATGGTGGATTTGCTACAATTGCATCAAATTCAATCTTTTTTGAAGGATTCATTTCATTTAGCATTTCCCACTGATTTAATAATGTGTCGCCGTGAAATATTTCAAATTCTGTATCTTTCATTCCGTGCAAAAGCATATTCATTCGGGCAAGGTTGTAAGTTGTAATATTGTTTTCTTGTCCGTAAATTTTTCCAACTGTTCCTTTTTCTTCTTTAATTTTCTTTCTTACATTAAGCAACAACGAACCAGAACCGCAAGCAAAATCCATTACATTATCTAATTTTTTCTTTTTTCCTGAAGTTGGATCTTGGCTATCTAATGTTACAATTTCGGAAAGGATTGTTGATATTTGCTGCGGAGTATAAAATTCACCAGCTTTCTTTCCAGAACCAGCAGCAAATTGACCAATTAGATATTCATAAGCATCGCCAAGTGTGTCGGAATCAGTTGAAAAATCAGAAATTCCTTCTGCTATTTTTTGAATTATTGTGCAAAGTTTTTTATTTCGTTCTGGAGATGTTTTCCCAAGTTTCTCAGAATTTAGATTAATTTCTGAAAACAAACCTTGAAATGTGCTTTCAAATGATTCGTTTTCAATGTAGCGAAATCCTTCTTCCAGTGTTTGTAATAATTCACCATTTTGTGTGCGTGCTAATTCTGTAATGTTGCTCCACAAATGTTTTGGCTTTATTACGTAATGAACTTTTCTTCGCATTTGTTTTTCAAATTCAACAATATCTGTTTCGTTTTCATCGTACCAAATGCTAAGTGGATTTCTGCTTTCATTTAATTCA
>DYSW01000107.1 GCA_020726285.1 Melioribacter roseus
AATACACATTTCTACTGAGTTTTCATTGCTTTTTGGGCTTTTTCTTTTGTGGGTGCTGGTAGCCGATTGGATAGCAGTTATTTGCACGATTATGGTGTTTTATTCTTCAATTTGTTTATTCTCAATATTTTCTATTAGTTTATCAAAATCCGATTGAAACAATGTATCTTGAACAATTCTATATTTTTCAAATTCGCTTTCTGCGTGTTGTTTGGCAATTTCAGCACTTATTTTACCGGCATTTTGAAGTATTTCTCTATCATCAAATTGCAAAAATAAATCTAATCTTTTTGCCCAGTCTTCCATTGTCATCGGAATTTGTCGTTTGGCTCTATTTTCTGCTAATTCAAGATAGGCATTAACAATTCGACCTAAACTTTCTAATTCTTCTTTGGTTAAATAATTTTTTGCAATTGAAACATCGCTTTTAAGGATTTTTCCTTCCGGACTATTTTTCCACGACGTTAATCCCATATAATCCCTTTTACTATCAGCACGTTTTACTATTAATTCTGCTGCTGTGTGCTGATGTATTGCGTAATGTAATTTGTTCTGAACTTTGGCGAAAAATTCTTTTGTTGTCGGTGCATCTTTGTTGTAATCAATACTTGTAGCGTAAATATCAGTTATTTTTTGATAAAAGCGACGTTCGCTTAATCTAATTTCTCTGATTTCTTCCAGTAAATGTTCAAAATAATCTTCGTCAATAAAAGTTCCGTTTTCCATTCGTTTACGGTCAAGAACATAACCTTTTATTGCATATTCTTTTACAACTTGTGTTGCCCATTGTCTAAATTGTGTTGCACGAACTGAATTAACTCTGTATCCTACTGATATTATGGCATCAAGGTTGTAAAAATCGATTTCTCTATTTACTTCTCTGTTTCCTTCTGTTTGAACTATTCTAAATTTTCGAATAGTTCGTTCTTCCTGAATTTCACCACTTTTGTATATTTCTTTTAGATGATAATTGATGGTATTTACTTCAACATCAAATAATTCAGCCATTAATTTTTGACTTAACCAAATTGTTTCATCTTCATACCGAACTTCAATTGTTGAAGTTTTACTTTGATGTGTAAAAATTTAAAATTCAGCAGTACTATTTCTAATTTGTATCTTTTTGTTTTTATCTGTCATTAAATCTGTTATTTAGTGTTTGAAAGAAAACGTGTAAATTACTCTTTTTCAGTTCAATATAACAATATTTTGATTTGAATGTTTTGACAAAACTCTGAGTAACTCTGTGCCAAACTCTGAGTAACTCTGTGGTAAAACCCTTATTTTTATTGTACCACAGAGTTTAAAGGAGTTTGGCACAGAGTTTCACAGAGTTATTCATTCATATATATTTAATATAACTTATTAATTTTAAAATAATTACGAGTTTTCTTTCTAACACTATACAGTAAATATAACCTATTTCGCAAGCAAAAAAACTATGAACACAAAAATTAAAGTA
>DYSW01000018.1 GCA_020726285.1 Melioribacter roseus
AGAGGACGTTTGATAGAGATAAATGCCTAAAATATTACTACATACATTATTTAACTATTTGTAATTTAATACTTTATACTATATTCTGTACTAATTAGTAATGAGCAGGTAATCGGTTCAAGTCCGATAGTCGGCTCCAACCAAAACAATAATTTACCTTAAAAATACTCTTTTCATTCCCCACATATTTCTACGAACAAAAAGCAATCCCAAAAAAATATTTTTACTTAAAGTGTTGTTCCATAAAATATTCTATAGCAAAGACTTAGCTTCATTTAGTTGACTCTAAGTGCGGTTTTTTTTTACCTAAATATATTTGCTTAATCAATAGAAAAGAATTATTATTGCATAGTAGTGGGGAAAAATGTTGAATAAAGAATAAAAAAGTAGAAAATATGTTTCTTGGTAGCTTTAAATATTCAGTTGATTCGAAAGGAAGAATTGCTCTTCCTGCAAAATTAAGAAAATCTGTAAATTCTGCAGCTTCGGATAGATTTGTAATTACACGCGGAACAGATAAAAATATTGATATATATCCTTCTGATTTTTGGGATGAATTAACTGCAGCCAAACTAAATTCACTAAATACTTTTGATCCTAATGATATGTTGTTTATTCGAATGTTTTTGCAAGAAGCTACTGAAGAAACTCTAGATTCTCAATCGCGAATTATTTTACCTAAAAACTTGAAAGAATATGCATCAATTGAAAATGATGTTTTGATTATTGGTGCGGTAAAAAAAATTGAAGTTTGGTCACCAATAAAATACGAAGAATATCTCGCTAAGGTTTCAAAATCTTACGAGGAAATTGCATTTGAAGTTATGAAAAAGTAATTAGAATGAGTTATCATAAATCAGTTTTGTTAAGTGAAACAGTAGAAAATCTAAATGTAAAAAAAAATGGAATTTATTTTGACGGAACTTTAGGATTTGGTGGATTAACAAACGAGCTTGTGAAATTATTAGGAACTGAATCAATTGTTGTAGGAACAGATAAAGATAAAACTGCATTCGAATTTTGTCAAAATAAATTTAAAAATGATAATTGTGTAAAATTATACAAATCATCTTTTACAAATATTGATGTAATTTCTAAGATTGAGTTCATTGACATGTATGATGGAATTACGGCTGATTTAGGAGTTTCCTCTTTTCAGTTGGATAATGCAGAATCCGGGTTTTCTTTCAAAGAAAATGCAAAACTTGATTTTAGAATGGATAAAACATCTGAAATTACAGCGGCTAAAGTGTTAAATACATTCAGTGAAAAGGAAATTGCTGATATTATTTACAACTTCGGTGAAGAAAAATCCTCACGAAGAATTTCAAAATTGGTAGTTGAAGCAAGGAAAATTAAAAAGTTTGTAAATTCAGAAGATTTAGTAGAGATTATTAGAAGAATTACTCCTGAAAATATGCTTAATAAAAGTTTATCGCGTGTTTTTCAGGCACTTAGAATTTACGTTAATAATGAACTTGGTGAATTGGAATCTTTTTTAAAAAAAAGTGTTGATTTACTAAAACCTGGTGGAAGAATCGCAATAATTTCATTCCATTCACTTGAAGATAGAATTGTAAAAGAATTTTTTAAGTACGAAGAATCAGATTGTATCTGTCCACCAGAAAGTCCAATCTGCAATTGCAATAAAGAACAAAGACTAAAAATTATAACGAAAAAACCAATTGTTCCATCAGAACAAGAAGTAAAAGAAAATAGAAGATCACGGAGCGCCAAATTACGAGTCGCAGAAAAAATATGAAAAATCCTTTTGCTTTGAACCGCAATTTCCTGATTGTTGCATCATTTGTAATTGTAATTGCAGTACTTGTTCACATTCTGAACATCAAGAATATTAGTGAAATTGAAAAATCACTTCTCCAAAAAGATAAAGAATTGCAAAGTGCTATTGAAAAAATTGAAGATTTGAATGCTGAAAAACAAACTCTTCTATCGTTAGAAAGAATTGAAAATATTGCGACAACACAACTTGCATTGGTTCCAAATGCAGTTCAAAGTAAAAAAATTAAAGTAAACAAAAGAGAAATTGATCACATAAATAGTGTAATTATTGACGAATATGAATCGAATTAAATTCCGCACATATTTTATTGGCGTTTTTATTGCCATATTTTTCTTTGTTATTGTTAAGCAATTGTACATAATTCAAATTGTAAAACATGATCATTTTACTTACTTGGCAAAAAATCAACAAAATGTTCCAGTTGAGGTTGAAGCACAACGTGGAAGTATTTTGGATAGAAATGGAAAAATTCTTGCATTTACTCGCGACGAAGTAACATTTCAAATTGATAAAGTTACATTTGCAAAATTAAAAAAATATGAAAAAGATAGCCTTTTCACTCGACTTGCACACATTTTTGGAAAATCAAAGCAACATTACTTATCGCTTATTAATAAAAGTGAGCGAAGAAATGTAGTTATTGAAGAATCTGTTCCGTTGCATAAATCTTTTTTAATGTCAGATTTTGTAAACACAGCATTGAAACGCGAAACAGACAATTCCCGTGTTTATCCAAATGGTTCTTCGGCGGCACATCTTTTGGGATATTTAAATAAGGGAAATTTCGCTGAAAATGGCATTGAAAAGGAATATAACAATATTCTAAAAGGGAAAAATGGTACTTTAGTAAAGAAAAGAAATGCGAAACAAAGAATTTTGGGAATAGATAAGGAAAGTTCAATCTTTCCAATAAAAGGAAATGATATTGTTTTAACTATCGACATTGATTATCAAAAAATACTTGAGAAATCGCTGAAGGAAGGAATTGATAAATTCGGTGGAAATTCAGCTGTTGGGATTATTCAAAATCCTGAAACTGGAGAAATTTTAGCTTTGGCAAATCTACCGACTTACGATCCCAATTCATTTAACGAATTTGACGCCAACAATCTAAAAAATAGAGCAGTTGCAGATGTTTATGAACCGGGGTCTGTAATTAAATCTTTTACAATGGCGGGATTATTAGAGAATGGGATTATTAATGGTAATGAAGTTATAGATACAGAAAATGGTGTTTGCACAATTAACGGAGCAAAATTTGTTGATGAACATCCTAATAGTCAATTAACTTCAATTGAAATACTACAACAATCAAGCAATGTAGGAACGGTAAAATTATCAGATAGAATTGAAAATGGAAAATTTTACAAAAATATGCGGGATTTTGGTTTTGGCATTAAAAGTAAAGTAGATTTACCAAGCGAAATTCCCGGGAATTTGAAAACTCTCGATGATTTTTCAGGTGTTTCAAAATATTATATGGCTGTTGGGTACGAATTTCTAGCAACACCGATACAAATTGTCACTGGTTATTCAGCGTTAGTAAATGGTGGAAAATTGTTAAAACCATATTTATTGAAAGAAATAGTTGGTGAAGATGGCATAAAAACAAAACCAGAAATAATTAGAAATGTTATTTCCGAAAAAACTTCTACAACATTAAAAAAATGGCTAGTTGGGGTTGTTGATGAAGGAACGGCACAAACTGCAAAAGTTGCAAATTTATCCGTAGGTGGAAAAACAGGTACTGCCAAAATATTGGTTAATAAACACTACCAAAGTAAAAATAACAACACAACTTTTGTCGGATTTTTTCCCGCAGAAAAACCCAAAATAGTGTGTTATATATGGGTTTCTTCTCCAAAAAAACAATTTTTTGGTGGAACAGTTGCTGCACCAATATTTCAGGATGTTGTTTCAAATCTTGTTACATTATTTCCAGAATTGGGTTCAAATACGCAACAAAACGCAGCACAATCTTATCAGCAAATATTTGCACAATCTCAAAAATCAAGTGGATATTTGATGAAAACGGCAAATGTTGGCGATGACAAAAAAACAAATTTCACAACTGAAAATCATATTAAAACAGTAATGCCAAATTTGGTTGGAAAAAGTAAAAAGGAAGTAGTTTCAATTCTTTCGCCAATTGGTGTTAATTTTATTTTTAAGGGAGTTGGAACCATAAAATCGCAATCGCTTCTGCCTGGGACTCCATTAAAAAAAGGAATATCAATAACTTTGGATTGCAATAGATGATGAAATTAAGTGAAATATTGAATAAAATTTCATCAATTCAAGTAATTGCAAAAAATTATGATGCAGTTGTTAACAATATTACTTCTGATTCGAGGAATGTTAATTTGGGTTCAATATTTGTTGCAGTAAGTGGTTTTAAGTATGATGGACATACATTTTTGCTAGATGTAATAAATAAAGGAGTTGCGGCAGTAATAATTGAAAAAAATGTGCTTCCCGATGAAATTTTTTTTCAATCAAATGTAACGAAAGTTTTAGTTCAAGATTCAAGAATAGCTTTAGCGGAAATAGCAAACGAATTTTATGGAAATCCATCGAAATTGATGAAAATCTTTGGAATTACTGGAACAAAAGGAAAATCTACAACAGCAATTTTTCTTTACGAAATTATTAAACATATTGAAGAAAAGGCTGGTTTAATTGGAACAATTGAAAATCGAATTGGCGATAAGAAGATTCCATCGAAATTAACAACGCCTGAAGCGCTACAAATAAATGAATATTTAGCTGAAATGTTAAATTCAGGCATAAAAAGTGCCGCAATTGAAATATCTTCACATTCTTTAGAGTTGAAAAGAGTTTTTGGTTTAGACATTAAAGTTGCTGGATTTACTAATCTTGCTTCAGATCATTTGGATTATCACAAAACGACTGAGAATTATCTGAAAGCCAAAAAGATTTTATTCGATTCTCTTTCTGAAAATTCCATTTCTATTATAAATGCTGATGATGAAAGTTCATTTGAATTAGTAAAAAATTGCAACTCAAAAATCTTAACTTATGGTACAGAAAAATCAGATTTTCAGATTTTAAATATTAAAACATCGCTTACTGGAACTTCATTTTCAATTCAAACTAAAGAGAATTTATACAATTTAACCACCAAATTAATTGGAGAATTTAACGCATTTAACGCTACTTTAGCATTTGCAATGGCTACATCAATTGGTTTTAACGTTCAAAAAACAATTGAAGCAATAAAAAATGCACCGCAAATTCCAGGTCGATTTGAAGTTATTCACAAAAACGGTAAAATAGCAATTATAGATTACGCACACACTGCTGGAAGTATGGAAGCCGCTTTGGTTTCTTTGCGAAAAATTGTTGGAAATGAAGTTAAAATATTCACAGTTTTTGGTGCTGGTGGCGATCGCGATAAAACCAAACGACCAGAAATGGGAAAAGTTGCTGAAAAATATAGTGATAAAGTTTTTGTAACTTCTGATAATCCTAGAACTGAAAATCCGAATTTGATAATAGAAGATATTCTTGCTGGAATGGAAAATGTCCATTTTCACAATTCTGATAGAGAAATTGCAATTAAAACTGCTATTGAAGAGGCGGATGGCAAAACAGTTGTTATTATTGAAGGAAAGGGGCACGAAACTTATTCCGAAGTAAATGGAATTCGTACACATTTTGATGATAAAGAAATTGCGGAGAAGTATTTATGAAAAATTCATTCTTCACAATTTCAGATTTATTCAATTTGTCAGGTTCTGTGATTTACAATCCAGATTCGTACAAAACAACAAAAAAAGTTGAAATAGATAGCAGAAAAGTAACAAAAGGAAGCATTTTTGTTGCAATAAAAGGTGAAAAATTAGATGGACATAATTTTGTTGATGAAGCAATAAAAAACGGTGCAAAAGCAATAATTGTAAGTTCGAAGAAATTTAAAAAGTTTGAAAATTTGGAAATTCCAATAATTTCTGTTCCCGATACTACTATTGCATTTGGAGAACTCGCAAGATTTAAAAGAGAAAAATTGAATTATAAAATTGTTGGAATAACCGGAAGTAACGGAAAAACATCAACAAAAGATATTCTAACCGAAATTCTTTCAGCAAAGTTTATTGTGTATAAAACTCAAGCAAATAACAATAATCACATCGGGGTGCCGCTTACAATAATGCAGGCAAGTTCAGAATGTGAAGTTTTAATTTTGGAATTGGGAACAAATCATTTCGGTGAAATTGATTACATCTCGAAAGTTTCGCAACCGGATTTTGGATTAATAACAAACATTGGGAAATCGCATCTTGAATTTTTGGTAGATGAAAATGGCGTTTTGAATGAAAAAATTGCATTGTTTTCGGTTGTTAATTCAAAAAATGGCACAATATTTCTAAATATAGATGATAAAAAGCTGGCAAAGTATTCCAACAAATTTGATAAAGTTATCACAATTAGTTTTGAAAAGGAAGCTGTTTATAAATTTGAAATCGAGAATTATGATGAATTTGGTATTGCTGAATTTACACTTACATCAAAAGGGAAAAAATCAAATTTCAAATCAAGTTTAGTTGGCGAAACTAATGTTAAAAATCTGGCTTCTTCAATTGCAATTGCATTGGAAATGGGACTTTCTATTTCTGAAATAAAAAAAGCTATTAAAAATTTGCAAGTTATCAAAGGAAGATTCGAACAAATAAAAATGAGTAATTTTCTTTTAATTGATGATACATACAATTCTAATCCAAATTCAGTAAAAGGCGGGTTAGAAAATCTGAAGCACATCAAAATTCCAACAAAAAAGCTCTTGATTTTGGGTGATATGTTTGAACTTGGTGAAAATTCTAAATTATTCCATCAAGAATTGAGCAGAACAATCAATTCAGTAAAATTTTCTGAAATTTACTTAATTGGCAAATTGACCGCAAGTTTACAAGGAAAACTAAAAGCAAAACACTATCATTTTAGCACAATAACAGAGTTTTTATCTGAAATGGGGAAAATTAATTTTTCAGATTCAGTAGTTTATGTAAAAGGATCGCGTGGTATGAAAATGGAACAAATTGTTAATCATCTAAAACAGGAAGCAAAATGATTTACTACATTTTTGATTACATAAATCGAAAATTTCCATTCCCGGGAAGTAATTTATTCAATTATCTTACTTTTCGTTCGGCTTTAGCTGCAATAACTTCACTTTTTCTTACATTTTATATTGCTCCGAAAGTAATTAGATATTTGAAAAATCAGCAAATTGGAGAAGAAATAAGAAAAGAAGGTCCTGAGACTCATTTTGTTAAAGCTGGAACACCAACAATGGGTGGCATTATTATAATTATTTCAATAGTAGTTCCTGTTTTGTTGTGGTCAAATATTCTCAGTATTTATATTTTGCTAACTTTGTTTGGGATGATATTTTTAAGCCTTGTTGGATTTTATGATGATTATCTAAAAGTAATCAAGAAAATGAAAGACGGTTTAATTGCCCGTTATAAACTCATCGGACAAGTTATGGTTGGAATTTTTGTTGGAAGTGTAATTTACTTTTTTCCTGAATTTCAGAATTTTGCTACTTTAACAACAGTTCCGTTTATAAAAGATGTGAATTTAGATTATTCAATTCTATTTATTCCAGCAATGATATTTATTATTACTGCAACTTCAAATGCAGTAAATCTAACTGACGGTTTAGATGGACTTGCGAGTGGTTTGCTTGTTATTGTTATGTTGGCTTTAGCATTTATGAGTTATGTATCTGGAAATGCAATTTATGCTGATTACCTGGATATTTTATTCTTACCCGGAAGTGGCGAACTTACAGTTTTTATATCTGCAATAATTGGCGCGTTATTGGGATTTTTGTGGTACAATTTTTATCCCGCTCAAATATTTATGGGCGATACTGGTTCTTTGGCACTTGGCGGAGCTGTTGGAATAATTAGTGTTTTAATAAAAAAAGAACTTTTGCTTCCAATTCTTGCTGGCGTTTTCTTTCTTGAAACAGTAAGTGTTATAATACAAACATACTATTTCAAATACACAAAGAAAAAATATGGTGTAGGAAAACGAGTTTTTAAAATGGCTCCGATTCATCATCATTTTGAAAAAGTTGGTTGGGCAGAACCCAAAATTGTTATGCGATTTTATATAATTGCTATAATTTTAGCGATTATTAGTATGGCTTCATTCAAGGTAAGATGATGAATATCAATGGTTTACATATTGGAATTATTGGTGCTGTACGAAGTGGAGTTTCGGCTGCATTACTTTGCAAAGCGAAAGGTGGAATTCCATTTGTAAGCGATTTTAGAAAACCGGAAGAAATGCAAGAAGTTGCCGAAAAACTAAAATCTGAAAATATTGCTTTCGAATTTGGTGTTCATTCCGAAATTCTTTTCAATTCCGATTTTATAATTACAAGTCCAGGTGTGCCTACAAATTCCTATCCAATTCAAGAAGCACTTAAAAGAGGAAAAAAAGTAATAAGCGAAATTGAATTTGCTTATCTTTTTTGCAAATCGAAGATAATTGCAGTAACAGGTACAAACGGAAAAACAACAACCACGAGTTTAATTTCGCACATTTTAACAGAAGCAGGAAGAGAAAATTTAGCTGCTGGCAACATCGGATTTCCGTTTTCGCAAGCAGTTAGAGAAATTAGCGAAAATGGTGTAATTGTGCTTGAAGTATCAAGTTTTCAGCTTGATTTCGTTGAAAAATTCAAACCTAATGTCGCAATTCTTCTAAATATTACTCCCGACCATTTGGATAGATATGAAAATAATTTGCAAAAATATATTGATTCGAAAATGCGAATAGTTGAAAATCAAACCGAAAATGATGTTTTTATATTTAATGCAGAAGATGAAGTTGTTCTTAAAAATTTGCCAGCAAATAAAAGTATGAATTACGGATTTTCTGTGAAAGAAAAGTTAGTTAATGGAATTTATCTTAAAAATGGAATTTTTGAATTATCAGAAAATGGAAAAAAGGAAGAAATTGCAGAATTATCTGAATTATCGCTCCGTGGCGAACATAATTGGATGAATGCTATGTCTGCAATTCTGGCAACAAAAAAAGTTGGAATTTTAAATATCAGTATCAAAAAAGCTATTTCTTCATTCAAAAGTGTTGAACATAGATTGGAATTAGTAAAAGAAGAAAATGGAATTAAATTTATTAACGATTCTAAAGCCACAAATCCAGATTCAACTTATTTTGCTTTACGAAGTTTTGATGGAAATATTAAACTTGTTTTAGGTGGAAAAGATAAAGGAAATGATTATTCGTTAATTGAAACTGAAGTTGTTGAAAGAGTTAGAAAAATTTACGCTATTGGCTCATCAGCACAAAAAGTATATGATTATTTTAAAAATAAAGTTGAAGTTGAGCTAATAGTTGAATTTGCTTCAGCAATAAAAAAAGCTATCAGCGAATGTAAATCTGGTGAAGTATTATTATTTTCTCCAGCCTGTGCAAGTTTTGATCAATTCAACAATTATGAAGAAAGAGGAAGAGAATTTAAGAAATTGGTATTGGAAAATGAATAAAGAATTATTACGAAATATCATCATTTTCATTGTGTTAATCCTAATTGTTTTTGGTACTTGGATGGTTTTATCGTCAAGTGCTGGATTTAGTTCGGAAAAAGTAGGTGGATTTTCGAAGTTATTTTTTAAGCAAATAATTGCTTTGTTGGTTGCAATATTAATGTTTTTCATTGGATTTGGAATGAACTACAAAATACTATCCAAATTTAGTATTTATTTTTATTTAGCCGCACTTATCTTGCTTGTTTTCACTATAACAAGCGGAAGTACCGCAAAAGGCGGAACGCGTTGGTTAGATATTGGAGGACTTTCGTTCCAACCATCTGAATTTGCTAAAGTTGCTTTGATTATTCATCTTGCTACTTTGGGAATTAGAAAAGGCGAAAATTTGAAATTATTCAAAACTGGGTTGCTTCATCCATTACTTTTCATTGGAATAATCTCTGGATTAATAATGTTGCAACCAAATTTTAGCACTGCAATAATTGTTGGAATTTTGGGATTGGCTGTTTTATATGTTGCTGGTGCAAGATTTCTTCATCTACTTGGGACGATTGCTGTTTTGGGTTCAATAGTTGGATTTTTGTTAATGACGGTTTCGCACACAAGAGTAAGAATGGTGAATTGGTTTAATTCTTATATTTCTGGTGGAGGAGAATTACATTACCAAGTTCAGCAAGCGCATATTGCTTTAGGAAGTGGAGGACTTTTCGGTTTGGGAGTTGGCAATAGTCGGCAATCAAATCTATTTGTTGCAGAAGGTTATGGTGATTTTATATTTTCAATTATTGGTGAAGAGTGGGGTTTTATCGGAACAATTGCAATAGCATCTATTTTTATGTTATTCTTCATTACTGCAATTATGCTTACAAACAAAGTAGAAGATGAGTATGGAAAGATTTTAATATTTGGGTTGAGTTTTAATATTACAATTTCTGCTATGATAAATATGATGGTTGTTTTAGGAATTATACCAACAACCGGAATTACACTACCTTTTATTAGTTACGGTGGAACTTCTTTAATCATATTTACCTATTCTATTGGTGTAATCTTAAATATTTCTCACGCTGGTAAAGCACTAACTTTTAACAAAGATTCTTTAATGAATAAAGCGAAGGAAATATTTGAAAGAGCAGAATAAATATCGCTTTATAATTGCTGCCGGTGGAACTGGTGGACATCTATTTCCGGCAATTGCTGTAGCAGACAAACTAAAAATTGTTTCTCCTACTTCAGAAATTTTGTTTATTGGCACAAAAGACAAAATAGAATCGCGTATTGTGCCGCAAAAGGGTTATAATTTTAAACATATAAGTGTAGTTGGTTTTGCACGAAGATTTTCAATCAAGAATTTATTTTTCCCATTCAAATTGCTATTCTCCATCTTGCAAGCTTTATCAATATGTATGAAATTTAAGCCACAAATTGCCATCGGAAGCGGGGCTTACGTTTCCGGTCCCGTTTTATGGGCTGCCAAAATTATGGGTGCCAAGTTGGTTTTGCTCGAACAAAATAGTTATCCAGGTGTTACAAATAGAATGTTAGAAAAGAATGCTAGTGAAATCTATTTAAGTTTTAAGGAATCGAAGAAATATTTCAGAGAAAGTGAAAAATTGCATGTTACTGGAAACCCAATCAGATTGGAATTAAATTTGATTGAAAAGCAAAGTGCTTGCGAAAAATTAAATATTAATTCAAATAAAATTACTTTACTTGTTACCGGCGGAAGTCTTGGAGCAAAATCTATTAACGAAGCAATTCGAATTAATTTAGAAAAATTGGAAAGTTTCGGAATTAATATTTTATGGCAAACGGGAAAAAATTATTATGAAGAGTATAAAAACTATTCCTCAGAAAGTACATTAATTTGGCCATTTATTGAAGATATGCAAGCTGTTTATTCGGCGGCTGATGTAGTTGTAGCACGTTCTGGAGCTTCGACAATTGCCGAAGTTGCAAATCTTGGAAAAGCAACGATTTTTATTCCTTCGCCAAATGTTGCGGCAAATCATCAATTTAAGAATGCTGAAGCTCTATTTAATAAAAATGCAGCAATTCTTCTTAATGACAAAAACGCTTCCGAAAATTTATTTGAAGTAGTTAAGTCATTAGTTAACAATGACTTAAAAATAAAAGAGTTAGAAACTAATATTACTCAATTTGCAAATAAAAATGCAGTTGAAGTAATTGTTGAACGAATATTAAAATTAACGAGACAGAGCTTTTAATGATGCAAAAATTTATAAATAAAATACATTTTGTTGGAATCGGTGGAATTGGAATGAGCGGCTTAGCTGAAATTTTACTAAGTCAAGGATTTCAAATTTCAGGTTCTGATTTGAATGAATCTGAAGTAACAGAACATTTACAAAATCTTGGTATAGAAATTAATTTTGGACACAAAGCAGAAAATTTGAAAGAAGCTGATGCCTTAGTTTATAGCTCTGCGGTTGGAAAAGAAAATCCAGAATTACTTGAAGCACAGAAAAGAAAAATTCCTGTAATAAAAAGAGCCGAATTATTAGCAGAAACAATGCGAATGAAATACGGAATTGGAATTGCTGGAACTCACGGTAAAACAACAACAACCTCGATGGTTGGTTTAGTGCTAACTGAAGGCGGAATTGACCCAACAATAATAGTTGGTGGAAAATTAAGTGGACTCGGCGGTACAAATGCACGTTTAGGAAAAGGTGATTACATTGTTGTTGAAGCAGATGAATTTGACAGAACATTTTTACGTTTAACCCCAACAGTTGCTGCGATAACTACTTTAGAAAAAGAACATCTCGATATATATAAGGATTTGGACGACATAAAAGATGCTTTTGTGGAGTTCGCAAATAAAGTGCCATTTTATGGGTTTGTTACTTTGTGTTTAGATGAACCAGCTCTGCAAGAAATTATACCGTTAATCAATAAAAAGATAATCACTTACGGAATAAATCCTCAAGCTGATGTTCGGGCAATTGATATAAATTATAACAACTATGAATCTAAATTTTCAGTAAACTACTTCGGTAAAGATTTGGGAGAAATAATTCTTCAAATTCCAGGAGAACACAATGTAAAAAACTCGCTTGTTGCAGTAGTTATAGGAATGCAATTAGGATTAGAATTTAATAAAATTAAACAAGCCTTAGAAAAATTTAATGGTGTATATCGCCGTTTCGAAACAAAATATTCCAATGGAATTCTTGTAATTGACGATTATGCTCATCATCCAACAGAGATAAATGCAACATTAAGTGCGGTTAGATCTGGATGGAAACGTCGATTAGTTGCAGTCTTTCAACCACATTTATTTTCCAGAACACGTGATTTTTATAAGGAATTTGGACGAGCTTTTCTAAATTCAGATATTTTTATTTGTACAGATATTTATCCAGCAAGAGAAAAACCTATTGAAGGAATAACTGGTGAAATTGTTGCTGAAGCCGCAAAGAAATATGGTCATAAAAATGTAATATATGAAGTAGATAAAAACAAAATTGCTGAATTACTTTCTGAAATTGTAAAAAACGATGACATCGTTGTTACAATGGGTGCTGGTGATATCTGGAAAAAAGGAGAAGAATTTATCAAAATTTACAAAGAGAAGAATTCTTGAATAAAACGAGAAAAATATTTGGAATTTCAGCTATATTTCTTCTTTCTTCGGTGATATTCTACATTGGTTTCGCTTTTGAAGTGGACGAACCTTATGAAATCGAACTAATAGAAATTGACCCAACTTATTATCTTCCGACAGACGAATACTTCAAATTCGCAAATTTGGTTGATAAAAATCTATATTCAGAATTAACTCTACCAATTCTTAAAACAAGATTTGAAAAGCATCCTTACGTTGAAAAAGCAGATATCCTTTATGAAAGCAATGGAAAAATTAAAGTTACTTTGATTGAAAAAAAATTTACAGCTATGATTTTAAACAAAGGAAAAAACTTTGTAATTAGTACAGAATTTGAACTTTTACCAGTTTTACCTTTTAGTCAGAATATGATGTTGCCAATTATCAACAATGAAATTGATAACAATCTTAAAAACTTCGAAATTGTTTCTAAAAACCAAAATTTTATAAAAGCCTTTAAAATATTAGATGCTGCAAGAATTATAAATCCAGTTTTATTTGATAAAATCTCAGAAGTTGACTTATTAAAAGATCAAAATATTGAAATATTTTTTGTCTATTACGATTTTCCAACAAAACTCGGGGAAAAAGATTTTGTTGAAAAATTATACACTTTTAATATTCTATGGAACGATATTACATTACAAGCAGATAACGGAACAATTCAATATGTTGATTTAAGTTATAAAAATAAAGTATTTGTAGGTTTATTTACTGACGATATGAGGAATATTAACTAATGAGCAGAAATATTGTAGCCGCTTTAGATATTGGAACAACAAAAGTAGGTTGTGTTATAGCCGAAAAAGTTGATAAAAAGTTAATTGTAATTGGTGCTGGCGTTGTCCAATCAGATGGAATGAGTAGAGGATTAATTACAAATATTGTTAAAGTTACCAATGCAATAAGCGAAGCTGTACAAATTGCGTCAAAAGAAGCTGATATAAATGTTCCTCCGCTAAATATTGGGATTTCTGGAGAACATATTCAAACAATAAGACATCATGGTTACGTAACCATTGAATCTGAAGATAACGAAATAAAGCAACCAGACGTTGATAAATTAGAATCAGAAGTTAGAAAATTACAGAATTCAGCAAATTTAGAAATCCTTCACATAATTCCTGAAAAATATATTATTGATGGAAATGATGATATTTCTGATCCTGTAGGAATGATTGGGAAAAAATTAGAAGCTGATAATAATGTTGTAATGGCATCAATTTCTGCAATCGCAAATTTAGAAAGAGCAGTTCAAAGAGCTGGTTATTCAGTAAAATCCAAAGTACTACAATCTCTCGCATCAAGTTATTCTGTTTTAACAGCTGAAGAAAAACAGCTTGGTGTTTTATTGATTGACATTGGTGGCGGAACAACTGATATTGCAATTTTCCACGATGGAAGAATGAAATTTAATGGGATAATTGGAAAAGCTGGACTTGAAATCACAAAATCAATTAGTGATACTTTTAACATTTTGGAAAAAGACGCTGAAATAATTAAAATTGATTTTGGATTTGCCTCGCAAAAATCGATTGTAACTAATTATGAAGTAACAATCAGAAATGATGGAGGAAATAATTCGCAAAAAACAGATGTAAGTACAATATCACAAATTATTTCTCCTGCTATTTCAAATCTCTTTCGTTACATCGATATAAAGTTAGATCAGCACAAAATGAAAAAATATGTTCGCACTGGAATTGTAATAACCGGTGGCGGTTCCAAAATGCGTGGAATTATTGATTTTGCTAAAGAAATATTCGGGAAAAATGTTCGATTGGGAATTCCGAGAAATATTGAATCACGCGTTGCAATTAACATTTTGCATCCTGAATATTCTACACTACTTGGATTAATTCAGAATGTTCCAGCATTTTCTATTGAAGCTAAAGTTGAACCAAAAGAAATTAAAAAAAATACAGCAGTCAAAAACATTTTAGATAAGATTATACAAATATTTAGTGAATTATAATATTCAGGAGTAAAAATGGAGAAAAAAAGACGTTTTTTTGAGTTTGATAGTGCGGATAATCAAGCAGATAAATCAGCCGCAAAATTAAAAGTAATCGGTGTTGGTGGTGGCGGTTGCAATGCAGTAGATTTTATGATTTCAAAAGGTTTGCGAGGTGTTGAATATATTGCGGTAAATACTGATCAACAAGTTTTGGAAGTTAGTAAAGCTCCCAAAAAAATATCAATTGGAAAGAATATTACTCGCGGACTTGGTGCTGGAGCTGACCCAGAAATAGGAAGAAAAGCAATCGAAGAAAATCGTGAGGAATTGAAAGAACTTCTAACCGGTAGTGATATGGTTTTTATTACAGCGGGAATGGGAGGTGGAACCGGAACTGGAGCTTCGTCAATTATTGCTGAAGAAGCTAAAAGTCTTGGAGCTTTAGTTGTTGCTGTAGTTACCGAACCATTTAGTTGGGAAGGTAAACAGAGAATGAGAAATGCTCACGAGGGAATTTCAGCGTTAAGAAAACATGTAGATAGCTTAATTGTAATTCCAAATAATCGTCTTCTAAATAACATGGAAAAAACAACTTCAGCATTTGAAGCATTTGCACGTCCAAATGAAGTTTTGTTTGAAGCAACACAAGGAATTGCAGATATTATTAACATACGTGGAATTATCAATGTAGATTTTGCTGATGTACGTAAAGTAATGATTTCATCTGGAAAAGCGTTAATGGGAAGAGGAACTGCTCACGGAGAAAATCGTGCCATTGAAGCCGCTCAGAAAGCAATTTCATCACCACTTTTAGAAAGCGTAAGCATTAACGGAGCTAAAAAAGTACTTGTTAATTTTACAGGTTCTTCAAATCTTAAAATGGAAGAAATTGAAGTTGGACAAAAAGTAATTACAGAAGCCGTTGGTGAAAATGCAGATATAATTTTTGGCTGGGTAATTAAAGAAGATATGGAAGAATCGGTTGCAATTACAGTTATTGCTACAGGTTTTGAAGAAAAATCAAATGAAATAAAAAGTGAAAAACATATTGTAAAAGAAACACAAAAACCTTACAAACAACCTCATAAAGAAGATACACTTTTAGAAAATACAATTTTCGGAGATTTAGAAAAAAGTTCCAATTTCCCTAAAACAGCAGAGAGTTTATTAGATTATCAAAATAGCTTTTCTTCAGTTGAAGAAAAGGAAAATGAAGAAAAAGCAAAAAATGCTTCAGAAAATTCTTTCAAAAATCCCACTACTTTTTTAAAAATGCTTTACGATTAAAATTTCCCGAATTTTGCCCCTGAATAAAGTGCAATCAAAAATAAAATT
This sequence comes from Melioribacter roseus, assembly GCA_020726285.1. Classification (GTDB taxonomy): domain Bacteria; phylum Bacteroidota; class Ignavibacteria; order Ignavibacteriales; family Melioribacteraceae; genus WGAL01. The sequence continues at coordinate 16,275 of DYSW01000018.1, forward strand.
TGGTTGCACTCTCCTTTTTTAAAATAATCTTTTACAAAAATGTTGACAAACCAAAAATTTCATATTAATATGGAAACTAATAAAACGAAATTAGTTTCCAATGACCTTAAATTATAAAGAAAAAATAGAACAGTTTTGCGAAAATAAATTCCTGAAAGAGGGATTTTTTAAGATAACAATGGATGAAATCGCATCCGAAATGCTTATCAGCAAGAAGACAATCTATAAATATTATCCTTCAAAAAAAGATTTAGTACAATCTGTTACTGAAAATTTTGTAAAAAAACTTCATTCAGAAGCAATTGATTTTCTAAAATCCGATTGTTCGACAGTAGAAAAAATTGAAAATATTACAAGTTTTATTGCTTCTAACTTTATTATGGTTTCAGAAAAATTCTTTTTTGACTTGGAACGTGTTTATCCAGATTTATGGCAATTGCTCGAAAATCAGCGTTTTGTAATTCTAAATGAAATTTTTGGGACAATAATAGAGAATGGAAAAGCACAAAAAGTTATTGAAGATAAACCAAATTCTCTTCTGGTAGAATTTGTCATTTCCACAATTCGTGGAATTGTAAACCCAAACTTTATAATGTTCAATTCGCTTTCAATTCAAGAAGCAGTTGAAAGTACAATTATCTTATTAATGAAATCACTTCTTACAAACGAAGGTTACTCACAATTTTTAGAATTAAAAGAGAGAAAAAAATGAACAAATTAGTTGTTTTACTTTTTTTGGTTTTTGCAGTTGCTTGTTCAGATAGCAAAGAAAGCAAAATTGAATTAAAATCTGGCACAATTGAAACAGAATCGGTTGTTATCAGTTCAAAAGTAAATACTTCATTACTTAGAAAATTAGTTGATTGCGGAAATGAAGTTAAAACTGGCGATACTTTAGCAATTCTTGATTCGAAGAAAATTGAGTTACAAATTGCTCAAGCCGAAGCAAATTTGCGTGTCGCTGAAATACAACTTGAAATCACTCGCACAGGTGGACGAAAAGAAGATATTCACAAGACTAACGAAATGTTGGAACAAACAAAAATTTCGCGTGATTTAGCAGAAAAAAACAAATCTCGTTTTGAAAATCTTTTGGAAAGTAAATCTATTTCGCAAAAGGATTTTGATGAAGCAAAATTGAATTATGACTTAGCAAATTCTCGTTATTTGGCTGCTTTGGAAGATTCTAAAAAAGTGAAAAATGGTAGACCAGAAGAGATTTTACTTGCAGAATCTTTGGTTGAGCAAGCAAAAAAGCAAGTGGATTTGCTTAAAGAAAATCTCTCGGATTGTCTAATTCTTTCTCCGATGAACGGTGTAGTTGTAAATTCATTTGTGGAATCTAATGAGAATGTGGCTTTTATGACTTCAATTTTCAAAATTCGGGATTTATCGGAAGTGGAAATTGAAGTTTATCTGAATAGTAAAGAATTAGTTTTAATAAAATTAAATGACAAGGTTGAAATTAAAATTGATGCTTTTGAAGATAAATTTTTTGAAGGAGTTGTTGTCAATATTTCGGAAGAAGCCGAGTTTACACCGAAAAATATTCAAACGAAAGATGAACGAACCAAATTAGTTTATGCAGTAAAAATTGCTGCTAAGAATGAAAATCAAATCTTAAAACCGGGCATGCCGGCTGATGTTATCTTTTAGGTAATAAATTGAAAATTCTTGAAATTACATCGTTTAGTAAGAATTACGGAAATATTTTAGCCGTTAACGATATTTCATTTCACATAGATGAAGGTGAAATGTTCGGTTTAGTTGGTCCCGATGGAGCTGGAAAAACAACAACAATTCGAACAATTTGTGGTTTATCAAATATTTCAAAAGGTACGATAAAATTATTTAATTCTGAGATTGCTGAAAATCGACAAAAAATACAAAATAGCGTTGGGTATTTGTCGCAAATATTTAGTTTGTATGGTGATTTATCAGTTGAAGAAAATATTCGGTTTTTTGCTGAAATTCATAATATTAAAGATTATCATTCTAGAATGTATGAATTATTGGATTTCACCCGACTATCTAATTTCAAATCGCGCTTGGCTAATAATCTTTCTGGTGGAATGAAGCAAAAATTAGCACTTGCTTGCAGTTTAATTCATAAGCCAAAAATCATTTTTCTTGATGAACCAACAACCGGGGTTGATCCTGTTTCTCGTCGCGATTTTTGGGGTATTTTAGCAAATCTGAAAAATGAAGGAATAACAATTTTTCTCACAACTCCATATTTAGATGAAGCCGAACGTTGTGACAGAGTTGCTTTGATGCATAATGGACAAATTCTTGCTTTAGATTCTCCAAATAATTTGAAAAAATTGATGAATGAAAGTGTCTACGAAATTCATTCTAAAAATATTCGAGAATTGGGAAGTTTATTAAAATCCGAGAATTACAAAGTTCAATTATTTGGTGATAGGTTAAATTTAGTAATTAAAACTGAAGTTGAGCTTGAAACGGCAATCAATTTAGCAATAAAAAATAAGATTGAAATTATAGATAAAAGAAGAATTACACCAAGTTTAGAAAATTTATTCATTTATATGATTGAAAAAGAATCGAGTAGAATATGAAATTAATACTAATTGTGTTTTTAACATTTGCGTGTCTTATTGCACAAGACAAATTAAAATTAAGCGAAGCTATTGAAATCAGTCTTGAAAAAAGTCTTGAGCTGAAAAAAAGTGTTTTAGAATTTGAAAAATCGAAATTGAACGCTTGGGCAAGCAAAACAAATATGTTACCTAAAATTAACTTAACAGCTGGCTATAATTATTACGATAGAATGCCAGTTGAAATTAACCCAGTAATTCCATTTTTATCAACAGAAGCAAATTCATTGAAAATGCTTTCCTCGAGTTTAACGCTTGAGCAACCAATTTTTACAGGATTTAAATTTTATTCAATTGCAGAAATAGCAGAGAATCAAGTGAAAGTTACAGAATTTGAAAATGAAATTGTAAGGAATAATATTATTCTAAACACAAAAACTGATTTCTATAATGTTTATTTAACAGAAATATTGTTCAATATTTCAGAGGAAAGTGTTGAAATACTTTCGACAATAGTAAACAAATCTAAAGAATTTCTGAAAAATCAGTTAATAACTGAAAATGATTTTCTAAAAGTTGAAACTAGGTTTTTTGAAAGTAAAAGTAAACAATATGAAGCAAAAAATAATACTAAAATTGCAGTTGGAAAATTGAATAAAACATTACAGCGAGACTTAACATTTTCCACCGTAATTGATACAAACTTGTTGTTTAATAATCAGTTAGCAAATTTTTCGCTTGATGAATTAATTGATTTGGCAAAGCATAATAGAGCTGAATTCAAAAAGCAAAAAGAATTCCAAAAATCGCTCGAAAGCCAAAAATGGATTTCCCGTTCAAATTGGTTTCCTCAAATATTTGCATCTGGTTCTTATAATTATTTGCAAATGGACGGCAGCGATTTGATTAATAGCGATTTGAACGATTACTGGCAAGTGTCAATAAACGCAAAATGGAATTTATGGGATTGGAACAAAACTTTTTCAGAAGTAGAAATTGTAGAACAAAATAAAATTCAAGCAGATGTTTTTGATAAACTATTAACTGATAAAATTGAACTTGAAGTTTATAGAGTTTATCTAAAATATGAAAACCAAACTCAAAAAGTTTATGTTGCGACAAAAAGTTTGAATTCCGCTCAAGAAAATTCAAGAATATCATCAAATAAGTACGAAAATGGAATTTTAAGTGTTGCCGAAGTTATTGAAGCCACAAATAGTCTGGAAATTGCAAAAGAAAATTTAGCAGTTTCAAAAATTCAATTAGCAATTGCAAAAGCTGAATTAGAAAATGTAGTTGGAATTGATTTAACCTTGAGGAAAAATTGAACTCAATTGAAGTTGTGAATCTAACCAAAAAATTTGGCGATTTTATTTCAGTTAACAATATTTCCTTTTCAGTGAAAGAAGGTGAAATATTTGGATTTTTAGGTGCAAACGGCGCCGGAAAAACTACCACAATTAAAATGATGAATGGAATTTTGGTTCCAACTTCTGGCGATGCGATTGTTGCTGGTTATTCGGTTATGAAAGATCCAAACAAAGTAAAACTAAATATTGGTTATATGTCTCAACGATTTTCGCTCTACAACGATTTATCAGTTGCTGAAAATATTGAGTTTTTTGGCGGTGTTTACGGAATGGACGGAAAATTGTTTGAAGATAGAAAAAAATGGGTTTTGAAAATTTCAAATCTCGAACAGCAAGAAAAACTGCTTACAAAATCACTTCCTGGCGGAATTAAACAAAGATTGGCTCTCGGAACTGCAGTAATTCATAAGCCCAAAATTGTTTTTTTAGATGAGCCTACAAGCGGGGTTGACCCAATTTCACGAAGAAGTTTTTGGGATTTGATAAACGATCTTTCTAACGAAGGAATTACAGTTTTAGTTACAACTCATTACCTTGAAGAAGCCGAATATTGCAACAATATTATTTTGATGGATGCTGGAAATATAATTGCTGAAGGTTCCTCAACAGAATTAAAGAAGAATTACATTAAAAGGAAAATTTTTGAAATAGAATCTTCACAAACAATTAAATTATTTGAATTTCTCAAAAAATTAGATTTTGTTGCAAATATTTCAATATTTGGCAATAATCTTCACGTCAGTTTCTTTGATGAAAATGCAAATTCGCAATCAATTTCAAAATTGTTGGAGAATTCTACTCTATCAATTAATAATGTAACTGAAATTATTCCAACATTGGAAGATGTTTTCATCCATCTTTTGGAGAAGAAAAATGATAAATAGAATTCTTTCTTTGATTAGAAAGGAATTTACACAACTTTCCCGTGATAAAAGTATGATTTTTGTACTACTTTTTTTCCCATTAATGTTGTTAATAATTTTTGGATATGCAGTCAATTTCGATGTGAAAAACATCAGTTTTTATGTTTATGATGCTGATAAATCAGAGTTGAGTCGTGAATTTGTAAACGGAATGAAAAATTCAGAATATTTCAACTTCAAAGGATATTTATCTTCAGAAAAAGAAATAAGTCAATTAATGAATTCCGGCGAAGTTCAGTTTGTAGCACAAATTTCAAAAAATTTTGAACAAGAAGTAACTCGTGGAAAAGAAAATACTTCAATTCAATTAATTATTGACGGAGTTGACGGAAATACTGCTTCGATTATAAATAATTATCTTGTTGCAGCTGTGTCGGATTTTAGCAAATCAGTTTCTGAAAATCAGTTAAATAAATTCGGCAAAAAATTTGTATTTCTAGTTGATGCAGAAATGCGGTTTTGGTTTAATCCAGATTTGCAAACAACATTATTTTTAATTCCCGGTTTAATTGGAATGATATTAATAATTACAGCTGTAGTTACAGTTTCTCTATCGTTAGTTCGAGAAAAAGAACGTGGTACAATTGAGCAATTAAACGTTTCATCGCTTAATATTATAGAATTATTGATTGGAAAGTTAACGCCGTATTTTTTAATTTCAATAATGGAGGCTGCTTTGGTGCTTATTGCCGGTTTTGTTCTTTTTGGAATTGTTGTAAAAGGAAGTTACTTTCTACTTCTTTTAAGCACAATTATTTTTCTGTTTTCGGCTACTTCTATGGGAATTTTTATTTCGGTTATTTCAGATTCGCAGCAAGTTGCATTCACTTTATCAACTTTTGCAACTCTACTTCCTTCTGCAATTTTGTCGGGATTTATCTTTCCAATCGAAAGTATGCCGATAATTATTCAAGCTCTAACAAATGTTTCGCCAGTAAAATTTTACTTAATTTCACTTCGCTCTATAATTATAAAGGGCGTTGGACTTCATTTATTTTGGGAACAATTTCTGTTTATGTTTTTATTTGGTTTATTTTTTATAGCGTTATCAACGGTATTATCAATCAAAAAACAACGGAATGCTTAGATGAAAACAGTTCTAAAAATCGTAAAAAAAGAATTTTTACAGTTCCGACGTGATCCCAAAATGTTTGCAATAATACTAATTGCTCCAATTGTGGAACTTGTTTTGCTTGGTTTTGCAGTAAATATGGATGTTGAATTGATAAAACTTGCCGTTTGGGACCAAGATAAAACTGAAGAAAGTCGCGAATTTATAAATAGATTTTCAGCCACAAATTATTTTCAGATAATAGATTATGTTGATAATTATAATGATTTTCAGAGCTTGATAGAAAAAGGAAGCGTTTTGGTTGGAGTTGTAATTCCAACCAATTTTGAAAAAAATCTTGAATTACAGCGTGAAAACAAAGTTCAAATAATTTTTGATGGTTCAGATGGAAACAAAGCATCAATTGCAAGTGGTTACATTGGAAAAATTTTCGCAAATTATAATAAAGCAAAATTGAGTGAAAAATCGCAACAATATGGAGTTTTATCTGCTTCTATGAAAAATATTGAATCTCGAAATAGAAGTTGGTTTAATCCTGAACTAAAAACACGGATTTTTATGGTTCCGGGAATAGTTGCATTGTTGCTTTCAATAATTACGCTGATTTTGACTTCACTTGCAATTGTTAAGGAAAAGGAAATTGGAACACTTGAACAAATAATTGTAACTCCAATAAAATCGTGGGAATTAATTCTCGGAAAGTTAATTCCATTTGTAATTTTAGGCTTTGTTGCAGTATTTCTTGTTTTATTTGCGATGGTTCAAATTTTTGATATTCAAATAAAAGGAAGTTTGACCTTTTTGCTTCTAAGTTCGTTTTTCTATAATTTTTCTACTTTGGGACTTGGAATTTTCGTTTCAACAATTTCAAAAACACAGCAACAAGCAATGATGATTTCGATTTTTGCAATTCTTCTTCCGATGGTTTATTTATCTGGATTTGCTTTCCCAATTGAAAATATGCCAACAATAATTCAGGGAATAAGTTTTTTAATTCCACTAACATATTTTATGGAAATTATTCGTGGAATAATTCTAAAAGGAAATGGTTTTGCTGAATTATGGGTTCAACTGATAATTCTGATTATAATTGGAACATTACTACTTGCATTAAGTAGTTACCGATTCCAAAAAAGAATTGAATAATGTGAATTAGCAAATTGAAAATGATTTATTATTAATTCACAATATTTTTGGCTGATTTCTTTTATATTTGCACCTAATTTTAGTTAATTTTTGGAAAATAATGCAAAATATTTTAGTTACTGGCGGTGCTGGTTTTATTGGAAGCAACTTTATAAATCATATTCTAAATACTCGAGACGATTGGTTTATTGTTAATTTAGATAAATTAACTTATGCAGGAAATCTTGAAAATCTAACAGAAATTGAAAATAACAAGAATTATCAATTCATCCGTGGTGATATTTCAAACCGTGAATTAGTCAACTATCTATTTGAAAAATATAATATCAATTCCGTAATAAATTTTGCCGCAGAATCGCATGTTGATAGAAGTATTCTTGGGTCAGAAGTATTTTACAGAACAAATATAATTGGAACAACTGTTCTATTAGATATTGCTAAAAAATTTGGTGTTGAAAAATTCCTTCAAGTTTCAACTGACGAAGTTTATGGAAGTCTTGGAGAAACTGGATTGTTTACAGAAAGCACGCCAATTTCGCCAAATTCACCTTACTCTTCAAGCAAAGCTGGTGCTGATTTAGCCGCTTTATCTTATTATCACACTTTTGGAACTCCAGTTACAATAACAAGATGTTCAAATAATTATGGTCCACTGCAATTCCCTGAAAAATTAATTCCTTTAATGATAATTAATACTTTGCACAATAAAAATCTTCCAGTTTATGGCGATGGATTGAATGTCCGCGATTGGATTTACGTAATTGATCACAATAGAGCCGTTGAACTTGCATTTGAAAAGGGAAGAATTGGTGAAGTCTATAATGTTGGAGCTTCGCAAGAAATGAAAAATATTGAAATTATTAAGTTAATTCTAGGAATATTAGGTAAAAATGAATCACTTATTGAATATGTGAAAGATCGCCCTGGTCACGATAGAAGATACGCAATTGATTCATCGAAAATACAAAATGAACTTGGCTGGAAACCAGAATATAAATTTGAACAGGCAATTGTCAAAACGGTTGAATGGTATCTTGCAAACAAATCTTGGTGGGAAAGAATTATTAGTGGCGATTATTTGAAGTATTATGAATATCAATATGGGAAAGTCTAACCACAAAGGGCACTAAGAATGCACAAAGATATGACAGAAAATGATATTTCAAATATTGTTATAGGTCTTGCAATTAAAGTTCATAAAGCTTTAGGACCTGGTTTGTTGGAATCAGCTTACGAAGAAACTTTATTTTATGAAATTAAAAAAGCTGGTTTGAAAGTAGAAAAACAGAAACCACTACCATTAATTTATGAAGATGTAAAATTAGAAATAGGTTATAGAATAGATTTAATTATTGAAGATAAATTAATTATTGAATTAAAAGCAGTTGATTCTCTTAATGATGTACATTTAGCACAAATTTTAACATATTTGAAATTATCTAATAAAAAATTAGGATTATTAATAAACTTTAATGTAGCAAAGCTTAAAGATGGCTTAAAAAGAGTTATAAATTAACTTTGTGCCTTCTTTGTGGACTTTGTGGTAAAAGGAAAAGATGAAGAAACAAATATTAATACTCGCACTAATCTTCAGTAGCAGCATATTTGCACAAGATTTACAAATCTCAAATTCTCAAATATCTTCAGCCATGTTATCGCAAATTTCAGTAACAATTGGCGGAGATTTTGTAACCGAAGGAACATTTGACGCAAGTTCAAATGAACGAGTTGATCAGCTTGTAACTAGACTTTTTAACCTAACAAGACAATCAATGTACTTAACAGCAAAAGACAACCAAATGTTAACACAAGTACAACAGAAATATGATAATTATGCTAAAAGAAATATAGAAATAAAACATATTGATGGAAGTTCTCAAAAAATTGACTTAGCAAAATTCCGTTTAGATGGAGATTTTACAAATAATCCATACATAAAAAATGGAGATGTGATAATTTTTCCTACATTAGATTTAGATAGGAACTTCATCTCAATTGATGGAGCCGTAAATAATCCAATCAAAATTCAATTTGTAGAAGGCGACGATTTACAAACGGCAATATTCTTTGCAAGAGGAATAAATTTAGCATATAATGACATTACTAAAGCCGAAATTTCAAGAATTTCAGATGATGGAAAAACTGAAGAAACCAAGATAGTATCAATAAACGAAAAATATCCACTTAAAAGAAGTGATAGAATTCGTGTTTTGTTTACAGAAAACAATAAAAGAGATTATAAAGTTCTTGTCCTTGGAGAAGTAAAAAGTCCAGGATTTATATCAATTACAAAAGATAACACAAAAATATTGGAAGTAATAAAAAAGGCTGGGAATTTAACAGACAGAGCTTCAAAGGAATTCGGGAAAATATTTAGAGGTTATTCATCTACAAAATATTTTGAAAATGTGATGATAAAAAATCAATTCAGCACAGATATTTATTCAATGAGTTCATTCAATTATCTATTTGAAAACGAGAAATTAGAATATTTTAAGATGCTTCGAACTGCAAACTTGACGCTTGAAGATTCCTTAATGTTTGCTATAGATAACAATTTACGCTCGATGGAATTTAGTCCAAATTTCAACTTCAAAAATATTGACAAAGAAGGAACCTACGAGAATAATTTTATAGTAAAAGATGGCGACATTATTTTTCTTCCAACTGAAGAAAATAGAGTTTATGTTTGGGGCGGAGTAAAAAATCCAGGGTATTTTACATTTTCCACAAATTTTAGTATCAAAAATTATTTAGAACAAGCAGGCGGTTTTACTGAAACGGCAATTGGTGAAGAAGAAATCTATTTGATAAAAGGTAAAAACAGAGATTGGATAAAAATTGAACCAGAAGCGAGCAACTACAAAATTGAATCTGGTGATTATATTTACGCAAAAAAAACGCCAACACGTAGTTTTGATTTCTACTTAAGAAGAACCGGTGCAGTAGCATCAATTGTTGGAACAGTAATAACAACATTATACTTAATTTTTACAGCAACAGGGAATTAGAATATGAAATTTTCGGATTATATGTCAGTTTTACTTAAATGGAAGAAGTTTTTGATAATCAATTTATTTATTGTGGGAATAGTTACTACGGCAATATCTCTGCTACTTCCAAATAAATATAAAGCAACTACAAGTTTTATGATTCCTGCCGGGAAAGATTTTGGTTTAGGTGGATTAGGTAGCTTGCTTTCGGGACAATCTTCTGCATTGGATATTGGAACAAGGTTACTAGGTGTAACTAGCACAAATGAAGACATGATTTTAGGCTTTATGAAAAGTAAAATTGTTATCGATAAAATCGAAAAAAAATATAATTTATATGAATATTATGGAAATGAAGATAGAATTTACGAAGATTTATTTTTATCAATAAGTGATGATGTAATGTTTGATGCTAATGAATACGGTTTTTTGGAAGCAAGTGTCATAAATGAAGATTCAGTTGTAGCAGCAAAAATGGTGTCCGATTTTGTTCATTTAGCAGATAGCTTGAATATATATTTTAATTTAGTACAGGCTAGAAGTTTTAAAGAATTTGTTGAAAAAAGATATGACCAAACACTTACTGAATTAAAAAAGGCAGAGGACGAATACAATGTTTTTCAAAAACAACATGGTGCATACGATATACCAGAGCAAGTTAAAGCATTGATTACAGCCTCATCTCAATTTGAAGCCCAAGTAATTCAAAATGAACTTATTCTGGCTAGTTTAGAAAAAAAAGTTGGTAAGGAATCGCCAAATTATAAGGATCAATTACATAACTTAAATGAAGTCAAAAAACAATTAAGTAGCATTTATAAAGGTAAATCAAAAGAAGATTTTTATATTTCATTAAAAGATATACCTGATTTACAAACGGATTATATAAGAAAATACCGAGAATTAGAAATTCAAAATCAAACACTAAAATTTATATATCCAGTGCTTGAACAAGCCAGAATGGATGAACAAAAACAAATACCAACAATACAGATAATCGATGAAACCTTTGTCCCACATAAAAAACACTCACCTCGCAGAAGTTTTATAGTAATAGGTGCAGGATTTTTTAGCTTTATTACTCTGTTAATGTTAATTCTTCGTGCGGAAAAATACAAGAAAATAACACCATCCAATATATTCGAAGAAATGGAATTATCTTTTTTCAAGAAAATAGCAAGTATCTATAAAATTAATTTATGATTACCCTATGGATAACAATTTTCTTTGTAACATTCATTTTACTTGCGAAGTTAATTTATAATAAATTATTCAATCCAATATTTCTCTATGTCGGAGTTTGGTCTTTTACTATTTACCTATATTCTTTGAAGTTAATAGATTATTCTGATATATCAAATTTTACTTGGGGTATTGTAATTTCAGTCTTTTTGGCTTTTTTGTCTGGTGTTATTGTCAATCGATTGCTTTGGAATAATTCAATAAAGACGTTGGAATATGATGAAATCTGGTGGCTTTCGAAGGAAACCAATATAAAAAAAATCATTTTATACTCTTCTTTAGTAGGTTTCTTTGTTTCTATTCAACATTGGTACGTTCTAGTTAAAGAATTTGGGAGTATTTCAATGGTGCTTTTAAATGCTAGTCAAATTTACGACATGCGAGTTGAAGGCGAACATTTGGGAAAAATTCCGTATTTGAATCTTTTCTCTTATGTTGGTGTTTTTTTTAGTGGAATTCATTCAGCACTAAGAAATAAGTTTTCATATTTAGTCATTTTCCCACTTATTGCTGTAATTTTGACAGATGCTGCAAGTTTGGCGAGAGCAGGTGTTTTTTTTGCATTTGTACTATTCTCAATAACTTTTATTACAAACCGTTATTTTTTCAAGTCGATAACCAAAAGAGATGTATATACCAAGAATACAAATATTTTTATCACAACATTTCTTATTATATTTATAGCAATCGGGAGCGTTTCATTAATTCGACTAATAAGAAATCCGTTGGGTGATTTCAAGTCTACTAGTATCGAATTGAAGAAATTGAGTAATTCTGGAATAATATCATCTTCCATATATCTCTATTTCAGTTCTCCTATTGCTGTATTAAATGAATATCTTGATAAAAGGAAAGAAGTCGCAGTCTTTGGGGAAAACACTTTTTACCCAATTTATAATAATCTGAATAGAATTGGAGCAAAAGTGAATTTAAAACCTTATCCAAAAGGATATTTTATCCCAATGTGGGTTAATTCCGCAACTTATATTAGGGAATTGGATGTTGATTTTGGACCTTCGGGAATTTTCATTTTCCCTTTTATATTAGGTTTTTTATCAACTTATTTCTGGAAAAAATTCTTTGATACTGGAAATATAGTTTATATCGTTTTTTACTCATTTACCACAACATTAATTGTATTTTCAATATTTTATATTGGTACTAGGCTTACTTTTTGGCTTTTTGGTTTCCTTTTTACTTTGATAGTTACTTATTTCTTAAAAAAAGGGAAAAAAACATCTCAAAATACATAAAAAATATTGTCTCGATTATTTTTGGACGTACTAGTGAATTAGTTATAACTTTTTTTTCAATAACAATTCTAGTTAGAATACTTGGAGTAGAAAATTATGGGTTATTCTCTGCAATTGTCGCTTCAACTTCAATTCTCTCAAAAATTATTGACTTAGGTTTTTCTCAAATAATATTCCGTGAATATTCTGTTGAACAGAAAAATAAATTTTTGATTAATTCTGCAATTTCATTCAGATTAATACTTTTTTGTGCCCTTTTTATAGGCTTTAATGGTTATGCACTAATATTTAAAATACCACAAGAAGAATTAGTTGTTACAAATATCATTTTATTAAATATCCTTTTTTCTGCCAAATATAGAAATATAAGGGACTTAATCGAAATCCCATTTAAGGCTAAAGTGCGAATGGATTTAGTTATGTTTGGTACTTTTATTGATTCAATTTTTTTGCTGATTTTGTTGGGATTGATTTATTCGCTTGAACCAACACTTACTCAAATTAGTTTAATTTATACTTTCTCAAATATACCAGGATTTGTCTTTTTGATCTATTTTATTGCCAAAATGAGACTTTTTGACTTTAAGTTTGAATTTCTCAAAATAAGATGGTTGATAATTGAATCGTTACCTCTATTTGGTGCTGGATTTCTTACTACCCTGTACTTTCAGTTTGATGTAGTTTTGCTGAATTGGTTTATTTCAGCAGAAGAAGCAGGATTATATTCGGGAGCATTAAGAATTGGGGTTCCATTAACAATTTTACCTCTTTCTATTGTTACTACAATATTCCCGTATATAACAAAATCAATAAAGACTGACATTCTATTTACTAAACAAATCATAAAATTATCATTTAAAATTCTTTATGCGATTCTTTTCTTAGGTTTTGTTATTGTGCTATTTAAACCACAAGAAATAATCACTTTTATTTTAGGAGAAGAATTTTCGGAAGGAAGTAATACGATGATTTTACTTTTCGCTTCATATATTTTCTATCATTCAGCCGTTTTACTACAAAATCTCGCTACTATTTTGAATAATCAAAAAGAAAATTTCTATTATTCAATAATTTTGGTCTTAACTTCTTTAATTATTCTGTTTTTTACGATTGAGCAATTTGGTAATGTGGGAGCTGGGATTTCAAGATTTGTCAGTTCATTATTAGGATTTATATATCTTTATTTTTCAATTGTAAAATCAAATATTGCGATCAAATTAGTCAATTCTAACCTTCTTATCTTTTCGATTTTAATGTTGTTAGTTGGTTATTTATTATCCTATACAAATCTTGTTGTGTATTTAATGGTCACTCCAATTTTAGGAATTATCCTATTGTTAATAGTCAAATATTTTGAAGTAAAGGAAATACAAATTTTATTTAAATTACTAAAAGAACCCAAATGGATGAAATTTCTTATAAAATAGATTTATCGATAGTGATTATTAATTATAATTCTTATGATTTGTCTAAGGAAACATTGGAAACTCTGATTTTTAATACTAACGAAATTATTTATGAAATCATTATTGTTGATAATAATTCTACAGATGGTTCACTTGAAAAACTTCAGAATGAATTTCAAGAACTAATCTTCATTAAAAATGCTGAAAATCTTGGTTTTGCTAAAGCTAACAATATCGGGATGAAAATTGCAAAAGGAAAATATTTACTGTTTCTTAATAATGATATAATTTTTTTAGAGAATTCATTAAAACAGTTAATTGATTTTCTCGAATCTAAAAAGAATGACTCAATTTTAGTTGCCCCTCAGCTACTAAATAGTGATTTTTCTGTTCAAATGTCAACTTATTC
>DYSW01000108.1 GCA_020726285.1 Melioribacter roseus
ATCTCAACTGAATTTTCTGCCATATTAAATTTGTTCATAATTTTAGCAACTCTGCTCATACAAGTTGAAGCAGAAATGTTAATATGAATAAATAATTCATCATCACGCATTTCCTCAACCTTATCCCAGACTTTACCACCAAAAGTCTTATATCTATTTGAAAATTCAGAATTATTATCAATAAGCAAAAATAACTGTTCCAAATTTACAATGACATCATTTTTCCCAAAAAGTTCATTTTGATTTTCAATCAAAATATTAAAATCATAATTCTGATTATCATAAATAAAATGAATGAATTTTAGAAAAACATCTTGCCAAGTTGAGACATTTATTTTTTTGTTTTCAATGCTTATTTCGATGGGTTTGTTGCCTTCAGCTAAATCTCCAGCATCAAAATCAAGAGGCGAAAATCTTGTTTTTTCAATGGTATTAGCATTCCAATTTAAAGTTTCTTGATGTGTTTCTGGCAAAGCGAATGTTTCTAAAAACCAACTTACCATATTCTCTCGATGCAACAGAATACTCTCTTCATTCCAAATATCTTTACTAATTACTGACAATCTGTAGTTTAATGAGGAAGAGTATAATTTCTTTTTTTTGTCAGAAAATGGCTTATTACCAATTTCACTATTAAATTCAGTGAGAATTAAATTTCCAATATTGTGCAAATATTGTTTGTGTATTCCATTATGATTTTCACCCAAATCTTTGATCCAAGCAACTTCAAGTTTTTGAGGCATTATGTGCTCTATTGTAATTTTTGGATTACGAAAATCTACTGAAACTTTTGTATTGTGTTCTTCTATTTTACCCAATATGAATTTTGAGTAACTTTTTATACCTTCATAAAAGTTTATAGATTCAAGTTCTTTCTTCATTTCGTTATCATTTGGAAACCTTAACTTATAGGACATATTTGACAATAAATTTAACATTGTATCTTTTCGAGAAACTAATTTGTCTATTTTGTCAGAAAGCAAAATAATATTATTATTTTCTCCTTGAGTTAATCCAATAATTCGTCGTCTTATCAAGTATGTGCGTATAGTTTCAAGTATAGAAATAAATAAGTCATCGCCTAACTTTTCTCCTTCAACACCTGACTGATGGTATTCTAACAAACCTAAAACAAAAGGTTTGAACGCTTCTGATTTAATATCATGAAAGATATTTCTAAGAAGTTCGATTATTTCATGGTTTTTAGTAGTATCATTAGATATTCTGTCATTTACTACACTAGTAATAATCCATTTATACCATTTTACGTAACGAACAATATCATTTATAAAATCATTGTGACTATTAAATTCTTTTTCAACAAAATTTTTGAATAATTGATAAATTTCTTTGGTGTTATTGTCACTTACAGCTTTAATTGAACCAACAACCTTAAATTGAAGATAGTCACGAAAAAATT
>DYSW01000109.1 GCA_020726285.1 Melioribacter roseus
ATATTCAAGGACAGAATTTTTAAAATTCCAGACTATCAACGTGGTTACGCTTGGACAGAAAGACAATTAAAAGACTTTTGGGAAGACGTTGTAAATCTGCCTGCCGACAGATTTCACTATACGGGACTTCTATCACTAAAAAAAGTTGACCGAAACGTTTGGAATAATTGGAATGACGAAAGATGGTTATTGGAAGACAGAGGTTACAAACCTTTTCACGTTGTTGACGGACAGCAAAGGTTGACAACTTTTGTAATTTTCATTCAAGCAATTTCTGAAATTTTAAAAGTAATTCCCGAAAACAAAGACAAAAAAGACGAAGAAATATATCTTGGCTCGTTTAGTCTAAAAGCAATCAAAGAAGAATATTTGGTAGTTCAAAAACCACCTCAATTTATTATTAGCACTTACAAATTCAGTTACGAAGTTGATAATCCAAGTTTCAAATTTTTAAAATACAGAATTTTCAACGAACCAAATAGCGGAACTATTCAAGAGACTTTTTACACTTTGAATCTTGAAAATGCCAAGCGTTTTTTTGCCGAAAACCTTAAAAACTATTATGAAAAATATGGAATATTAGAAATTGAAATCCTGTTTAAAAAACTAACTCAAAACTTAATGTTCAATGTTTATGAAATTAGTGACGATTTTGATGTGTTCGTTGCCTTTGAGACAATGAACAATAGAGGAAAAAAGCTTTCAAACCTTGAACTTCTAAAGAACAGACTTATATATCTAACAACACTTTATGACGAGAAAGAATTAAAGCCAGATGAACGTTTTTCACTTCGTGAAAAAATTAACGATTCTTGGAAAGAAGTTTATTATCAACTTGGAAGAAACAAACAAAACCCATTGAATGACGATGATTTTCTTGTTGCTCATTGGATAATGTATTTTCAATATACAAGAGAGAAAGGAGACGATTATATACGTTTTCTTTTAGAGCAAAAATTCACACCTCAAAATATTTATGCAAAGACAGAAGTCGTTGTAAGTTCGTTACAAGAATTTGAAGAAGTAAGAGAAGACGAAGAAACCGACCAAGAAGAAGTTGAAGAAAATGAAAATGAAGAAACAGTTGTACTTCGTTCCAAACTTTCTCCAAAAGAAATCGAAGATTATGTAAATAGCTTAAAATCTGCGGCTGTTCATTGGTACAACACTCATAATCCAGTAAACAATCCTGACTTGACAAGTGCGGAAAGTATGTGGATAGACCGATTAAACCGAATAGGTATAATTTATTTCCGACCACTTGTAACAGTTTCTTTCCTATCAAGTGAAGTTGACTCAAAGCAACGGGTTAAACTATTCAAAGCAATTGAAAGATTTATTTTTATAACATTCCGTTTAAGTAGAGCTTTTTCAACCTATCGAAACAGTGA
>DYSW01000049.1 GCA_020726285.1 Melioribacter roseus
TTTTCTCTTGATATTCGTTCGAGAAGATTTAGCAGTACTGAAACTCCAACTCTGTTATCAACTCCAAGAACCGTATCGCCCGAAGAAGTAATTTTTTCATCAGAAATAATTGGATTCACATTCATTGTCGGACGTGCAGTATCAAGATGCGAAATCAGCACAAAATCCCCACCATTTCCAACTTTGCAAATAATATTGCCTGTATTACTTCCTGTAAATTGTTGAGAATTGTCTTCTTCTACTTGGAAATTTAATTTAGAAAGGAATGATTTTATATAATCGGCGAGAGGTTTTTCGTTTTCTGAAAGTGCGTTTATTTTTGCTATTTCAAGAAAGAAATCTATTAATTTTTTATTTTTCATCTGTAACTCGCATTACATTTTTATTTTTAAGTGTAACAATCATTACAATATTATAGAAATTAATTTTGCTTGTCAAGACTTTTATAAAAAATATTTTGAAGTATTATTTTGTATTTATTTCTATTTCCAATTGATTTTCTTAACACTTTTTCCATCAAGTGAAAGAATAATTGCACCAGATTTATCAGTTCGGAGAATTTCAATTTTCTCTTTCTCCAATTTTTCGATTGTTTCCTTATTCGGATGTTTGAATGAATTATTTTCACCTGCACTAATCAAAGCCAAATTTGGTTTTACTAAATCCAAAAATTCTTGCGATGTGGAGCCCTTACTTCCGTGGTGTCCAGCTTTTAGAATATCTGATTGCAAAAACTTATCGTAAAATTCAATCCACAAATATTCGCCTTTAATTTCTAAATCGCCTGTAAACAATACTTCTGTTTCTCCATAAACTAATTTCAGAATTCCGCTTTTGTTATTTTGGTCGAATTCCTTGTAATTGCCTGCAGTAGAATCATTTAGCACGAATATTCTTACACTGCCGAAATTAAATTTTTGGCGATGATAATGAAATATTTCCACATTATTTTTCTTCAGAAATTTTTCATATTCAACATCTTTTTTGGAATTTGGATTCATTATTGGTTTGAAAGCTCGTTTTACAATTCCTTTTTCAATTATCGAAAAACTTCCGAGATAATGGTCGGCATCTAAATGTGTGATGAAGAGATAATCGATTTTATTTATTCCAAGATTTTTCATCAACGGTAAAATCACACTTTTTCCATTATCAAAACCGCCGAATGAATTTCCAGCATCTATCAACGCAATTGTGTTATCTGGAAATTGTAGCAAGAAGGAATCGCCTTGTCCAATATCAATCATCACAATATTCATTTTATTTTGCGGTAACGTGTTGTTTTTCAGTATGTTAGAATAAACATACATCATAAATGAAGAAAGGAATATTATAAATACTCGAAATAATAGCTTTTTGCTTTTCGAAAATGAGTAAATAATTATCACTAAAATGACAAAATATAGAATTGATATTGCCAAATTGAATTGGAAAATCTCGATAAAAGAAAATTCCCATTTTGCTGATAAATCTACAATTTTGAAAATCACATCAATCAAAAATGAATTTGTTGTTGCAATTTGAAATGCTACAAATGGCAAAAATGAAACCGTTAAACTTGCAACTGCAAGAGAAACTACAAAACCAATTAACGGCACAACAAGTAAATTTGCAAAAAATGAGGCAATTGAAAAGATGTGAAAATAGTAAATTGTGAATGGCAAAGTGCCGATTGTTGCCGAAAAAGTGAGAAGGAAAAAAGTTAAAAGTGTTTGCAATTTGTGATTTTTCACATTTTGGATAATATATTTCTGGATTTTTGGATGAAAATAAACAATTGAAAATACAGCAGAAAATGATAGCTGAAATCCAGGATTAAATAAATCAATTGGATTGAAAATCAAAATCAGAAGTGCTGCAACTGCCAAAACTGAAATCGAATTGTATTTTCTTCCATAAAGTGTTGAAATTAACATCAAAATTGCCATTATTGAAGCACGAAGTACGGAAGGTTGTCCGCCGCTAATTATTGCAAAAAGAAAAATCCCAATAATTGATAGCACAATTCGCCAATAAATACTAGTTCTTCCGAGAAGTAAATTCAAAATCATCACAATAAATCCAACGTGCAAACCCGAAACAGCCAAAACGTGAACAACTCCAACAATCACAAACGAGTTTACAATTTCGTGGTCAATGTCTTTTCTATCGCCAATTAATAAAGCTCTAATTAAATTTGATTTTTCGCCAGTATAGTACTTTTTAATGATATTTACCAAATTCAATCGAATATCAAAAACATAGTTCTGGATTTCTGAAATGATTGATTTTTCTGTTTTTTTGTGAATTTGATTGATAGATTTTACTGACAATATTCCTTGTAAATCATTTTGCCACAGATATTTACTATAATCAAATTCTTCAGGATTCCTTTTATTTCTTGCACGAATTATTGAACCTTGAATTTGCAAATAATCACCATATCTCACTTTTTGTGATGTGTTTTTTGTTTTACAGAGTAAATTTATTTTAACTTGAATTTTGCTATTTTCAGATTTTATGGAATCTAATTGAAGAATAAATTCACTTCCTTTTTTGTTTGGCAAAGATAATTCGGTTACTTTTCCAAACACTTGTACATTTCGGAGAATAGTTTGCTCGAAAGGATATTTTTCAGTCGTTAATGAAAAATGCGTAATAAGTACAATTCCAACCGAAAAAATTGAGATATAAGAAAATATATTTGCAAGAATTTTTTGTTTGAAGAAAAGGAATATTAAAACAAGAATTATTGAGACAAAAGTGAAGCCAAGAATTTCATAAAAATTGCTTAATTGCAAAAAATAGCCCGAAATAATTCCAAAAATCAGCAATATCGTAAAAACCAATATCGGCGATTTTCCCTTCATATTTATCTCATTGTTTTGAATCAATAATTATTGTAACTGGTCCATCATTGCAAATATTAACTTTCATCATTTCACCAAACATTCCTTCTTTTACTCTTTCTGGAATAATTGCTTTTTTCATTTTGCCTACAAAAGATTTGTATAAATCGAAAGCTAATTCTTGTTTTGCTGATTCCGTGTAGTTCGGGCGATTTCCTTTTCGCGCATCTCCGTAAAGCGTAAATTGCGAAATTATCAAAACTTCGCCGTCAACTTCCGAGAGCGAAAGATTCATTTTCCCATTTAAATCGCCAAATATTCTTAATTGTGAGCATTTTTTTACGAGAAAATCTACGTCATTTTCTGTGTCAGAATGTGTAACTCCAAGCAAAATAACAAACCCGCGTCCAATTGTTTGGAAGTATTTTTCCGTTTCCACACTTACTGAAGCTTGTCCAACTCTTTGAATTACAACTTTCATTTTCTTACCAATTTTAGAATTCTATAAATACCCGAATAATCTTTAACCTTTTCTTTATCAAAATACTCATCATCAAACAAATTCAAGATTGAATTTTCTTGATCTTTGCCAATTTCCAAATAAATTTTCCCATTTCCGTTTAATAAATTCATACAGCGTTTTTCAATTTGACGATAAAACTCAATTCCGTCTTTTCCATCTGTTATTGCGTTTTTCGGCTCATAATTTACAATTTCAATCTGCAGATTTGGATATTCATCTTCAGAAACATAAGGTGGATTTGAAACGATAATATCATATTTTCCGAGTGATTTCAATTTTTCTTCATCAAAAATATCGAGATTCAGAAAGTTTATTTTATTCGTTTTTAGGATAATTTCTTCATTTTTCCTTGCAATTTCTATAGCATTCTCCGAAATATCAATTGAAGTAATTTCGGCGTTTGGAATATTTTTCTTAATTATAATTGGAATATTTCCGCTTCCAGTCCCAATATCAAGAATTCTAATTTCTTCTAAAGTAAAGTTTTCAGAAATAATTTTCTCAACAAGCAATTCAGTTTCGGGTCGTGGAATTAAAACATTTCGATTTACCAGAAATTTTTCACCATAAAATTCCGTAAATCCCAATAAATATTGAATTGGTTCTCCTTCGGAACGGCGTTTTAGCAAATCTCGATATTTTGTCTTTTCGATTTGATTAAGTGGTCGTTCAAATTGCAAATACAAATCAAGTCTTTTTAATTCCAAAACGGAAGATAAAATCAGTTCAGCATTTAATCTTGGCGATTCAATCTGTTTCTTAGTAAAATAATCGGTTGTTAAATTTATTGCGTCAAGTACTGTTAACATCTAGAATCTTGTTTCTGAAGTTAAAGTTCCATCTAAACTAAATACACGTTTGAAAAGCAATTTCCCTTTTGGACAAAATTCTTCACTCATTAATTTGCCATTTTTCGTGATATTTTTTGCTTAAACCGTCTAATTTGCCATCTTTGTAATGTTCGCGAGCTCGAATTATTCCATTTTCAAAATAAAAAGTTGAAAGTCCGCTCAGTTCATTATTTAGATAACACAATTCTGCCTTTATTTTTCCATTTGAATATTTATGTATGTCAGTTCTGTTGGCGGAATTTTGGGAATAATCTCCGTTTTCTCTTTGTTTTAGAGCACTTGGGTTGATTATTACTTTTACAAAATTTTTAACTCTTTTTCCAACGGAATAGAAAATCATAATTTTTTATCTTTTTTGGAATTAATATACAAAATATTACTATTTAGAACGTGTTATTACATAATCAAGTAAGTTGATTAATGAAACTTTACTTGGCGAGTTCGGGAAGTCAGAAATTGCCAATTCAGCTTGATTTAGGAATTCTTCTGCTTTTTGTGTTGCGTATTCAATTCCTTTTTGTTTTTGTATAAAATCAATTATTTCAATAATTGATTTATTTTCTTTGTTTTTCTTTCTTATCAACTTCAGATAGTAATCTTTTTCGGGTTTTGAGGCAGTATTTAATGAATAAATTAATGGAAGTGTGATTTTGCGTTCTTTGATATCAGCACCAATATTTTTCCCAAAAAGTGATGATTTTCCAACAAAATCTAAAATATCATCCTGAATTTGAAATGCCATTCCCAGGTTTTTACCGTATTTTCTTAGGCTTTCAATCGATTTTGAATCATTAGTAACACTAAGTCCGCCAATAACACAGCAAGTTTCAATTAACGATGCAGTTTTAGCTTCAATAATATCGAAATAAATTTCTTCCGTAATATCCAACTTTCGCGATTTATTGATTTGCAATAGTTCACCTTCCGACATTTTTTTTACAGCAAGTGTAATTTCTTTCAGAAAATCGAAGGCTTCATTCTCTACAGAAATCATCAAACCGCTAGCAAGTAAATAATCGCCCATCAAAACGCCAACTTTATTCTTCCAGATATTATTTAGCGAAGGAAATCCACGTCTTTTATCGGCTTCATCAATTACATCATCGTGAACCAAAGTTGCAGTGTGAAGTAATTCAACAAGCGATGCACCGACGTAAGTTCTTTCCGTAATTCCTCCACAAACATTTGCAGAGTGCAAAACTAAAGTAGGACGAATTTTCTTTCCTTTCTGACTTAGAATAAATTTCGTGATAAAATTGATGATTTTTACTTGGGATTTTAAAGAATCTTTAAAGTAATTAGTAAAAACTTCTAATTCGTCTTCAATTGGTTTGTTAATTTCGGAAAGTGATAATTTTGTCAAATTCAATTCTTCTATAAATAATATTCAAAGATATCATAACTTGTTTAATAATAAAAATAAAAATATTGCCATTTTTGTTCGGATTTACTGATGTTTTATTGCATTAGATTACTTGAAAGGATAAATTTGTAAACTTAAAAATGACAGAAAATAAGAACGATAGAAATATAACCACAAACCGAAAAGCTCGGCACGAATTTCAGATATTAAAAGTATATGAAGCTGGAATTTCGTTACTTGGTTCTGAAGTTAAATCCTTACGGCAGCTGAATATACAGCTTACTGATGCTTACGCGATTGTTGAGAATAACGAAGTTTGGTTAATAAACGCATTTATTGGATTATTCAAAGAAGCTAATTATAATAATCACGACCCAAATAGAAAACGCCGCTTACTTCTCCATAAAATTGAAATTCGAAAAATTCGGAAAGAAATTGAAGAAAAAGGAAACACTTTAGTTCCACTTCGTTTATATTTTTTGAATGGAAAAGTAAAAGTAGAAATTGGTGTTGGAAAAGGTAAAAAATTGTTCGATAAACGTGATGATATTGAAAAACGAGATTTGCAACGTAGTGCCGAACGAAAAATAAAGATGTAGGAGATTTATGTCGGAAATTTTCCCCGAAATTAATAAACAATTAGAAATAATTAAAAAAGGTGTTGTCGAGCTAATTCCAGAACAAGAATTAGTCAAAAAACTCGAAAAATCGAGAAACGAGAACAAACCTTTGAACATAAAACTTGGTTGCGACCCAACTCGTCCAGATTTACACCTCGGGCATTCAGTCGTAATCAGAAAATTAGCTCAATTCCAAAAACTTGGGCATCAAGCAATATTGATAATTGGCGATTTTACCGCAATGATTGGAGATCCAAGTGGAAGAAATTCTACTCGCCCGCCGCTTACTTTTGAAGAAGCCAAAGCAAATGCAGAAACTTATCTTAAACAAGCATATAAAATTCTCGATCCCGAAAAAACTAAAATTGTTTATAATTCTGATTGGCTCGGCAAAATGAATTTTCAAGAAGTGATTTCACTTGCTTCAAAATACACAGTTGCAAGAATGATTGAAAGAGACGATTTTACAAAACGATTTAACTCAAACACTCCAATAAGTCTGCACGAATTTCTTTACCCGCTTGCCCAAGCAATGGATTCTGTTGCAATTGAATCAGATGTTGAACTTGGCGGAACCGATCAGAAATTCAATCTTTTAGTGGGAAGAGATATTCAACGCGAATTTGCAAAGGAACCGCAAGTAATTCTCACAATGCCGCTGCTTATCGGAACTGATGGCGTTGAAAAAATGAGTAAATCTTATGATAATTACATCGGAATTGACGACACGCCACAGCAAATGTTCGGCAAAACTCTCTCAATTCCTGATAATCTAATCATTCCATATTTTGAACTTGTTACAGATGAATCAGTTGAAAATATCAAATCATACAAATTGCAGATGGAAAACAATTCTATTAATCCACGTGATTTGAAAAGAAAATTAGCAAGAACGATAGTAGAAATGTATCATTCAGAACAAGCTGCAATTAATGCCGAGAATGAATTTGACGAAATTTTTATCAACAAAGGAATTCCAGATGAAATGCCAGAATTTTCGGTTCAATATTCAGAAAATGGAATTGGACTTCTC
This sequence comes from Melioribacter roseus, assembly GCA_020726285.1. Classification (GTDB taxonomy): domain Bacteria; phylum Bacteroidota; class Ignavibacteria; order Ignavibacteriales; family Melioribacteraceae; genus WGAL01. The sequence goes on from DYSW01000049.1 coordinate 7,219, forward strand.
GATTTAATCACACAAATCAACTTTGCTCCATCAAATGGCGAAGCGCGAAGATTAGTTCAACAAGGTGGTGTTTCGGTAGATAATGAAAAAATAAGCGACTTTAAATTTGTAATAAATAAAAAAAATGATTTTGTTTTGAAAGTCGGAAAAAGAAAATTTGCAAAAATTATAATTATAGAGGATTAACTATGTACGTACCAACAAAAATATTCTTTACTAAAGGAGTAGGAGTCGAAAAAGAATACCTTGCATCCTTTGAAGCTGCTTTAAGAGATGCAAAAATTGAAAAATTCAATATTGTTACCGTAAGCAGTATTTATCCTGTTGGCTGTAAGCGTGTTTCTGTTGAAAAAGGTTTAGAAGATTTAAAACCTGGACAAATTGTGCATGCTGTAATGGCAAGAAATGCTACCAACGAACCAAATAGACAAATTGCATCATCTATAGGAGTTGCAATTCCTAAAGATAAATCGATGTACGGTTACCTTTCCGAACATCATCCTTTTGGAGAAACAAGCGAATTTGCTGGTGATTATGCCGAAGATTTAGCCGCTTCAATGTTGGCAACAACTCTTGGAATTACTTTCGACCCAGATAAAGCTTGGAACGAAAAAGAACAAGTTTTCAAAATGTCAGGACAAATTGTTAATACTTTCAACGTAACTCAATCTGCAAAAGGTAATAAAAACGGTCTTTGGACAACCACAATTGCAGTAGCCGTTTTAATTCCATAGTTTTTTAGTTAAAAGTTTAGAGTTCGTTTTACGATAATTAGGTAGAAAATCAAGAATAAATTCAATTTTTAGTTTTAAAATGAAAAAAGTCTTCTTTAATGAAGACTTTTTTGTGTTTAAGGAATATCTGAAACTATAATTCAACT
>DYSW01000050.1 GCA_020726285.1 Melioribacter roseus
TCTAAATAGTAACGGAATAAATTGGTAAAAATTTCAAATCTTTAACATTCCATTTGAAAATCGTTCTTTCGTTTTCATAAGTTGGCAAAATATGGGACAATTCTAAATTATCTTCGAAAATGTTAAAGGATTTTAGTTTGATATCATTTGGACTTTCATCCAAGGAAAATTTAAGTTCGCAGCATTTGAATTCATTTTTTCGATTTATATAATAATTTGGTATTACATTTCTCGAAAAAGTATGATTTTTCAGTTCTTTCCAAAAAAACAATTCAATAAATTCTAATTCATTACTACTTGAATTATAAATTGAATTTGAACGAATTTTTCTATTTTCTATTTTTTCTGTATTGTAACTTACGTCTAACCAGTTAATCATGTGAACCTCCTAAATTCTGTTGAAAATCATCAACACATTTTTGTAGAGTGTTGAAATTCTTCTACACTTTCTTCTCAAAAAACAATTTATTTTATTAAATAACGCAATTTTTGTTTGTTAATAGATATTTATTCAACAAAGAATATGTCAGCGAATAATAATTTCAAAATAAAACACACATTGTCTTATTACTTTCTTTAATTAAATTAGATGTCAAATCTTATTAATCTTTTTGGTGTTATGTTTAAAGAAAAAAACTATTGGTTGGTTGATGAAAAAGTTGGGACAAATTCTTATTGTCGATGTGGATTTTCGAAGAATTTTCCCTTGTGTGATAATTCGCATGAAAACTTGAATTCTAAACCGTACGTAGTTATTGTCAAAGAAAATCGAAGAGTTGCTATTTGCGGGTGTAAAAAATCAACGAAAATGCCATATTGCGATGGTAAACACGGAAAGTAATTTTTAATATATTCCATAATAAATGAATAACAGATTTTTAACGTTTGCGGGAAATTGTAAAAAGTATCGTAATTTTGGCACATAAAAAATGATAATAGTAGAATTAATTAAGTAATACTACAAATAATTAAAAATATGATCACACACGAAATCGATAAAATTTTAACAAATATTTCCAGTAAACTTTCTGAAAATTATTCAGCAAAAATTGCTTCTCTGATATTTCCAATTCCCAGAATAACTTCGAAATCACTAATTGATTATTGTAAAAAAACTAACACTGATTTTTTTTATTGGAAAAAACCATCTGAAGAGTTCACTTTTTTGGCAATTGGCAAACTTTTGGATTTTTCCAATAACGATTCTTCCCTAAAAAAAGTAGAATCTGAAATTGAAAATCTGATGAACAATGTTCAAACAAATTGGGAAGAATTTTCAATAAGTAATATTCCGCTTTTTGTTGGTGGCGTCAAATTCCACAATTCTGACAAAACGGAAATTTGGCAAGATTATCAGTTCCAAAATTGGATTTTACCAAAATATGCTTTCATCAGAAATGAAAATGATTATTTTCTTCAGATTAATTTTGAAAATGAAAATATGCACACAAATTCCATTATTTCTGAAATTTCTGCTTTGCTGAATCAATCTTCGACAAATGAAGATGAACAAATCCAACAAAATGGAAAAGTGAAAAGCGAACTTAACGATTTCGAAGAATGGGAAAATCAAATCAAAGATTCTCTTAAATTGATTTCGGAACGTAAGTTAAATAAAATTGTGATATCTCGTTACGAAGTGAAGGAAATTGACGAAAATCCACCAATTTATTCAATGTTTAACAAACTTTCCTCATCATTTCCTTTTTGCACAATTTTTGGATTTCAGAAAAATAATTCCTTCTTTTTTGGAGCAACTCCCGAAACTTTGTTCAAAATTACGGGAAATCAGCTCGAAACTGATTCTCTTGCTGGTTCAATTTGGCGTGGAAAAAATGTTTACGAAGATGATATTTTGGCAAATAAGTTACTGACAAGCGATAAAAATATTCGCGAACATAACGAAGTGAAAGATTACATTCTTTCTGTTATGCAAAATTATGCGAAAATGATAATTGCTGGTGACTCTCCGAAAATAAGAAAATTGAAAAATATCCAACATTTATGGACACCAATAAAAGTTACATTAGCTGAAAAAGCTAAAATTCTTACAATTTTGCACGAAATTCATCCAACCCCAGCAGTTTGTGGTTCGCCAAAACAAATTGCTTACGAAAATATTCCGCAAATAGAAAAATTTAACAGAGGAATGTTTACTGGAGTTGTTGGTTGGTTTAATCATCTTCAAGTTGCAGATTTTAGCGTTGCAATCCGTTCGGCATTGGTAAAAAACAATAAACTTTATGCGTATGCTGGCTGCGGAATTGTTGAAGGTTCAGTTGCAAAAGAAGAATATGACGAAACTAAACTTAAATTAAAAACAATTCTTTCGCTTTTTTGTTATGATGAAGATTAATTCGAATTATGCTTGGGCAAAGATTTTTGTTCAAAGACTCGAATTTTTAGGAATAAAAGATGTTTGCGTTTCGCCAGGTTCAAGAAACACTCCACTTACAATTGCATTCTCTGAAAGCAAAAAAATCGCAAATTACATTTTTGTTGATGAAAGAAGTAGTGCGTTTTTTGCTTTGGGAATTGCAAAAAAAACTAAAATTCCAACCGTAATTATTACAACAAGCGGAACCGCAACCGCCGAACTTTACCCTGCAATTATCGAAGCATTCCAAACGCGGACACCACTTTTAATTTGCACAGCAGATAGACCTAAAATCTTGCGATTTTCTGGAGCAAATCAAACGATAAATCAAGAGAATATTTACAAAAATCACATTTCACATTTTATTGATTTCGGTTTACCAAATCTTTCGAAAGAAAACTTGAAGCAATTTGTTGTAGAAATTGATAAAGCCTTTTCTATTTCGTCATTTATCGAAAAAAGACCAGTTCACATAAATTTTCCTTTCGAAAAACCTCTTGAACCAGAAGAATTGAATTCGGAAATTGATGAAAATTTATTTGGGAAATTGATTAACAAGAAAATTATTAGTAGTAATGTAAAAAGGGAAAATTTATCTCTGAAAACATTGAAATTGATTGAAAAATCGAATAAAATTTTATTTTCTGCTGGAATTATGAATGAAAATGATGAAAGAACGATTTTGTCATTTGTAGAAAAAAATTCAATTCCAATAATTTCAGATGGACTTTCGGGAATTCGTTTTACTAATTCGAAAGCCAATTTTACTTTCGGTTCAATTTTAACGAACAAATTATTGACCGATAATTTTTCCCCAGATTTAATAATTCACTTCGGAAAAACGCCAACTTCGGCAAAAATGGAAAAGTTTTTTTCTCAATCAAAAGCAAATAAATTGCAAATTGATGCTTTTGGTGATAAACACGATGGAACTTTAACTTTTCAAAATCCAATAAAAATTGGAATTTCCGATTTCCTTGAAAAAATTAGCTCGAAACTAAATCTCAATTCGAACAAAGAATATTTTTCGAAATTTCAGAAAATTGAACGAAATCTTGTTGAAATAGAAAAAAAAATGTTTACATCCGATTTTTCAATAGAACCGAATGTAATCAAACAAATTGTTGCGAAATTGCCCGAAAAATGCAATATATTTATTGGAAATAGCACAATTCCACGCGATATTGATTTTTTCACACGAAGAAATTTCAAGAATTTTGCAATTTTTTCGAATCGCGGAGCAAGTGGAATTGATGGAATAATTTCAACTTCGGCGGGAATTGCCGTAAAAAGCAAAAAGCCAACATTTCTTTTAATTGGCGATTTATCTTTCTTCTATGATTTAACTTTTCTTCATTATCTAAAATTGAAAAGAATTTCACTTAAAATTATTTTGATAAACAATAACGGCGGCGGAATTTTCAATCTTTTGCCAATTTCAAATCACAAAAAAGGATTTGTAGAATATTTCAGAACTCCAATTAATTTGGATTTTGAGCCAATTATCAAATCTTTCGGTGGAAAATATCAGAAAATTCAAACTCAAACTGATTTTGACCAAATCAATTTTAATGAAAAAGGAAATTCTTTTGAAGTATTCGAATTTCAGACAAATTCTGAATTATCAAAAGAAATAAGAATTCAGCTTTTCAAAGAATATGAAAATGAATTTTAAGTTGTTGGAAAGAAAAATTCTTGTCGGACAAACGGAATTCAATTTCTTCTCAGAACAAAAAATCAGAGAAAAAATCCCAATTCTTTTCCTTCACGGATTTACGGGCGATAGTTCAGATTGGTTTGATGTTTTGGAAAATCTTACTAACAAATTTTCTCCAATTCTAATTGATTTGCCTGGACACGGAAAAACTACTGTTTTTGAAGATGAAGAATACTCACTCGAAAACATTTCCGGAAATATTTTTGAATTATTGCAAATTCTTGAAATTTCACAAATAGTTGTGGTTGGCTATTCTTTTGGCGGAAGAGTTGCCTACACTTTTGCGAGCAAAAATCAAGAAATGATAAAAAAACTCGTTATTGAAAGTTCAACTTTCGGCTTAAAATCAGATTATGAAAAGCAAATGCGAAGGGAATCTGATGGAAAATTGATTGAGATTTTACAAAGTAAAAGAATTGAAGAATTTACTGAATATTGGATAAATCAACCGTTTTTCGAATCACAAAAATTACTTTCTGATGAAATTCGTAATAAAATTAAATTTAAGAAAAACAGAAATTCCAACTCAGAATTGATAAATTCACTAAAATATGCTGGAACTGGAACAATGATTTCGGTTGAAGAAAAGCTTCCTGAATTTGATTTTCCAACACTTTTGATTAGCGGCGAAATTGATTCGAAATACACAAAAATATCAAATGAAGCAAAAGAGAAAATGAAATTTGCCGAACACAGAATTATTGCAAATTGCGGACACAATACTCATTTAGAAAAAAAAGAAGAATTTGTTATTTTGCTCACCAATTTTTTAGAAAAATAAAAGAGAAAAAAATGTCGAATTGGATAACCGCAAAAGAATTTTCAGATATTACATATAAAAAAATGGATGGAATTGCTCGAATTGCTTTCAATCGCCCGGAAGTTAGAAATGCTTTTCGTCCAGATACTGTTTTACAATTATTTTCTGCTTTGAATGATGCTCACGAAGATCCATCAATTGGCGTAATATTACTAACTGGCGAAGGTCCATCAAAAGATGGGAAATATTCGTTTTGTTCTGGTGGCGACCAAAAAGTTCGTGGAAATAAAGGTTATGTCGGCACTGATGGAGTTCCAAGATTAAATATTCTTGATGTTCAAAAATTAATCAGAAGTATGCCAAAACCAGTTATTGCTTTGGTTGCTGGTTATGCAATTGGTGGCGGACATGTTCTTCATGTTGTGTGCGATTTAACAATTGCGGCTGAAAACGCTGTTTTTGGACAAACAGGTCCAAAAGTTGGTAGTTTTGATGGAGGTTTTGGTGCAAGTTATTTGGCAAGATTAGTCGGACAAAAAAAAGCACGCGAAATTTGGTATTTGTGCCGCCAATATTATGCAAAAGAAGCATTGGAAATGGGTTTAGTGAATTCAATTGTTCCAGTAGAGCAACTTGAAGATGAAGGAATTAAATGGGCAACGGAGATTTTGCAACATTCACCACTTTCTTTAAGATTGTTAAAATCAGCATTTAATGCTGAGCTTGACGGACAGGCTGGAATTCAGGAATTAGCTGGAAACGCTACTTTGCTTTATTATATGAGCGATGAAGCTCAAGAAGGAAGAAATGCATATAATGAAAAACGAAAACCCGATTTCTCGAAATTCCCGCGTGTTCCCTAAAATCTGATGAATTTCATTGAAAAAACAAAAATTTGGATTATTGCAAGTCGTCCAAAAACTCTCCCAGCAGCTTTTTCGCCTGTAATTGTTGGTTCAGCAGTTGCTCATTTCTGTAATTCTTTCAAACTAACATTCGCAATTTTAGCATTACTTGTTTCGTTATTTATACAAATTGGGACGAATTTTGTGAATGATCTTTTCGATTTTAGAAAGGGAACTGACAAAAAAGATAGAGTTGGTCCCGAAAGGTTTTTAACAACTGGAATTGTTACCGAAAAGCAAGTTATTAACGCTATAATTATTTCATTTGGAATTGCATTTATTTCTGGAATTTTTCTCGTTTTTTCATCAAATTGGATTTTACTTGCAGTCGGAATTCTATCAATTCTTGCTGGAATTTCTTACACTGCGGGACCTTTTCCACTTGCCTACAACGGATTTGGAGATATTTTTGTTTTTATTTTCTTCGGATTTGTTGGTACAATTGGAACATTTTACGTTCAAACTCATTCTATTTCCCAGTTATCAATCTTGGCTTCAATTCCTATTGGAGCTTTAATTACAAATATTCTTGTTGTTAATAATTATCGTGATATAGAAGATGACAAGCTTGCGAACAAAAGAACGTTAATAGTTGTTTTTGGAAGAAATTTTGCAAAAATTCAATATGTATTTTTGATTATGATTTCATATTTATCATTGATTTACATCTATTTTTTAATGGATTTCGAACTCACGATTTTCCTTCCATTTTTATCACTTCCAATTGCAATTTCCTTAATAAAACAGATTTATCAAGTTGAAGGCAAACAACTAAATTTAACTTTAGCCAAAACAGCACAATTTTCAGTTTTGTTCAGTTTACTTTTTGCTATCAGTTTCATTTTATGATTTTTGAGCAAATTAAATAAATATCAAGTAAAAAAACAACTTGAATAAAATCATAAATCATATTATCCAAACAGCACAAACACAGCCAAATGAAGTGTTTCTCGAGAATTCTGTACAAAAAGTAAGTTGGCGAGAATTTTTCGAGCAATTTGAGCAGAAACTCGGCAATTTCAGATTTATTCAGAAAAACGAAATTATAGCCATTGCAACTGAACAAGGCATAAATTCTGTTCAGTTAATTCTATCAATTTGGGCAAAAGGTGGAATTGCGATGCCAATAAATCCCAATTCAAATACACATGAAATAGAACGCAAATTGCAGAAAGTTGCTTGTGAAAAAATTATAGTTGCAACAAAAATTCCCGATTTAGATGAAAATTTTCAACAAATAATCATTTCAGATTTGGAAAAGACAAATCGAAATTCAGAAATAATGCTCACGGAATCTGAAAATGCTTTGATTTTATTTACTTCAGGATCAACAAACGAAAGCAAAGCTGTAATTTTTACGTTTGAGAATCTTCTTGCAAGTGCAAATTCGTTTATTGAATATTTCAATGCAAATTCTTCAGATAGTTGGTTGCTTTCACTTCCAATTTTTCATATTGGTGGATTTATGATAATATTTCGCACAATTTTGGCAAAATCCACTTTGTTTTTCCCGCTGCAAATTCAAAATAAAGCAATTCTTGAAGCAATTGGAAAATTCAAACCAAGTTTTATTTCAGTTGTAAATCCAACTCTTTCTTTTCTGGAAAAATCAGATTTCACAAAATATCAGAATCTTAAAGGAATTTTTGCTGGTGGTGGACCAATAACCGAAAATACGATTTCAGAGATGATTGAAAAAGGAATTCCAGTTTTCAAGGTTTATGGCTCCACAGAAACTACTTCGATGATTACAATTCTTTCGCCAAAAGATTTTATCAATAAGAAAAAATCTGCTGGAAATCACTTCGCTAATGTGAAAATTTTTATTTCTGATGAAAGTGAAATTGTAGTTGAAGCCAAGCAAATTGCAAGATATTTTGAAGAAGAGAATCGTGAACAGAAATTTTATACAAATGATATTGGCAAAATAGATGAAGATGGATTCTTATTTATCGAAGGAAGAATAAGTGAATTTATAATTTCGGGTGGCGTAAATATAAATCTGAATAAAATTGAAAAAGTGATTAAGAATTGCAAGCAAATTAAAGATTGTGCAGTGTTGGGAATAAGCGATAATTATTGGGGCGAAAAACTCGTTGCAGTTCTTGAAATTGAAGATAGATTTGAGATGGAACTTTTGCAGAAAATATTAATTGAAAATCTTGATAAATGGGAAATTCCGAAAGAATTAATTATTATAAATGAACTACCAAAAACAGAACTTGGGAAAATTGATAAAAAATCTCTCAAACAATTGTTTTGAGTAATCAGT
>DYSW01000110.1 GCA_020726285.1 Melioribacter roseus
AGCTATTTTAACTCGAATTTATTTATTAATAAAAATAATAATTTTTAATCAAAAATATATTTAAATCAATTTTAATTGAAGTCTGTTTTTTCTTAAGTCAACATCAAATATTTCAACCTGAAACCATAAATGGGTTCTATTTTTTCTCCAATTTCGAAACTGCCTATCATTCGTATGTCGAATCAAGATCTTACTACTCTCAAATAATTATCGAAATCAATATTTTCACATGACTTTCTTGCTCAAATTTAAGTGATTTAATGGTTGCATTGGTTTAAGCAGGTGCAAAATAGTAGATCGTAGAACTCCCGAAATGATGATGAATTGGGATGGGTTCTTTTGGTAATTCTGCCTCAATTATCGAATAATCCTGGTTTGCTCAAGCCTCAGTAAAATATTGAATTAAGCCTTATACGAATTGCATCTTTTTTCAAAACAATAAATTCCAGCTAATTTTAGAATATTAACTTGAAGGAATGTCTAAAAATATATGACTTGAAAGCAGAAATCTCAATTATGAATATATTATTCCGAAAACTCTTCCTAAATTTGGAATCTTCTTTGCTGGTCACTTGAAACAACCATCTTAAAATCTGAATGTCACCTACTCCGTTATTTTAGTCCCTCTAGATTCCTCAAACCAATTTAAAGGAGTGTTGATTTTCTTAGAACGTATTTGAGGCGCATCATAGTCATCACCTTAACTCATCCAAGAAACAACGACACTAGGCTAATTAAAGCATAGAATCTCTTTATTCTCAATTTGTTCTCAACTTAACAAGAATTTACCTGAAATTATTAAATGATTGGCTATTGAATCTAATAAGGTTGTTGAAAATGAATATAATCCTTTAAGCTCAATGAGCCTTTTCTTCAGATGCTTAGTTTTTCTTTCAAAGGCTCTATGTAATTTGACCAGAGAAACAACCTACGAAGAGAAATGTATTTCAATTTAAACAGCTTAAATTTGAGCCAATTGTGATTAAACTATATTTTTTGAGTCTGCTTCTTACTTAGATTGCCTATGCAATATGATTTTTCAAGATTTCGGTTAAGTCTATCTTAACCCAATTATTGGTTTTTGATTCTTTAATTTCTTTTCTTTATTTTTAATCTCCCTCAGCCTTACAGGCTCCTTAATATATTTTTCTTGAATTTCAGAAGGGCAGAATTTTTCCTGCCAGCGGAAAAATGATTTTCTTCAAAATGGCAGAAATTTAGGGTCAATTTTACGAAATATCCTATGAAACTTTCTCAGTTTCGCGAAATTATTCAAAATTCCACTTTGGGAGGTGCGCAATCAAAATTAGGGGCCCTCCAATTACCCCATTGATTAGGAGCTAGCTGATAGCAAACCGTCGACCAC
>DYSW01000111.1 GCA_020726285.1 Melioribacter roseus
AATTAAATCCAAGTAAATTTATGGGGATTTCACAAGATGACCGCGCGGGCTTCAAGAAAATCAATGTTAAAATCTATCCAGAATTTGTAGATGCCACAAAAGATGAAATTAAAAATTGGCTTGAAGAAACAGAATCTCGTTGCCCAGTTACAGATAATATTAGCTTAAAAACAAATATTCGAGTTGAACTTCTTGAATTGATTGAAAAAAAAGTATAACAAAATAAAAAAGCTTGGTTATTTTATAATCAAGCTTTTATAATCCTACAATTTTAGAATTCTCTTTAGAAAACTCACTTTAAAAACATAAAATTAGCTAATATGCCAATTTGAATATTGCTCTAATATCTTCTTTGTTCAATTTTTTTAATCTACCAATTGGCAACCGAATTGAAGCATTTTCGGTTAGTATTTCAATTTCCTGTTCTGAAATTCCAATTTCAGAAAGAGAAGTCGGCGATTCGAGTTGCTTGAAATATTCTTTCAATAATTGAATAAATTCCTCAATTATTTTAGAATCATTTTCTTTACTTATGCCAAAAATACTTTTCGCCAATTTCACAAAACGATGCGGTTTTACATCTGAAACATATTTTATCCAAGCGGGAAACATTATTGAAAGTCCTGCTCCGTGAGCAATGTCATAAAACGCACTAATAGAATGCTCAAGTGTGTGCGTTGCCCAATCTCCACCACTTCTTCCAGCGGAATTTATTCCATTTAAAGCTAAAGTTGCCGACCATGCCAATTCCGCACGCGAATTGTAATTTTCTGGTTCATTCATTAAAATTTTGGAATGTTTGATAATATTTCTAATTAAACCTTCTGCAAATTCATCTTGAATATCGTTGTTTTCATTTCCATCAAAATATAGTTCCATTACATGTGCAATTGAATCGATGGCGCCGTTTGCTGTTTGATTTTTGGGTAAGCTGAACTGAATTTCGGGCTCAATAATTGTAACTTTAGGATATGAAGATTCGCCAGCAGAAAACGCCCATTTTTTATTTTCATCTTCTTTTGTGATGACGGCAAAGGAATTCATTTCGCTTCCTGTACCCGAAAGTGTCAAAATTATAAAAATTGGAATTGATTTGTTTGAAGATGATTTTCCAGAAAATAAATCCCAAATATCTCCATCAAACAAAGAACCTGCGGCAATTGCTTTTGCCGAATCAATAACGCTGCCGCCGCCAACAGCAAGAATTCCATCAATTTTGTTCTGTTTGATAATTTCAATTCCTTCGTAAACAAGCGATAAAACAGGATTTGCTTTTACTCCGCCAAGTTCAATAAATTCAATTTCATTTTGTCGAAGTGAAGAAATAGTTCTCGCGTAAACT
>DYSW01000112.1 GCA_020726285.1 Melioribacter roseus
TGTCGTGCCTTGTGATTGACTAAAGTTTGAACGTATTGAGTTGAAAGAAAATATTATGGGCGTGCCTTTTTGCACCATCAAGCTTTGACTAAAAAAACATTTTGTATATGGCTCAAAAAGTCAGGCTATACGCTACAAGTCCTCGCACGTTCCTCGCTGTGGGCTTTTCGCTCCTATCCCTCACGCAAAAGGATCGTTATTTCTTAAAGAGATTGTTGTAATGCCAATATAAAAATTCTTTAGAAGGAAGAAATCTATCTGGTAAAATGATGGATTGATTTTCGTATTTTAAAAAGAAATCAGGAACAGCTTCATCTTTTTTGAAATCATCAAAATATTTTGAAACTTTAATTTTATAATCTGGTGTAATGGTTATAAAACCTTTATCGAAAGCTTTGTCGTGAATGGAATTTAAACATAAGCCATTATGAGGATTTAAGCGATTGTTTTCATCTTTTTTCCAAGGAATAATATGACTTGCTACTAAAAATTCAGGAATTGATAATCCGGTGATACAACATTTTACATTATATGATGAAAGTATTGTAGAACGAAAAAAGTTTTGATTTACTCTTTGTTTGATAATGGTTTCTCTTTCTGTTCCAAGTGGAAATTCAAAAACTTCATCATCAATAATTTCTTCAACTTTTTTGTTTTGAAATTCAGCTATTAATAACTCGCTTTCGTAAGCTAATTTCTCCCAATTGCCATTAAATTCATTCCAAACAATTTCATCAAGTTTACTACCATTTCCTAATCCAACAATTCCTTGTTTTTTCAATTCTGGGTCAAGTCTTCCAAAATTTCCAACTTTCATATTCAAAGCAGAAGGACTTCTACTAATTATGTTGGCATATTTTATAATCGTAGGATTAGTTTTGCTACTACTTTTGAATGGAATTTTACAATATACATTAAAAGCAACAATCGTTTCTTTTTTTGTCCAATTATTACTTTTCGCCATTATTTCTGTCTATTACTTCAATATTATCAACACAATAATCGCCTAAAATTTCATTCAATAAATCTTTAGTTAAATCTGAACTTCCAACTAAAATTGTTCTGAAGATTTCAATCCTATCATCAACAGATAATTCGTTTAATTTTTCTGTATCACGAAAAAACTTCATAAAATCTTCTCTTGATATTTTTTGATAATTTTCCATTTTATGCGACTTTTTGCGTTAGGATTTGAAGAGGAAATCCTTTTTGTGAGGAACGAACAAAAAGATTGTAACGGAAAGCCCGCCAGAAGAGAACGCCCAAATCATTTCTTAAAACATTCAGTATTGTTGCCAAAGTTTTTCCACCATCAT
>DYSW01000051.1 GCA_020726285.1 Melioribacter roseus
GATACTTTTTCTTGATTTTTCCGACAAGTTCAATTGAAGTGTAAAAACAACCGTGAACATCTCCAATTACTGCAATCATAACTCAAATCATTATATGTAAAAATTCTTTTTTGCATAATTGGTTAGTTCTTCGCGGAATTTAGGATGAGCAATATTAATTAATTGTTTGGCTCTTTCTTGAATTGATTTTCCAAAAAGATTGGCAACGCCAAATTCAGTTACAACATATCGAACATCACCGCGCGAAGTAACAACGCCAGCCCCGGGTTTCAGAATTGGTGTTATTCTCGAAATTTTTTCATCTTTTGTAGTTGAAGGTAGTGCGATAATTCCTTTTCCACCTTCGGAATGTGCAGCTCCGCGAATAAAATCAACTTGTCCGCCAATTCCACTATAGAACTTTGTGCCAATTGAATCAGAGCAGACTTGTCCTGTTAAATCGACTTCGATTGAAGCATTTATTGCAATCATTTTTTTGTTCTGAGCGATAATAAAAGGATTATTAACATATTCTTGCGGATGAAATTCAATTATAGGATTATTGTGAACAAAGTCGTACGCTTTTCTTGTACCAAGAACAAAACCTGCAATAATTTTTCCGGGATGTAAAGTTTTTTCTTCGCCTGTAATTATTCCTTCTTCTACTAGTTCAACAATTCCATCAGAAAACATTTCGGTATGAATTCCAAGATTTTTCTTGTGATGCAAATATTTTAGTACAGAATCTGGAATTGCTCCAATTCCCATTTGCAAAGTTGAACCATCTTCAATTAATTCAGCAATATTTTGCCCTATTTTGTCGTATGCTTTAAGCATTTCGGGAGTTGTACCTGGGTCAACTTGTGGTAATTCTAAAAGTGGTTCATCATGTTCAACAACAAAATCAATTTTATTAACATGAATAAAACTATTCCCAAGTCCGCGTGGCATATTTTTATTGATTTGAGCAATTACAATTTTTGATTTTTCGGCAGGTGTTTTGATGTTGCCAACATCAATCCCGTAGCTGCAAAATCCAAATTCATCTGGAGGCGAAACATTAATTAATGCAACATCTGGAACAATAATTCCTCTTTTAAAAAGCAATGTAACTTCAGATAGAAAAATTGGAATAAATTCTGCTCTTCCTTCATTTACTGCTTTCCGTGTATTTCCGCCGATAAAAAACGCTTTGTGCTTAAAATGTTTTTCCATTCCAGGTTGTATATATGGTAAATCACCCACAACGAGAATGTGATAAATTTCAACTCCGTAAAGTTCATTTTTTCGTTCAACGAGAGCTCTAATTAATCCAAGCGGGGCAGCTCCGCCAGGTTGAACAACAATTTTATCTCCTGAAGAGATAGCTTTTACAGCTTCATCTGCAGTAACGATTTTACTTTTATACTTTGCATACCAACTTGGGGTAAAAGTTCTATTTTCAATACTTTCGGTTATCATTTTATAATTTCATTTTTAATTTGTTGAGAAAATTCTAATTTTTTTATAATCTATCTTGTAAGTTTCAGCTAAAAACTGATTTGTACAAAATCCTTTGTGAGCCCAAATTCCGTTTGTAATTTCAGAGTTTTTTAATAAAATGTAATCCAAATTATGATCAGCGATATTTTTAATATATTCAATTGTTGTATTTGTAATTCCATAGCTCGAACTTCTTGAAACAAGTGCTGGCATATTTGGAACACAATAATGAATTACATCGTGTTTAATAAAAATTGGGTTTGAAATAGATGTTGGGCGACTTGTCTCGAAACTTCCACCTTGATCAATTGAAACATCCACAATAACGGCTCCTTTTTTCATAGATTTTACCATTTCTTCTGAAACAATATGAGAAATTTTTTCACCCGTTATTGGAACTGCTCCTATAATTAGATCTGCAAACTTTACACCGCGTGCAATTGTTGAAGGGTTTGCTGCTACTGTTGTTACTGAACCGCTAAAAGAATTTTCAATTTGTCTTAATTTTTCAATATTTGTATCAAGAATTATTACTTGTGCACCTCGACCAATGGCAGCTTTTGCCGCTGTAAAACCTACAACTCCAGCTCCAAGAATTACAACTGCGGCTGGCGAGACTCCTGGAAATCCACCCATTAAAATGCCACGTCCACTCTCAATATCGCTTCCTAAATATTTTTCGCCGATTTGAATTGCGAGTTTTCCCGTAATTTCGCTCATTAAATGAAGAATCGGGAAATTATCACCTATTCCAATAAATTCGTATGCTATTGCAGTTACTTTTTTCTCGACAAGATTTTTAACTATTTCATCTCTACTATAACCTAAATGCAAAAACGAGAATATTATCTGACCTTCTTCAAGCAATTGGGCTTCTTCATTATTTACAGGAGCGACTTTGCAAATTATTTCGCTTCGCTGAAAAACTTCTTCGTGAGTGTAAACAATTTCTGCACCTGCTTTGCGGTATTCATCATCGCAAAACTTACTTGCTTTGCCAGCAGTGGTTTCTACGTAAACAACGTGTCCGAATTCAGTTAATTGATGGACGCCTGCGGGAGTTAATGCAACTCTTTTTTCGTCTGTAAAAACTTCTTTTGGTACTCCAATTCTCATAAATATCTCAAATTTATTGGTAAAAATACGTAATTAATTTAATTTACTTGTGATATTGCCGAATTTCCTTTCAAAACATTTATAACATTTTTAGCGGCTAATTCAGCCATTTTATTTCTTGCTTCAAAGGTTGCACTGCCAAGGTGCGGAAGTAGAAAAACATTCTGTAATGTTGTGAAATCCTTCTTCAAATTTGGTTCGTTTTCGTAAACATCCAAACCAGCGGCAAAAACTGATTTATTTTTTAACATTTTAATCAATTCTGATTCGTCAATTATTTCACCTCTAGCTGTATTAACGATAATCACATTTTTCTTCATCAAATGCATATTTTCTTTGTTTAGAAGATGATAAGTATTTTCAGACAGTGGAAGATGAAGCGAAATTATATCAGATTCCTTAAGTAAGTTTTCCAAGCTGAACTTTTTTGCATCAGTAGTTTTTTCAAATTCAGATTTTTTTGATTGGGAAAAATAGATGATTTTGCAACCAAAACTTTTTGCTCGGTTTGCAACAGCTTGTCCAATTCTTCCAGCACCAATAATTCCCAAAGTTTTGCCAAAAAGTTCAACTCCAAGTAGCATTTCTGGTGCCCAACCAGTAAATTTTTGTTCACGAACCATTTTATTCCCCAAATGAAAATTCCGTGATGCAGCAAGAATTAATCCTAAAGCAATATCGGCAGTGGCATTTGTTAGAATGTCTGGCGTGTTTGTTACCACAATCCCTTTTTCCTTTGCGTAGGAAAAATCAATATTGTTGTAACCAACAGCAAAATTTGAAATGATTTTCACTTTCGGCATTTTATCTATTATTTCTCGATCTATTTTATCGCTCAGCATTGTAATTACTGCGTCTACATATTTTGTTTTGTTGATAATTTCTTCTTTCGATAAAACTCTCGATTTTGAGCCAATTTTTACAATTATTCCGTTTTCTTCCAAAATCTGTTGTGCAATAAGCGGAATTTTTCGTGTTATCAAAACTACTTTTTGGTTCTTCATTATAACAACTTTAATTTTTAGTTAGACTAAACTAAAAATTTTTCGCAAATGCCAAAGAAAAGCAAAAAATTACTAGCAAAATCTTTACTTTATTATCAAAACAAGGTAATTCGATAATCTGAATAATTTTGATATTTTTGAACGATTAAAAATTTATTATAGGTAATGATGAGATGAAATTTCCTTTTGAAGAAATTGAAGCTAAATGGAAGAAAATTTGGGATGAACAAAAAGTTTATAAAACCAATCTTAGTGATTTAGCAAAGAAAATATATGCTCTTGTAATGTTTATTTATCCATCTGGAGCAAAATTGCATATTGGTCATTGGTATAATTACGGACCAACAGATTCGTGGGCAAGATTTAAAAAGCTTCAAGGTTACAATGTTTTTGAACCAATGGGTTACGATGCTTTCGGACTTCCAGCAGAAAATTATGCAATCAAAACGGGAGTTCATCCTTACGATAGTACAATGAAAAACATCGAGGATATTCGCGAGCAACTGAAATCAATGGGTTGTATGTACGATTGGGATTCTGAATTGATGACTTGCATTCCCGAATATTACAAATGGAATCAGTGGCTTTTTCTAAAAATGTATGAAAAAGGTTTGGCTTATCGAAAAGCTGCGCCAGTTAATTGGTGTCCTTCTTGCCAAACAGTTCTTGCAAATGAACAAGTTCAGAATGATGGAACTTGCGAAAGATGCTCGACAGTTGTGGAACAGAAAAATCTTACACAATGGTTTTTTAAGATTACTGATTATGCAGAAGAATTACTTTCTGGTTTGGATAAAATAAATTGGCCTGAAGAAACCAAAACTAAGCAACGAAATTGGATAGGAAAAAGTTTCGGGACGGAACTTGATTTTCAAATTGTAGAAAATGATGAAAAAATCCGCGTCTTTACAACTCGCCCAGATACACTTTTTGGCGTAACTTATGTTGTAGTTTCGCCTGAACATTCAATTGTTGAGAAAATTACTACATCAGAAAATTTGGAAAATGTTAGAAAATATCAACAAGAAGTAAAATCACTTTCTGAATATGAAAGAACATCAACAACTAAAAAGAAAACTGGAGTTCCAACGGGAAGTTTTGCCGTAAATCCAGTAAATGGCGAAAAAGTCCCAATTTGGGTTGCTGATTACGTGCTTGTTTCTTACGGAACTGGTTGCGTTATGGCAGTTCCAGCTCACGATGAACGCGATTTTGAATTTGCAAAAACATATAATTTACCAATCAGAAAAGTGATTTTGGAAAACGGGAAAAATTCAGAAGATGAATTAACGCAAGCATTTACTGAAATTGGAATTATGATTAATTCTGGAAAATTTGATGGAATTGACTCAATTTCTGGAAAAAAAGCGGTAACTGAATATCTTGCAGAATTAAATGCTGGTGAGGAAAAAATAAATTATCGTTTGCGAGATTGGCTAATTTCCCGCCAAAGATATTGGGGAACTCCAATTCCAATTATTCATTGTGAAAAATGCGGCGAAGTGCCTGTTCCTGAAAATCAACTTCCGATAGAATTACCTTACGATGTAGATTTTACACCAAAAGGCGGTTCCCCACTTGCTACAAATCCCGAATTTGTTCACACAACTTGTCCAAAATGTGGCGAAAAAGCTCATCGCGATGTTGACACAATGGACACTTTTGTTGATTCATCATGGTATTATTTGCGTTATCTTAATCCAAAATTCAGCGATGGAATGTTTGATGAAACACTCGGTAATAATTGGACTCCAGTTGATACTTACGTCGGCGGAAAAGAACATTCCACAATGCATCTTTTGTACGCAAGATTTATTCATAAATTCTTACGCGATTTGAAGATGGTCAATAGCGACGAACCATTTACAAGATTAATTCATCAAGGTACAATTACAAATGCGGGAGCGAAAATGTCGAAATCTCGCGGAAATGTAGTAAATCCAAATTCATTCATCAATCAATATGGTTCTGATGTTTTCAGAATGTATATGATGTTTATGGGACCTTATGAAGATGGCGGAGATTGGAGCGACAAAGGAATTGTTGGAGTTGATAGATTTGCTCAGAAAGTTTATCAATTTTATTATGAACATCAAAATCTTGCAAAAACAACATTCCCAAAAGAGATTTATCAAATAGATGAATTATCTGAAGATGAAAAAGCACTTTATCGAAAACTTCATCGCACGCTTGACAAATACAAAACAGAGCTTGAAGATTTCAAATTCAACACAGTTGTTGCTGGTTTGATGGAACTTTTGAACGAAATTCAGAAACGATTACCAAACGTTAGCGATGAAATTAAAACATATATTTTACTCAGATTTTCGAATATGATTGCACCACTTGCTCCGCATCTTGGCGAGGAAACTTGGCAACTTTTGGGAAATGAACAATCTATTTTTGCTAATCCAAAAGTTTACGATGTAGATAAAAACGCACTTTCAGTTGATGAAGTTACAATTATGGTTCAAGTGAACGGAAAACCACGTTCCAAATTTGATGTTTCAGTGGATTTGGAAGAAAATGAATTCAAACAAATTGCTTATGCAAATCCAAAAATAAAAAGCTACGTTGAAGGAAAACAGATAGTAAAAGAAATTTATATAAAAAACAGAATTTTTAATATTGTTGTAAGGTAACAAAAATGCTTGATATAAAATTTATTCGTGAAAACGCAGATTTCGTAAAAACTGCAATTGAATCTAAAAATGAAAAAAATAAAGTAACGGAATTGCTCGATTTCGACAGCAAACGCCGTGAAATTTTAGCAGAAGTTGAAATTCTAAAAGCAGAACGAAATTCAGCATCAAAAGAAGTTGGAAATCTTAAGAAAGAAGGAAAAAACGCAACCGAAATTGTGAATAAAATGGCTGAAGTTGGCGAAAAAATCAAAGAACTTGATAATCAACTTCGTAATGTTGAAAACCAATTGAACGAAAAATTGCTTTGGATTCCAAATATTCCTCATTCATCTGTACCAAAAGGAAATGATTCATCTGAAAATGTTGAAGTTCGTTCTTGGATTCCAGAAAATATCCAAATCAAAAAGGATTTTCCAATTCTCGACCACGTAGAACTTGGCAAAAAATTTGGGATTTTGGATTTCGACCGCGGAGCAAAAATTTCGGGAAGTGGATTTGGTGTTTACGTTGGAAAAGGTGCAATGTTGGAAAGAGCTTTAATTAATTTTATGCTCGATTTCCATATCCAAAATCACGGTTACACGGAAATAATTCCACCGCTTTTTGTTAATGAAGAATCGATGATTGGCACGGGACAAATTCCCAAAATGCGTGAAGATATGTATTTTATAGAAAAAGACGGACTTTATCCAATTCCTACAGCCGAAGTTCCAATTACAAATCTTCATCGCGATGAAATTCTAAAAGATGAAGAATTACCCAAACTTTATGTTGGATACACAGCTTGTTTCAGACGCGAAGCTGGTTCTTACGGAAAAGATTCAAAAGGATTTTTGCGAACACATCAATTCAATAAAGTTGAAATGGTGAAATTGGTAAAACCAGAAACATCTTACGATGAATTAGAAAAACTTACAAACGATGCCGAAGATATTCTAAAAGCTCTCAAAGTTCCATATCGTGTTTTGATGCTTTGCACTGGCGATTTAAGTTTTTCTGCTGCAAAATGTTATGATATCGAAACTTGGTCACCAGCAGAAAATAAATATCTTGAGGCATCATCTTGTTCAAATTTCGAAGATTTTCAAGCAAGACGATTAAAACTTCGTTTCCGAGATAAAGAAGATGGAAAAATGAAATTTGCTCACACTTTGAATGGCTCGGGATTAGCAACAAGCCGTTTAATGGTTTCTTTATTGGAAAATAATCAAACTGCAGATGGGAAAATTCTAGTTCCAGAAGTCTTGCAGAAATATACGGGATTTTCTGTAATCAGTAATGAGTAAT
>DYSW01000113.1 GCA_020726285.1 Melioribacter roseus
CTATAAATTATCTCGTATTTTAAATCTCCACTTTTGTGGTTTAGAACTTGGTCAAATGAAACTGTAAAGAAAGGTTCGTCTCTATAATGCATATTAATTTTGTTTTTAATTGCATTTTCATATTCTGCTTCACCTGCCCAACTTTTAAAATATAAAAGATTGTTATATTCATTAATTGATTCAGATAAGAAAAAGAATCCTTTAGATTGATATTCAATATTATAACCAACCCATAGATGTCCGATTTCATGAGAGAACAAGTATTTATCAATGACTTCCATGTTCATCAAACTTCTATCGAAAAGTATAAATCTACGCATATTTAAAGCAACTCCAAAAATCCCAGTTTCAATAAACTCAAAATTTTCAATTTTTTGCTCCCACAAATTAATGTTAAACCATTTGAATGCATTTATGGATCGATTTGATATTACATTATACAACGAATCCATTTGACTTACTTCTGTTATATATTTTGGTACTTTATTGTCAAAGGAAAGTAATCGCCTCTTATAAGGCAAGAACCAAAATTCAAAATTCATTCCTTCACGTTGAATTTTTATTTTAGTATGAAAAATATCTGTTTTTGTAATTAAAAAGCGTAAATCTTCATCGTAAGACTCAAAAGAATAAGTCTCTTTATCTTTAATTGAATTGTTTTTATCCGCTTGATATTCTGAATACACTTGATATGTTTCGGGAACAGCAATATTCACTTTGTAATTGGAAAAGTTATCATAAATTACCGGAAAATATTTGCCATATCGCTCACAAAAAACCTGAACAGAATCAAATTGAACTGGATATGCAAAAACACTATCACTATATGATTTAGTGATTTTTAAAGATTCATTATAAGAACATGGGATTTCGTATTGAAAAGAAAGATTGATTTCGTTACTCGCAGAAGAAATAAAATACAAAGTGTCATTACTTCGTGTGAATTTTAAAGGACTATTATTAAGATACGCTTCGTCTATTTTTATATACCGATTGAAAAGAAAATAATTACTTGTCCAATTTTCTCTTTTGTATGCTTCTATGTTTAGCCTAATAAAAAGTGTCGAGTCATTGAAATCAATATTTATATCATAATTCCATGGTTTAATTTCTACATTCTGAGCAAAAAGCGTTGTTGAGTTAAAGGCAAGTATTGCAATTAAAAAGATTATTGTTTTTTTCATGAGTGTACTATTTCATTTTCTCAAATTTGATAATATTTTGCTTGTAAGTCGCCTTTATTGCATGAGCCCTAAC
>DYSW01000114.1 GCA_020726285.1 Melioribacter roseus
GAAATTAACTACTTGTTCACTACCAATTTAAATGCTGATTTCGTTGCAGATAAAACAGAAGGAAATGTGCCTTTAGAAGTACATTTTACAGATATTTCCACAACAAATGATACTTTAAATAGCATACAATCATGGCAATGGGATTTTGAAAATGACGGAGTTGTTGATTCTGAAGAAAAAAATCCAACTTGGAGCTATAATAAAGCTGGAAGTTATTCGGTTAAATTGATAGTTTCTGATTCTACTTCACAATCTTCAACTATTAAAGAAAACTATATCACAGTATTTGATGAAAAACCGAATATTATTTCAATTAGTGACGTTCCACAAGATCAAGGCGGATGGGTAAAGGTTGATTTTGTACGAAGTATTTACGATACCGATTCGCTACATCACTCTAATTTGGCAAGTTCAGAATTATACACTATTGAAATTAATGACGGTTCTGGTTGGATTTCGAGCAATAGTCTTGTTGCTTATGGAAAAAATACATATTCTGTTCTTGCACACACAACAAAGGATTTGAGATTAAATGGTGAAGGATTAATTTCGTTTAGAGTAATTGCTGGAATGAACGAAGGAAATTTTGCGAGCGATGTTATGGTTGGATTTTCACTCGATAATTTACGTCCATTTTTTCCAAGAAATATTTTGGCAACAATATCTAATGACTTCCAAATACAATTAAGTTGGGATGAAAATACAGAAAGTGATTTCCAAAATTATTTAATTTATCGCTCAAACGATTACATTAATTACGAAATAATTGGTGAATCAGTTGAGCCAAATTTTATAGACGGCGATGTTCAAAATGATAGGGACTATTATTATAAAATTACGGCTGTTGATATCAATCAAAACGAAAGTGAGTTTTCTGAGACCGTAAGTATTCTTTTTACAGATAATGGCGATAATCTTTCTGAACCGATTAGTTTTTCGTTATCGCAAAATTTTCCAAATCCTTTTAATCCAAGTACAGTTATAAAATATTCAATTCCACAAAACACAGAATACAATTCTGCACCACAAACAACATTAAAGATATATGACATTCTCGGACGCGAAGTTGCAACGCTTGTAAACAATCAGCAAAAATCTGGAAATTACGAGGTAAATTTTAATGCAAAAGACTTAAGTTCTGGAATTTACTATTACCGATTAAAAAGTGGTAGTTTTTCGGAAAGTAAGAAAATGATATTGCTAAAATAAGCTAAAACAACATAATTAATGCGTTTCTGACTTATAAAGGACATATTT
>DYSW01000115.1 GCA_020726285.1 Melioribacter roseus
AAACAACCTGTTGCATTTGCATACATTTCGAAAGTGCATTATGAATGCAGGTAAAACTAATAAAAATGGAAAACAAATCGGAAATATTACTTTATCAAACCGAAAATGGTCAGACGAAATTAGAAGTCAAACTTGAAAATGAAACAGTTTGGTTAACACAACAACAAATGTCTGAACTTTTTCAGCGAGATAGAACTGTTATAACAAAGCATATTAATAACATATTTCTGGAAAATGAATTACAGGAAGAAAGCAATGTGCAAAATTTGCACATTGCAAATTCCGATAAACCCGTAAAATATTATAGCCTTGATGTAATAATATCCGTTGGATATAGAGTAAAATCGCATCGTGGTACACAGTTTAGAATTTGGGCAACACAGAGATTAAAAGAGTATATTATTAAAGGTTTCGCACTTGATGATGAACGACTTAAATCAGCTGGGCAATTGAATTATTTTGATGAATTACTTGCACGAATTAGGGATATACGAAGTTCTGAACGAATATTTTATCAAAAAGTTAAGGATATTTACACTTTAAGTATTGATTATGACCCAAAATCTGATTTATCAAAAGACTTTTTTGCAACAATTCAAAACATTCTTCACTGGGCAATTCATCAACATACAGCAGCAGAGATTATTTCAGAACGTGCAAATGCCGAAAAACAAAACATGGGTTTAACCACATGGAAAGGAAATAAAATAAGAAAATCAGATGTAATTATTGCAAAAAATTATTTGACGGAACAAGAATTAAAACAACTAAATTTACTTGTAGAACAATATCTTGCTTTTGCCGAAATGCAAGCAATGAATAACGAAGTAATGTATATGCGTGATTGGATTGCTAAACTTAATGATATATTGACAATTAACAAAAAGGAGATTTTAAATCATGCGGGTAGAATAACAAAGAAACTTGCTGATGAAATTGCAGAAAAGGAATATGAAAAATATTCAAAAAATCGTCTAATGGTTGAAGATAAATTAGCAATTGAACAATTGAAAAATGAGATTAAACAACTGAAACAGAGTAATAAAAAAGTAAAATAAATGCTTGTAACATACAACATAGCGATCATTGCCTTTTTTTGTGGGCAGATGTGCAAACTTGAAACTTTGTGCAAGAAACGGGCTTTTATCTGTAATCGAACATTTTACCGTTGAAACCAACAAATAAAGGCAACGCTGCATGTTGTTTTTCGTAACAAGACAACCCAGTAAGCAACAAACTAACTAACAAAT
>DYSW01000116.1 GCA_020726285.1 Melioribacter roseus
ACTAAAGTTTCCCACATTGAAATTCCGCCAAATATCTCAAAATTCCGGAATCGAATCATAGCACTTATTTGTTGTAAATGATTTATTATCTGCTTTATGCAGCAACATTTCCTTTTTTTGTATCAAATGTGAGATTATCGCCACTTTCCGCAAACGAAGCAAAGAAACTGAAAAGTTTTTTTCCGGCACTTTCGTCCCTCATTATTCTTTCCGTTGTTTCCTCAACATCAATATCTAAAAACTCCAATAATTCGATAATTATTTTGAGAATAACATCCTGAATCCGTTCCCATAATGTTAATTCCAAGAAATCTTGCTGCGTCTGTCTGAAAAGTTCACCCATGGTTTCATAATCTTCAAATCGTAATTTTAGCGACAGGAGGAGGTGAGTAAATAAAACAAGGGTTATATCGGCTATTTGTCCGTCAAAATCGGTGTTTTGACTTTTTCCAAGCCTCAAATATTGTTTGCATTCTTTGAACAACACTTCAATGGTCCATCGTATTTGATACAGTTCTATGGCTTTGACAAATGACAAGCTCTTATCGGTGGTCAATAAAAGATTCCATTTTTTTGCGTTTCGATATTTTATGTAAAACAATTTTACGGCAACTCCCTTATATTGAGCAACTATCGAAATATAGGAGGATTTGTATTTTTTTGAGTATTTTGATTTTTTACGCTCATTCTTGATTATTATTTGCTTGGAATTCAGTGCTTTTCCATCAATAAGAAATTTTCGTTTATCCATTTTACACATACCCAAAACGTGTATAATTTTATTTTTCAGGGTTCGAATTTGTGTTATCATGTAATCATTTACAAACCAGCTGTCCATCAAGACATAAGAACACATAAATCCATTTTTCAATGCGCGTTTTATCATCGAAATTGCAACTTGTGTCTTCTTCATATCCAACTCTTGGACTCTTTTATGAGCCGGCATTTCTTTTGTTCGCTTCTTGCTGAATTGTTCATTTTTCTCTTTATTTTTTAAACCAAAATTACCTTTTGTTCCTTTTTCGCGATGTAATGAAAAATCGGCAGCAACAAGGCTTTTGCCGTCCCAATATGCGAGGGTTAGCATTTTGAATCCCCAAGGATGAGTCTTTTTAACGTGATTGAATATCCTGCCGATAAATTCAAATTTATGTCCTGTTTTTTCGATGTCTGTGTCGTCTATAACGAAGCACTTAATACTTTCATTATCAGAGCCATGCTTCTCAGTTTGGGCTTTAAATTGTTTGG
>DYSW01000019.1 GCA_020726285.1 Melioribacter roseus
GTTGCCGACCAAGAAGAAGGTTTAATCATCATCTCAAAACCTAATTAGAAAATTCGAGACTATCCCATATTTTGTGCAATTGAATATCCTCATCAAAATACGATTTCAAATAATCGATTATTGCTACTTTGCTTTGAGGCGGACTGATACGTGATACAACCAAATGTTTTAATATATCGTCATTAATTTTATCAAAACCAATAGTCTTAAATACAGAATTTAGTATCAATTGAGCTCCATTTATTAAAATCTGTTCCACATTATTCAATAAATGCTCTACAACTTCCTTGCTTTCCTTGTCCTTTGCATATTCTAAAAACATATCTCGTTGTCCGAGTTGCTCGTTAATCCATTTTTTACCAAGTTGATACAATTCCTCAATCTCATTCTTATCTGAACTGATACCCATAGTTTTGAGATAATGATCCTTGCCTTTGCGTTTTTCAACTACAACTACACTAGTACTACCAGATCTATTTGGCTTTTTGCAAACATACATAATGCAAAAATAGAAGAAAATAAATGCGACACTCAAAAATAGTGTCGCAATTATTGTAACTTATTGATATATAACAATTTACATATTGTGCATTTTTTAACTGTCAAAGTCAGGAAAAATTCCTCGAATGTTGTAATATTATCAAAAAGCCCAACTTTTTTAAGGAGTTGGGCTTTTTTTATAGAAGTTGAAAAGTATAAAATTTATTAATAGAGATAACAAAAACCCACAATCGATATTGTGGGTTTTGTTAAAATCTAGGCTTTTGATGGAAAATATTTTCCCTTTAAAGTATTAACCCATGCAAAACTCATAATGTAGGATATAATGTAATTACCTAAAGTAATTATTGCAAACCACATAATAATTTCTGGTAAAGTCGCCTCTAAACTGAATGCAGGTATAAAAGCAAACAAGAAAGGAGCAACATATAAGAACTTTGCAAATCTAAATGCATTAAATGCAGTTGCCCACATAGGTGCGTTTGCAATTGTTGCACCGGCAAAAGCAGCAATACAAACTGGTGGTGAAATATTTGAATCTTGACTTAACCAATAAACAATCATATGTGCAGCAATAGGGTTAACCCCAAGGTGTGTTAATGCAGGCACAGCAACTACAGCAGTAATTAAATAAGCGGCAGTAACAGGAACACCCATTCCAAGAACTAATGAAGCAAGTGCAATTAGAATAATTGTCAAAACTAAACTCCCACCAGCTAATTCAATTACAATACTGGCAAAAGTTAAAATTAAACCAGAAAAGGTTAACATTGAAATAATAATTCCAATTATACCAATAGTTGCACCAATTTTTAAACTACTTTCTGTTCCTTTGCGAGATGCTTCAATAAAACCTTTAAAATCAATTCTTGTATCTTTATTTACCCAACTAACACCGATAGCAGTTAAAATTCCAACTACAGCAGAAAATCCTGCCGAATATCCCAAAAGCATTAATATGGTTATTACTATAAGAGGAAACGCATAGTACCATTCTCTTTTAAATACTTCCATTGCAGAGGTCTCACTTTTAATGCCTATTATTTTGTGCGCTTTGGCTTCGTAGTGAACCATAACAAATATGCTAAAAAAATACATAATGGCAGGAAACAGAGCAACGAGCATAATATGCGAATATGGAGTATTGGTAAGTTCAGCCATAATAAATCCACCAGCACCCATAATTGGAGGCATAAACATACCACCTATTGAAGCGGCGGGTTCAATGGCACCAGCAACTTGAGGTTTAAAGCCGGCTTTTTTCATTAATGGAATAGTGAAAGTTCCGGTTGAAACTGTATTTGCAATAGCACTTCCAGAAATTGAACCAAATAATGCACTAGCAATAACAGCAACTTTTGCAGGTCCACCAGTTTTATGACCAACTGAAGCCATTGGCCAATCTATAAAGAATCTTTGGGCACCTGATTGCTCTAAAAACGAACCAAAAAGCACAAACAATAAAACATAAGTAGCAAGCACGTCAGCCATAATTCCAAAAACGCCATCTTCACGGAAAAAAATTGTTGTGCAAACACCAAGAAATGTATCGCCTGGATGCATTATTACTTCAGGAGCATATTCACCATAAACTCCATAGATTAGCATTACTGCACCAATAATAACAAAGACAAAGCCAACAGCTCTTCTTGCAATTTCAATTCCAATTAAAACACCAACAGCTGCAACATATTGGTCAAGTTCAGTTTCCATTCCGGCTCTATAGTTTAAAGCCTCGTAGTTATAAATCCAATAAATAACAGAACCTGCTGCTGCAAACATTAACAAATAATCTAAAACCCGAAAAACAGGGTTTGAAGATTTATATAGTAGAAATACTAAAATGTAAGTAACTAATACTAAAATACCTCTATGATATTCAGTAGAAGCTGGAAGCCAGACAGCAGAAACGATATAAAATATAACTATAAATATAGAAAGGGCACTAAAAACCATCTTTTCATATTTATTAAGATTCTCGTACATAGTTTTCCCTTTTGATAAAAAAGCCTAACGGTATGTTAGGCTAAATAGAATAACTTAAATTATTTTAACACGTTCTTTTCTTTCCAAAATTTAGCAGCGCCTGGGTGCAATGGAGTTACAATTCCAGTAAGTCCACCAGCTATAGTCATTTCATTTGCAGATTTATGAACTTCAACCATAGCTGCTAAACCTTCTTCACTATAAATGGTTTTCAACAATTTATAAACTACATCATCAGGAACGTCTTTACTTGCAATCCAAATAGCAGCATCTTGAAATGAATTTACTGGTTTATCTTGACCGTTATAAGTTTTAGCAGGAATTACAACTTTTTGGTAATAAGGATTTTCCTTAAAGAATCCGGCTTTTTCTAATTCACTCCAAATATCAAGTAACTGAATTTCTTCTTGCACAGCAACTTCAAGAACAGCAGCATTAGGGAAGCCAGCAAATACCCAAAAAGCATCTAATTGGTTATTTTTGAAAGAGTCAGAGGCTCCTCTATATCCTAAATGCTCGGCTTTAATCTTATCCCAAATACCTATTTTTTTGAACATTAATTCAGCATTAGCAGCAGCACCAGAACCAGCATTTCCAATTCCTACTCTCTTGCCAACTAAATCTTTTAACGATTTAATCCCGGAACCTTTTTTTACAATTAACTGTCCAGGTGCACCATAAAAGAAACCCATTGCTCGAACGTCTTTATATTTGTTATTATCTTGATTTAACTGACCATTTAAGGCATCGTGAACATTGCCAGAATAAGCTACACCAAAATCTGATTTACCAGTATTGCAAGTTCTAATATTTTCTATTGAACCACCAGAAGATGCAGCTAAAACATTTATATCACTCTTTTTAGCAATTGTGGAAATTGCACTAGCATAATATTGAAAAGTACCGCCAGATGGACCACCAGAAAATTTATAAACTTGAGAGAATAAATCCATTGGAATAATTAGAGCTGCTAAAGCAAAAGCAACAACTATGTTTTTGATTTTTTTCATTTTCATTTCCTTTGTTAGTTAATTATTATTATTTGGTTTACGTGATACTAATACAGAACATTTAGAATGTCTAATTACTTTATCTGTTGTACTTCCAAATAAAGTAGTATGAATATCTCCTAAACCGCGAGTTGCAATTACAATTAAATCAATATCTGATTCATCTGCTTCTTTTAATATTTCGTTTGCTGGTTTACCATTTCGTATAACAAGCTTGCATCTATCTCTAATATCGGAAGCATAATTATCAACTATTTTTTCTAATTGCAAAGATGAATTTTTATTTAAATTATTAACAATTTCTGTAATTTTTTCATCATCAAGAAAGAACAGAGGCTTTCTGTAAGGGTCTTCAGAAATTACGTGAAGAAAAATAATTTCTGAACCAAATTGTTTCGCGAGAGAGACGGCTTTTTTAACCGCCATTATCGAACAACTTCCACCACATTCAGAAAAATCTGTTGGAACTAATATTTTTTTTGGATTAAACATTTATCTCTCTCGATATAGAATTAAAATTTGAAATCGAAGTTAACTTCTATTTTTTCGCGTGTTTGTGCATTAACATCATCAACATCGGCCACAACATGTCTCCAAGTAGGAGTGATGCTAAATGAACCAGCTTCGCCTTTGTAAACGGTAAATGAATAACCTAACCATGAGTATAAGAAATCATTTTTAACGGTTGTTCCGTCGTCTTTTGTATCTTTTCTATTTGCTAATTCTACGTAAGCAAATAAACTTCCAGCACCAAGTTTACCAGCAACTTTTGCTCTAACTTTCCAAGCTGTGTATTCATTACCAACATTACCATAATCAATGTAAGTAGTTTCAGCTTGTTTAACCGAGTTGCTTGAATAAATTGCAGATAAACCAAGAGCTAAATCGCCAACTAATTTTGGAGAAGTAATATTGGCACCCAAAGTCATTGGAGCAGCAGCAGAATCAGCTACAGTCATCATTGCCATTGGTTGAAAAGACCAATCGGCGAATTTTACATTATAATCAGCGTAAAAAGTATATTGGTCATTTTGATTAGAAACTTCATTTCCATCTTTGTCTTCAACAGATTTACCAAATGCGTTATCATAATAAGCACTTAAGGTTACTTTGCCAGGTCCAGCTTTATAATATGCACTTGCACCCATAAGTCCATCATTATTAAAGATGAAAAAAGGAATATCAATTAGAGATTTAGCGTAGTAATGAACATCATATATTGGATTATTAAAAGCCTCAGCTTCAAACAAACCCAATTTATAACCGTAAGTATCACCAGCAAATCCTCCATTAATAAGCATTACGTCAACACTCATTTTTCTCGAAGATTCAGCATAATCGGTTCCATAAGTACCAAGAGCATCTGGGCTTAATCCTTTACCGAAAACGCCATGACCAGCTAAACCATTATGCCCTAATCTTGATTGTAAGAAATAACCATCACCAAGATTCCAATTAAGGTTTAAACGAATTCTGTACATATAATAAACATCATTTGAAACATTGCCACCAGCCTCGGTTTTATCATCAATGTCTAAACGTGGACGGAAACGTGCGTCTCCAGAAATTTTTAATTGTGCAAATACGTCGCTTGCAACTATAAGCAACATTAAAACTAGAATGGTTGAAAATGATTTTTTCATTTTTACTCCTTTTGTTTAAGTATGAATTTATTGTTTAAGTATGAATTTAGATTCTGCATTCATCTTCAAATGAAATGCCAAATATAATTATGATTAAAAATTAGTTTATGCAATTAAATAGAGACAAAATTATATGTTAAATTTTAATTAGTGGTGAAAAATGACCATATTGGTGATTTTTCACCAATTAAAAACAGAGATTTGAATTATGAAATGTTCAATTTAGACAATTTGTAACGTAGTGTTTCGCGAGGAATTTTTAATAATTTTGCTGTTTGAGAAATATTTCCATCGGAAACAGAAATAGCTTTTGAAATTATTTTCTGTTCAATATTACTTAAAATATCTTCATAACTTGCTTGAGTAAGGTCAAAATCCTCATCACAAATTTTTAAACTTAAAGGACGTGTGGCACCAATAAAATCTGCAGCAATATGTTCAACATCAATTATTTGTTCGTTATGCAAAATACAAGTTCTTTCAATTACGTTTCGTAATTCTCTAACATTTCCGGGCCAATTATAATTTAGCAAAACTGATTTAGCTTTTTCACTAAAACCTTGAACTGATTTTGAAAACTTTTTCTTAAATATATTCATAAAGTATTCTGCTAATAAAATAATATCGTTTCCTCTGCTTCGTAAAGGAGGAACAATTATTCTTAATACATTTAATCTATAATATAAATCATTTCTAAAAGATGAATGTTCAATTGCAATTTTTAAGTCCTTATTTGTAGCTGCTATAATTCTAACATCTATTTCGATATTTTTTGTGCCACCAAGTCGTCTAATTTTTTTATTTTCTATCACTCTTAAAAGTTTAGCTTGAAGTGAAAGACTCATTTCTCCAATTTCATCCAAGAATAGAGTACCACCATCGGCAATTTCGAAAAGTCCTATTTTTTTATTAATTGCATTTGTAAAAGCTCCTTTTTCGTGCCCAAACAATTCACTTTCGAGTAAATTTTCGGGTATTGTGGCACAATTTATTTCAACAAAAGATTTTTCACTTCTTGGACTTAAATTGTGAATGGCCGAAGCAACAAGTTCTTTCCCAGAACCACTTTCGCCAGTGATAAGCACAGTTTCTGAATCATATTTTGCAATTTTATCAATGTGGCTTTTTAGTTTTTCAATATCATCGCTAAACCCTATAATAGAACTTATATCGGAATGCTCTTTTTGTTTCTTTTCGAGCTCAATTACTTTTTTCTTTAAGTTTTGTGTTTCGAGAGCAAGTTTGGTAATTAGTTTAATTGCATCTGCTTTAAAGGGTTTTTTTATGTAATCGTATGCACCAAGTTTAATTGCATCAACAGCCGATTCAACAGAAGCAAATCCAGTTATAATAATTACAAATAAGTCTGGTTCGATAATTTTAATTTCCTTTAATACTTCAATTCCGTTCATATCTGGCAAATTGATATCTAAAAAGACTAAATCGTAATGATTAGACTTAATTGATTCCAATCCAATTTTACCAAGGTTTGCAACATCAACGGTGTATTTTCCCGATGTAAAAATGTCTTTAAGATTAACTCTTATAAAATCTTCATCGTCAATAACTAAAATTCTTTTGGAGGTCATATTTCTCTATCGCTTGGGATGATTATTTTAAATTCGGCACCTTGTTTTTTGCCGTTTTTTGCTATTATTGTTCCATTATGTTCGGTTATTATTGAATGAGTAATTGCAAGACCCAATCCAGTACCTTCTTGTCTTCCCGAATAAAATGGGTCGAATATGTTTTGAATTTCATTTTCTTTGAATCCTTTACCAGTATCTGTTATTTTTATTGAAACATAGTCTTTCACATTTCTATTTACTAAAAACTTTGTCTCTATAGTTAACTTTCCACCGTTTGGCATAAATTGAATTGAATTAAGAATAATATTAAGCAATGCTTGTTTAATTTTTTCGGAATCAATTGAAACTTCAATAATTGATTTTTCAAAATGTTTTTCAACTTCAATATTAGATTTTTTAATTTGTTGGTTAAGTAACAACAAAATACTATTAATAATGTTGTTAATGTTGGCATTTTGCAATTTACTTTTACTTGGATATGAATAATCCAAAATTTCATTTACCAAATTATCTAAACGTTCAATTTCGTTTAAAGCGCTTGAAATTAATGAAGAATTTGAAGGGTCTATTAACGAGATTTGGTCGTGCAAATTATCTAAAAATAGCGATAATCCTGTAAGAGGATTTCTAATTTCGTGAGCAATTCCTGCTGCAAATCTGCCAAGTGAGGCAAGTCTATCAATTTTTTTAAATTCCTCATCAAAAATCTTTTTTTCAGTTACATCTTCAACAATTAAAATTGAGCTAATATGTACATTATTTCTATAAACACGCGAAGCATTTACATTCAAGTATTTCTTTTTTTCTTTAAGATTTAGTTCAACCTCGTATGCTTTATATTGACCAGTTGAGTCTAGACTGTGAAAAATATCTTTTCTAAAATCTTCTTTTTGCGATAAAAATTCCCAAATATTTTTACCAATCAATTCTTGATCTGTTGGTAGTTCTAAAATATCGCGAGCGGCAATATTTATTGAAGTAATAATTTCTCTGCCGTTGGTTGAAATAACACCATTCATCATATTTGAAATAATATCGTTCACGAAATTTCTTTGCGATACTATTTCGGAATATAGTTTAGAATTTTCAATAACATGCGAAGCTTGGTTTGCCAAAATTTGTATTGAATTTATTTCATTATCCGAAATATTTTCATTTTTTAAAATTTTGTCAGCCCCTAAAATTCCAATCATATTCTCTTGAACAATTAATGGAATAAAAACAAATGAATTACTATTCCCGAATGATGAAATTAAATTTGCATTATTATGTTCCTTTCTAAAGTTTTCAAAATTATTAACAAATAGAATTTTCCCATTTTGGAAAACAGTTGTTTCAATAAAATTTTTATTGGCTAAATTAAATTTATTCTTTTTTAAGGAAAAGAGGTCCTCATCATTAAATCCACACATTTCTTTAAATTCAAGAAATTCTTTGTTTTCATCAACTAAATAAAGTATTGCTCTATCAAATTGCATGTTATTAACCGATGTATTTAAAATAGTTTTTAAGACAGTATCTAAATGATAATTTAATCCTATTGTGTTGCTAATTGATTGAATACTTTTCAAAACATTTAGTTGATATTCTAAATTTAACGCATAGTTTTCTATATCAATTTTTGATTGAGCCAATTCCATATTTGAGTTTAATAACTCGTTACGCCCTTTTTCAAGTTCGTCTGCCATTTTATTAAAAGAATTTCCAAGCGAGCCAAGTTCATCGTTTCGTTTAAAGTCAATTCTTTGATTTAATTTTTCGTCAGCCAAATCGTTTGAAAATTTGGTTAGTGTTATTATTGGTTTAGTGAAATTTTTTGAAAAGAAATAAGAGACTATCAGTGAGAAGAAAATAGAACCCAGAATTACATATAAAATATTATTAAAATATTGTGAAAAAGTTCCTCTTATTAAATCTTTAATTTCGGACGATTTAGCCAAAAATTTATGATTTTCAATTCCTACTGTTGTTCCACCAAAAATTTCATGTTTTCTATATTCACCTTTGTCGTAAAATATTGGAGAGTAAACCATTATTTTTTGAATTCCACCAACATTTTTAGTTATAACTTTGCCCGATTTTTTAATTAATACACTTTGGAACACAATTGGGTAGTTTGGATGAATAAAGGCAGATGAATCGAGATTAAAAGGAATTCGCCCTTTTTTAATATCTTCTTGAGAAGTTTTTGAATTATAAGCAGGTACAAGTTTTCCTGTTCCATCAAATCCACGAATATCCCAAATTTTGGGATGTGTAATAATCCATCCTTCGTCATCAAAAAGGAATGCATAATTTCCTGAATTATAATCAGAAAATAGTTTTTCTTCGGGACTATTTGGAACCACATGTTGAGTAAATTCCATTAAATGTTCATGATTTAATCCAAGAGAAAGTAATCCAATTTTAATTCCGTTTTTAAAGATTGGAGTAGTAAACCGTATTATACCGTTATATTTTATTTTGGGATCGTTATTAAACTCTTCTTTGGAAACAAAAAATCCTGTTAAATGCGAAACATAAATTTCTTTTTTTTTGAGGTTCTTTGAAAGTTCAAAGTAGTTCTCAGAAAAATATGTGGTATTTATTGGGTTACTAATGTTTCTCTTTTGCCATTTTGGAATAATTTTGCCATCAACTATTTTAATAATTTGATTTCCATTATTATCAACATATTCAATTTCTTTATAAATTGGAATAAATCTCCAAACCCCAATAGTATCTTCTGGGTTAATAGTTTTGTTCAAAATTTGTCCAGTTTTACTTTGAGAATAACTTAGTAAAAACGATTCAGTTAATTCACTATTTGATAATTCGAGCAAATCAAATTCGCGGTTTCGTAAAAAATATTCAACTTTTCTACTAATCTGCTTTGCCTGAATCATCAAATTCTTTTCTATATTTTTATCAATTAAAAGACGAGTATCGTTTAATATCTGCTCGTTGCTGTCTTTGAAAAGAAAAGCAGTAATTAAAGCAAATGTTATTAATGGCAAAATTGAAAAGAACAGAAAAGAATACAATACTTTCTTAAAAATTCCCCAGTTTTTCTTTGTTATTTTGTTAATAGTGTTCAATATATTTTCCATAATCTCAAAAAATAATATGCAAAAATAGAAAAATAGTAATTCTGCATAATTTAAATTGCATTTCAAGAAAAAATAGATTCAACCAGCAAGTGCGACAAAGTTAAGGAAAATTATTGAATAATAATTAATTGGAATTGTAGATTCTAAAGATGCTCGCGGTGTTTTTGCGGATGAAAATTACATTTATGTTGCCGACCAAGAAGAAGGTTTAATCATCATCTCAAAACCTAATTAGAAAATTCAGAATTATTTGATTTGAATAGTAACGAGCTAATTTAATATTCAATTTTATCTGTTTTTGCTGTCCAATTTTTGAAAGCAATTAACGCTTCATTTCTCATTATCTGAATTGTTGGAATTTTTCTATTTTCGATTGGAACTGCAATTTCATCGTAAATAAATGAATCGTCAAACCCAATTACCTTTGCATCAGATTTTGTGTTTGCGAAGTAAACTTTATCCAATCTTGCCCAATAAATCGCTCCCAAACACATCGGACAAGGTTCGCAGGAAGTATAAATTTCGCAACCAGATAAATCAAACGTTGCAAGTTTTTTTGTTGCCTGACGAATGCAATTTACTTCGGCATGTGCAGTTGGGTCGTTATCTTTTGTAACACTATTTGAAGCTGCCGCAATAATTTCACCATTTTTAACGATAACTGCTCCAAAAGGTCCGCCACCATTTTTTACACTTTCTACCGAAAGGTCAATAGATTTTTGCATAAATTCATTTTTCATATATAAACTTTCTTTTAATTAATGTGTAAAATAACGCTATTTTGAAGCTAATTTCAATAAAAACATTGTGTTTTCATTTTGTTAAGTTTTTTTGGATTTTTAAATAGCTATTAAAATTAAATAACATTTTCTGGAACTTTGCGTCAAACAAGAAGTTTTTTAACCAATTAAAAGGTAATTAAATGCAGTTTAAACATTATTCTCTAATCATTTTATTGTTTATTTCTTTAAATATTTTTGCAAATCAAGATTCTCCTTTTGTGCGTTTCCCTGAAATCAACAACAATGGAGATATTCTTTTTGTTTATCAGGGCGATATTTGGAAAATTCCAGCGAACACAAAAACTGCAATTCGATTAACAATTCACGAAGGTTACGATTCGACACCAATGTGGGCGGACGACGGAAAACATTTTGCATTTTCGAGCGATAGATACGGAAATAACGATATTTTCATCTCAACTTCAGATGGAAATTCTCCGAAAAGATTAACATTTAATTCTGCAAACGACATTTTAACTGATTTCGGAAAAAATGGGGAAATAGTTTTTGCAACTTCTCGGGAATTTCAGCAAGTGGAATGGAATCACGAGTTTTATTCAATTTCTGAAAATGGTGGAACTGAAAAAAGAATTCTAAACTCCGTTGGTGAAATGGCTACAATTTCTCCGGATGGAAACTTGATTGCATTTACAACAGGCGTTTGTCCAGTAAATCGCGAAAATTATAAAGGTTCGGCAAATCTCGAAATTTGGCTTTATAACCGCAAAACAGATACTTTTAGACAATTAACAAATTTTGATGGAAACGATTTTATGCCGCGTTGGGCTGATAATTCAAATTTATTTTTCATTTCGGCAAAAAGTGGAATTTATAATATTTTTCAGATGAATGTCGACGAAACGGATTTTCCAAACTCTACACAGATTACAAATTTTGAAAATGATGGAATTCGTTATTTCAATATTTCATCAAACGGCAAAACTATTGTTTTTGAACGATTTACGGATATTTTCAAACTTGACGTTCCTTCAAAATCAGTAGAAAATATTGAAATAAATCTCGGAGCCGATTTCCGAATCGATCCATTTCAAAACGTAACTTCTACAAGTGGAATTTCTGAATATTCCATTTCTCCAAACGGAAAATATGCCGCTTTTGTAATTCACGGCGAGATTTTCATTTCGCAAACCGAACCGGAAAAATCAAAAACAATAAACATCACGAACAATTCCCACAGAGATGAAAATCCAATTTGGTTGAACGATTCTACAATTATTTTTTCATCAGATAAAGATGGAAATCAAAGAGATTTATTTCTTGTAAAATCTGCCGATAAAACAAAACCAGATTTATTCAAAACATTCACCTATCAATTCAAAAATCTAACAAACTCCAAAGAAGATGAATCTTTTCCCGTGATTTCACCAGATAGAAAAAAATTGGTTTATGAAATAAATGTAGGAAAATTGGTTGCTTTTGATATTTCACAAGAAGGAAAATTATCAAACAAAATCACACTTTTAGATGGTTGGGCGTCTCCGCAAAATGTTTGTTTTTCACCAGATTGCAGATGGATTTCCTACGCAAAAGAAGATTTGGAGTTCAATCAAGAATTATTTATTCAAACAATTGATGGAAAAATACCAGCTGTAAATATTTCAATGCACCCTAAACAAGATGGAAATCCTTTTTGGTCGCAAGATGGCTCGAAATTGATTTTTACATCAAATCGTAAACAAAATTCCGATATTTGGTTTGTTTGGCTAAATACAAAAGATTGGCAAAAAACAAAAGAAGATTGGCAAGAATTTATTGATGAAAAAGAAGATAAATCAGATAAAAAGAACAAAAAGAAGAAAAATGAAGATTCTGAAATAGAAGAAGTTGAACCAATAAAAATTGACCTTGAAAATATTTGGGAAAGATTAGTTCAAGTAACCGATTCGCCAAAAGATGAATTTTCGCCCGCAGCATCAAAAGATGGAAAAACAATTTATTATTCATCTCCAACTGAAGATGGAAAAGAACGCGAAATGAAATCAATTAAATGGGATAAAACAAAACCAGATGTTGTTAAAGGAATTACAAATCCAACAAATTTTCAGTATGCCGAAAATGGCAAAATGCTTTTTGCAATTGGAGACGGAGGAAAGTTGTTCAGCATAAAAGACGCAAGCAACAAAGCTGAAGCAATTTCAATAAATGCAAAGTATGTAATTGACCACGAAATTGAAAATAAGCAAATTTTTGATGAAGCTTGGCGAACTTTAAATTATGGATTTTACGACCCGAATTTTCACGGACAAAATTGGGAAATCCTTCGAAAACATTATGAACCTATGGTTTTAAAAGCATCAACAAAAAAAGATTTTCGTGATATGTTTAATAATTTGCTCGGACAGTTAAATGCAAGTCATTTGGGACTTTATGGAACTGACAAATTAAAAACACAAAAAGAAACTACTGGTTTGCTTGGAATTGAAATTCAACCAAACGGAAATTCAGTTGAAATTGTGCGAGTTATTCCAAATTCTCCAGCAAATAAAGATGAGAGTAAACTTTTTGTAGGTGACAAATTTATTGCAGTAAACGGAAAATTGCTCGACAACAATCTGAATTTCTATTCTCTTTTTTCAGGAAAATCTGGCGAAACTGTTGAATTAAAAATATCTGATAAAGATGGAAAAGAGCGAATCGTACTAGTTCGTCCGATAGAAAATCTTCAAAATTTGCTTTATAAAGAATGGGTTTTAAATAATCAAAAACTTGTAAATAGATTATCTGAAGGAAAAATCGGTTATTTGCATATCGAAGAAATGGGTTGGGAAAGTTTTGAAGTGTTTGAACGCGATTTAACTGCAGCTGGTTATGGAAAAGAAGGTTTGGTTATTGATGTTCGCTATAACGGTGGCGGTTGGACCACAGATTATTTGATGATGACGCTAAACTACAAGCAACACGCTTACACTATTCCGCGAGGTGCAACCGACAATTTGGAAGAAAATCATACAAAATTCCGTGATTATTATCCACTTGGTGAAAGATTACCTTATTCAGCTTGGACAAAAAAATCAATAGCAATTTGCAATTCTAAAAGCTATTCCAATGCCGAAATTTTTTCACACGCATATAAATCACTTGAAATTGGCAAACTTGTTGGCGAACCAACATTTGGAGCCGTAATTTCAACTGGACAAAAAACTTTGATTGATGATTCCTTCGTTAGATTGCCATTTAGAGGTTGGTTTACTTTGAAAACAGGAATTAACCAAGAAAACGGTGCTGCAATTCCAGATTTTGTTTTATTCAATAATCCCGATGACAAAGCAAAAGGAAAAGACACACAACTTGAAAAAGCAGTTGAAATTTTATTAAATCAAAAATAGTTTATTTGCGAAGTATAAAATTACTTTGCTTTTATTGGAGAGAATTATGGTTTTGAACAGAATTACAAAAGTTGCAACAATAATATTTATCTCGATTTTAGCAATTTCTTGTTCTTGCAAAGTTGAAAAAACACGAGAAATATCGCAATTAGAAAAAATACAAACTTCGATTTCTCAATTGATTGAATCCCAAACTTCAAATCAAGATTTCATCAATTATTTTCTTCTGAAAAATGTTACAGAAAAATCTAAAACTGCAAAGTATTTGGTTGTTATTCCAGAAATAGAATTTCGTGATTCATTATCAATAAATTTTGATGATAATTGGGAAATTATCAATAAAAATCAAATTGAGTTCCTGCCAGATTGCCTCACAAATGCCGAGTTTTGCCAATTCAACATTTCAAAAGAAGATGCTGAAAAAAAGGTGATATCAGAATTATCCGAAGATATTATCAAACCTTTG
Source organism: Melioribacter roseus (assembly GCA_020726285.1). Classification (GTDB taxonomy): domain Bacteria; phylum Bacteroidota; class Ignavibacteria; order Ignavibacteriales; family Melioribacteraceae; genus WGAL01. The sequence goes on from DYSW01000019.1 coordinate 14,414, forward strand.
GAAGCAAAATCAGTTTGGAACAAAAAGAAAAAACGCTTTATTTGGGAAATTCGTGCAACTTTTTATGAAATTAAAAATGAATTGATGCACAAAGCAAATGGCGAATTGTTTTGGATTTCTCCATTCGATGGAAAAATTGAAAAACGTGAAGTTTGGAGAATTTTATAGAAATTTTGAAAATAACTCTCTGAATTCAATCTAATTTGATAATTTAAAACAAAAAAGCCGTCATTAACAGACGGCTTCTTTGTACTATCTTCAACAAAAATTAGTTTGTTTTAAGAAGAACATCATTTATGGCTTGTTTTAGTGTTTCTTTTGGTAAAGCACCAACCGCCATTTGTGGTTGTTCATTCATCGGAACAAAAAGCAATGAAGGAATACTTTTAATTCCAAATGCGCCTGCAAGTTCTTGTTCTTCTTCTGTATTTACTTTATAAACTTGAATTTTTCCAGCGTATTCTTCGCCCAATTCTTCAAGTATTGGTCCAATCATTTTGCAAGGACGGCACCATTCTGCCCAAAAATCAATAATACAAGGCAAATCGCCTTCGTATTTCCATTCTTTATTTGCTTCGAAGTTGAAAACTTTTTCGAGGAAAAGTTCTTTTGTTAAGTTAACTGACATTTTATTCTCCGTTATTAATGTTCAAATTGAAGCCGATAAGATGTACTAATTACAAAATTGGATTCAAATTATTCTTGGAAATAAAATACAGCCTCAATTCTACGATTAAAAGCTCGTCCTTCTAAAGTATCATTGCTGGCAATTGGATTTTTTGTGCCAAAATTAACTGGATTTATAACACTTTGGGCAATTTTTTTGGTTAATAAATAGTCCACAACAGTGTTTAATTTCTGTTGAGTCAAAGTGAAATTCATTTCTTCGCCACCTTTATTATCTGCATAAGCTTCAAGTTGAATAAAATCGAAATCATTATAATTAATTATAATTTTGATCAATTTATCCAAAATCAATTTATTCTTAGGTAATAAAACGGTTTCATCGGAACGTAATTTAAGAGTAAGAAATCTAATTCTAAGCTGAGTTCCTTCGTCAATAATTTCAATTTCATTTGGTTGATACGTAGTTTGGAAAAGTTCGGCAAGTTCTGCTTTTGGATTTCGGGGAATAATTCCATTTTGCTCATTTTTAATTTGTTCAATTTTGTTGTCTACTTGCTTTTTATCGATTTGTTCATTAAGATTTTGTTCTTTAGCATTTATATAATCTGATTTTCCAAATGGATATAATTCGTGTAAAATTAAACTGTCAACCAAATTTGTGTTGTTTTCTTTGTAAATTCTAACAATTTCCCTACCGCGAGAAATTTCTATTTCAGCGATTTTGGACAATTCCTCGACTTTCTTTGAATATTTGTTAGCTGAGAATAATTTATCTGCCTTTTCCAATATTAAATTTATCCTTTTCACCAAGATAGGATCTTTTTTAGCGAGATTTTGGTCAGTCAAGTTTGAAATTTCTTGTTTTTTTGTACCGATATATTTCTCATAAATTGCCGTTTCTTCCGCTTCGTAAAATAAATTGATATTAACAATCACCATTTGGCGTGCAGTTTCGTTATCGGCGGAATAAAACAATTTGCCAATCTGCGAAATTCCCATATTAGCTTTCTGCCATTCATCTCGTGCAAAAATTTGGGCATCAGCTTTTTCGGCAACTTGACGAGCAGCAAACAATCGCTCTGATTCTTCATTTGCCAATTTGCTTGCTGTTAGTATTTTTTCATATTCAGTTTCAGTAGCAATAATTTTTCTAATAAATTCATCCCGATTCCCTTCTTTTAAAGACGTGAAAGCTAATTCAAACTTAGTTTCTGCAATTTTAGTTTCCTCTGGAAGAAAATCTTTGCAATTGTTTTCTTCTGCTCTCATTTTTAGATTTAGCAAAGGAGAAAGTACTTTTTCGTTTTCTGAAATCATCTCAATTTTATCAAAATATGATTTCGCCAAATCTCGTTCTTCAAATATTTCTTTCTGAGGAAGATTTAATTCACCATTTTCAATTGATTTTTTGAAATGCTTTTCCCCTTCAAAAAAGTAGATTTTACTATTTTTCTCAAGTGTTTGCACTTGATATTTATCCCATAAAATATAAACATCAAATAAATTTTCTGAATTAAACTGACTTTTTTCAACCGCTGCAAAAAGATATGTCTCGGCTTCTTGAACTACGGGAAATATCTCTTCATTTGAGCTATTTTTCATAGATTTTGCAAGTTGCAGTTTCTCAGTTCCCAAAAAATAATTTAATGGAGAAAATAAGTCAGCATTCAAGGAATTGCATTTCAAGAGAAGTTCATCCGCCGTTTTAAATAAATTTGTGGATTGGCAAAACACAATTTGAAATGAAAAAATCATTACGATAAGAAAGATTTTAAGTGTTTTCATATTGATTTCAATTTTAGTAATGCAACATTTTCGATGTGATAAGTATGTGGAAACATATCAACAGGTTGAATTTTAATTAAATCATATTTTTCAGAAAGCAAATTTATATCGCGAACTTGTGTTGTTGGGTTGCAACTGATATAAACCACTTTTTGCGGTTGAAGTGTTAAAATATCTTTTATTGTATTCGGATTCATTCCAGCTCGCGGCGGATCAGCAATAATTACATCTGGTTTTGCAATTTTCATTTCATCAATTTTTGGAAGAACTGATTTGTTCAGATCGGCTTTAACAAATACGATATTTTCGATATTATTTAATTTCATATTTTGTTTTGCATCGGCAACAGCATCATCAACACTTTCGACCGCAAAAACCGTTTTAACTTTGTCGGCAAGATAAATTGCTATTGTTCCAGCGCCAGAATATAAATCGTAAACTGAATCTGTTTTGGTAAACTCAGCAAATTCCACTGCGATTTGGAATAGTTTTGTGGCTTGTGGTGTATTTGTCTGAAAAAAAGAATTCGGGCTAATTTTATACGTTTTATCGTCAATTTTGTCAGTAATTTGTCCGCTTCCGAACCAAATTTTTTCATAATCTCCGAAAGCAGTTTGCGATTTTTTAAGATTAATATTTTGTACAAAGGTAGTAATTTCTGGAAAATGAGATTGTAAAGAGTTGGAGAATTCGTGCATTAATTCATCATTTTCAGAACTTGTTACTAAATTTATCATCAAATCTTTGCTTGCTGCACCAGATTTTATTACCAAATTCCGTAAGAAACCTTCTTGTGTTGTCGTCGAAAAAACACTTGTTTTGCGAGATTTGAAGAAATCGCGTGTAAAACTTAGAATTTTATCGCTTATTTTGGGCTGAAGATGGCATTCATAAATATCAACGACTTTGTCATAAATTCGAGGAATATGCAGTCCCAAAGCAAAATCTCTATCAGATATTTCTGCACCCTCTTCAATTTCCTTATTTGTAATCCATCGTTTATTCGAAAAAGTGTATTCCATTTTGTTGCGGTAATTAAAAAAGTTTTCAGAAGATTGAATTGGCAAAAATTCAAAACCTATTAAACCACCTAATCTTTCAAAAATATCTCGAACTTGCTTTTCTTTATAAGCTACTTGAATAGAATATTGCAAATCTTGCGATTTACAGCCACCACATACTCCAAAATGTTTACAAACAGCTTTGGTTCTATCTTCTGATGATTTAATTAATTCAACAATTTTAGATTCGGCAAAACTTTTTTTCACTTTGGTAATCATAACTTTGGCAATATCGCCGGGATAAGCTTGATTTACAAACACAATGAACTTTTTGGCATCATCTCGATAATTAATTCGTGCAATTCCTTTTCCCTCGAATGCGTAATCTGAAATTTCTACTTCAATTTCCTGACCTTTTTTAAACATTTTTCACCTTAAGAATATACATTTCAAAATCAAGAAATCTTTCGCCACGGAATTTCGTAAAAATATTGCTCTCGTGTTTAATTCTTGTAATAATTTTTTTGTAATATTTCTTTTCGTCATCGTTCAAACTTTTCTTTGTCGAATCAAATTGAAGTTTTGTTGCGGCAAAATAATCGGAAAAAGCGTTTACAACCGATTTTGAATCTATAATTTCAAGTTTTAATTCCTTGTAGATTTTTTCTACTTGCAATTTTGTTAATGTACTTAAATTGGATGTTTCCAAAAAATCGAGCAACATGGTAGGAATTTTTTCTTCGATTGTTACAATTTCACCAATGCAGAGAATTCCATCGGGTTTCAAGATTCGTTTAAACTCTTTTAATATTTTCTTTCTATCGTCATTTGAAATTGAGGCTTGCGCAAATATCAAATCAAATTCTTCTTTTTGATAATCAGTTGCAGAAAAATCCATCATTTTGGCTTGAAGGTTTTCTTCTCGCAAAATTAAGTTAGAAGAAATTAGGGAATCGAAATTATCAACAATGGTTTCAACTTCGGAAGAATAGATTTTTTTAAGTTCGATGCTTGCGTTTTCCAGGCTTGAACCAACTACAAGAATCTTAGAAAAGTTTTGATTCAGAGATTTTAAATAATCGATTTGATTCCAACTTCCGGGAATTAAGAGGTAATTATTTGGCATTTGTTAGTTTCCCCAGTGTTTTAAATTAACTCTGAATTTCTTGTAACTCCACGAAAGTAGTAATGCGAAGGAAACGGCAATAATTCCCAAAATTGCTCGATAGTATTCAGGAGCCGTAATTGCAATTCTAATTAAAACGGTGGTTAGTGCAAAACCAGAATTTCTAAAAATTATGTAGTAACTAGAAGAATATCTAATAGCAAGAAATACGAGTAAAATGTCTGTAAAAATTAAAAAAGTGAATAGTGAATCAAAAAAAGAATAGTATCCTGAATCGTTATAAAATCCAAAAATATTCAGCATAAAATTAACTACAACAAAAAGAAGAATAAAAAGTGCCAAGCATTTCTTTACAGAAATAAAAGAAAGTTGATCTTCTTCATTTTGCGTTAGCGGAATGTGGCTCTGTGTTTTGTAGAAAAATCCAAGAATTACCAAAATAGCTAAAGCACCAAACATATCAGAAAGCAAAACTGATATTGGATGTAAGTTACTTATCATTGAAAGTGGCTCTTGAAAATAAACCAAATCTTTGAAGCCATCACGCAGAATAACGAGAGATAATATTTCAATTTGTTTCCCAATTGCGTTTGAAACAGAATATCTCAAACTAAAAACCATACTCAAAACTTCGTAACCAAGAAGCAAGGTAAACGCGAAGCGAATCGCATAAAAATGGCTGTTGGGAATTATTTCAAAAATAGGATTTGTAAGAAGTCCCGAGATTTTCATTTGAGTAAGAATTGAAAGAGCGGCAAAAGTAATAAATAGAAAAATAGAAAAAATTCTTCTAAAAAAATCACTCCCAAAAAAATCTTCAGTTTTATCGAAGACTAAGTTTACTATTCTATAACAGTTTTTTATCATAGGAATAAATATAATAAAAAAGCTAACCGATAAAAATATCGATTAGCTTTACAAAAAATAACTATTAGAAACGTTATTGTAATTAATTTATTATTACAATTATTTTATATCTTCCGACTTTTTCAAGCCAAAAGTGTAACCGTTTTTAACCATTTTAATTAATTCTGGCATAACTTTTACGTAATCACCAATTATACCATAATCAACTGCATTGAAAATATTTGCTTTTTTCTCAATATTGATTGCAATTATTTTGCCTGATTCTTTAATACCGCTAACATGTTGAATTGCTCCCGAAATACCAACGGCAATGTAGATTTTTGGTCGAACGGTTTTACCTGTTTGCCCAACTTGACGTGCATAAGGTGCAAAGCCTCTATCAACTGCTTGACGACTTGCTCCCCATTCCGCTTTAATGCCTTGTTCTTTCAAAGCATCAACCAAATCACGAATTCCCTGAAAATTATCAAGGTCTCCGCAAGGTTTTCCACCTGAAACAATTACATCAGCAGTAAATAATGCTTGTCCACCAACTTCTTTTCTTTCTGTATTAACGATTTTTGAAATAAAATCAGCATCAGTCAAATTTGGAGTAAATTCTGTAACAATACCTTTTCTCTCATTATCAAAAGGAAGTGATTCAAAAGTCCCAGGACGAGCAGTTGCCATTTGTGGGCACCAGAAACCAATAATTGTTGCAAGTTTACTTTCTCCATAAGTAGGACGAATTGATTCGAGTACAGGCGAAAAAGTAGATTTTAATCTTTTATTTACATAAGTACCTATTTTAAGTGAAGTACAATCTGCAGTAACACCTGCTTTTACTCTACTTCCCAAACGTGGTGCTAATTCTCTACCAGAAGTAGTCGCTCCAAAAAGTGCAATTTCTGGTTTTTTTTCTTTAACAACTTGTGCTATTGTTGATGTAAAAGGAAGAATTGAATATTCTTTCAATCTTTCATCGTTAACAACTACTACTTCGTCAGCTCCGTGGCCAATAACTTGATTAGCAAATGATGCAACATTATCACCAATTAATACTGAAATAACTTTTGTGCCAAGTTCATCTGCTAGTCTTCTTGCAGGATTCAATATTTCTAATGATGATTTTGATATTTGTCCACCTGTCATTTCAACCCAAGTTAAAATACCAGATGCTCCTTTTCTAAAATCAACAATAGGAAATTCATTAGCTTTTTCGGTAGGTTTTATTTCCGTTTTTTCTTTGGCGGAGCTTTTTGCTGTTTGAACAGCATTTGAAAAGATTTTTGAAAGATTGTTAACTTTATCTGATGGAGTTTCACCATCAAGCATTACAACTTTTTGTCGAGTATGTTCAATATCTACAACATTTGACACAACTGTTGGGGAACCATTTAATCCGATAAAAGTTGTTTCTAAACCAATGTCATCAAGACCATACATAGTAACTTTTGCTTCGCGAGCATTAATTGCTCCAACCAACGATGGACGGCGAGCGTGAATTGCAGTTGGTGCAACGGAAATAATACAAGGTATTGGGATATCAATAGTTTGATGTCCACCTTCTATCATTCTAACAACCTGAAGGTGATCGCCTTGATATTCAACTTTTTCTACGAAAGTTGCTTGGGGAATTCCCAAGTTTTCGCCAACTTGCGAAGGAACGTGTGCGGTATCACCATCACTTGTTTGTCTTCCTGCAAAAATTATGAACTTATCATTTGGGTCTTGCGAAATCAATTTGCTTTTTAACATTGTAGCTAAAGCTAAACCAGTTGCAAAAGTATCAGAACCACCCAACCGTTTGTCCGAAAGAATAACAGCGTGGTCGTAACCCATTGAAATTGCTTTTTTAAGCGATTGTTCAAAACTTGGTGGTCCCATTGAAACTACATAAAGTTCAGCATCAGGAACACTTTTTTTAATCTGCAAACCTTGTTCGAGACCAAAAGTACAATCAACATTAATAATTGATTTTGCTTTGGTTCTATCCATAAGTCCGTCTGAGCCCATTCGCATTTCATTTGCAACAGGCACTTGTTTCATTAAACTAAAAATTTTTAATCCCATATTTCTATCTAAGATTTATATTGTTAATAAATTTGTTAATAAATTTGTCAATTAATTACATTGTTCCGTATTCTGGACCATCTCCACCATAAGGTGTGTTCCAAATTACGTTTTGATAAGGGTCTTTTATATCGCAAGTTTTGCAATGCACACAATTTGAAGGATGCAGAGTTAAACTTTTCTTATTCGATTTTGTATCTTCAACGATTTCAAAAACATCTGCTGGGCAGAATCTTTGGCAAGGTGCTCCAAATTCTTCAAGACAAGTTTGGCACGTTTCTGTAGAAACTATCTGAATGTGCGATGGTTGTTCTTCATCATGATTTGTACCTGAATAGAAGATGTCCATCTCTTTGTCGAAAGTTGTAATCTTATCAAAAGATAATTCGTCTTTCATTTTATTCATGAAAGTATTGTCATTAAAAGATTTTAGTGGTCGATAGTGTTTGTAATCTTCTTTTACTGATAATTTTTCGCTTCCAAAACCTCTTCCGCCTGTAATTAATTGAGCACCAAATTTAAGCATACCAGTATATAAATTACCTTCAAATGCTTGTCGGAAATTTCTTACAGGATATAATTCTGTTTTGATGTAACTATCGTTAAATAGTTTTTCATACATCGAAAGTTGTTGCGCTGAAGAATTTTTGTTTTGCAATGCAGATAAAGCAGTTTGAGCAGCTAACATCCCGGATTTCATTCCAAGGTGAATCCCTTTTAAACTTGGCATAGCTACTAAACCGCCAGTATCACCAACAATCATCATATTGTCAGCATATAATTTTGGGATTGAGTAGTAACCACCTTCGGGAATTGTTTTTGCTCCGTAACGAACAATTTTTCCACCTTTTAAGAATTTGGCAACAAATGGATGTTTTTTGAAAATTTGGAAAGCGTGATGAGTATCGAAAGTTGGATCTGCATAATCTAAACCAACAGCAAAACCAATAGCGACCATGTTTTTTCGTAATCCGTAAATAAAACCACCACCAAATTGTGTGGAATCAACAGGATAACCAAGAGTATGTGCAACATAACCTTCTTCGATATTTCCTTCAGGAACTTCCCAAACTTCTTTTACTCCAAGTGAGTAAATTTGTGGATTTTTTTCCTTTGCCAATTGGAATTTGTTAATTACTGTTTTTGATAAACTACCGCGAGAACCTTCTGCAAAAATTACAATCTTTGCAAGAACATCTGTTGCAGGTTGATAATTTTCCATTGGATTTCCGTGCTTATCAATTCCAGATGCGCCGGAACGAACACCAATTACTTTATCATTTTCATAAAGCACTTCGCTTCCGTTAAATCCAGCATAAATCTGAATACCTTTTTTTTCTGCGATTCCAGCCAACCATTTTGTCACTTTTCCGAGTGAAGCTAAATAGTTGCCATGATTTCCAAAATATGGAGGTGTAAAAGGTGAAGTAATTTTTCCACTTTCGGATAAATAATGAACTTCATCCTTTTTAACTTCACTTTCAAATGGCATGTCGGAAATTGAGATTTCAGGAAGCAATTCTTTTAATGCAATCGGATTTATTATTGCACCGGAAATACTATGATTTCCTATTTCGCCACCTTTTTCTAACAACATTATTTTGTAGGGCAATTTAACCGGAGCCGATTCTCCGTTGGATTCAACATTTTTCATCATTAAATCGGCAAGATGAATTGCAGTGGCTAATCCCGCAGGACCACCACCAATAATTAGTACGTCTGTTTCAATAATTTGTTTTTTCATATGATTAATCAATAATTTTAATTTGATTTATAGTTAAAAAATAACTAACAAAAATATAAAAAATCCGAATAAAATACTTTTTTATATTATTATAAAATTATAACGGATTATTAAACAAAAAAGCCACTCCAAATTTTGGAATGGCTTTAAGCGAGTCAGTATTTTAAAGAAAATTTATAATGATTTTTTACTGAAATACCAATCTACGTAATCATAACCTTCTGATTTACGACTTTGTGCAGCTTGTTGTGTCGCTGGTGGCGGAACAATAACTTTATCTCCGGGTTGCCAATTTTCTGGAGTTGCAACACCAAATTTTTGACTTGTTTGTAATGAGTTAACAACTCGATAAATCTCATCAATGCTTCTTCCATTGGTTAATGGATAATACATCATTGCACGCAAAATTCCTTCAGCATCAATTACGAAAACTGCACGAACAGCTGATGTATCCGAAGCTTCTGGATGAACCATTCCGTATGCTTTTGCAACTTTCATATCTAAATCCGCAATAATAGGAAAGGGAATATCTACTCCAAATTTTTCGCGAATGTTTTCAACCCACGCAATGTGTGAATACACGCTATCGATACTTAAGCCAATTACTTCAGTATTGATTGCGTTAAAATCTGGTGTTTTCTTTGCAAAAGCTATAAATTCAGTTGTGCAAACTGGCGTAAAATCAGCTGGATGTGAAAATAAAACTACCCATTTACCTTTGTAATCAGATAATTTTTTTTGTCCGTGTGTTGTTTTTGCATCAAAGCAAGGTGCCGGGGCGTTTAATCTTGGAAAAGAAATTACATTGTTTTCTTCCATTTTTATCTCCTTATGTTATTATTAATTATTTAGTTTTTTCTGGCATTCTTCGCAAATTACATTAAAATCAATATTGTAATCAAGAAGTAGGTTATTTTGTAAGACTTTCGGATCGAGATTAATACATGATAATTCATCAATTTCAATGTCAGTAATTTTCCCACATTTTACACAAACTAAATGCTGGTGTTTTTCTGTTATAGTATCATATCGAACTGTATTATGCAGCGGAGTTACTTTTTTGATGAATCCTTGTTTTTCAAAAGTTTCTAATGTTTTATAAACTGTTGCAAACGAAATAGTTGGGTTTTCCTTTTTTATTTCAGCATAAACCATATCCGGACTTGGATGTAAATTATTTGCCAACAAAGCTTTGTAAATTGATATTCTTTGCGGAGTAACACTCAAACCAGTTTCTTTGCACTTTATTATAAAGCTATCTAATTGGAATTCAAGATTATTCATTAAAAATCTTTATTATTTGATAATTATTATTATTTAATAAAACTTACGAAATAAAAATAATTCGCAATTAATCCAATGTCAAGTTTTTTAATTAAAAATTAATAAATTATTTTTTTTTCGATAATAGCATAAAGTAATATCAACTTCATTAGAAGGGAAAAAATGAAACCATCAGCACTTTTTATTGATTTGAAAACTAGAATTGAACGCTGTCTCGAGGGAAAAATTAGCGAATTATATGACAAAATTGAGATTTTTGTTGTTAATGAATCAGAAATGGTTTATCCAATTTTAACTCGAAATGAAATAAATGTAATTTTTGTTGATATAGATATTTCTGACAGAAATGTATTACAACTATTAACCAGAATTAAAAAGGATTATCCACACATATATATTGTTGCTATAACTGATGAAAGTAGCCAATGTTTGAATGAGCTATTTCATTTCTCACAGCTAATAATAGCTTATCCTCTTAATATTTCAAAAATTGAAAATTCACTTGCCAGATTTTCAAAAATGACAAAATATTTGCACGATGGAAATTTGATGGGATTAATAAATAACATTATTGAACTTCCAACTTTACCTTTAACCTTCCTAAAAATTGAAAAAGAATTATCATATAACAATGTGTCTTTACAAAGAATTGCTGGAATAATTTCAGAAAGTGTAACAGTAACTGCAAAAATGATTAGAATTATAAATAGCCCGTTCTTTGGTCTGAAATTTCGAATAAATGATATAATGCAAGCTGTAAATCTTCTCGGACTTAACGTAATAAAATCGATGGTATTATACGATAATTTAACAACAAAAAAACTAATTCATAAGGAATACGAAGATTATTTTGAGAAATTGTGGATTCATTCAAACTAAGTTGGCAAATTTGCCGAACAAATTATTCATTTAATAAATCCACAAGAAGTTATAATGATGGAACAAGCTTATATTGCTGGTTTAATGCACGATATTGGAAAAGTTGTTCTGCTTGCCACTAAAGATTATCCGCGTAATATTTTTAATTATATGAGGGAAAATAATGTTCGGTTTACAGCTGCAGAATACAAAGTTTTAGGTTCATCACATTCTGAAGTTGGTGCTTATTTTCTTGCTTTGTGGGGATTTCCAGAATCTAGTTCTGATACTGTGCAAAACCACAATCACAGAGAAAGAATAGATCTTTCAACCTTTTCGGTTCAAAACGCCGTTTTTATTGCAGATATTATCTTAAAAGATCCTTCCATGACAATTGACAAAATGAAAAGTTTAAATCTTGGAATTCATCCTCAAGATTGGGTTGATTATATTGACGCAAATATCTTAAGTAATCTGTAATTATTCTTTTTTAGCTTTTACTAATAAATAATCTTTCACTTCGATTGTTAAAAATGGTCGTTCGCCGCTAATTTTTCCAAGCAATTCATTATTTACATAATCAATAATTTGATAATCTTCATCGTCTTCCAAACCTTTGAATTCCACAATTCCATCAAAATCCTTTGAATAAAATGCATAAAACATAGTATCGTTCTTTTCTACTGCATGTGTTTCGGGATAATCGAACGCAACATCATAAAGTTCGCCTCTATATTTTCCTTCAGATAATCTATTCTGATTGTAAATTCCCAACCACTTCTTCCAACTTTCTTCTTTTTCTTTAGTCAGAAAATAATTTGAAGAATTTTGATTTTTATTTACAAATTCAGGCAAAATAAATGCTGAAGCAACTACGCCACCAATCCCAATAGTTGACGCAAAATCTTCTTGATTATCGCTCAATTCCACATTATCTCCAGAATAGATTGCTTTTTCACCCAAAATTCCGTTAAAGGTCTTTCCTTTCAAACGTATTTGCCAAGAAGAGACTGGATTGGATGAAAGATTAATGTTTGTAAACGGAAGATGATAAAAACTAAAAACTGAACCGCACGGACAAAGTTCAATCTGAACATTTGGATTAATTTTGTGTGCCGTTTCATAAATAATTTTGAAATAATTCGGTAGAGATTCAACCGATTCTTCTTTGTATTTATGATTATGAGCGGAATTTGTACACTCGGGAACTGAATTAATTTGCTGTCCATCGAACTTAATTCCATCAAATTTCCAATCAACTAATATTTTTTCAACTAATTTTACTGAATATTCTATTGTTTTAGGATATGCTGGACAAAGATAATAATCGTTCCACCAACTAACGATTTGCTTTCTTTTCTTCTTTTTAAGCAGTAAATCTTGCGTTTTTATTGCTAATTTACTTTCCTGGCTTGCCATAAGCGGCGTAATCCATAATTTTACGAGAAAACCTTCTGCGTGAAGATAATCTACAAAAGCCCGCAAATCTTTATCGCCTTTTGGGAATTTCTTCAGATTTGGATGCCAATCTCCAATATTATTTTGCCAACCATCTTGAATTTCAATCCATTTAAAACCTAACTCTTTCAATTTTGGAAGTGTTTTTTTCACTTGCTCTATCGTAAAATTACTTCCAATACCCCAAGTGCTCCAAGTTGGTTCGTATGATTCAAATTGCCTTTCTGGGAAAATAAAGCCTTTTTCTTGCATAATTTTGCTAAAAGTTTGCAACGAATGGAAATAATCATTTTCGTGAACATTCAGAAATGTTTCAAAAGTTTCAAAAGATTCTTTTGGCAACAATTTCTTTTCGCCTTCAAAAAGCACTTTTACTTCAACACTTTTTTTAGATTTTCTTAATATGGGTAAATAAACCAACTTTGGAACAATTTCAGTATGCCCGATTGCTAATCCAAAATATTTATTCCAAACATCTAAAACGGGAATTCCGCCGCCAAAATCTGCTGAATTCATTCCAAGATAATTCATCTGCGAAAATCCGTAAGTTACTGGAAGCACCCAATCTGGTCGCCAAGTGTAAGTTCCCGGTTGAAAAGACCAAACATTTTCACTTTTACTTTTTGTTGGGAAATAATAGTTGTCGTTAATCCAACTTGTTATTTTTATTGACTCATCACTCAAATTTGTGTAAATAACTTTTTTGATTAACGTATTTGGATAGTCTGTTAGCGATTTAATTAGCACTTCCTTTAGAATGTGGAGTTTTTCATCTTTATATTCGCCACTAAAAGAAAACTCTTCACCACCACTTATTCTTTTCCGCGAACTCGTAACAAATGGGAATTGTGTGATTACCTGCTTGTTTACATAAATGTAGTCAACATTT
>DYSW01000117.1 GCA_020726285.1 Melioribacter roseus
TTGTAACTTGACAGGTAAATGCTTCGAAATGCCCAACTTTTTATATATCCATCCGTTATGGCTCATTATATAAAAAATTAAGCTCGTTTGCGGTGAAAGTTGAGCTATATTTTGTATATTTGTGAGCTAAAACATAAAATTATGACAGAATCGAGACAAAAAGAAATTTTAAATTTCATTCAGAACCACGCAAACTGCTCTTCAAGCGAAATTTATAAAGAACTTGAAACTTCGATTAGTTACGCGACAGTTAAAAGAATTCTAACTCAACTACTGACCGAGAAATTCATAGTTTCCGAGGGAAAAGGAAAGGGAACAAGATATTTTATTTCACCCTCCTACGAGCTATTATATTCGATTAACTTAGATAGTTATTATGAAAAGGAAATTGACGAAAGATGGATTAAAGAAGACTTCAACTTAGATATTTTTGAATTATTGGACAGGACTGAGATTCTCAACGAAACAGAACTTTCAAAACTAACTAACCTACAAGTAAAATTCACTGAGAATATTTCGCAATTGTCAGATTCTGAATATAAAAAAGAATTTGAACGCCTTGCAATTGATTTAAGTTGGAAATCCTCTCAGATTGAAGGAAATACATATTCGCTACTCGAAACTGAAAGACTACTTAAAGACAAAGAAACTGCTGCAGGAAAAACAAAAGAAGAAGCAATTATGCTTCTGAATCACAAAGATGCACTTGATTTCATTGTCAAAAATCCAGACTATTTAGTTCCATTGACAATTTCAAAAATAGTAGATATTCATAGCTTGCTTATTAAAGAATTAGCTGTTGACAAAAACTTAAGAAAACGCAGAGTTGGTATTTCAGGAACAAATTATCGTCCCCTCGACAACGAATTTCAAATACGAGAAGCCCTGGAATCCGCGTGTAAACTTGTGAATAAGAAAGAAAATATATTCGAAAAAGCACTGCTGATTTTAGTATTGATTTCATACATTCAACCATTTATGGACGGTAACAAGAGAACTGCAAGAATAGTAAGCAATTCGATTCTAATGAATTACAAACATTGTCCCGTTTCATTCAGGACAGTTGATTCCGTAGACTACAAGAAAGCAATGTTACTTTTTTACGAACAAAACAACATATCGAGATTTAAAGAGATATTCATCAACCAGTTCGAATTTGCAGTTAAGACATATTTTTAAGCTAAAAAACTGAAAAAATAACGAAGCCATAATAAATAGGACTCTGAGCGGCGCGCA
>DYSW01000052.1 GCA_020726285.1 Melioribacter roseus
TTTTTATTTAAAAGTATTAAAAGAGTTTATTTCTTTTTTTTGAAAATACTATTTTGCTACACAGAAAATGAAGTTTATTATTAAAAAACAAGCAGAAAGGTATAAGATGAAAAAAATATTAGTAATTTTTGTAGTTTTTGCAGTTGCTCAAATTAGTTATAGCCAGGATAAAGGGCAATTTATTCAACCCAAAAATGAGTTTTGGGACAAAGTAGAAAAAAATCTTGCTGAATTTCATAAAGTTGAAAAAGAAAAAGAAACAAGTTTTAAGATGGATTTTTCTGGTAAGAATTATCCAACAGACATAACAAAATACAAGCAGTTTTGGCATACTTCTCCAATTTCTCAAGGAAATACTGGAACTTGCTGGTCATTTTCAACTTCTTCATATTATGAATCTGAAGTTAAAAGGTTACATGGAATTGAAGTTCGTATTTCTCCAATCTACAATGCATATTGGGAATATGTTGAAAAAGCAAAGCAATTTATTGAAAAAAGGGGAGATTCATATTTTTCGCAAGGTTCTGAATCGAATGCTGTTGAAAGATTGTGGCGAAAATATGGTGCCGTTCCAACTGAAATTTATTCAGGCTTGTTAAATGAGCAAGAATATCATGATCATACAACAATGTTTGCAGAAATGGAAAGCTACTTGAATTCAGTTAAAACAAATAATTCTTGGAATGAAGAACAAATTCTGGCAACAATCAAAGCAATTATGAATCATTATCTAGGAACTCCACCCGAAAAATTTTCTTATCAAGGAAAAGAATACACTCCAAAATCGTTTTTAAGTGATTATCTAAAATTAAATCTTGATGATTATTTCGAAGTAATATCATACATGCAAAAACCATATTGGAAAAAAGTTGAATATCAAGTTCCAGATAATTGGTGGCATAATTCGGATTATTACAACATTCCACTTGATGAATTTATAAAAATTATTAAGAAAAGTGTAGATAACGGTTACTCAATTTGTATTGGTGGTGATGTTTCAGAAGCTGGTTACGAAAGCCATACGGAAGTTGCGGTTGTTCCAACTTTCGATATTCCATCGGAATATATTGATGAAAATGCGAGACAATTCCGTTTTAGTAATGGAACTACAACAGACGATCACGGAATTCACATTGTTGGTTACACGAAAGATGAACAAGGGAAGTACTGGTTTGTGATTAAAGATTCAGGTTCTGGAGCACAAAATGGAACAAATATTGGGTACTATTTCTATCATGAAGATTATATAAAATTAAAAATGATGGGAATTACAATTCACAAAGATATGGTAAAGGATATTCTGAATAAATTTGAATAAAGGTGGATTTCAGATTGGTTAGATAAAAAAAATCCACCAATGTGGATTTTTTATTTGTGGAGCGGGAGACGGGACTCGAACCCGCGACATCAACCTTGGCAAGGTTGCGCTCTACCAACTGAGCTACTCCCGCATTTCGTTAATTCAAACGAACTATCAAATTTTGAGTTTCAAATATAAGTTGTGCTCTTATCTTTTACAAATATTATTGTAAATTTTCTTTTAAATAATGGATATTGTCAATCTCAATTGGATCTTTTCCTCGTTGAACTGCAAGATAAAAAGTTACCCAATCTGCAAAGTAAATTATGTCAAATAATCTCTCTTTGAATTCAGATTTATTACTTGCAAAAGCCTTGACTTCGCAACCCATTTTTGAAATAAGTTGTTTTGTAATTGCAATTCTTTTTTGAATTTGAGGATGATAAGATTCATCTTCGATAATAATAACTTTTGCATTTATTTGATTTGCATTAAAACTTTCCCAGCCAATAATTTCGTTATGGTTAAGTTCGGCAAAATTGTTGTAAAATGCGTGTAATTTAGAGTTTTCGTTGAATTGTCCTTTTATGCGTACCGCAACAGAATCTGTCTTGCCAGAGACACCATAAATTATTGGAATAAAACCGATTAAGTCGCGAGAAAATTGCTCGGCTTCATTTGTCTCTTTTGAAAATTCTAAAGACATTTCCTTTAAATTTGAAATGATTTTATTCGTAATCGAATTCTGAAAACCCACTAAGCCCAATTCTTGTAAAATTTTTAGTAGAGCGAAAAAACTTGAGTAAAGTGCAAATCTTGGTTGGAAACCTTTCATCAATTTAAAAATTGGTAGTTTATGAAGTTTCGCAATTTCATCCATTTTACCACCAGTTGTAATGCAGATAATTTGAGCATTTCTCTCAATTGCTTCGTTCAAACCGGAAAGTGTTTCTTCTGTAAAACCAGAATAAGAAGAAGCTATGAAAAGTGTATTTTCATTAATATAATTGGGAAGAGAGTAATTTCTATTAACCTGAAAAGGGAATTTAAGTTCTTCGCCCAAAAAAGCGGGTAGCAGTTCGCCACCAATTGCTGAGCCGCCCATTCCTGCAACAATAATATTCTGAATTTTGCTTACATCAATATTATTGCTTTCCAATTTTCCTTCCCACGCAGTTTGTATTTGCAGATAGGAATTGCGTATAATTTGAAATTGATTTTGTAAATCGTATTTGCTAATTAAATCTTTATTTGTCATTGACTTCCTCGAAAATTTTATCTTCGATGCTAAGTGCATTTGTTTTTAAGAAATTGTTCAAAATAGCCATTATTTCATCGTGAGTATCAAGTTTTTTGATTTGATCAACTAAAATTTGGCAATCTTGGATTGAAACATTATTAATTATTTTTTTTATATATGGTATTGAAGAAGGTGAAACACTAAACGAACGTAAACCAAGTCCGAGTAAAAGTGGTGTTGCTAAAGTATCGCCAGCCATTTCTCCGCAAAGTGTAACTTTTAGATTGTTTTCTGCTGCTGTTTTGAAAATATTACCCAAAGTATCAATTACTGAAGGATGAAATTCTTGATAAAGCTCAGAAACAATTTCGTTAGTTCTATCAACTGCAAGAAGATATTGAATTAAATCGTTTGTTCCTATGCTTAAAAAACTAATTAAATGTGCAATTCTTTGGATTAAAACAACCATTGCCGGAACTTCAATCATTACTCCGACTTCGAGATTTTCATCGAATGAAATGTTCTCTGACCGAAGTTGGTTTTTGCAATTGTCAATTAATGTGATTGTTTCTTTAACTTCAGTAACTGTCGTAACCATTGGTAAAAGCAATTTTACTTTTCCAAATGCAGATGCTCGGATAATTGCACGGAGTTGATCTTTGAAATAAGGTTTATTTCCAAGTAAAAATCGTATTCCACGCCAACCAAGGAATGGGTTCATTTCTTTTATTTCAATAGGTAGGACTTTATCGCCACCAACATCAAATACGCGAATAACAACTTCTTTTCCTTGCATTTGCTGGATAATGTTTAAATATCGTTCGAATTGCATTTCTTCAGTTGGTAAAATTTCATTATCAACAAAAACTTGTTCAGTTCGTA
This sequence comes from Melioribacter roseus, assembly GCA_020726285.1. GTDB lineage: Bacteria > Bacteroidota > Ignavibacteria > Ignavibacteriales > Melioribacteraceae > WGAL01. Next base: position 3,423 of record DYSW01000052.1, read on the forward strand.
CTAAGCCAATTCCGTCTGCATTATGTTCTTTCATCATCGGAATTTCTTGTTCAACATCCAAATTCCCTAGTAATTCGATACTGTGCCCGTCCTTTGTAATTGCTGGTTTTTGTGCTAAATCGTGAAATTCATCTTCAATTGAGGTTACAATTTTAATTTTGCGTTCGTATTTCATCAATGTATTTTCAGATGGATTGACAATTACACGTCCGTAATATCCGTCAACAATAATTAAATCTTCTTCTTGAATTTCGATAGTTGCATCGTGCAAACCAACTACAGCTGGTAGATTTAATGAGCGTGCAAGAATTGCTGTGTGCGAAGTTAATCCGCCAAAATCAGTTACAAAACCTTGTGCATCTCGTTTTGAGAAAAGTATTGTATCAGATGGAGTAAGTGATTCGGCAACAATTATTCTGCTGTATGGAATTTTAGATTTCCATTTTTCCTTACTCAGATTACGAATAATTCGGTTTTTAATATCTTCAATATCATGAGCTCTTTCTTGCATATAAGTATCAGTTGAGGAACTGATTAATTTTGTGTACTTATTCATTTCATCTTCAACAATATAAGCTGGGGCAAGTTTTTCTTCACGAATTCGGTTTTCAATTGATGTAATCAAAAATGGGTCGTCCAAAATCATAATTTGAGCTTCAAAAATTAGGGCTCTGTCTTTGCCAATTTTATCAACCGCTAAATCGAGAATTTTCTGTAATTCTGATTTTGACTTATCTAACGAAAAGCGAAATTGTTCAATTGCTTCATCGATATCAGTAATTTCAAGTTTAATTGCTTTAAATACTTTTTTATCAAAAATGTAAGCCTTACCAATTTTTATTCCGTGAGCAGCGGCAACTCCTTCAAGAATTACTTCTTTTTTGATATTAAAATCAGAATTAGAGTTCATCGAAACCTCGTTCAAAATAACCAATTATTTCTTCAGCAGCGTCATTTTCATCATTTCCTTCAAATTCTAAAATGATGGTAGAACCTTTTTCGGCAGCAAGTGTCATTACACCAATTATACTTTTTCCGTTTATTTTCATTCCGTCTGTGTACATATAGAACTCACATTTGTATTTTGAGGCTAATTTAACTAAAGTTGCCGCCGGGCGAGTGTGTAAGCCGGCATCATTCACAATTTTAACTTCGCGTTCAATCATTAGTTTTTTCTTTTGATTAGTTGATGAATTAACCATTGTAGCATTGCTTTTGCTTCGCTTTCTGGAATATATTTTAATGATTCTTCAGCTTTTTGGGAATATTTAATAATTTGTGATTGTGTAGTTTCGAAAACACCGAGTTTTCTGAACATGTTTATAAACTCAGGAATTTCATCTTCTGTAATTCCCTTATTCTTTACAAATTTCTGTAGTCTTTGTTGATTTTCACCTTTAGCAATTTCTATTGCTTTAATAATAAGATAAGTTTTTTTCCCTTCTAATAAATCGCCGCCAACTTTCTTGCCAAATTCATCTTCTTCACCAAGTAAATCGAGCATATCGTCTTGAATTTGAAAAGCGAGACCGATATTATTGGCATAATCAGATAAAGCATCGATTTGTTTTTTGCTTCCACCACCGAGTTTGGCTCCGATTTTGCAAGCAGTTTCTAGTAAAATGGCGGTTTTTTTGTTAATCATTAATAGATAATCTTCTAAAGAAAAAACAGCGGAGTTCTCCAAATCTTTATCGTAACTTTGTCCTTCGCATACTTCAATCATTGCCTGCGTGAAATCTGCAATAACATCAATATTCTTCGATTTGCAGTCCTTTAACAAATATTGATATGCTAACGCTATTAAACCATCGCCGGAAAGAATTGCTGTGTTAACATCATATTTTCTGTGAATTGTAACTAAATTCCTTCTTTTATCTGCATTATCCATAATATCATCATGAACAAGCGTAAAGTTGTGGAATAATTCAATTGCAACTGCTGCATTATATACATCATTAAATTTACCACCTACAGCTTTTGCGGATAACTGAACAAGTATCGAGCGAATTCTTTTTCCGCCACTTCGCGAAATATACGCCGCGGGTTCATAAAGGGAAGTTGGTTGTAATCCAGAAAATACAGAGTGAATTCTGGTTTCAATAATTGTACGTTGTTTTTCGTATATCTTAGTAAATTTTGAACCGCTCATAATCTTTCTTTTAATTAATTAGACAAATTTAAGAAAAATAATTTTCCAAAAAATATCAAGTTTAGGATTTTTGAAATAGTAATTTGAGATAAATTGTTGTAAATCAAAAGTTACATGTTTGTTTAATGGGATTTGATGAATGAATTGTAATATCAAAAATAAATTGGTAATTTTGAAAAGACAAAATATTATGTGGTACGATAAGAAAAAGGACAAATTATTTTTATGGAAGTTGCAGATAACAAAGTAAGTAAAAAGATATTAATAACTGGAGCCGCTGGTTTTATTGGTTTTCATTTAGTTGAAAAAGTAGTTAAGAGTACAAATTGGCAAATTATTGGATTAGATAATATTAACGATTATTACGATATTAACCTTAAGTATGCTCGGTTGCTGGAATGTGGGATTAAGTATGAAAATGTTGAATATAATAAGTTGGTGAAATCGGAAAAACACTCAAATTACCAATTTATTAAAATGGATTTGACAGATAAAGAAAGTTTATTCAAGCTAATTGAAAACGTACAATTCGATTATGTAGTAAATTTAGCGGCACAAGCTGGCGTTAGATATTCGCTTATTAATCCAGATGCATTTATTCAGAGTAATGTTTTAGGTTTTTACAATTTGATTGAAGCAATTAGAAATACCAAAATTGAACATTTTATTTATGCAAGCAGTTCAAGTATATATGGGCTGAATTCAAAAACTCCTTTTTCTGCATTGGATAATGTAGATCATCCAATTTCACTTTATGCTGCATCAAAAAAATCTAATGAGCTTTTTGCACATACTTATAGTTATTTATACAACATCCCAATGACTGGGTTAAGGTTTTTTACAGTGTACGGACCTTGGGGAAGACCAGATATGGCTTATTTTAATTTTACTAATTCCATACTTAAAAAACTCCCAATTAAAGTGTATAATAATGGCAATTTATACCGCGATTTCACCTACATTGATGATATTATTAATGGTTTGTTTAGAGTGATAAATTCAATTCCAAGTAAAAACCCAATCGGAACTAAGTTAAACGCTTCAATATCTTTGGCTCCATATAAAATATTCAATATAGGGAATAATAACCCCGTACCATTAAAAGAATTTATAAATATCTTAGAAGAAATTATAGGCAATAAAGCTGTTTTAGAATTTGTTGAGATGCAACCTGGTGAGGTGTTTACCACACACGCAGATATTTCCCCAATTAATGAAGAACTTGGATTTGTTCCAATTACGTCATTAAAAGTCGGTTTAGGTAAATTCTATAATTGGTATACTACTTATTTTGATAAGAATTAATTTCACTATTTAGTTGAATTAGTTGGTTTTTCAAATAGATTTTTATTTATTCCAATAAACATTGAAAGCAAAATAGAATCAAATATAAATTTGATAGAAGAACGTATTGAAATGCCGAATAAATCGACTGAGATGTGGGTGAGATACGGTTGAGAATCGAGAAGAATGCGGAAATAGTTCAGAAAAATGCAGAAAAAAATCCTGATTACGATATTTTGTAATTGAAAATAAATTCAAATATTGTAATGAAGATTAAGAACTAATTTGTAATGTTTATGAAATATTTTTAACA
>DYSW01000118.1 GCA_020726285.1 Melioribacter roseus
TACCCTCCAGTTGCATCTAATTCGCCTGTCCATACTTTTGAAGGCATCATTCCTAATGCGATATCTGTCAAAAACCTTTTGATTTTGTATGAATAAAAAGGATGATTTGTTTCCAAATTATAATCAAGTGGATTTTTTGCTGAAATTTGATTGGTCAGATCTACAATTGTCGAAAATGTTGAAGTAAAAAATAAATGTAAATTTTCAGCAATCATTCGGGGTAAAGCACTATCAATCAAAACAAGGTTATTTCCAAAAATAGAACTTTCAGTTTTCTGAAATTCTAGGTTTCCTCCAAATTCTTTTATTTTTTCAATTCTATCTTTAATTTTACTTCTCGTTTCAATGGCGTTTATTTCGGAAATCTGATTTTGAGTTAAAGTCGAATTTTCAATTTTGAAAATGAAATTGGTGGTTTTTCCAGCATTTAATAGCGTAGAAGCACCGCCAAGTTGTGATTTGATACTAAAGCCTAGCTCGGGATTTGTTCCTGTTCTATGGTCGTGAATTACAATTCTTATATCACTTTTAACCGATGATTTTGCTTTTAAAGAATGACTTTTAAATGAATTAATAAAACTTTCAATTTCTGGAATTGAAAAAGTTGCGTGTGTTTTTTCTTTGAGTTTTGAAAGTAAAAAATGAGCTTGCTTTTGAAACTCTAAAACTGAAACTCTTATTTCTTCTTCTCCATTTCTTACAATGACTAAATCGTTAAAATAACTAAACTCAAAAGTTCCATTTGTTTCATCACGTAGAACCTTGATAATTGGAAAAATCAAAGTTTCAATTTTATTTAATTTGCTATCTCCTGCAAAAAGCTGTTTGTCAGAAATGACTTTTAATAGCGTGTAAACTTCGCTCCACTCTCCTTTATTTCCTGTAATCATTTCTAATATCAATTAGTTTTAGAATTTCCTTTGCTGTAGCTTGAATTGCAGGGACGGCAACAGAGTTTCCGAACTGTTTATAAGCAGATGCGTCGGCAACTGGTATAACAAATTCGTCTGGAAACCCTTGCAATCTTGCCCATTCTCGTGGTGTCATTTTACGAATTCCTTCACGATTTACAGTTCCTTTTATATGAGTTGTTGGTGTAAAATCTGTAATTCTGTGGTCTACTACCAAATTTCTTTCTCTTCCCATTCCTCCACAAACTACAGCATTTGCAATTTCATTGTCTGGAATAATTGCATAAC
>DYSW01000020.1 GCA_020726285.1 Melioribacter roseus
GTTTGTTATTATATTTTTCCCAAATGGGAAAATCCGCACTATTTTCTGGTAAACTAAATGAAACGTGAACTAATTTTACTCCAACTTCAGTAACTACAGAGTTAAAAGTCGTAAAATTTGGGTAATTTCAGAAAAGAAGAATAATAGTAATGTAAATAAAAAATTTTGTTGTTTTCATGAATTATCCTTTCTTTTTTTAGAATTTGTAGCTTATTCCAAAGCCCAAAAATTTCATATCTCTAATAATACAAATTGTCGGATTATGAATTGAAAAGAAGCATTAATATTTAAATAAATTTTTAAGAAGAATTTCAACAGCTTCAATAGGAAGAATTTTATCAGTTTCAATTTTTTTTCTGATTTCAGAAATTAAAATTTTCACATCTGGATTGTTGTAAAAGCGGCGTTTTAGCTCGTTTTCAGTAGTTGAAAACACCCAATTGAGAGATTGCTGTTTCCTTTTGGGATAAAATTCATTGTTTCGCTTTGTAATATCAACAAATTCCGATATCATCTCCCAAATTTCTTGAATTCCTATATGGTTTAAAGCCGAAGCGGTAAGTACTTTTGGTTGCCAAATTCTTGAATTATCTTTAATTATCTTGATAGAGTTTTCGAGTGATTTTGCAGCTAATTCAGAAGCAAGTTTGTTTTCACCATCGGCTTTGTTTAAAATAAATCCATCAGAAACTTCAATAATTCCTCGTTTTATTCCCTGAAGTTCATCACCAATTCCCGCAACAGTTACTAATAAGAAAAAATCAATCATAGATGAAACCGAAATTTCACTTTGTCCAACTCCAACGGTTTCAATTAAAATTACATCGTAACCAGCTGCTTCACATAAAAGTATTGTTTCATAACTTTTTCTTGTAACTCCGCCCAAATTTCCACCGGAAGGAGAAGGACGAATAAAACAATTAACTTCGCGGGAAAGTTTCTCCATTCTGGTTTTATCACCTAGAATGCTTCCCTTTGTTACTGAACTTGATGGATCTACGGTTAAGACTGCAACTTTATGTCCGATACTAATTAAATACAAACCAAGCGCTTCGATAAGAGTACTTTTTCCGGCGCCAGGAATTCCACTAATTCCAACTCGAATAGAATTTCCTGTTTTTGGTAAAATTGATTTTAGAATTTCTTTTGCTTTTTCTGCATGATTTTCTGAATTGCTTTCAACTAACGTAATTGCTTTCGCAAGAACCATTCTATCGTTCAGTAATATTTTTTTAACAAATTCATCTATCATAATCTCATTATTAATTAGATTATCAACCAATGCAGATTCCATTTTGATTGGCGAAGCCGTTACAATTTTGGTCGCAAATTTTGAATTATCTTCGTTTTTGTGCCATTCTGGTAAATTTTCTGGTTTTTTAATTTCAGTCATATTTCAATTAGTAAAAACAAAGTTATGTTTAATAAATTATTATTATTTTCAAATATATTTTCGTAAATCTAAAGTAAAATCCTTTGATTTAATAATTTTATAAAAAAAAATGAACTAATGACAAATCCCGAACGATTAACAATTGCGGTAAATGGCGAAAAACCAAATGAAGTTAAAAGAAAACTTGTTGGAATTTTGCGTGATTTATCAATAGATAGCCACAAATACAGAATTTATGTAGATGAGGGTTCTAAAACTATAATCAAATTGATAATTGACGAACTTTATGTAGAGAGTTTGATTTACGAAGGACTGAACAACCAAATTCAATTTATTAGCACAAGCGAAAAAGTTAGAAGAATACTGAACTTACTTTCTTTAGATTACGAAGACTTGGAAGATCCACGCGAATTAAAAAATTTCGAAAACGAAACAGTAGATCAAGTTCAAGAAGAAATAACTTCGTTTGTTAATCTCGACCCAGCAACAATAAAAATGAGCAAAATTTTAGATTCTACAAATCTAACAGATGTAATTGAAGATAGTGTTCAAATGATTGTACAAGGTGAAGATATTATTCTAAGAGCGAAAGAAGTTCTCGTAAATAGAACAGAAAAAGAAATTACTGATGCAATGCGAAGTTCGAATGATAATCCAAGAAATGCAAAAAAGGGAATTAAAATTCTAAAAAAAATTCTGTTTGAATCATTTTTGCAAGACAATAATTTTTTGGGTCTTTCTGAGAAAGCAGGTATGAACATACTTGAACTTTGCAAGAAAAATGCAGTTTTAAATGAAGAATTAATTGAAATTATACAAAATCGAAACGTAAACGGTTTTACTAGAATAAAAGCCGCTACAGTTTATGTTGATAATCTACATAAAAGATCAAAAATGACAGATGAACATCTAAAAGGCATTGATTTTTCTGACCTAAAACTTTTTTATCAACAAAACCAAAATGCTTTCGATATTTTCGAAATAAAAAATCTTTTGTACGTTTTTAATAGAATTTGACAGGGAAATATGAATTTTGAAACAATTTCAATTGTAGTAAATGAAAAAGAGCAAATAGAAGATGTGCGAAAAGCACTTGCAGAATTTAAAATTAATTACCCAGAAGCAAAATTAGCCAAACCAAAATTTGGTGAGTTAAGCAAAAAAATTCTAATTACATTTAAAATCGAAAAGAACTATACTGCAAAGCTTATAATAACTTTTACAAGACACTACATCAAAATACTTGCGACAACCAATGTTATTAAAGACATGGTAAACGAAGCAACAAGCCAGTATGTTGAAGTGTTAGCTCGGCAATATAAAGGTTGGGACGAACTAAAAATTAAACAACCAAAAATGAGTATTTCTGAACTTGAAGCATGGGCTGAAGAAGGTGAATACAGCGAAATTCTAAAAGTTGCTAATAATTTAATTCGATTTGGCGAAGAACTTAGCGAAAAAGCAAAAGAGGTTTTACAAAGAAGTTTGTTAAAAGCAGTAGAAAATGCAATAGCACTTGCAGAAGAAGATGAAAAAAATGCAAGTCGTTCAATTAGCGATTTAATGCACATTGCAACTGACCCCAAATTAAAAGTATTTCAAAAAGTTGATATTATGAAAAAAGCGGGAATTGGTGCCATTGAAATTGCTAAAAAATATGAAAAACATTTATACGATTTAGTTAAAATTTCCAACAATACCGATTTGCACAACTTGATAAATGTTATAGCAGCAGTTGAATTTGCAAAAATTGTAATGGCTAACAAAGAGAAATACGAAAAAGACATTACAACTGCCACTCGTGTGATGAATGTTCGTTGGCTCGGTATTGCTTACGATGTTGCCAAAGATTTAATTTCAAAAGAAGATAAAAAAATATTCTTCGAACTTATCGATTTCCTTAAAGCAGAAAGAAGTAAAATTGATCCCAATTAATAAACAAATAATTTATACCTCCGTTTTAATTCTTTTCTCATTTTCAATTCATCTATCTCAAAATTTGATAGAATCTAAAAAAATTGGTGAATTTCAAAAAGCAAGCAATTTAGTTTATTCATCCGAAGGGTATTTTTTTATTTCAGATGAAAATGAAAACTCAATAATTAAAATTGATACTTCAGGAAGCGTACAAAAAATAATTGGCGGTTTTGGTTGGGAAAATTCAACTTTCGATTTTCCATCAGATTTATTCTTTGCTTCTTTAAACTTGTTTGTGTGCGATAAAAACAACAACAGAATCCAAATTTTTGATAGATTTTTAAATTTTCTTTATCAAATTAGTTCCGAAGAGTATTTAATTTATCCACAAAGTTGCGCCATTTCAGCTCAAGGAGATTTATTTGTTCTTGATTCAGACAACAAACGCATTCTAAAATACGATATGTTCGGAAAATTAATTTCTGAAATCGGATATTTTACAAATGGTGAGTTTTCACTCGAAAATCCTTCGAAAATTGCGATAAATGGGAATTCGGATATATTTGTTCTGGAAGAAAATTCGCTATTAGTTTTTGATTTATTTGGCACAGGAAAAGCAAAAATATCTCTAAAAGCAAACTTTACTAATATAAATTCGTTCGACAATATTCTAATTATGTCAAACGAAAAAGAGGTGATTTTGCAAGATATTATTTCAAGAAAAAGGCAAAGTTTCGAGTTCACGGATTTAAATTCCAGCATTACAGATGCAATTCTAATCAACAAAAATTTATGGGTTTTAACGGAAAATTCTCTACATCAATTCAAAATACTTGAGAATGCTAAAGACTAAATTTGCAATTGTTTTGATACTGTTAATTTGGAATTTAGGCAACTTTATAGAATTCTATATTCACTTGGCTGATTTTTTGCTGTTCTTTCATCTTTTTTTTAACCATTTATTCAGTTTTGTATGTCATCAAGATGCTGAAAAGCTAATTTCATTTTGGGGAAAATCAACTTTACTTTGTACTCGATGCTCTGGAATTTATTTCGGAGCATTTTTATTCTCGATAGTTAATATTTTCACCAAACAGGCAAAGTCGATAAAAACAAAACTTTTGTTCTTTTCTGCGATTCCATTAATTTTTGATGTAACGTTCACTTCCTTTGGCATTTATAATTATTCAAAAATAATAGCATTTTCTACTGGAATTGTACTTGGTTTTGTCGGATTACAATTTTTAATATCAACAATTTTTACATTTTCAGATAACGGAGAATAGTTTGAAAAAATATTACCCAATTTTAATAGCCGGTTTTATTGGTGGAATTGCTTCCGTAATTCCAATTTTTAAGAGTTTATCTTGTTGTTTAGTTATTCCGATAATTTCAGTTTTAGCTTTATATTTTGAGATGAAAAGCACAAGCAGAAATGAGCCATTTAAACTTAAGGAAGGAATTACGATTGGTTTTTTTACTGGAATTAGTTCCGCTTTTCTTGGATTAATTTTCGATGTTTTCATTACTTTGGTAACGCATTCCAACGAACTTGTGTTAGGTTATCCGCAAATGAATGAAATGTTAAATACATTTCCTGTTGATGAATTAACAAAGAAGCAAGCTTCAGAAATGATTAAGAATGTTGTTCAGCAAATTCAGAATAATGGATTTTCGTTAACATACGTTTTTGCTATGTTAGTTAATGGATTAATGTCAAATTCAATTTTTGGAATAATAGGTGGAATTGTTGGAGTTAGAATTTTGAACAATAAATTTTTTGAGGTTGAATAATTATATAAACATATTGTTTAATTTTTGACGAATTGTTACAACTTCGTTAGTAATTCCCTGTTTTAATTCAGTTCGCTGATTTTCTTTATCTTTTTCATACTCGCTGATTTCTTCATTTAAGTATTCAATTTTTTCATTCATTTTCTTTGAATGTAAACCTAATAGTTTTTCTGATTCTAATTTTAATTGCTTTCTGCTACGCTCGCCAACATTTTTTAAATATGCAATTTGTTTAACTAATCTGTTTTTCTGAGTAGTTTTTTCCCACATTGTTGAGGATGAAGATACTAAAGAAACTAGCATTCCTACTATGTATGTTAATAATCCCCACTTAAAACCCGAAAAAATTGTAGCGGTTAAAACCAAACTAAAATTATTATAATTATTAATATTATTTAAAAATCCGCCTGAAAAACCAGTAATAATGAAAACAACCATCGAAATAATACCATTGTAAATCATTGAATTTTTAAATGTTTCACTCGGATTGAACTTGGAATTCTCGTCAATGTGTTCCAACTTATATTCTACATTCCCGACTAATTGTTCTAATTCATGCTCGACAGAAGAAAGCGAGACTTCAAGTCTTTTTTCAACTTCTTTAACACCTTTTTCAAATTCGCCTTGAGTTAGTTCAATTCGTTTTTTACTGTCTGCTATCTGAATATCAAATATTTTTACTTTATCATCAATGTCTTTTTCGTATTTCTCTTCAGCACTTTTTAATATTAATTCTAATGTACTATTAAAGAACTTTGAAATTAAATAACTAATATTTGAAACAACTTTATTCTGATTTTCTTTGTATAAACCACAAACCTTTTTGACAAATTCAATATTCATTGCAATTTAATCAGTATAATATTCAGATAATTTTAGATTTTCCAGAATATCAAGATTCACTAAAATTTGTTTCAAAAAACCGATGTCGTATTCATAGTTGAAATTAATAATTTGTTCCAACTGGTAAAACATTCCAGAAAATTCATCTTCTGAAAAAACATTATAAATAATTGCATTTTTCACAAAAAAATCTAACAAGTTCGCACTTCTATATTTTATTGCAAATGCAAATCTTTCTTTGTCAAACTCAATTAAATGAACAATTTGGGCAGAAGTTGCCTCAAAATCACCACTTTTTAGATAAGCAATTGCGTTGAAATAGGTTGCAGAAATCCCGTTATTTTTTAACAAAATTGTGTCTTCAAATTGTGTTATAGATTTATAAAAATCACCAGCTTTTAGATAAATAATTCCCTTGTATAGATTTATGTAATATTTTAATTCGGAAATATATTTGTCATCCAAACCTTCTTGAAATTCGGTTAATTGCTCTGCTTCATCAAGTAGTTGGATTGCTTTGTCAATTGATATCATCGGAACATTAAAAGAAAGAAGAATTGCATGAAGAATTTTTTTCAAAATGTGATTTTTATCCAAATCTTTTTCTAATAAATTAATTGCAGAAAGAGTGTAAAATTGCTTGTCTCTTTCAGTCTTTTGGAAAACCCATTTTGAATAAAGCTTTTTAAGTTCGGAAAAATGGGAATTTCCCCCAGTCGATTTGTTCAGATTATCAAAATACTCTTCAGTTTTTACTAAAAATGGAATATCTGAAATCCAAAACAATGGAGCGGAGTCCATTGTGATAAGGAATTCGCTAATGTTCGGAGGTAATTCAATGGAATAAAATCTTGCGGTGGATTTTATAAAATCCAAATAGTCAAAGTTCGACTTAACATAGCCTTTAAATGATTCCTTAACAAATTGTCGAAACTTTGAAATATCTACCGAAGAATATTCACCCAATACCTGGGTGAATTCACCGTTCTGTTGCATACTTCTTCCATAAAGTTAATTTTTATTAATCAATGTTTACTTTTTAAGAGATAATCGAAAAAAAGCTAAAATTCTTTAAACTTTCTTGAGAATTTCTTCAACTTTTTCTGCTGAGCGGGCAAGAATTACTTTGTTTCCATTTTGAATAATTGGTCGGTTAATTAAATCGGGGAAATTTACTAAAAAGGTAAGAATTTCATCTTCGTTGTAATTTTTATTTTTGAAATCGAAAATTTTGTATTCTTTTGCTTTAATTCTTAATAGAAATTCCCAAAAATGAGAGAATTACAATTGATGAAAATACGGTTTGATATTTAGATATAATTCTAAGAATATTAATTATTCTGTCTTAAGTGCGATTGTAAAAATTGTTTGATTTCTTGTGGAATTTTTGTTTTGGTTACGGAGTTGATATCAACTGCAACGTGAACAGTTTTTACATTCGCTCGCAATTCGGAGTTGTGGTAAAAATTGTAACTCACAGAAAATGCGTGATCGGAAATGTTCAAAATTTCCAACTCAATTTGCAAGGTTTCTCCAGCAATTGATGGCTTTCTGTATGTCGCTTCACTTTTTACCAAAGGAAATCCAATTTTATTATCATAATAATAGTTTTTATAATCAAAATTGGCAAGAATAAAATCTTCAAAAGCTTCGTGAGCAAATTTGTAAATATTAGCATAAAACATAATTTTCCCGGGGTCGCAATCTCCAAATCGAACAATTTTTTTTGTGGTGAACATTTTAATCCATTTTATTTATGGACAAAATTTACAAATTTAGAATGTTTCATAATGCAACTTTCTTTTGCTTCACAAAATTAATTTTTCGTATTTCGCAGTAAATCAAAAAAACGAAATACAAAATGAAATATTAAAGCAAATACCAATTCCTTTTGTTATCACAGAGTTTTCAAAACCGAAGAAGCATATTATTTCTGAAGGAATTTCAAAGATATTGGGGTTTTTTGAAGACGAGTTTAACAATTCTCCGCAAAGAATTGTACGAACAGTATTTCGAGAATATTACGAAAATTTGAAAAATTTTAGAGAAAATCTGAAGAAACAATAGTTGAATATTGGATGCAAGATGCTTTTAAAAATGAAAGATATTTACGTCAAGTTGCAACTCCAATTTTTGAAAATGGAAAAATGACGAAAATTATTTCTGTTTTTTATGACTTGAAACGCCAACACAATCTTCAGACAATGTTGGAAAATGCAAATAATAAATTCAAAACACTTCTAACAATTTCAAATGAATTGATTTATTCGTTAAATCGTTCTGGTTATTTTATGCTTTTGAACGACGGTGGAGTGAGTTCGCTTGGCTATAAAACGAATGAATTAATTGGCAAACATTTTTTAGAAATTGTTGCCGAAAATCAAAAACCATCAATTGCCATTGCTTTCCAGAAAATCTTAAAATCGCAAGAAGCGGTTACTTTTGATGTTAATTTTATTGATGCAATATCGCGTGAAATTCCGTTTCAGATTACAGCGGTTTCCTTAAAAAGTTGGAAATGACATTACGGGAATGATCGGTTATGGGAAAAATTTTGATAAAATTGTGCGTGAAGAAAGAAAATTAAAAGAATTGAACGAAAAATTAAGATTAAAGAAAATTTTTCCTAAAAAAGGAGAAAGTATGAACTTGGAAAATGACAGTTAAGGAAGTTATTTGTAATTCAGTAGTTGATTTTGCAGATTATACAGCATTAAGCATAGTTGATGGCGAAAAAATTGCTTGCGGGGAATAAAAAAACAGAATCCAAGTTTTGTCTACTTTTTTGAAAAATATTGGAATAAAAAAGCGTGATAGAGTAGCAATTCTTGCTGAAAATTCTCCTAATTGGGGGATTGCATATTTTTCCACACTTTCACTTGGTTCAGTTTTAGTTCCAATTATGACGGGACTTCAGCCAACAGAAATAAAACATGTTCTAAAACACTCAGAAGCAAAGGCGATTTTTGTTTCATCTAAATATTACGAAAAATTATTGAAGATTTGTTTGTAAAAATTCAAATACAAGTAAATGAAAAAGTGCCGACTTTTGCTAAATTAAAGAAGTAATTCATCAAACAGAAGAATTTGTTAAAACTCCCACTCACAAAGTAAAGAGATTTTTATATCACTAAACGAAAATATGAAGTAAAGCATAAGTTTTAATTTTATTTACCAAGCTGTTTCGATTAACAAAATTGAAACAGCTTTTTTCTTGTCCAAAATTTGTGTTTTCTAAGGAAATAATTTAAGTTGAACCATAAACAATTTTAAAAATAAGGAGAAAAATATGTCCTATCTTTTCACGTCTGAATCGGTTTCAGAAGGACATCCGGATAAAGTTGCTGACGCAATATCCGATGCTATTCTTGATGAAGCGCTAAAACAAGATCCAACAAGCCGAGTTGCTTGTGAAACATTCGTAACAACTGGATTAGTGGTTGTTGGCGGCGAAATGACAACAAAAGCATATGTAGATGTGCAGGAAGTTGTTCGGCAAACAATAAAAGAAATTGGGTACACAAAAGCAGAATATAGATTTGATTCTGAATCTTGCGGAGTTGTAAATACAATTCATTCACAATCCCCCGATATTGCAATGGGTGTTGATACAGGTGGCGCTGGCGACCAAGGTTTAATGTTTGGTTATGCAACCAATCAAACTCCGGAATATATGCCAATGCCTATTGTCTTTTCGCACAAACTTGTAAAAAAACTTGCCGATATAAGAAAAAAGAAAAATAATCTTATGCCATATTTGCGTCCCGATGCAAAATCGCAAGTAACAATTGAATATGATGAAAATCATAAACCTATTAGAGTTGATACAATTGTTGTTTCTACCCAACATGATGGCGATGTTAAACAAGCTAAAATCAAAAAAGATGTAATAGAACATGTAATTAAAGACGTAATTCCAGAAAAATATTTAGATAAAAACACAAAAATATATGTTAATCCTACAGGAAATTTTGAAATCGGAGGACCACACGGTGATAGTGGTTTAACCGGAAGAAAAATTATTGTTGATACTTACGGTGGTTGGGCAAGACATGGAGGCGGAGCTTTTTCGGGCAAAGATTCGACAAAAGTTGATAGAAGTGCGGCTTACGCTGCTCGCCACATAGCAAAAAATGTTGTAGCCGCTAAATTGGCTGATGAATGCGAAGTTCAATTGGCATACGCTATTGGTGTTGCACAACCGGTTTCTGTTCATGTTGATACTCGCGGAACAGGAAAAATTGCTGATTCAATTATTGCAGAAATGATTTTGAATGTTGTAGACTTAACTCCAAAAGGAATTATTGAAAGACTACAATTACGCCGTCCAATCTTCAAAAAAACAACTTCATATGGTCATTTTGGAAGAAAAGAAAAAGAATTTACTTGGGAAAATTTAGACTTAGTTGATTCATTTAAAAAGTACTTAAAAGGTGAATAATGAACGAATTAGTTGTAGATAATATTATTAAATATAAAGTTCAAGATATTTCTCTTGCTGCTTGGGGAAGAAAAGAACTTGTCCTTGCCGAAAAAGAAATGCCAGGTTTAATGGCTTTACGTGAAAAATATGGCAAAACTAAACCACTTTCAGGAGCAAAAATTACAGGCTCATTACACATGACTATCCAAACAGCCGTGTTAATTGAAACATTAGCAGAACTTGGCGCTAACGTACGTTGGGCAAGTTGCAATATTTTTTCAACACAAGATCATGCCGCTGCTGCAATTGCCGAAAGAGGAATTCCTGTATTTGCGTGGAAAGAAGAAACTCTCGAAGATTATTGGTGGTGTACTGAGCAAGCTTTAACTTGGCCTGATGGAAGCGGACCTGATTTAATTGTTGATGATGGCGGAGATGCTACATTAATGATTGTAAAAGGAAAAGAAGTTGAAACAAATCCGTCAATTCTGGATAAACAATTCAGTTCTGAAGAAGAAGTTGAATTTTTTAAAAAATTGAAACAAACTTTTGCTACAAATCCAACAAAATGGACAACTTTTGCTTCAAAAATTCGAGGTGTTTCAGAAGAAACAACAACTGGCGTTCATAGACTTTATCAAATGAAAGAAGCTGGAATTTTACCTTTCCCAGCAATAAACGTAAACGATTCAGTTACAAAATCAAAATTTGATAATTTATACGGATGTCGTGAATCTCTTGCTGACGGAATTAAACGAGCTACCGATATTATGGTCTCAGGGAAAAATGTTGTTGTTTGTGGTTACGGTGATGTTGGAAAAGGTTCTGTTCAATCTCTAAAAGGTTTTGGTGCAAGAATTCACGTTACAGAAATTGATCCAATTTGTGCTTTACAGGCTGTAATGGAAGGTTATGAAGTTAAAACAACAGAAGAATTTATTCCAATTGGCGATATTTTTGTAACTACAACCGGAAATCGTGATATTATTACGATTGAGCATATGGAAAAAATGAAAGATGGTGCAATTGTTTGTAACATCGGACATTTTGATAATGAAATTCAAGTTAGCAAATTAAAAAATTTTCCAGGAATTAAACATATCAACATAAAACCACAAGTTGATCAATATGTTTTTCCAGATGGGCATTCAATTATTCTTCTTTCGGAAGGAAGATTGGTAAATCTTGGAAATGCAACTGGACATCCATCGTTTGTTATGAGTAATTCATTTACAAATCAAACTATTGCACAAATGGAATTATGGCAAAAGCAAATGCCAATTGATGTTTATAGATTGCCGAAACATTTGGATGAAGAAGTTGCTCGTTTACATCTTGAAAAACTTGGTGTTAAACTCACAAAACTTACCAAAGAACAAGCTGATTATATTGGCATTCCAATTGAAGGTCCGTATAAAGCAGAGCATTATAGATATTAAAGAATAATTTCAAAAAAGATTATTATAAGCCTCTAAAATGAAATGTTTTAGAGGTTTTTTTTTAGCTGAATTATAAATTCGGAATCCATTCCAATTTGAGAATTAATCAAAATTGAACCATCACATTTCTTTATCAATTCGCTCGAAATTGGTAAACCCAAGCATGTTCCCATTTCATTTTCTGTACCAGCAGTAGTTGTAACTTTGTCAATTCTAAATAAATCGTTTTGCTTTTCTGGTTTAATGCCGATTCCATTATCTTTAATTGAAATTAAGAAGTATTCATCATTTTCTGAGTAAGAAAGTTCAATATTTCCATTTCTTGGTGTAAATTTTATGGAATTGCTAACAAAATTCCTAATTACTGTGTTAATGATGTTTCTATCGTTGTCTATAACGGCATTAACTTTTTGGTAATCAAGTTGAATATTTTTATTGGCGGCGGCGGGTAGCTGCAAATCTATAACATCTCTAAAAATATCACCTATATTAAAAGGGCTTTTCTCGACGGAAATCATATCTTTTGAGATTTTCCCCCATTCTAATAAATCTAATACTAAATATTTTAATCTTTTGCTCGATTGAAAAGCAAGTTTAATTGCTAATTTTTTCTCATCTTCATTCATTTCATCATAATATGTGCTTAATACTTCAAGAAAATTCGAAATTGCAGCAACTGGATTTTTTAAGTCGTGACCAATAATTGCGAACATTTTATCTTTTTGTGCATTTAATTCGTTTAGTTTTTGATTAATTTCAAAAAGTTCCTTGTTTGTCTTTTTTCACTTCTAAACTTGGTAACATATAGTAAAACCAAACCAAGAATTAGCGAGGCAATTAGTATAAAATAGTTTTTAGATGTTTGTTCAAAATCGATAGTTTGTCGTAGAATTTCGTTTTGTTTATCCTTTTTTTCTGAAATAAATGCTGTTTGCAAATCAGCAATTTTGTTTGAATTTTCCTGACTGGAAATGCTATCTTCTATTGTTTCAAATTTTTCGAGGAATAAATAAGCGAAAAGTATTTACTTTCGGGATATTTTTGAACTTTGCCCAAAGCTAATTTGCCGTATCGAATAGCCATCGTTGGGTTTGTACTTCTATATTCCCAACATAAATCTGATAATATTTTTATTTGGGTAGTATCATTTTGTTTTGAAATAGCATTGTATAAACTATCCAACATTGGCTGTGCTGATATTGGTGTTTTCAACTTCTACTTTACTACTTCTTTACAATTTCAATTGTCGGGAATTGTAAATTCTATAATCCTTTTTAATAAGGGTAAAAAATATAGAAAACAATTGAAAGCAAAAATAAAGCCCACATTCCGGGTTTAATTTCTTTCAATCTACCGCCAAATGTCATTGTTATCGGATAAACGACGAATCCCGCTGTTAAACCAATTCCCAGATTATAAGTAAAACTCATTAAAATAATTGTAACAAAAACTGGAATGGATTCTGTCATTATTGAAAAATCAATTTTATTAATTGGAGAAATCATCAATAATCCGACAACAATTAAAGAAGTTCCATAAGCAAAAGGAGGAACAATTGTTAAAATTGGTGTCAGAAATAATGCAAACAGGAATAAAGCGGCTGTAACAATCGCTGAAAATCCAGATTTTCCACCAGCTTCAATTCCAGCGGCAGATTCAATATAAACCCCAGCGGTGGTTGTTCCAAATAGAGCGGCAAAAACTGTTGAAAGAGCATCTACCAACATTGGTTTTTCAATTTCTGGCATATTTCCGTCTTTATCCAACAAATTTGCTTTTAGTCCAACTCCAAGCAAAGTTCCAAGTGTGTCTATAAAATCAGTAATAAATACAAGCAAAATCACTCCAATAAATCCCCAAGTTATAGCACCGAGAATATCGAGTTGGAGAAAAACTTGAGATATTGAGGAGGGGAAACTGAATATTTGTTGAGGAATTGGTGTAATTCCGAATAATATTCCTAAAAGTGTAACAATTAAAATTCCCAAAATAATTGATGCGTTTACTTTCTTCATCATTAAGATGGAAATAATTAGAAAGCCAAGAATGGCTAAAAGTACGCTGATTTCAGTAAAATTGCCAATGTTAACCGGAGCGCCAGGAACTCCAATTCGCACAATTCCCGTGTCGTTTAAGCCAATAAATGTAAGGAAAAGTCCAATTCCAACTGCGAATGAAATTTTTAGCGATTCGGGAATTTGGTTAGCAAGCCAAGAACGAATTTTTAATAATGTTAAAATTGTAAATAACATTCCACTTATAAAAATTGCTCCCAAAGCTGTTTGCCATGAATATCCCATAACATTCACAACAGAATATGCAATAAAAGCGTTTTCGCCCATATATGGAGCGACGGCAAACGGACGTTTTGCGTAAATTCCCATTAAAAATGTGCCAAAAAAGGAAGTGAGAATTGTAGCCACAAGTGAAGGTTCGAAAGGAATTCCGGCTGCTTCTAAAATTTTGGGATTAACGATAATAATGTATGCCATTGTAACAAATGTTGTAATTCCACCAACTATTTCTGATTTAAGATTTGTTCCTAACTCATTAAAATGAAAATATTTAGCAATCATTTTTGCTCCAAATATTGATATTAAAAATAATGAATATGTTCATTTCTTATAAATTTATTTATTTCCAAACTCCGGGAATTTTATTATTGCATTTCCAACATTTTCCATCAGAAAGATTAATTTTGTTGGATACTGTCCATTCTCTTTGAATTAACTTTTCTCCGCAATTTGGGCAAAATGTAGTTTTATATTCCATTTGATTTATATTTCCTAAATAGACAAATTTTATTCCAACCTTCTCAGCAATATTTTTTGCGTTAAGAAGAATTGGAATTTCAGTTTGCGCGATGTCTTTCATTAAATAATCAGGGTGAAATGAGGAAAAGTGCAATGGAACGTTTTCTCCAAGATTTTCTAAAATCCAATCACACATTTGCGAAATCTCAATTTCTGAATCGTTCGCATTTGGAATTATCAGATTGGTAATTTCCATCCAAATATCAGTTTCGTTTTTCAGCCAGATTAGTGTTTCTAAAACTGGGTTTATGTGCGATAATGTATATTTTACGTAAAATCTTTCAGTAAAACCCTTTAAATCGACATTTGCGGCGTCAATATTTTTAAAAATTGATTTTCTTGCCTCATTTTCAACATATCCAGCAGTAACTATTACAGATTTTATTCCATTTTCCTTTGCAATTTTACTTACTTCTTCAACAAATTCACCAAAAATTATCGGTTCATTGTAAGTAAAAGCAATTGATGGAATTGAATTAATTATTGCGTAATTAACAATTTGTTCGGGTGAAAAATATTTGTTGCCGATTTCTTGTTTTACTTTACTAATGTGCCAATTCTGACAAAATTTACAACCCAAATTACAACCATTTGTGCCGAAACTAAGAATTTTGGAATTAGGCAGGAAATGAAAGAGAGGTTTTTTTTCGATTGGATCAATAGCAAAGCCAGTTGGATAGCCATATGAAGTTGTAACGAGTTTTCCATTTTCATTTTTTCGTACTAAACAAAAGCCGTGCTGACCTTCAGCCAAAGTACAAAAACGTGGACAAAGTGTGCAAATTACTTTTTCGTTTTCCTTTTTCCACCATTTTGCATTCGTTGTTTTCATTTAAACAATCAAATATCTTATCCAAGTTCTTCTGTCGTTATCCGAAAGCGGAGCCGCAGAAGTGAACATTAATAAATCACCTTTTTCAATAAGATTTTCTTTTAATAAGAATTTAGTTGCTTCGCGAATAGCGGAATCTTCTTCAGAAAAAACATCAAGAAAATATGGCTCAACTCCAAGTCGCAAATTAAGTATATTCAACGTTAAAAATGAGTTAGAAAAAGCAAAAATCGGTGCATTTGGGCGATATTTCGAAAGCGATATTGCGTGTCTTCCTTCGAAAGTAAAAACAATAATTGCTTTTGCTGAAAGTCGATTCGCAATTTCTACAACAGCTTTTGCAGTGTTTTCAAATACTTTGTCTTCAATATTATTTGGTATAAAATATTCAACTTGCTTTCTTGTTCTATTTACAGATTCGGTTGCTTTAAGAATATTGTGCATAGTTTTTACAACCAAAACTGGATTTTTGCCAACGGATGTTTCACCGCTAAGCATTACAACATCAGTTCCATCTACAACGGCATTAGAAACATCAGAAGCTTCGGCTCTAGTTGGAATGGAATTGTTTATCATTGTCTCAAGCATTTGCGTTGCAGTTATTACCAATTTGCCTGTTTGATTACATTTTTCAATTATTTGCTTTTGGATAATTGGAACAATTTCCGTTTGCATTTCAACACCTAAATCGCCTCGAGCAATCATAATTCCTTCGGAGGCACAAAGAATATCATCAAAATTATTTACTGCTTCTGGTTTTTCAATTTTTGCGATGATTTTTGTTGGATAATTTCTTTCCATTAACCACGAGCGAAGTTGGTGAATATCTTTTGCTTCGCGAACAAACGAAAGTGCCACAAAATCAACGCGGAAATTCATAGCAAACTCAAGATTTTTGAAATCTTGCTCTGTAATAGATGAGGTTGATAATTTTGTGCCAGGCAAATTTATTCCTTTTTTGGATGATAATTCACCACCAGCAATTACTTTACAAACAACTGATTTTTCTCGTTTTTCCACAACTTGAAGGTTTATTAATCCATCATTTATTAAAATTGTTTCACCAATATTTACATCCGAAATTAATTGTTTATAACTTGTGGAAATCAGTTGAGCGTTTCCAACAACTTCATCAATTGTAATTTCAATTTTTTCGTCTTGTTTTAATTCAAACTTCCCGTTTACTTCGCCAACTCTAATTTTTGGTCCTTGCAAATCAACCAAAATTGCAACTAGTTTTTTCAGATTATTACAAGCCGCATCAATGTTTGCAAATACTTTTTCAAAATATTCGAAATTCCCGTGCGAAAAATTCAATCTAAATGCATCTGTTCCGTTTAGAATCATTTGCTCCATTACTTCTTGTTTATCGCAGGCCGGACCAATTGTTGCTAAAATCTTTGTTTTAGCTTTTCCTTGTTTGTATGTAGAAATCATTTATTTAACTCTGTTTTTTTTGTTTTGTCAGTTTTTGTTGTGTTTGGTTTAGGTTTTAGACCAAAATTTTTGGCTTTCTTATGAATTTCTTCTAATTTCTTTTCAACAACACCAAAAATTGTATTTGCTTTAAAACAACCTTCTTTTGTTTTTTCGCAAGCCTGAATTCCCATTAATATTTCGAGTGCTTCTTCTGCTCGGTTTGCTTTGAAAATATGAAATTCACCTTTTTTTACTGCTTCAACAACTTCGTCATTAAGCATTAAATCTTGTACATTCTGAGCTGGGATAATTACGCCTTGTTTTCCTGTTAAACCTTTTGATTTACAAACATCGTAAAATCCTTCAATTTTTTCGTTTACTCCACCAATTGGTTGAATATCGCCTTTTTGATTAATTGAACCAGTAATTGCATAGTTTTGCTTAATTGGAATTTCAGTTATTGATGAAATTATTGCTGCAATTTCGGTAATTGAAGCAGAATCGCCATCAATCATTCCATAACCTTGTTCAAATACAACACTTGCGGTAAAACTTAGCGGATGTCGGTTTCCGAAGACTTCACGAAAATAACCTGCAATAATTAGCATTGCTTTATTGTGTGAACTTCCACTTAAACCAGCTTCACGTTCTACGTTAATAAAATTTCCATTTCCAATTGCAACTGATGCCGTAATTCGAGTTGGTTTTCCGAAAGAAATTTGATTCATTTCATAAACGGCAAGTCCGTTAATTTGTCCAACTCTTTCACCTTCAACATCTATTAAAATTGTTCCTTTGTCAATCATTTCTTGAACTTTGCTTTCATAAAGGGAATGGCGTTTTCTTCTTTCCCAAAAGGCTTTTGAAACTAAAGTTTCATCTACTATTTTTGATTTTTCCTTTACAGCCCAAAATGAAGATTCTCGAATTAAATCAGCAATGTAAGCAAATCTTGTAGTTAGTTTGCTTTGGTTGCCTGCGTATCGAGAGCCGTATTCTATAATTTTACCAACTGCAGATTTATCAAACGGTAGCAGTTTTTCCGCTTTAATAATTTTTTTAATTAATTGAGCATATTGCAAAAGCGATTCTTCCGTTCTATTCATTTCGTGATCAAATTCCGCTTTTACTTTAAATATCTTATTGAAATCGTTTTCATAATTGGAGAGAAGAGAATAAATGTAGCTGTTTCCAATTAATATTACTTTCAAATTTATGTCAATTGCTTCTGGTTTTAACATTACGGGATTGTAATTCATAGTTTGAAAAATATCTTGAATTTCCAATTTTCCGTAAATTAAAGCACGTTTTAGTGTTTTCCAAACTCCAAATTCTGAAAAAGCATCTTCTGCATTAATAATAAGGTAACCGTTATTTGCCCGTAGAAATGAGCCTGCTTTTATTTTTGTAAAATCAGAATACCAAAAACCACTTCCATCTGATACTTTTTCAATTGTACCAAATAGATTACTATAAGTTGGCGAAGTTTCAACAATTATTGGGCAATCGTTTTTGTTGGAATTATCAAGAATTATGTTTACTTCAAAAACTTTGAATAATTCGTCAGGTGAAATCTCTTCTTCATCTTTTTTTTGCGAGATTGCTTTAAAATTATGTAATCTTTCCTCAATATTTTTCCGAATTAATGCTAAGTATTTTTTTACTTTTCGGCTTTTATGATGAATAAGTAAATCTTCAAAAACTGAATTGATATTCTTTTCAACTGATTCTTTTTCCAATTTCTCAAGATTTTCCATAAAATCGTTATTCAGAATAATTCCTTTTTTGAATAAATCGGCTAATCCATGTTGATGTTCTGAATATTTTCTTGTGATTTCAGCAAAATTTTCTTCAGTAATTTTTCCTTCAAAAACCATTTCTTCAATTTGATGAAGATAAATTGGTCCTTCTTTTAGCAAAATCATAATTTCTGGGCGAATAGTTTCGCCACTTTTAACTTGGCCTAATGTAAAACCATCTTTTCGCAATTCTTTTTCAAACGTTTGTGAAAGCTCAAATTGTGCCGCTTGCAGTTCTTCAATTAATTTCTTTCTTCTCGAGAGAAACGGTTCGCTATCAAGTGCTTTGGGAATTTCACGTCTTAAATTTGTAATAGCTTTTTGCATATCTTTTTTAAAAACTTTTGCTTCGCCGCCAGCAAATTCCAACAACGTTGGTTGGTCAGTGTTTTCAAAATTAAATACATAAGCATAATCTTTAAGATTTTTGCATTTCGGTTGAATGTTTTTTAAAGTTTGTTTTACAGTTGAAAATTTTCCAGTTCCCGAAAGTCCCGTTATAAAAATATTATACCCTGGCGATTGAATTTCAACTCCAAGTTTTAAGGCTGAAAGTGCTTGTCCTTGTCCAATAATTTCATCGATTTCTTCAATTCCATCAGTCGATTCAAAGTTAAAGTTATCGTAATTACATGTCCTTTTTAATTCATTAAAATTTAATTCATTTGTTGGTACTACATTTTTCAATTTCATATTAATCTCTGTTAATTATGGAATAAAAAATAAAGAATATCACATTAATAAAAGAATTTGAGTTAAGATTTAATTTTTAAAATTTGTCTGTTTTTATTTGCATTTTTTCCAATTTGCTTATTTCATCACGTAAATTGGCAGCTTTCTCAAATTCTAAATCTTTTGCTGCTTTTAGCATTTCTTCCCGCATTTGCTCAATTAATTCTTCCTTTTGTTCTTTGCTCATATATTTTATAACTGGTTCGGCAACTTTTAAGAATGATGAATCTTCAACAACTTTATCCTTTTTGCGAACATCAGCGATTGAAGTTGAGTTCATTATTTCTTCTCTACTCTTAAAAATGGTTTGTGGCGTAATGTTGTTTTGTAGATTGTATTCGGTTTGCAATTTTCGGCGACGAATTGTTTCATCAATTGTTTTTTTCATTGATGGCGTCATTTTATCAGCGTACATAATTACTCTTCCGTTTACGTTTCTTGCGGTTCTTCCAGCTGTTTGCATTAACGAACGTTCACTTCGCAAAAATCCTTCTTTGTCTGCATCAATTATTGCCACAAGCGAAACTTCGGGCAAATCTAAACCTTCGCGAAGCAAATTTACACCGACAAGTACATCAAAATCACCAATTCTAAGATTTCGGATAATTTCAACTCTTTCTAAAGCATCAACATCGCTATGAATATATTGAACTCGGATATTTAGTTTTTCGAGATAATCTGATAAATCTTCAGCCATTCGTTTTGTTAATGTTGTAACTAAAACACGCTCGTTTAGCTTTGTTCTTTCGCGTATTTCAGAAATTAAATTGTCAATCTGATTTGCAATTGGGCGAACTTCAATTTCGGGATCGAGCAAGCCAGTCGGACGAATTATCTGCTCGACAAAAACTCCATCGGTTTTTTGCATTTCGTAATCTCCCGGAGTTGCCGAGACATATATTATTTGGTTTGTTAGATTTTCATATTCATCAAATTTTAATGGACGATTATCCATCGCTGAAGGAAGTCGGAAACCGTGGTCAACTAAAACTTGTTTTCTACTTTTATCGCCATTGAACATTCCGCGTATTTGCGAAACCGTTACGTGCGATTCATCAATTATCAACAAATAATCTTTAGGAAAATAATCAAAAAGGCACGAAGGTCGCGAGCCTGCAGGTCTTCCGACCATGTGTCTGGAATAATTTTCGATTCCCGAACAATAACCAATTTCTTTTATCATTTCGAGATCGAATTTTGTCCGTTGCTCAAGTCGCTGTGCTTCAAGATATTTTTCTTCTTTGTAGAAAATCTGTAATTGGTCGTGAAGTTCTTCTTCAATTGTTTTAATTCCACGTCTGATTTGGTCTTTATTTGTAACAAAATATTTTGCGGGATAAATTGGAACGGTTTCTTCTTCGCGAATAATTTCACTTGTTATCGAATCAATAATAGATACTTTTTCAATTTCATCTCCCCAAAATTGAATACGAACAGCTTCTTCGTATTGATAAGCGGGAATAACTTCAACGACATCGCCGCGCACACGAAAAGTTCCGCGTGTAAAATCAATATCATTTCGTTCGTAATAAATATCTATCAAACTTCGTAAGAATTTTTTAAAACCAACTTCTTCACCTTTTCGAGCAAAAAGGATTTGGTTTGCATATTCTTCTGGTGCACCAATTCCATAAATACAACTTACGCTTGCCACGATAATTACATCATTTCTTCCTTCAATTAATGCAGTTGTTGCTTTAAGTCGGAGTCTATCGATTTCCTCGTTAACAGAAAAATCTTTTTCAATGAATAAATCTTTTTTAATTACGTAAGCTTCTGGTTGATAATAATCATAATAGCTTATAAAAAATTCAACTGCATTATTTGGGAAAAATGACTTAAATTCGCTGTATAGTTGAGCCGCCAACGTCTTGTTGTGCGAAATAATTAAGGTCGGTTTGTTTATTTCTTTAATAACATTTGAAACGGTGAAGGTTTTTCCACTTCCAGTAACTCCGAGCAAAACTTGATGTTTTACCCCATTTTTTATTCCGACAACAAGTTCTGAAATTGCATTAGGTTGATCGCCTGAAGGTTGATAATTTGAAATAAGTTCGAATTTTTTCATTTATTGGGATAATTTTTAATCAAAGGCAAATCTAACGTTTGATTTTAGAATAACAAAGAATTTTAGGAAAATTAATAATGAATATCATTTTAAATTAACAAGAAAACAATCACTTAAAGCAATTTGCTGTTGAATATGATTTAATTTAAGTTTGAAACACAAAACAAAACTAATAACATAATTTTTTGAGATAAATATGAAAATCTTATTTACCACAGATGAAAAAACAATGCAAAGCAAAATTGCCAAACGATTTGGACATGCTGAATTTTATTTAATTTACGATTGCGACACAAAACAATTTGAAGTAAAATCAAACAATCAGCACGACGAAAGCCATTCAGATTTGCCGCAACTAATAATAAATGGCGTTACAAATTTTATTGTTGGAAATATCGGTCCGCATGCGTTTGAAATTCTTACCGAAGCAAAAGCAAAAATATTTCTTGCTCGTTTAATGACAGCGGAAGAAGCTTTAGTAAAATTCCAAAACAATGAATTGGAGCAACTTACTCAATCAAGTTTACCAAAAAGTATTCACTCGCACCAACACGAGAAACATTCCGAAGGAAAACATTCGCATCATCACGACAACGAAACTCACGAACACGGAAAGCATCATAAACATAATCATTAAAAGAAGAATATCTTTGCAATAAATTGTAATTAGTTACTTATTCGCTAGCTTTTCCTATGTTCGATTTTCGCATTCAATGATTTTTCCATATTTTTGAAGCTAATAATATCAACATATCCGAATTAGATTTTTGTTGATATTTTTTTAATACGGAGAATAATTATGATCGAAATAAGAGGTCACGCACGAGGCGGACAAGGTATGGTTACCGCGTTCGACATTCTTGCTAAAATTTTCAGTAAACTTGGTGATTATCAAGTTCAGTCATTTCCAGCTTTTGGTGTTGAACGAACCGGAGCTCCAATTCAAGCTTTTTTACGAATTGCAAAAGGTGAAATTCTAAACAGAAGCAATGTTTATCATCCACATTTAGTTGTTGTTTTTGATGAAACATTAATCGATTTAGTTCCCGTTTTTGATGGTTTACGAAAAGGGGGTACCGTTTTATTAAACACAGAAAAATCAATAAATCATTTCAAAAAAAATGCAGATAGTATTTTCACAGTTCCCGCAACAAAAATTTCAATTGAAAAAGGTTTAGGAAGCAAATCTCTTCCAATCGTTAATGCTTCAATGATTGGAGCAATTATGAGATTGATTGATGGCGATATGGAAATTGCTCAAAAAGTGATTTCCGAAAACGTTCCCGCAAAACCAAAAGCAAATTCCGAAGCATCAGTTTTAGCTTTCGAAAACGTTGTCGGTTTTGGAGAATCGGAATTGAAAACTAAAGAATTTCTAGATGCACATTCCGCAGAAAAAATTGATTATAATATTGAAGAGCTTTTCAGAAAACAAAAAGATAAAACGGAATATAAAAATCCAATTTGGTCGCAACCAATGTCTTTGAATAAAACGGGAAATTGGCGAGTTCTTACACCAGAATACGACAAAAAAACCGCACCGTGTTCGTCAAATTGTCCCGCGGGAACAGATGTTCGCGAGTTTATAAAACTTGCTGGCGAAGGGAAATTCCACGAAGCAGTTGAAATAATTTATGAACACAATCCTTTTCCTGCAGTTTGCGGAAGAGTTTGTCCGCATTTTTGTGAACAAGCCTGCAATCGCTCGGATTTTGATGAAAGTGTGAATATCGGCGGAATTGAAAGATTTTTGGGCGACAAGTTTTCACCAGAAAAACCTATCGCCAAACCAATCACAAAATTGCAAAAAATTGCTGTAATTGGTGGCGGTCCTGCTGGTTTAACTGCAGCTTTGCGACTTCGAGAAAACGGCTATAATGTAACAGTTTTCGAAGCACTCGAAAAAGCTGGTGGAATGATGAGAACTGGAATTCCATCTTTCAGATTGCCAAATAACGCTCTCGATTCCGAAATTAAAAGAATTGAAGATGCTGGTGTTGAAATTTTACTAAACAACAAAACTAAAATATCTGAAATTGAAAAAGATTTCGATGCAATTATAGTTTCTGTTGGTTCGCACATTGGCTCAAAGATGAATATTGAAAATGAAAAATTTGTTGTTGATGGAATAAAATTCCTTTACGATTTCAAAATCAAAAATGACAGAAATAACGTAAACAAAGACGACAAAGTAGCAATAATTGGTGGTGGAAATACAGCAATTGACGTTGCAAGAACTTCACTACGTCTTGGCGCAATTCCAACAATCTACTACCGACGAACAGAAAATGAAATGCCCGCAATTGCCCACGAAGTGGAAGAAGCTCTTGCTGAAGGAATCAAAATCGAATTCCTTACAACTCCAACTGGATTGCAAAAAAATGACGATTTACTAAATCTAAAAATGATAAAAATGGAACTTGGCGAACCAGACGAAAGTGGACGAAGAAAACCAATTGTTGTTGATGGTTCTGATTATCAATTGCAAGTAAATCATGTTATTGCCGCAATCGGACAAAAATCTGATATGTTCGTTTTTGATAATCAACAAATAAAAGCAAAACAAGGAAAAATTGAGTTTTCATCTTCAAAGCCAATTTTTTCTGCTGGCGATATGGCTTGGGGCGGAACAGTTACCGAAGCAATCGGGAGCGGAAATAAAGTTGCCGCCGAAGTTCATGCTTTCTTGCAAAAAATTCCATATCAACAAGAAACATCAGTCCCAAATGTTGTTGTTCCAGTTGATTTGAACTTTACTTACTATCTCAAAACGCCAAGAATTCATAATCAAATCACACACAAAACCGATTTTACAGAAAATTTTGATGAAGTAGTTCAAGGATTATCTGACGAACAAATACTTGCAGAAGGAAGTCGATGTTTGCACTGCGGCGATTGCTTCTCTTGTGGAAATTGTTTTAATTACTGTCCAGATGCTGCAATTCATGTAGATGATAACGGAAGATTAAGAATTGATTATGATTATTGCAAAGGTTGCGGAATTTGCGTTCAAGAATGTCCGTGCTCGGCAATGACTTTTGAAATGAAAGAGGCTGAAAATGAATAATACTGAAACATCAACAAAGAAAAAATATCCTCGTCACACAGAAAAAGTGATGAAAGGAAATTTTGCCGCTGCCGAAGCCGCAAAAATTTGCAAAGCTGGATTTATTCCCGCTTACCCAATCACTCCTCAAACAACAATTGTTGAAGAACTCGCAGAAAAAGTCGGAAGTGGCGAAATGGACGCTGCATACGTAAATATGGATAGCGAACATTCTGTTTTTGCCGCCGCAATGGGTTCTGCTCTTGCTGGCGAACGAGTTTTTACTGCCACAAGTGGACAAGGACTTTTTTACGCTCACGAAGTTCTTCACGCAATTGCTCATTTCAGATTGCCGATGGTTGTTTGTAATGTTGGTCGCCCCTCAATTCCTTGGAATATTTGGTCAGATCAATCAGATTCTCTTTCGCAACGAGATACAGGTTGGATTCAGTTTTATGGAGAAAGCTCGCAAGAAGTTCTTGACACAATTATTCAATCTTATATTTTATCAGAAAAACTAGAAATTCCAGTATTTGTTGTTTTGGATGCTTTCTATCAAAGTCACACAAGTGAAAATGTTTGGATTCCCGATCAAGATTTGGTGAATGAATTCCTTCCACCAAAACAGCTAAAAGGAACCGAAATCAATCCCGATAAACCAATTGCTGTTGGCGGATTAGTTCAACCAGAACATTATGGAAAATTCAATTACGATTTTTGGATTGACATTAACCGTGTGGAAAATCTAACAAACCAAATTGGCGAAGATTTTTATCAAAAGTTCGGAAGAAAATATCAGGCAGTTGAAGCAATAAATATCAATAAAGATACAAAAATCATTCTTGTAACAATTTCATCAATCACAACAACGGCAAAAGGTGTAATTCAACATCATCCTGAAGTTGGAATTCTTAAAATTCGCTTGTTTCATCCATTTCCCAAAAACTCAATTCTTGAAGCATTGAAAGATGTTGCAAACGACACGCTTTTAGTTGCAATCGAGCGCAATTTTATGGGCGACAAAGTCGGTGCGATGATGCAAGAACTCCGCGAAGCATTTTACGGGGAAAGATATTTTAAGATGATTGATGTTTTCACTGGTCAAGGCGGAAAAGACGTTCCACCAATTACAATTGAAAAAATTATTTATAAAGCTAAAAACAATCCAGAAGATGTTATCTGGATAGATATGGAATAAGGAGAAAATATGTTACCAGCAATGGAATTTTTAATAAAAGATGAAAAAGTATTTTCTGGTGGATTAAGTTGTCGCGGTTGTGGTTGGTCGCTTCTTGTTCGCCATCTTTCCAGCATTCTTGGTGAAAATACAGTTTATGTTGTTCCTGCTTCTTGTTTTTCGATTATTGCAGGACCTTATCCGCTAAATGAAATAAAAGGAACAATTGTCCATACTATTTTTGCTGCAGCTCCAGCAACTGCAACTGGAATTCGGCACACTCTTGATAGACAAGGTAGAAAAGATACAAATGTTGTAATTCTTGCTGGCGATGGCGGAACCTTCGACATCGGTTTCCAAGCCCTTTCTGGTGCGGCTTCTCGTGGTGAAAATTTGATTTATCTTGTAAATAACAATGGTGCTTATATGAATACTGGAATTCAAACAAGCTCTGCAACTCCTTATGGTGCGGTTACTACAACAAATCCAAATTCAAACTTCAAAAAGAAATTTCCAAAGGATTTGATGGGAATTATTGCTGCACACAATATTCCTTATGCCGCAACAGCATCTCTTGCTTTTATGGAGGATTACAGAGCAAAAATAAAAAAAGCTAAAGAAATGGAAGGTTTTCGATTGTTGATGGTTGATGGACCTTGTCCTCCAGGACACAAAGTTGAGCCTGCAAATTCAATTCAAGTTGCCCGCTTGGCAGTTGAAAGCAATCTTTATCCACTTTTCGAAGTTGAATATCAGAACTATAAAGTTAATTATCGCCCAACAAAACAATTACCTGCAACCGAGTGTATGAAATTACAAGGTAGATTCAAACATCTTTTTAAAGAAGAAAACAAACATTTACTCGAAGAAACACAAAAAGTTACTGATTATAATTGGAGAAGGCTTCTTGCATTAGAAAAACTCTCCGTAGAATTTGTTCTGTAATTATGGTTTAGAATAGCGAATAGTTTTTAAAACTTAAACTATTTCTCTGTCTTCCTTCGAAGTACTTGTTCCTCGAATGTATAAAAACAATAAATTCGGGAATTTGCGGATTACGAATTATCAAATCTTGTCATTCCCGCATGTTTTTAGGCGGGAATCTCTTTAATTATTAAGCAGATGCCCGACAGAAGATTTTGGGTATGACGAAGAAGTTCCATCACAAATATTGTTTGATATTTACTTTAAAAGATGAATTTTCTTGTCATGACTATTTAGTAGAATGATTAAAATGACAAAAAAAAAGATGTTCAACACATCGAATGTATTGAACATCTTTTAATCTTTATTTTCGTCCAAAAAGATAGACGGAATGACAAGAACTTAAGTTGAAAACTTATCCCAACAAGTCGGGATAGATTTCATTTTACTTCATCAACACCATTTTTTTGGTTGCGACAAAGTTTCCACTTTGCAATCTGTAGAAATAAACTCCAGAGGAAAGATGGCTTGCATTGAATGTAACTCTATAACTTCCAGCAACTTGTTGTTGATTTACCAAACTCATTACTTCTTTTCCTATAACATCGTAAATTTTTAGTGAAACATTGCTGTTTTGTGCAATGCTATAACTAA
>DYSW01000119.1 GCA_020726285.1 Melioribacter roseus
TGGTTTTGTTTTAATTGTCGTTACAATTCCATCAATCATAATTCCTGTATTTTCAAACATTCCTGTTTTGCCGTTTATGTTGAAATTTTCTGAAATTTCAACAATATCTCCTTTTAATTCAAACTCTTTTGGAAATAAAATATTGTTCGATTGAACAGGAAAAGCGTTTGCTAAAGTTCCATCTTTCAATATCCAATCTTTAGGATTTGTTTCTTTTATCTCGTTATATATTGTTGAATTTTGCAAATAAGCCAAAATAAAAATCCTTTTTCTTCGTTGTGGCATTCCGTATTCTGAAGCGTTTACAACTCTCCATTCAACTGCATAACCTAAATCGTTTAGACTTTTTAGAATTATTGCAAAATCTCGTCCACGTTGTCCCGATGGTGAAATTAAAAGTCTATCTACGTTTTCGAGAAATAAATATTTTGTTTTATTTTCTTTTTCACTCAAAATTTTGTGAATTGACCACCACAAAACACCTTTTTTTCCAATTAATCCTTTTGAGTTTTTTAGTGTTGTTGCAACTGAATAATCTTGACACGGAAAACCACCAACCAACAAATCGTGATCAGGAATTTGTGATACTTCAACTGTTGAAATATCTTGATTACAATGACTTTTTTTGTCCCAACGAGTTTCATAAACCATTGATGCGTGTTGCACTTTGGTTGATGGTTCCCATTGATTACTCCAAACTATTTTATAAGGACTTTCAAAATTTTCTTTATAATTTGACGATGCAGATTTGTTATTCCAACCTTCTAAACCAAGACGAAATCCTCCAACTCCTGCGAATAATTCTACAACTTTTATTTTATCTTCCATCGTGAATAGTTTTTAAGTAAATTGCTTTTTCTTCTGCTACTTTTAGAACTTCTCCAATATTTTCTTCGTAGAGAATTGTATTTGCGATTTGATCGCTTAACCAACTTGTGATTAATTTATTTTTGTCTAAATCGTAAAATTCAGCAAATTTTTCAACTTGTTCTTTTGTTGGTTTTCTTTCTCCACGCTCAAATTTACTCACAATTGCTTGATCAATTTCAAGTGCAGATGCAACTTGTCTCAATAAAAGTCCTTTGTTTTCTCTTTCGTTTTTTATAATATCTCCAAATGTTTCCATAAGACAAAATTTGTTTTGACAAAAATAGTCAAATTAATTTCAGAAACAATTTTTT
>DYSW01000003.1 GCA_020726285.1 Melioribacter roseus
AAATTAGTGTTCCATTCTTCGGCAGTCATTTTAGATAGCTCTTTTTGTTCTTTTGCCAAATAATTGCACCCATATAGTCAAATCCAATATTCTCACAAAATTTTATAATTTCTTCACGGATTGGAATAACTTTATAGCGACCATAATAAACAGCTCTCGCAAATTGGTCGCCAATATTAATGCACAATTTACAACCATCGTGAAGAGTACGATAGCATTCTTTCCAAACTAAATTCATATTATTGATGTAGTTTTCATAACTATCGTGAAAGCCTATTTGATTATCTGTTCCGTAGTCCTTCAATTGCCAATAAGGAGGAGAAGTAATTGTTAAATGAACTGAATTGTCAGGTAATTCAGACATTTTTCTACTATCTCCATTTATTATTTTATGATGTGTTTTCATTTTTTATCTATTTTTCTCGAAATTACTTGAATTAGCTGTTTTTCATTAAAGAGGAATCTGAATTTTATAAAACTTGTGAATTCTGTTAACATTTTTTTCCTAAGAATTAATAAATAAACTGTACAAAGATAAATAAATATGAATAAGAATTGTTTAAAGGATGTTTGGTAGGCATTTTCTAAGATAAATCTCAAATAAATATTTATCTTTCGCACTCATTTTATAAGAATTAGGTTAAAGATGATTATTGTAATAAATAATAATATTTCTGACAGTGAATACAAAGAACTCATAAGTTATCTAAAAGAGAAAAAAGCAGAAATTCACGAAGTTTGCGGTGTAGAAAAACGAATTATTGGAATTATTGGAAATAAACACAAACTTGATAAAGATGCAATTATTACTTTTGATGGCGTTGAAAAAGTAATTCCAATTATTGAATCTTATAAAATTGCATCTCGCCAAATGCATCCACAAGCAACAATAATTGAAGTTGGAAAAGTGAAAATTGGTGGAGTTCAACCAATTAAAATGGCTGGACCTTGTTCGGTTGAAAGCGAAGAACAAATCTGGCAATCTGCTGAAGAAATGGCAAAACAAGGTGTTGATATTTTACGTGGTGGAATTTTCAAACCACGTTCTTCACCATATTCTTTTCAAGGCATTGGCGAAATTGGTTTGCCTTGGCTTCGTGATGCTGGAAAACATTACGGATTACCAGTAATTTCGGAAGTTATGCAAATCAAACAAATTGAAGATATGTATGATTATGTTGATATTTACCAAGTTGGCGCCAGAAATATGCAAAATTTTAAATTGCTCGAAGAACTTGGCAAAACTGATAAACCAATTATGCTAAAACGTGGAATTGCAGCAACTTTGAATGAATTTTTGATGAGTGCAGAATATATTCTTGCTCAAGGAAATAGAAAAGTGATTTTGTGTGAACGCGGAATTAGAACTTTTGTCGAATTTACACGAAATACACTCGATATTAACATTATTCCAATGATAAAAAATGTTTCGCATTTACCTATTATCGTTGACCCAAGTCACGCAACCGGCAGACGCGATTTGGTAATTCCAACAACTTTGGCGGGATTAATGGCTGGAGCAGACGGATTTATTGTTGAAGTTCATCCAAATCCGCACGTTGCTCTTTCTGATGGAGCACAACAACTGAATTTCACACAATTTGCAAAATTGATGGAAGATTACAAAATAATTGAAAATTCTATTGAAATTTTGCGAACAAACAAAATGAAAGAAATTGAAAAGGATGCTTCGAGTTCTCTTCAATAACGAATCTGAAAAGGAAATTAAATTACCTTCTTCGAAAAGTGTTACACATCGAATTGTAATTCTTGCTTCGTTAAATAAAGGAAAAACAACAATTTATAATCCTTTAATTTCTGAAGATACAAGAATTACAATTGAAGCATTAAAATCATTTGGTGCTGAAATTGAAGTTTCAAACGATAAAATTGTAGTTACAAATCCAATTGGGAATGTGAAAAGACAAGAAATATTTCTTGGAAATTCGGGTTCTTCTGCTCGATTTTTGATTCCATTAGCAAGTTCTCTTGACAAATCAATTACATTTTCTGGAAGTGAAGAATTGCAAAAACGTCCATTTTCGGAATTGATTACGATTCTGGAAAATCACGGAATTTCAGTTAAATCAAATAACAAAACTTTGCCAATTACAATTTATCCTTCGCTTTTCCAAAATTCTGAAGAAATTCAAATCACAAAAATTCCTTCTTCGCAAATTGTTACAGGTTTACTTTTTGCGAGTTTACTTTTAAACTCGAATTCCAAAATTGCGTTTTTAGATGAAATTCCTTCATTTCCGTATTTGAAAATGACAATCAAAATGATGAAAAATTTGGGAATTAATCTCGATTTTGATGAAAATGGAATTTCAATTCCGCAACAAAATATTAATTTTAGTTGGAATTACACAATCGAGAATGATTTTTCGGCGGCTTCATATTGGGTTGCGTTTGCTTTGATAAATCAAACAAAAGTTACATTCATGAATTGTCTTTTGCCATCTTTGCAAGGTGATGAAAAGATTTTTGAAATTGCTGAAAAAATTGGCGGAAAAGTGATTGTCAAAAAAGATTCGGTTGAAATTTCTGGAAAAATTGAAAAAGGTTTGGATTTTGATTGCGAAAATATTCCTGATATTGTTCCAACTTTGGCTGTTTTGGGAATGTTTGCTCCCGAAAAATTTGTACTGCGAAATGTATCTCGATTAAAATATAAGGAAAGCGACAGAATTTCATCAACAATCGAAAACATAATTTCTCTCGGTGGAAAAGCAGAATATTTCGATGAAAATCTAACAATTTTCCCACAAAAGAATTATTTCGGGAATAAAATTAAGACTTTCAAAGATCACAGAATTGCGATGGCTTTTGCAATTGCTGGGACGAAAATACCAAATGTTGTTATCGAAAATCCAGAAGTTGTAGAAAAATCTTACCCAAATTTTTGGTTAGATTTTGCAAATTGGGAAAATGTGGAATGATAAATACAAGTCAAAATTCAATTGCCGTAATTGGTGCTGGTAGATTTGGTTCATTTTGGGCAAAACAAATATCAAATTACTTTATAGTTAAAATTTATGATAAAAACATTGATGAAACAATAAAACAAGATTTTGCTCAGCAAGTAGATTTAGAAGAAGCTCTTTCGCAAAAATTCATTTTTTTAACGATTCCAATTCGCGAAATCGAACCATTTTTGATCGAAAATTCTAAAAAAATTGCCCAAAATTCAATTCTAGTTGATTGTGCATCTGTAAAAACAAAAATTGTTTCGTTGTTCGAACAAAATCTTCCCAAAGAAATTCAGTATGTTTTTACGCATCCACTTTTTGGTCCAGATTCGGGAAGTAAAGGTTTGAAAAATCTATCAATTTCTGTTCAAGCGGGAAAAATTGAATATTCAAATTTTCAATTTTTGCTAAATTTGTATGAAAAATTGCATTTGAACATAATTTCTTTTACTGCCGAAGAACACGATTTCCAAATGGCGTTCAACTTAAATTTGGTTCATTTACTTGGTCGAGCTTTGTCGGGAATGAATATTTCGGCGATTTCGCTAAAAATGAATGCACTCACAAATTTGAACCAAATGTCGCATTATGTTATAAACGATTCTTATCAATTGTTTGAAGATTTTTTCAGATTTAACCCGTTTGCGAAACAAATTGTTGTCGAATTTCAGAAAAATCTGCAAGATGTAATTGATAATCACTTGAAAAAGATAATTGAAATATGAAAAATCTAAGATTGGTTTTGCTTGTTCTCGTCGTTTTTGTCTCAGCAAATATTGCTCAAAATGTCAAAATTTCATCAAAAATCAACAAAATTCTTAAATCTGAAATTTTGAAAGATGCTTCTATTGGAATTGATATTTTCAATCTGACGAAGAATAAACCAATATTTTCGTTCAATAATCAAAAACTTTTCGTCCCAGCTTCAAATCAAAAAATAATCACTTCAGCAACTGCAATTAACTTTTTACCGCAGAATTATGAATTCTCAACCAAATTTCGCACAAATGGTGTAATTATAGATTCGGTTGTATTTGGCGATTTGATTATAAAATCAAACGGAAATCCAAATTTTGGCAAAGAGGAATTCCAATCTACTGCCGAAAATTTGAAGAAAATGGGAATAAAAAAAATCAAGGGAAATTTGGTTGCCGATATTTCTTGGAATGATTCGGTTTATTGGGGAAAAGGTTGGATGTGGGACGATAATCCGAGCGAATATTTGCCATATTATTCTTCCTTAAATAGCTATTTGGGGAAAATGAAAGTTGTTGTGCAAAGTGGAAGTTTCGGCGAACAAGTTAAAGTTACTTGCGAACCAAAATTTGAATCAGTGATAATTCAAAATAACGCAACAATTTCTATTTCAGATACAAACACACTTTTTGTAACTCGAGTTTTTGAGGAAAATCGGAACAAAATTATAATATATGGCAAAATTCCCCAGAATTCGGTTGATGATTTTGAATTCAATATTGAAAATCCCGAGCAAATTTTCCTTGAAATTATGAAAAATAAGTTGATTTCGAATTCAATTGAAATTGAAAAAGAACTGAAAATTGAGGAAAATGTTCAATTTATTGCAGATTTATTCGAAATAAAAACACCAATTGAATATGTTTTGAATCGATTAAACAAAAAAAGTGATAATCTTTATGCCGAGATTTTGGTTCGAGCAATTGGAGTATATCATTTTTCGGAACCAGCAAGATTTTGGAAAAGTAAGATTTTAATTGATTCACTAATCACACTTACGGGAAATAAACCAGAAAATTTCACAATTGCAGATGGAAGCGGACTTTCGCGATATAATTTGATTTCACCGAAATTGATTATCGATATTTTCAAATTTCTATACAAAAATGATAGAGAAAAATTCCATCTGTTAATAAATTCATTTGCTGTTTCGGGCGAAATTGGGACTCTGAAAAATCGGTTAAATTCAAAGAAAAATATCGGAAAAGTGAAAGCAAAAACTGGTTCCTTGACATCTGTGAATTCATTAAGTGGCGTTTTAACAAATAGTTACGGCGATGAAATTGCATTTTCGGTGATTGTGAATAATTACAGTAGAAAAGATTCAGACATTCGAAAACTGCAAGATTCAATCTGCGAAATTTTAATAAAAGGAAAATAAATGAAAGAATTTGTGGAATTTAAAATCCAAACTCGACCTTTTCAGCCTGAAATTCTATCTGGTTTGTTGTGGAATTTGGAACTTGACGGCTTGAACGAAAATGAAGAATCAATATCAATATTTGCCGAAAAATCATCTGAAATTGAACAGAAATTGAATAATTTACTAAAATCTGCAATCGAAAATGAATTGATTGACTATTTTGAAATCACCAAAAATAATGTAGAAAACAAAAATTGGAATGAAGAATGGGAAAAGAATTTGAACGTGATTGAAATTTCAGATAAAATTGTGATTAAACCAACTTTCCGAGAATACGAAAATCCACAAAACAAAATTGTGATAAATCTTGACCCAAAAATGTCTTTTGGAACGGGTGAACACGAAACAACAAAAATGATGATTCGAGCAATTGAAAAACACGTTTCGAAAGGTGATTTTGTTTTAGATGCTGGCGCTGGAACTGCAATTTTGGCAATTGCAGCTTTAAAACTTGGTGCAAGCAAAGCAATTGCATTTGATAATGACGAATGGTGCAAAATTAACGGCGATGAAAATAAAAATCTGAATCAAATTTCTGAAGAATTGGAAATTATTCTCGGCGAAATTGCAGATGTTCAGCAAACAAATTTCGATTTGATTTTGGCAAATATCAACACACATATTTTGATTGAAATTAAAAAACAATTGGCAGAAAAGTTGAAATTTGGTGGAAAAATGATACTTTCTGGATTATTGAATGCGGACAATTCATTAATTACAGAACATTTTCAATCTGAAAAATTACAGAAAATTGATGAAGATAGTGAAAATGAATGGAGTTTACTTGTTTTTCAGAAAGAATAAAACAATTAAAAGTTATGAGCTAGAAGTTAAAAGTGATCAGATTGGTTGATTGTGAGTTGTATTTCGG
Source organism: Melioribacter roseus (assembly GCA_020726285.1). Taxonomy (GTDB): domain Bacteria; phylum Bacteroidota; class Ignavibacteria; order Ignavibacteriales; family Melioribacteraceae; genus WGAL01. The sequence goes on from DYSW01000003.1 coordinate 6,023, forward strand.
TAAGTTCTTTGTTTATAATCATTATTTTAAAAATTCCCATCTAAAAGAGAAGTGGCTCGACGAAGTCGGGACGGGGTGTGGATTTGTAAATTTACGAATTATCAAATCTCTTCATTCCCGCAAGTTCTATCTCTCAAACTAAACCTTTATCTTTACCTTATTATAATAACCGCTGTTCGGAAGTAATATTTTAACAAAACGGAAGTAATAAGTAAATAAACATATCTATAAATAGTTATAAAATAATCACTTAAAACAGTATATTAGGAAGTAATAAAATTATAATATGGAAGTAATGTGGGAAATATAAAAATACCAGATCCATCTTGGGGAAGCGATTTAGTGAAACAAACAAACAATAAAAAATGAATTAAAAATTATTCAACCTACGTATCTTTAGTGCAAAAAAATATAATTCTTCTAATTATCTATTAAAAAGGCGACAAAATGCAAAAAGAAATTGAAATTATTCTTCACCCAGATGAAAAGGGAAATGAAGAGATTATAAAAAGTAAAATTTGCAATGAATTAAATATTGAATCAGAAGAATTAATCGGTTTCGTTACGCAAAAAGAATCGCTTGATGCAAGAAAAATTCCAGTATTTAGAATAAAATATTTAGTATTTATCAATGAAAAAGTTATTCAAAATCAGATTAAATTGAATTTTAAGAATGTAGAAAAATCTGAGGAAGTAATTATTGTTGGCAGTGGACCTGCGGGACTTTTTGCTGCAATCAGATTAATAGAGTTGGGAATAAAACCTGTAATTTTTGAACGTGGGAAAAATGTTCGCGAAAGAAGGTTTGATCTAAAAGAAATTATGCAAAATGGAAATGTTGATGAAAATTCCAATTATTGCTTTGGAGAAGGTGGTGCCGGAACTTATTCTGATGGAAAACTTTACACAAGAAGTAATAAAAGAGGAAATGTAAATCGAATTCTTGATATACTCATTTTTCACGGCGCAAAAGAAGAAATTCGATATGAAGCACATCCGCATATTGGCTCAAATAAATTGCCCAAAATTATTGAAGAAATAAGAAATACGATTCAAAAGTACGGGGGTGAAATTCATTTCAATTCAAAAGTAACAGATATTATAGTTCGCGATTCGCAATTTGTTGGAGTAGAAATCAATAAATCTGAAATAAAGCAAGGTAAATCTGTTATTCTTGCAACCGGACATTCGGCTCGCGATATTTATTATCTTTTAGATAAGCGTAAAATTCATCTTGAACCCAAATCATTTGCTGTTGGTGTAAGAATTGAACATCCACAAGAATTGATTGATGCGATTCAGTATAAATTACCAATTAAACCTTTGAATTTGCCTGCAGCAAGTTATTCACTTGTAAACAACGTAAATAATAAAGGTGTATTTTCTTTTTGTATGTGTCCAGGTGGAATCGTAATTCCCGCATCAACAAATTCTAACGAATTGGTGTTAAATGGAATGTCAGTCTCAAAACGAAATTCACCATTTGCAAATTCTGGGATTGTCGTTTCTGTTGATGAAAACGATTGGAGTGGATTCAAACAATCAAAGCATTTTGCAGGTCTAAAATTTCAGGAATGGCTTGAGAAAAAATCTTATGAAATTGGCGGAGGGAAACTTGTTGCACCAGCACAAAGAATAACTGATTTTGTTCAGGGAAAAGTTAGTACGAGTTTACCTAAAACTTCTTATTATCCCGGAGTTTTATCGCATGACATTTCAAAAATATTTTCAAAAGTTATTTCTAAAAGTATAGCAGTTTCAATAATGGAATATGAAAAGAAAATGAAAGGATTTTATTCATCTGAGGCAGTAATTCTGGCATCAGAGACAAGAACAAGTTCACCGATTAGAATTCCACGACATAAAGAGAATTTGATGCATATAAATATAATTGGACTTTTCCCTGCAGGTGAAGGTGCAGGATATGCTGGTGGAATTGTTTCTGCTGCAATAGATGGAGAAAATTCAGCCGAAGCAGTTGTAAAATTTTTAACTAAAAATTGATTGAAATCACTTGAAATTGTTTATATTAAAACATATTTGTTTTCAAGATTTGGGAAAAATGAAATGAAAAAGAAAATAGCATATTTAAGTTTAGCAATTTTGACATCGGTAATCTCAATTTTTGCACTCGGAACAACATTATCATTGTTTAATGCTTATAGCAGTGGAGAAAATATCATTGTAAATTGGCAAACTTCTGACGAGGTTAATTTAAAGGAATTTGTTGTTCAAAGAAAAAGTTTAAATATGTCTTATGTTGAAATTGGAATAATTGATGCAAAAGGAAGTAATAATTACTATACTTTTGTTGATGAAAATGTTTTTTCGAAAAGTACGAATGAAGTTTTTGTTTACAGATTAAAATTAGTTAATACAAATTCTGGAGTTGGTGCAACTTATTCAGACGAAATTACAGTTTCACACAATATTTCAAGTGTAAAAAGAACTTGGGGAAGTATAAAGGCACTTTTTAGATAATTCATGCTATTCGCAAATATTCCGATTATTCTCGCTTCAAAATCTCCGCGAAGGAAAAAATTACTTTCGCAAATTGGATTGAAATTTCAAGTAAAAGTGTTTGAAACTGATGAATCCTATCCATCAAACCTAAAACCATTTCAGATAGCAAAATATATAGCAAAGCAAAAATTGGATGAAGCTAAAAAGCATCTTCGTAATTCAATTATTATTACTGCTGACACAATCGTTGTTTTGGATAAAGAAATTCTGGGAAAACCCAAAAATGAAGCTGATGCAGTAGAAATGTTGCAAAAATTAAGTGGTAAAAAGCATTATGTTTACACTGGTTTGGGAATTGTAAATCAACAAAACGGAAAAGAAATAATTGATTTTGTTAAAACTTGTGTAAAATTTAGGTTGTTAAATAATGAAGAAATAATTGGATATGTTTCAAGTGGCAGTCCGATGGATAAAGCAGGATCTTATGGAATTCAGGATGATTTTGGAGCAGTGTTTGTTGAACGTATTTCAGGATGTTTTTATAATGTAATGGGTTTACCACTTTCAAAATTGGTTCAAAAATTTGATGAAATTGCTTAATTGAACAAAATTAAAAAATATATTTTCCCGTCAGTTTTATTCTCAGCTTTGTTTTTTATTGTCTTATCATTTTTGGGAGACTCACATCAAATATTTTTACTTTTAAAGGAATTTCCACTTTCAAATTTGCTAATTGTTCTAGCATTTTCTCTTGCTGTATTTGTTGTAAGATTAATAAAATGGCAATTTTATCTAATTAAAACAGGGGAAAAAGTCCCATTAAAAGATGTTTTTCTGTCTTTTTTTGCAGCATTATCATTAAATTTTTCACCAGGTAAAATTGGAGATTTATTAAAATCTTATTATCTGAATGAAAGGCATTCGGTTAGCTTTACTAAAACTTTTATGATAATTTTGATGGAAAGAATGACGGAAGTATATTCATTAATTCTAATTGTGTTTTTTGGTTCATTCTTTTTTGGATATTATTCGTCCATAACAATATTAATCTTCGTTTTATCTCATTTATTAATATTTATCATCATTAAAAAAAAGCATTATGAATTGATTCATTCCAAATTGCAAAGATTTGGAAGAATTCAAAAATATATGAAATACTTTCAATCTTTTTACGGAAACTTGATTGAATTATTAAAGTTAAAAATATTTATTCCGTCAATGCTACTATCCTTGTTAAGCTGGATTTTTGAATTTTTCGCAATATTTACAATACTTACAACTTTCAAAATTAAACACAACTTTTATGAAATATCATATTTTTATAGTTTTTCTACATTATTGGGTTCAATCTCATTTCTTCCAGCAGGTATTGGAATAATGGACGCATCATTTTCATTTATTTTAATTTTGTTGGGATTTGATGAAAATTCGGCATTAGCTTCAACAATAATGATTAGAATTTCAACACTTTGGTTTGGAATATTGCTTGGTATTTTAACACTGATTATTTTTAGAAGTCAAATCAATTTTCTATCGAAATATGACTGAAAAGTATTATTATTGAATAGTAAATTCAATATTTATCAAAAAATTAATAAATTATTTATAATTAATAAATCTGGAGTCGAAATGGCACGTGAAAATGAAGGATTAGGTAAAGGCTTAATTCTCGGTTTTTTAGCAGGTGGATTAGTTGGAGCCGTTATGGGATTACTTTATGCTCCAAAATCCGGTAAAGAAATGCGAAATGATTTAAAAGAAAAAGCTGATGATTTAATGGAAGAAGCGCATAGTATGCTTTCGGATGCAAAAACAAAAGCTGATAAAATGATGAATGAAGGGAAAAATAAATCTGAAGAAATGGTTGCTCAGACGAAACTAAAAGTTGGGGAGTTATTATCAGAAGCTGAAGAAATCCTTGAAGGAGCAAAAAAAAAAACAAGTGAAATAATTCATAACGGAAAAGAAACAATTACAGAAAGAACTGATACACTAAAAACTGCCGTAAAAGCTGGGGTTGATGCTTATAAAGCGGAAATAGATAAAAAGAGTAAGTAATGGAAGTTATTGAAATATTTATTATTCCTCTTATAATTGTAGTAATTGTTTTAATCGTTCATATCATAAAATTTCTAAAAAGCACAACAGAGTCAATCAAAACAATGGTTGGCTCGGTTTCTGCAATAGAACAAAATATTTCTGAATTAAAAACTGAAATAGTTGAATCAACTCGAAATATTGAACACATCACACGAAATATTGCTGAACTTACTGATAAAATTGAAGTTGATTATTCTACATTATCAAATTTGATTGATAAAGTGAGAAAATTTAGCATTTTTCCATCAAAATCAAATGAAAGGGATAATTCAGATTATAAATCTGAATTTGCTCATTCTGAAAAAATTAATGGTTTACTTGCAAGTCTAAATGCAATTAAAACCGGATTTACAGTATTTTATAACAAAATGAAGTGATTACTTGGAGGAAATTTGAAAGAGTACAAAGCAAATGATATTAGGAATATTGCATTCATTGGGCACGGCGGTAGTGGAAAGACAACAATTTCGGAGTTGCTACTTTTTGCTACCGGTGAAACAAACCGAATTGGAACAGTGGAAGATGGAAATACTGTGTCCGATTTTACCGCAAATGAGATTGAACGAAAAATCTCAATTTTATCAACTCCATTGCATTTTGAATGGTTAAACAAAAAAATTAACTTGATTGATACGCCCGGATACTCTGATTTTACAGGGCAAATTAATGCATCTCTGCACGTTGTAGATTTTGCTTTAGCAGTAGTAAAATCTGCTGAAGGAATTGAAGTTGGAACAGAAACCGCTTGGGATATAGCTGAACACAATGATATTGCCAAAGGTGTGATTATCAATAAAATAGACAGCGAGCATTCCCGATTTGATGAAGTTTTTGAATTAATAAAAGACAGATTAAGTCCTGATGCGGTAATTGTAACTTTTCCACTTAATGAAGGAGTTGCAGCAGACACAATAATTGATGTTTTAAGAAAAAAAGCATTTAAATATGGAGATTCAACAGGGAAGACAATTGAAGAAGTTGAAATTCCAACCGAATTAAATGCTAAAGTTGATAAACTACACGAAGAATTAATTGAAAAAATTGCAGAATCAACAGAAGATTTGATGAATAAATTTTTTGAAGAAGGAACACTTTCTGATGAAGATTTACAACGTGGAATAAAAGCTGCGTTAATAAATAAGAGTTTTATTCCAGTTTTTGCAATGTCAGCATTAAAAAGTCTTGGTATAAAATCATTTATGGATTTTATTGCAAACTATGCACCTTCTCCAATTGAATGCAAAAAAGTGCAAGGTAAAATTAACGATAAAGATGTTGAAATATATGCTGACGAAAATAGCAAACCAATTATTCAAGTTTTTAAATCAATGTCAGAAAAACACGTTGGAGAACTTTCAATCTTCAAAGTTGTTTCTGGTACATTAAATGCTGGAATGGATTTATTCAACACAAAACGAGAGAAAGTTGAACGTCTCGGACAATTATTGGTTATAAACGGAAAAAACAGAAAAGAAGTTACAAATCTGCATGCTGGTGATATTGGAGCAGTTGTAAAATTGAAAGACACACACACTTCTGACACACTTGCGACAAAAGATAATCTAATAATATTAAAAGAAATTGTTTTTCCAAAACCCGTTATTCGAGGTGCAATTAAACCAAAAGCAAAAGGTGATGAAGATAAAATATCGTCAGGTTTGCACATAGTTCACGAAGAAGATCCATCACTTGCAGTTCATCATGATCCTGAACTTTCACAGACAATTGTGTCGGGACAAGGTGAATTACAATTAGCACTTGCAATCAAATTATTAAAAGATAGATATAATGTTGATGTAGAATTGGTAGAACCAAAAATTCCATATCGAGAAACAATCCGTTCTGTAAATGAAAATGCAGAATATAAACACAAAAAACAATCTGGTGGACGCGGACAGTATGGACATGTTGTACTAAAATTAGAACCTCTTCCAAGAGGAACTGGTTTTGAATTTGTTGATGCAATTGTTGGCGGTGCTGTTCCTGGACGTTTTATTCCTGCAGTAGAAAAAGGAATAAAAGAAGTTATGGAAAAAGGAATTTTAACATCAAGCAAAGTAATTGATATTCGAGCAACGTTACATTTTGGAAGTTATCACGATGTTGATTCTGACGAAATGTCGTTCAAAATTGCAGCTTCTCAAGCCTTTAAAAAAGGATTTCAAGAAGCAAAACCTGTTATTCTTGAACCAATTTACGATGTAACTATAAAAGTTCCTGAAGAATTTATGGGCGATGTTATGGGCGATATTTCCTCAAGAAGAGGAAAAATCTCTGGAATGGATACTGAAGGTCCGTTTCAAATTATCAAAGCAAAAGTTCCATTGGCAGAATTGTATAAATATTCAACGCAATTACGTAGTTTAACTTCTGGACGTGGAATTCATCTTCGTGAATTTTCACATTATGAAGATGTTCCAAAAGATGTTGAAAGCAAAATAATTGCAGTATTTCAAAAAGAAAAAGAAGAAGAAGATAAATAGTTTCAAATTATTTAATAATTATAACTCTCTTGTTCCCAAAAAGAATAAGAGAGTTTTTTATATGAGGATGAATATGGAGAAAATTTGGTCTCCGTGGCGTTCAGTTTATATCGATTCCTTCACAAAACCGGAAGCTGAAAATATATGTGTATTTTGTGTTGCAGCAACTGAAATAATTGGGCGTGAGAATTCACTTCTAATTTACAAAGGTAAAACCGCATTTGTAATCATGAATCTTTATCCATACAATAACGGACATTTAATGATTGTTCCAAAAAAACATAAATCAAGTTTTAATGATTTAACTTCTGAAGAACGAAATGAAGTAATGGAACTTACAGATTTGGCGATTAACGCTCTAACAAAATTATATAAGCCGCACGGTTTTAATTTTGGAGCAAATATTGGTAGAGCCGCTGGAGCGGGAATTGACCAACATTTGCATTTTCATATTGTTCCAAGATGGAATGGAGACACTAATTTTATGCCTGTTTTGGGCGAAGTTAAAGTAATTTCACATGAATTAATTGAAACTCGAGATAAGTTGATTACCATTTTTGGTGAATTTGCAGAAAAATGAAAATTCTAATAGCTCCGAATAGTTTTAAGGAGAGTATAACTTCAGCAGAAATTTGTGAAATCTTAACAGATGAATTGCATAAACTGATTAATTTGGATAAAATCCAAATAGAGAAAATGCCAATATCAGATGGTGGCGATGGTTTTTTAGATTCGATTGAATTTTCTAGAAAGACTGAAAAAATTTTTATAAATCTGGATTTTCCCTATAAAAATGAATCAATTAATAAAACCTATTTCTTGTTGGATAAGCAGAATAAAACAATTTATATAGAATCCGCAAAAATTATTGGGTTAAACTTAATCCCAACGGAATTTAGAAATCCACTTGAAATGAATTCCAAAGCAATTGGCGATTTACTTTTTTGGCTTCCTGAAAGTGAAATTAAAAATGAGTTTGATACAATTATTATAGGAATTGGTGGAACTGCAACTCAAGATTTGGGTTTGGGAATTTTAATTCCATTTGGTTTAGAAGCATTCAGAAATGGTGAAAAATTGGAAATTCTACCAAAATTTTACCAAGATTTTACAGAATTAAGGCTTAATGAAAAAAATAGAAATTATCCTTTCAAAATTAAAATTGTAAATGATGTTGAAAATCCACTTTTGGGCAAATCTGGGACAAATTATGTATTTGCAAATCAGAAAGGAATTTCTGAAAATGAAATTCAAAATCTCGAATTAGGTTTTGAAAATGTAGTTAAGTTATTAGAAAAAAAAGATATATCTAAATTAACCGGAGCTGGTGGTGGAATTTCAGCAATTTTCCAAATATTTTTTAATGCTGAAATTATTTCCTCTACACAATTTATTCTTAATGAACTTGGTTTATCTGATAAAGACGAATTTGATATTGTAATAACTGGTGAAGGACAATTTGATTTTCAGACAAACAATAACAAAGCACCGAATGTAATTAGGAATTTCTACAAAAATAAAAACTTGCATATTATATACATTTTTGGGAATGTAATTGGGAATTTTGAAAAGTTGGAAAACGAAACAATTTACGTGCTTAATGATTTTTTTAATAATTTAGCGAACTCAAAAAAATTTGTTAAGAATGGATTAGTTAAAGTTTCAAAACTAATTTCAGAAAGGATTACGGAGATTACGAATGCACGAACAATTTGAAAATATTGAATCAATTAAAATTCCCGCTTTAGATGCAATTTTAGGAAAGAAATTCCCAGTTTTAAACGATGGATTTATCCGAGTAATTGATTATATGGGTGGGGATGAAGCAGTTGTTCAAGCAGCTCGAGTTTCTTACGGAAAAGGCACAAAACAAGTTCATCAAGATCGTGGATTAATTAGATATTTATTACGACATAAACACTCAACTCCTTTTGAAATGTGTGAAATTAAGTTGCATATTCGAATTCCAATGGATGCGTGGCGACAATGGATTAGACACAGAACAGCAAATGTTAACGAGTATTCTACTCGATATTCACTTGCAATTGATTCCGCTCAAAATACAAAATATGATGAATGGCGTTTGCAATCTTCGGATAATAAACAAGGTAGTTCGGGATTTTTTGATTCACACTTGGGACAAGTTTTATCTGAAGAAGAAGCTAATTTGCACAAAAATCTGAAAGAAATTTACTTAAAAAGAGTTGAAATGGGAATGGCTCGAGAACAAGCACGCAAGGATTTACCACTTTCAACATACACTGAAGCGTATTGGAAAATCGATTTACATAATCTTTTGCATTTTCTTAAACTCAGAATGGATTTGCATGCTCAATTTGAAATTAGACAATATGCAACTTTGATTGGACAAGAAATTGTAAGCAAATGGGTTCCAATTACTTGGGAGGCTTTCACTGATTTCAGTTTAAATTCTACCGATTTTTCTGGGTTAGAAATGCAAATATTGAAGAAAATCATTGAAAAAGATGAAATCTCGGCAAATGAAATTGCCAAAAATTCCGGTTGGTTAGAAATAGATAAAAACGGCGAATTAAAACTTTCGCTTGAAAGAATGGAATTTGAACAAAAAATTATAACTTTAGGTTTAATTCCCAATTGGAAAGCATAAAAAAAATCATTATTGCATCAATTTCAGAAAATGGTATAATCGGAAATCAAAATAAAATGGTTTGGAAAATTCCAGATGAAATTGAGCATTTTAGACTAACTACAATCGATAATTATATTTTGATGGGAAGAAAAACTTTCGAATCGATTGGAAAAGTTCTTCCAAATAGAACGAGTTTAGTTTTATCAAAAACTAAAACGGGAAATTCGAAAAACCTGTATTATTTTGACGAGATTTCTAAAGTATTCTCGTTTTTAAAAGAAAATTCTATTCCCAAAGTCTATATTATTGGCGGCGAAGCAGTGTTTTTACAAACAATTGGTTTTGCTGACGAATTAATTTTATCTTTTGTAAAGGGAATTTATTCAGGTGATAAAGTATTTCCAATGAATAAGTTAGATGATTTTGAATTGATAAGTAGCGAAGGAAATACTCAATTTATTATTAATAAATTTGTTAAAAAACGACAAATTTCAAGAAAAATGAAATAAATGAAAATTAAACTTTTACCCGAAAATGTTTTCAACAAAATAGCTGCTGGCGAAGTCGTTCAGCGACCTTCATCTGTTGTAAAGGAATTAATAGAAAATAGTATCGATGCAAATTCTACCAAAATTTCAGTCTTTGTAAAGGAAGCTGGAAAGAAATTAATTCATATCGAAGATAACGGAAGCGGTATTTCGTCTGAAGATTTGGAAAATTCAATCAAAAAACACGCAACTAGCAAAATTGACAATATATCAGATTTAGATAGTTTAGTTACATTTGGATTTCGTGGTGAAGCATTAAGTTCAATTTCTGCGGTTTCAAATTTTGAAATCAAAACCAAAACAAATGACGAAAATGTTGGACACGCTTTAATTTATGAATCTGAAAAGGAAATAATTATTCACGAAATTCCATTTAGCAATGGAACTTCAATCTCTGTAAAAAATCTATTTTACAATGTTCCTGCACGAAAGAATTTTATGCGTGCAAATTCAACAGAAATGAAAAGCATTTCCGATATTTTCAGATTGTTTGCAATCTCGAACCCAAGTATTGAATTTGAACTTTACCAAGATGGAAAACGAACTTATTCCTATAAAAAAACAGATTCGCAAACACGAATAAATGATGTTTTTGGTCAGAATTACACGAATTTGTTAATTGAAATTGAAGAAAATACTGAACTTTTGAAAGTGCGAGGTTTTATCGCAAAGCCAACATTTTTAACAAATAGCAAAGGAATGCAGTTCAGTTTTGTAAACAACAGATTTGTCAAAAGTAAAACAATAAATCACGCAATTTTTTCATCTTACGAGGAATTGCTAAACAAGGGCGATTATCCGTTTTTCATACTTTTTATTGAAATTGAACCGAATAACATCGATATCAATATTCATCCAACAAAAGAAGAAATCAAATTTTATGATGAAAATCAGATTTATAATCTGATTAAATCGATTGTAAAAAAGTTTTTAGGCAGTTACGAATACATTCCAAAAATTGAGCAGAAAAGAGAATCAAATTTGAGAATTGTAACCTCAAACGAAATTTTAACAGAAAAAATAAATTCAGATGATTTAGAAACATTATTTTTCAAAATTGATGATGAAATAAAGTCCAAAACAAATGAAATTCAACATCCATTAGAAAGAAATTCAATTTCAAATAGTGAAAGCAAATCTATAAAAACTGACAAATTACTTCAAATACAGAATAAATTCATTCATTTATTACATAATAAATTTATCATTTCGCAAATAAAAAGCGGAATTATGTTCATCAATTTTCACGAAGCAAAACGAAAGATATTCTACGAAAAAGCATTGAATTATCTTCAACAAATTAGCACTTTCCCGCAACAATTATTATTTCCAGAACAAATTTCGCTTACAACAGAAAATTATAAATTTTTGCAAAAGAATGATAATCTTTTCAGCAAAATTGGTTTTGAAATAAAATATTTAAGTAAAAATAGAATTGAAATTGTTGGCGTTCCACCAGATATTAATAATGGCAACGAAAAAGAGTTTTTCCGTATGATTTTGAAAGATTTACTAACTTTCGATTTTGAAAAATCGAATGAATTGGTTTACAAACTTGCAAAATCATATGCAAATATTTTAGCCGAGCAACAAGAAATTATTAACGAGCAATACTTGCGTTTAATTGTTGATAAGCTTTTTGCGACCGAAAATCCAGAAAAGGGAATTGAAGGAAAATTGATAATTACAAAATACTCTTTGGATGAAATCGATAAAAAATTTGGCTGATTTTACATAGTTAATTTAATTTATATCAAAAATTGGTTTAAAATGAAACACAACGAAAATTATAACAAGCAAAAAGAAGAATATTTCAAGAAATTAGGCAATTCAAAAGTTAATAGAATGAAGTTTACCTCAGTTTCAGGGGAAAATGTTGAGCCACTCTACATTCCAAATGAACATGAAAATAGCGATTATCTCGAGAAACTTGGATTTCCGGGCGAATTTCCTTTTACACGAGGAATACATCCAACTGGTTATCGAGGAAAAGTATGGACAATGCGTCAGTTTGCAGGATTTGGAACTCCCGAAGATACAAATCAACGGTTCAAATATTTACTTGCAAATGGACAAACTGGTTTATCAGTGGCGTTCGACTTACCAACATTAATGGGTTGGGATTCAGATTCAGAAATGAGCAGAGGTGAAGTTGGAATTTGTGGAGTTGCAATTTCCTCGTTGGAAGATATGGAAATTCTATTCGATGGAATTCCGTTGGATAAAGTATCTACTTCGATGACAATAAACTCGCCTGCAGCAATGGTTTATGCATTTTATTTAGCAGTTGCAAAAAAACAAGGTGTAAGTTATGATAAACTTCGCGGAACTTTACAAAACGACATTCTGAAGGAATATATCGCTCAAAAAGAATACATTTTTCCTCCGCATCCTTCAATGAGAATTATTACTGATATGATCGAATTCTCGACAAAAGAAGTTCCACAATGGAATCCAGTTTCGGTTAGCGGCTACCATATTCGCGAAGCTGGTTCAACTGCGGCGCAGGAATTAGCATACACATTAGCTGATGGTTTTGCTTATATTGAAAGTTGCATTGAACGAGGAATGGATGTTGACGAATTTGCACCAAGAATTTCATTCTTTTTTAACTCACATCTTGATTTTTTTGAAGAGATTGCAAAATTTCGAGCTGCAAGACGAATTTTTGCTAAAAAAATGCGAGATGTTTACAAAGCTAAAAACCCACGATCTTGGTGGTTGCGTTTTCATACTCAAACAGCCGGCTGTACATTAACGGCGCAACAACCAGAAAATAATATTGTTCGCACGGCATTGCAAGCACTTGCTGGAGTTTTGGGTGGAACTCAATCTTTACACACAAATTCGATGGATGAAACTTTAGCACTTCCGAGCGAAAAAGCCGTTAAAATTGCTTTGCGAACACAGCAAATTATTGCCCACGAAACTGGAGTTGTAAACACAGTTGATCCACTTGGTGGAAGTTTTTATGTTGAATCGTTAACAGATAAAATGGAAGAAATGGCAAATAAAATTTTTGAAGAAATCGATTCACTTGGAGGTGTAATACCAGCAATTGAAATGGGTTATTTCCAAAAAGAAATTGCTGATGCGGCTTATAGATATCAAATAGAATTAGATAGAAAAGAAAAAATAATGGTTGGAATAAATGATTTTGTTGATAGAGACGAAAAAATTGATATTCCTATTCTTAAAATATCTGAAGGTGTTGAAAGAACACAAGTTGAGAGATTACAATCATTAAAAGCTCGCCGAAATAATGCTGAAGTAGAAAAATGTTTAGTAAAACTTGGCGAAGCGGCAAAATCTAATCAAAATTTAATGCCAATTCTGATTGAAGCAGCTGAGAATTACGTAACTTTAGGTGAAATGATAAACGAGTTAAAAACTCATTTTGGCATTTACGAAGAAACAGTAGTTATTTAATATTTTTAACAAGTAAGAAAAAAAATGATATTTGAATTAATTGGTTTGGCTTCTCTTTTAGTTGCTAGTGCATTCTTTTCATCAAGCGAAATTGGGTATATTTTATCCAACAAACTTAAAATTGAAATTCGTTCGCGCAATAATATTTTATCTGCAAAAAATTCATTCTATTTTGTTAGAAATCCGCAAATATATTTCTCGACAATTCTGATTTCAGATAACATAGTAAATATTTCATTTTCTTCATTTATGTCAATATTTCTGACGTATTATTTCAGTTTGACTGAAATAACAATCGTATTGATTTCAACAGCTTTTGTTTTTCTGCTCGGAGAATTAATTCCAAAATTAGTTGCAACTGAAAATCCAGATAAATTTTTTGAATTTACAACAATCCCGATAAGAATTGTATCATTTATATTGTATCCGTTTGTTTATCTGACTGCAAAATTCTCTTCGTTTATTACTGGAAATAAAATTAGTGAACGTGGAATTAATTACATTTTATATCGAGAAGATATACACACGTTAATTGATGAAAGCAATGAAGCTGGAAATTTTGATGAACAACATACCGACATTATCAAAAATGTTTTGAAAATGAGCAACCAACGAGTTGTTGAAGCAATGACACCACGAACTGCAATTGTTGGAATTGATATTTCATCAACAATTGAAGACGCATTAGATTTGTTTATTGAAAGTGGTTACTCAAAACTTGTTGTATACGAAGAAAGTACTGACCATATTCGCGGAATAATTCTTGCGTATGATATGTTCAAAAAACCAGAAACCATTGAAAGCGTACTGCGTGAAATTCCATACATACCTGAAAGTAAAAGAAGTATGGATACATTGGATGAACTTCTTGCGAAAAATATTTCGACGGCAATTGTTGTAGATGAATTTGGTGGAACTGCTGGAATAATTACAATTGAAGACGTAATTGAAGAAATGGTAGGTGAAATTAATGATGAATTTGATGACAATGAGATTGTTAATAAAAAAATTAATGATTCAACATTTCTTTTCAGCGGGAAAGCAGAAATTGATTTTATAAATGAAGAATTTGAAATTGGTTTTCCAGATGGCGAATACGAAACAATTGCCGGTTTTATTACTTCTCAAATAGGAAGAATTCCCGTAAAAGGTGAAAAAATTATAATTGGGAAATTTCAGATTGAAATACTATTTGCTGATAAAGTAAAAATTGAATTAATTAAAGTTAAAATTCGAGCATAAAATTTGAAATTTCAATTACTCAAGACAGATTCACAATCCAAAGCAAGATTAGGAAAAATTACTACTGAACACGGTGAAATTGAAACTCCTATTTTTATGCCAGTTGGAACACAAGGAACCGTAAAATCATTAACTCCAAAAATGTTAAACGAAGATGTTAAAGCTCAAATAATTTTGGGAAACACATACCATCTTTATTTACGTCCTGGAACGGAAATATTACAAAAAGCTGGCGGTTTGCACAGATTTATGAATTGGCAAAAACCAATTCTAACAGATAGTGGTGGATTTCAGATTTTTAGTTTATCTGAATTACGAAAATTAAAATCGAATGGAGTTCAATTTACTTCCCATTTAGATGGCTCAAAACATTTCTTTTCACCTGAGAAAGTGATAGAAATTCAAAGAATAATTGGTTCAGATATTTTAATGCCACTTGATGAATGTACTCCTTATCCTTGCGAATTTGATTACGCAAAAAAATCGCAAGAATTAACATCAAATTGGGCAATTCTGAACAAAGAAGCTTTTGAAAAATCAGTTCCACTTTACGGACACAATCAAGCACTTTTTGGAATAGTTCAAGGAAGTGTTTACAAGGAATTACGAGAAAAATCTGCAAAAGATTTAATAAAACTCGATTTTGATGGTTATTCAATTGGCGGTTTGGCAGTTGGAGAATCATCAGAAACTATGTACAATATTGTTGATTTTACAACCGATTTTATTCCACAAGAAAAACCAAGATATTTAATGGGCGTTGGTAGACCAGAAAATATTCTTGAAGCAATTGAACGTGGAATTGATATGTTCGATTGTGTAATGCCTACAAGAAACGCAAGAAATGCGTATCTTTTTACATGGGAAGGTTTTGTAACAATTAGTAATGCTATATATTCTGATGATTTTTCGCCGGTTTCAAAATCGTGCGAATGTTATACTTGTCAGAATTTTTCGAGAGCATATTTGCGACATCTTTTCAAAGCAAGTGAAATTCTTGCTCTCGAATTAGCAACAATTCATAACCTTCATTTTTATTTAGAATTAGTAAAAACTGCACGTGAAAAAATCCAAAATGGAGAATTTGTGCAATGGAAAAAAGCAATTATTGAAAAATTATCTATTAATATAAAATCATATTCGGAGGAATAATGTACACATTACTTGCAATGGCACCACAACCAAATGGTCAGGATGGCGGAATGTTCAGCACATTAATAATGTTTGCTGCAATATTTGCTATTTTTTACTTCATGATAATAAGACCACAGCAAAAAAAACAAAAAGAAAAAGATAAAATGATTGAATCACTTAAAAAAGGTGATAAAATTGTTACAACCGGTGGTTTATACGGAACAGTAGCTGGAATTGAAGATAAAACAGTTTTAATTGATGTTGGAAACAATGTAAAATTAAAATATGATAAATCGGCAGTTAATATTTTAGCAAGTGGCTCAAAAGACAAAAAAGTTGATGCTAAAAATGAAATTAAAGCTGAAGATGGCGTTGAAGAAAAATAATTTATAATTATCAGATTGCTACAAATTTTGTGGCAATCTGGCTTAATTTTGAATAATAAATTGGAATAGAAATGGTTAAAGTATTACCACTTGAGAAAAATTTTCTTGCAATAGAAAAAGAATTTTCAACATACGAAAATTCTCAAATCGTAATTATACAAGCACCTTTGGAAAAAACTGTAAGTTACGGAAAAGGGACAAAGAATGGTCCAAAAGCAATTTTAGAAGCTTCGCATTATGTTGAATTTTTTGATGAAGAATTAGATAAAGAGCTTTGTTTTGAAAAAGGAATTTCGACACTTCCAGAATTGGAAATTTCTGATTTATCCATTGAAAAATCACTCGAAAAAATTTACGAAGCAACAAAAAAAGTACTTGATGATGGAAAATTCCCAGTTATTCTTGGTGGAGAACACACAATTACGCAGGCAACATTTCGAGCTTTTAACGAAAAATTCAAAGATATTTCAATTCTCCAATTTGATGCACATTCAGATTTACGCCAAGAATATGAAGGGACAATCTACTCACATGCTTCAGTTATGGCAAGAGTTGCAGAATTCAATAAGAATATTGTTCAAGTTGGAATTCGGGCACAATCAAAAGAAGAATATGATTTCATTAAAGCAAATAAAATCAAAACATTCTATGCAAGAGAAATATTTGGGAAAAATAGAGATGAATTGATTAAGCAAATTCTAAAAAGTACGAAAAAGAATGTTTATGTAACTTTTGATGTAGATGGATTAGATCATTCAATAATGCCAGCAACTGGAACACCAGAACCAGGAGGTTTGTTGTGGGATGAAGCATTAGAAATACTGAAAGCAGTAGGAAAAACAAAGAAAATTGTTGGTTGCGATGTTGTAGAATTGGCACCAAGTAATAATCATCCTTCGTCAGATTTTGTAGCTGCGAAATTAACATATAAAATAATGAACTACGCATTTCAAAATAATGGATAGTTTAATAGAAAAATTCTTATTTTAAGATGCAAATCAAAACCAACTTTTAAAATGACAAAATATTTTATTTTACTATTATTTTTATTGACTCAAATTGCATTTTCGCAAAGCGGATATGTTTATCATCTACGTATTGAAAATGAAATTGATTTAGGATTAATACCATATATCAAAAGAGGAATAGAAGCAGCAGAACAGAACTCAGCCAAGGCAATAATTTTTGAAATTAACACTTTTGGCGGAAGACTTGATGCTGCAACTGAAATAAAAGATTTAATTCTTAATTGTAAAGTTCCAACAATTGCATTTGTTAACAAAAGAGCAATATCTGCTGGTGCTTTAATCACTTTATCTGCAAAAAGAATTGTAATGTCCCCAAGTTCGTCAATTGGAGCAGCTACCGTAGTTAATGAATCGGGCGAAAAGCAAGCAGAAAAATATCAATCTTATATGCGATCTGAAATGCGTGCAACTGCAGAAGCTAACGGAAGAAATCCAAAAATAGCTGAAGCAATGGTTGATGAAACTGTAAAAGTTGAAGGTTTAGACGATACAAATAAATTGGTTACTTTAACCGCAAAAGAAGCAATAAAATGGGGAATTGCTGACACAATTTTACCATCAATAAGGAAAATTATTGAATCGCAAGATTTACACCCAAAAGAAATAATTAGAATAACTCCAAGTACAGGTGAACATGTAGTACGTTTCTTGAATAATCCCATAGTAATTTCAATTTTATTGATGGTTGGAATGCTTGGTCTATTTGTGGAAATTAAAACTCCTGGTTGGGGATTTGCGGGAACTATTTCACTAATAGCGTTTTTCTTGTTTTTTGGAACTGGAATTGTATTAGAGATTGTTTCTGTTTTTGACGTGATACTTTTTGTTTCAGGAGTTGTTTTGCTAATTGCAGAAATATTTATAATTCCAGGATTTGGCTTGTTTGGTCTTTTGGGGATTATTTTGGTTGTTATAAGTATGTTTTTGGGACTTTTACCAGATTTTCATTTCATAACTCCAGATTTATTTAGTAATGCGGTTATTGAAATTGCAAGTGCAATGGTTGCATCAATTGTGGTTGGGATTTTTCTTGTAAAATATCTTCCTCAAACAACTTTGTTAAATAACTTTATTCTAAAAACAAACATAGATGGCAGTAGCGGCTATATTTCGAATAAAGAAATTACTTTGCTAATAGATAAAATAGGAATTGCAATATCAGATTTACGTCCTGCTGGTTTTGCTGAATTTGATGGAAAAAGAATTGATGTTGTAACCGAAGGAAATTATATTGAAAAGGGACAACAAGTTATTGTAATAAAAGAAGAAGGTTCAAAAGTTTTAGTAAAATTAATAGAAAGGTCTTAGAAATGAAAAAGATGTTATATGTTCTTTTTGGTTTGATAATCAGCACAAATTTATTTGCACAAATTTCATATAGTGGTCCAGCAGATGGTTCAATTGCAACAGGAGCTGTTGTCTCAACCGAATCGTTTGGAAAATCAAACTATACAAGCGAACCAAGAATAAAATTGATGGTAAATCAAGACTATAAATTACAAAACGACATTTATAATTTTAATAAACCAACTGCTTCTGAAGGTTCGAATGTTGTTGGTGCTTTATCAAAATCGTCAAAGAATATTGAAGATAGCTTAATAATTTTCCAAAGTTTTAAAGGTTTTATACAAGAAAATTCAATTCCACCAGATCCATATTTAGCCGTTGGGCCAGAACATATTGTTCAAGTTGTAAATAGTAGCTTTATGATATATGATAAAGAAGGAAATATTTTAGAAAATATTAATGCAGATTCATGGTTTGCAAGTACAATAACAGCTGTAAGTACATTCGATCCAAAAGTAATATATGACCATTACAGTGAACGTTGGGTTCAAGTATGGTTACATATTTCATCAACTGAAGGATATTATTTAATATCAGTTTCTGACGATTCCAACCCATTAGGCACTTGGTATAATTGGGCATTACCAGCTCATGTTAACGGAACAACTCCATCTGGTAATTGGGGTGATTATCAAGGTGTAGGATTTGATGACAAAGCAATTTATTTAACATCAAATAATTTTTCTTTTGCAGGAAGTTACGATTATTCAAAGATCAGAATTATCGATAAAACAAATCTATATGAAGTTACTACACCAGGAGAAGTAACTTGGAAAGATATTTGGAATATCACTTATCCTGGTACAAGTTACGATTGTTTTGGAATTCGTCCATTTAGAATGGAAACTGATGAATCCTCTGTTTTTTACTTTGCAGTACAATCACCTTATTCAACGGGAACTAATGTTGGAATTTATTCTTTGTCTGATCCATTGGGAACACCAATTTTAAATGGCGTAGCAATAGCAACTGTTTCTTATTCATCTCCACCAAATGCTAATCAGTTAGGCGGCGGAGATCCATTAATTGATGGTGGAGGAGCATATTTTAGAAATGAACCACTATTCAAGAATGGAAATTTATATATTGTACATGCTGTGAAAAATGGCTTGTATTCTGGAGTGCATTACCTTGAAATTGGTACACGTGGTGGATTAAATGTAATTGAAGATATTGTTTTGGGTAACACAAATTATTATCATTCGTATCCAGCAATAGCAATTGATGCTAATAATAATAAATGGATTACTTATTCAAGATCATCAGAAAATGAATATATGGGTGCGTATTTTTCTGTAATTCCAAATGGAAGCAGTTTACCAACAGCCGATCAAGTATTAATGCCAGGACAAGATAATTATGTTGTAACTTATGGAGGCTCTAGAAACCGTTGGGGTGATTACAATGGAATTTGGACTGATCCAGCCGATGCAAATAATATTTGGATCTCTACAGAATTTGTAAATGCTTCAAATTCTTGGGGAGTTTGGAACGCTGGAATACGAGCAATTCCTTTTGAAAATGCAACAATAAATATTTCATCTGACCAATTAGATTTTGGACAAGTCGAAGTCGGTCAAGAATCAGAATATCAGAATATTGTAATCAAAAATTTTGGAAATGAACCACTTAATATTTCTTTTATTGAAAATACAGTTGGAGATATTAGACTAACTTTTGATGCTCTGCCAATTGAATTAGCGGCTTATGATTCAGCAATTATTGCTGTTCAATTTGTACCAAATGTTGATTCTGTTTTTTCTGATAACATACTTATTACAGTACTAGGGAATACATATGAAATATCAGTCTCGGCAGAAGGATATTTTATTCAGGAAGCTTACGAACATAAAATGTACACTTCTACAGGAAGAGGTGATCTAGGTTCATTAGCAACACTTGATTTGCAAACTGCTAATTCAAGTGTAGTTGGTCAAACTACTTTTTCAGCTGCTCGTTCTGTAACATATAACCCAATTACAAATAAACTTTGGGGAATAGGTGGTTTAGTTTCTCAGAATGCTGATATTATAATCATGTCAAGCAAAGAAGGACAAGGATTTAAGAAATTCACATTGAATAGTATTTATGATGCAATTGCTTTTGATCCAGATGGGATTCTTTATGGTGTAACTGATGATGAAAAATTGTATTCAATAAATACTGAGACTGGAGAAGAAACTTTTATTGTTGATATACCTTCACGTATGGCGTCAATTACTTTCAGACCAAATCCATTTGAATTATGGGGAAGTTTGAGATCAAATACTACTAAAGATATGATTGTTAAAATTGATTTAACTACTGGAGATACAACTCTTGTAGGAAGAACAGGATTAAATAATGTACTTTGGGGATTAGCATTTGATAATGATGATAATTTATATGCAGTTCAAGGAACAGAATATCAGGAAAGTACTTTATTAAATATCAATTATAGTAATGGCGTAGGAACTTCAGTTGGTTTAACTGGAAGAAAAGGATTAATGGGTCTAACATTTGCACGATCTGGTTTGGTTGGAATTGAAATTAGCGACAAAAATAATCCCACAAATTTTGATTTAATGCAGAACTATCCAAATCCATTCAATCCGACTACAAAAATTAGTTATTCATTGCTTGAAACAAGTCATGTTGAACTTACTGTTTTCAATTCGTTAGGACAATCAGTAGCGACTTTATTTAATGGAGTTCAAACTTCAGGAAATTATTCAATAAATTTTAATGCGAAAAATTTGGCATCTGGCGTTTATTTCTATAGATTAAAGGTAAACGAAAAAATATTTGTAAAAAAGATGATGTTACTAAGGTAGTATATTCATCTAATTAGTTTTTAGAAGAAAAAAGAAATAGTTTCATAACTAATAACTAATAACTAAATCTAATAACAAACATATGGAGTTCTTATGAGAAAGATATTTTCTCTAATACTTACAATATTGTTTATAACTTCGGCACTTGTTGTTCAAGCACAAGATAAGAAGGAAGAAAGCAATATTAAAATTCAGAAATATGAGTTAAAAGCTTCTGTTCCGCAATTAAGAACAGATTCAAAAGATGCATATTTATCTGAAGGATTCGAAGGTACGTTTCCGCCTACAAACTGGGTATTATCGCCTGGCACTGGGCGTGTTTGGAAGCAAGGCACAGGTTCAACTTATGGCCCTGGCAGTGTTGTTGAAGGTACAAAAGCAATTTATTTTGATGATTATAATTATCCAACTGGAACAGTTGCTTCTATCACTTCACCTGCAATTAATTTAACATCCGCTACAACACCAATCCTTGAGTTCTATTATTGGGACGGAGGTGACGCAGATTTTGTTAAAGTGATGATTTCAACTAACGGTGTGGATTTTTCTAATATCTACAATACTCCAGCTACAGTATCAACTTGGACAAAGCAAATGGTTGATTTAACTGCTTATGCAGGACAAACCGTATATATTCAATTTGTAGGAACAAGTATTTACGGTTATTCAAATCCGCATATTGACCAATTTGTAGTCGATGAACCTGCTTCCGATCCCGTTCAAACAATAAATTATACAGGTGTTAATTTCGGAATGAATGAAACAAATTATTTTGATACAACAGGCGATGTTTTCATCATTTCAAACACTGGTGGTGGAACACTTGAAATTTCATCTGTTTCTGGATTTGATGGAACACCTTTTTCAACCAATTTTGATGAAACAATTCAATTAACTGCTGGTCAAACTGATACTTTTGCTGTTGATTTTATGTCGTCAGTTGAAGGTGATTTTTCTGCACAATTAGTCATTGAATCAAATGGTGGAACAGATACAATCACTGCAACTGGTTCAGCTTATGATCCTACATTGCACTATATGGAAGGATTTGAAACGGCATTTCCTCCAACAGATTGGCAAGCAAATATTCTATCAGGCACATATAATTGGGCACAATATACTTGGTCTGCATCAGTTGAAGAGTCAAATGTAGCTAGATACCGTTCATACAATGCTTCTGTTGGTTCAAAAGCAGAATTAATTTCTAGTAGATTAGATTTATCACAAGTTGCTGATAATTTTGTCTCTTTCTACTATGCTCACCCAACTACTTATACTTCATATACCGATTTTCTTGAAGTATATTTTTCAGAAAATGACGGTACAGATTGGGTAAAAGTTGATTCAATTCTTTACCAAGATTATTATTGGCACTTTATGAAATATGATGTATCTGATTATGTATCAAATACATCTTCAGACCAATTTAGAGTGAAATTTGTTGCAACATCTGATTATGGTGCAAGTCAATATATTGACAAAGTAATTTTACCATTGCAATATGTTGGCACAGCGTCAGTTGATTGGTGTAATTTACAATGGCCAGCTTCTGTTAATGGAGAACCGGGTTATGAATATTCAGTTTACGGACAAGTATACGAATCTGGTATTACTGACCAAGCTGGACAAGGTGCAGGAATTGAAGTTTGGTTTGGATTAAATGATTCAAACACAAATCCTGCTAATTGGGATGAATCAGTTTGGAGAACAGCAACTTATAATAATGATTTTGGAAATAACGATGAATATATGGTTACTAATGTAATCACTGAAACACTAGGTTCATACTACTATTCATTCAGATATCGCCTTGATGGTGGTTCATATTCTTATGGTGGATATAGTTCTACTGGTGGTGGTCCTTGGGATAGCACAAATTACGTTAACGGCGAAATGGTTGTTGAACAATTAGTTTCTCAAGTACCATATTTTGAAGGATTTGAAACCGCATATTTTCCACCACTTGGTTGGGCAAATGAAGGTGGTTTGTGGATGACAACAACAGAATCACATAGCGGTAGTTATGCTGCAAAAGTTAGATACAATCATTCTGGAGTTGGAATTCTTCAAACAAATCCAATTGTAATTCCAGATTCAAACGCAAACTATATGCTTTCATTCTGGTGGAAAGATGACGATATGTCTGCCCCAGATATTGCTGGACACGATACTACATTCTGTGAAATTTCTACAAATGGAACAGATTGGTCAACTCTAACTTATTTATCAGAAGCATCATATTCTACTGCTTATGTAAATTATACAATGGATATTACTACTTATGTAGGACAAAATATTCAATTAAGATGGAGAGATGTAACTGATGCAGCTTATGCAGCTTATGGAACTGGTGTTGATGATGTTGAAATTTATGCATATCAATATGGTCCTGGAGTTGCTACAAATCCAATTCCTGAAAATGGTGCTGTTGGTGTTCCTGTTAATTCTGATGTTAGTTGGACAAATCCTGAACTAACATTTTACAATAAACTTTATGGTTCAATGAACTATGAAGATGTTGCAAATATGGTAGATTCTGTTTTAGTACTTGATGGTTCAGTTGATACAACTATTTATAGTTCAATAGTTGCTGAAGGTATGCCTTTTGACGCAACATTTTATTGGAGAGTGGTTGAATATGATGCAATTGGTAATGAATCTGTTGGTGATGTTTGGTCTTTCACAACAGAAGCAAATACGCACCCAGCTCCATTCGATCTTTATGCATTTGATAATATCGGATTTGTTCCATTGTACTGGAGTTTTGTTCCACCTTCAGAAGCAGGTTCTTTTAGCGAAGGTTTTGAATCCAGTCTGATTGATCCAAACTGGTCAAATATTGATCAAGATGGCGATACTTTCACTTGGGGAACTTGGAATGCATTCGTAAACTCGGGTAACTATGCAGCAACAAGTTTTTCATACTCAAATTCTTCTGGTGCATTAACCCCAAATAACTGGTTAATAACACCTTCAGTTGAACTTGGTGAAACACCATCACTTACTTTCTATGCTGGTGCTTCAGATGCAAATTGGTATCAAGAACATTTTCAAGTAAAAGTATCTACTGTAGGACAAGATCCTTCAACATTTACTACAGATTTACTTGATGTTACACTTGGTTCGGATGCTGCTGGAATGTTCAAGCAATTTACTGTTGATTTAAGTGCTTATGCAAATCAAACTATTTATTTAGCTTGGGTTCACAATAATGTTACAGATCAATACAACTTATCATTAGATGATATTAAAGTAACTGGAATCGCTGATGGTAAAAACTTATCATTCAATTTTGAAGAGAAATCAGAAATTTCGCAATTCAAAATTGTTAGTACACCAAAAGACGCACAAATTCCATTGAAGAAAACTGTTTCAGAAAGTGCTTCAAGTTATAAGGAAAGAGTTGATAAATTTACAGCAACTCACATTAATAGAGTTGAATTACCAAAAGCATTACAACATTTCAATGTTTACAGAAATGGTGAAGTTGTTGGTACATCCGATACATTAATGTATGTTGATTATGATTTCCCTGCGTATAATCAATATTATTCATACTACGTTACTGCCGTTTACGATGATGCTGTCGAATCAAACCCAAGTAACGAAGTTACAGCTTACGTTATTGATCCGGCTTCTGTTATCTTCTATGATGATTTTGAAGAAGGAACATTGCCAGGATATTATACAGTTGTTGATGCAAACAACGACGGTAAAACTTGGGTAGCTTATGGAGGTCTTCCACAAAGCGGTGCTTATTCAATGGCGGTTACTTATAATTCTACACAAGCAATGGATGATTGGGCTTATATCGGTCCGATTAGTTTACATGCTGCTGAAAATTATAACCTTTCATTTGGTTATCGTGCACAATCAGGTACTTACCCTGAAAATATGGCAGTTTATTTAACAGACACTATAGATAGTTCAAAATCTATAATAGCTACTTTATTTGATTCAACAGGTATCGCAAATACTGTATATTCAAATTTCAGTACTAGTTTTGGAGTACCAGTTGAAGGACAATATTATATTGCTTTCTATGGATATTCTGATGCTGATATGTGGCGACTTGCAGTTGATGACGTTCTTTTAATAGGAAATGGTGAATTAGTTGAACCAGTAGATTCATCAATTGTTTTCTTTGATGATTTTGAAGATGGAACAGCAAATTGGCAATTATATGGTGCTTGGGGATTAGTTACAAATGAAAACTATTCTCCTGTACATTCATTAACAGAAAGCCCTGAAGGACTATATCCTGATGATGCGTTATATTATGCCTTGATGGTTAGTGGACTTGATTTTTCAGAAGCACTTGATGCAGAACTTTCTTTCTATGCAAAATACGAAATCGAAGAAGGTTTTGATTATATGTATGTTGACATTAAATATGATGGAATTTCAGGTTGGAGAACACTAACTGCAATTGATGGAGTTTCTAACGGTTGGGAACAAATAGTTCTTCCATTAGGCGGTTATGTTGGTCAAACAGGTGTTAAAATTAGATTCAGATTTGATTCCGATGGTGGATTCACCATGGACGGTATGTACATTGATGATGTTCAAATTCGAATTTCAAAAAATGATTTAAGCGCACCACTTGTTGTTTATGACGGACCACAAGACGAACAAGGTACTATTGGAAAATTTGTTATTGCTGCTAATATTACTGACATTTCTGGTGTAGCGTATGCAGGCGTTGGATATGTAGTTGATCCTATAGATTCAAATATTACTCCAACAATTGTTACTCCAGACTCTGTTTACGGAAGCATATATTATTTCTCAATTCCTGAACAAGAGGCTGGTGCAAAAGTGTATTTTGGAATTGCAGTTGCAGATTCAGTTGGAAATATCGATACAGTAGTTTCAGCAAGTGGAAATTCATTTTCATATATTTCAGGAAATTATTTAATGTATGATAATGACGAAGTTACATTCGTTCTAGAAATCCCAGTTGGAGCAGCAGTAGCCAAAAGAATTTCGTTACCTGAAAATACTTCAACAACACTTGTAAATACATTATTAAGAAATTACACAGATATGAGCCGTCCAAATGGAGAAATAGATATTCATGTTTGGGCTGATAACTCTGGTTTGCCAGGGAATGATCTTATTACCCCAATTAGAACTTATCCGTCGGCATCACAATCTAATCCATATAGAATGACTGAAACTGACTTACGTCCATATTCCGAAAATTTAAACGGAATGACAGGCGATTTCTGGGTTGGTTTTTCTGTTCCAGCTGAAAACACAACAACAGTTTGGATGACATTAGGACGCGATGGCTCTGATCTAGGTGGAGATACACGTTCATTCGTTTTTAACGGAAGTGCGTGGTCAATGTACGATAGAGAGTTTCATTTTAGAGCTATTACTGGTGCATTTGACGAAGTTGGAATAAATGAAAATCAAATTCCTGTTAAATTTGAATTAATGCAAAACTATCCAAACCCATTTAATCCTGCAACAACAATTAAATTTGCATTACCAATATCTTCGAATGTTGAAATGAAAATTTATAACGCTATCGGACAAGAAGTAACAACACTTGTAAATAAACAACTTGAAGCTGGTTATCATTCAGTAGTATTTGATGCAAGCAAATTAGCAAGCGGTTTGTATATTTACAGAATTCAAGCTGGTAACTTTGTTTCAGTGAAAAAAATGATGTTATTAAAGTAATTGATTCAAAACACATTTATGAAGAAGCCGATCAAACGATCGGCTTTTTCATTTTATTATAGAACAAAATATCATAAATTTGCGACAATCAAAAATTAAAACGAGCAAACACTATGTGTGGAATAGTTGGATATGTTGGAGAACAAAATAGTGCTCCGATTCTTATCGAAGGATTAAAAAGATTAGAATATAGAGGATACGATTCCGCAGGAATTGGAATTCTTGATGATGGAAGAATACAATTAATAAAAGAAAAAGGTAAAGTTTCTGTACTTGAATCTGAAATGAAAAAAAGACAAGTAATTGGGACCACTGGAATTGGACACACACGCTGGGCTACACATGGTATTCCCAACCAAGTTAATGCTCATCCACATTTTAGTTCCGATGATGAATTAATGCTCGTTCATAATGGAATAATTGAAAACTACAAAGAACTTAAAGAGTTTTTAATTCAAAAAGAGTACATATTCAAAAGTGATACAGATACTGAAGTTTTGGTCAATTTGATACACTTCTTCTATGTAAATAATAATAACAATCTATACGAAGCAACTCGGCAGGCTTTGTTAAAAGTAAATGGCACTTATGGAATTGCTGTTTTGTCTCGAAATAACAAAGAAAGAATAGTGATTGCAAAAAATGGTTCCCCATTAGTTATTGGTATAGGAAAAGGAGAAAATTTTATAGCATCCGATGTTAATGCACTTATTACACATACAAAAAATGTAATTTATCTTGAAGATGGAGAAATTGGGGAAATAACAAAAGATAGTTATTTTATTAAAAGTTTGAATAATGATTCAATTTCAAAAGAAATAAATAAAATAGAAATGGATTTAGAAGAAATTACAAAAGGTGGTTACCCTCATTTTATGTTTAAAGAAATTATGGACCAACCAATATCACTGAACGATACACTCCGCGGAAGAACAATTTTAGAAGAAGGAATTTCAAAGTTAGGTGGACTTCATGGTTTTGAAGAACGAATTTTGCAATCAAAAAGAATAATTATTTCTGCTTGTGGTACTTCGTGGCATGCAGCTTTAGTTGGCGAATATCTTCTTGAAAAATGTACAGGAATTCCAGTTGAAGTGGAATATGCTTCAGAATTTAGATACAGAAACCCAATTATCGAGCCATCGGACACTATTATTTTCATTTCCCAAAGTGGAGAGACTGCAGACACACTTGCAGCTTTAAAAGAAGCTAAAAGAAAAGGAGCTTTAGTCCTTGGAATTGTTAATGTAGTTGGAAGTTCGATAGCACGTGCGAGCGATGCGGGAGTTTATATACACGCTGGACCCGAAATTGGAGTTGCTTCGACTAAAGCATTTACCTCACAAATAACAGTTTTAATACTTGTTGCACTTTTACTTGGCAGAAGAAAACACCTATCAATTGTTGATGGAAAAGAAATTATTCAGTCATTAAATAACCTTGGTGATTTGGTTAACGAAATTCTCTCGCAAAATTCTGAAATAGAAAGAATCGCAGAAAAATTTGTAAATGCTAAAAATTTCCTATATCTCGGAAGAGGAATTCATTTTCCAGTTGCATTAGAAGGTGCATTAAAATTAAAAGAAATTTCATACATCCACGCTGAAGGATATCCTGCGGCAGAAATGAAGCACGGACCAATTGCACTTATTGATGAAAATATGCCAACGGTTTTTATAGCTCCGAAAGATGCAATTTACGAAAAAGTAATTAGCAATATAGAAGAAGTAAAAGCGAGAAACGGAAAAGTTATAGCAATTATTGACAAAGACGATAAATATGTCGAGAATTTAGTAGATCACGTTATCAGAATTCCAAGAACAAATGAATTATTGATGCCAATTTTAACAGTAATTCCATTGCAACTATTATCTTATCATATTGCAGTAAAAAAAGGTTTAAATGTTGATCAACCAAGAAATTTAGCAAAAAGTGTAACGGTTGAGTAGGAGAATACTGATTATTTTATGTCACAAATTGTAGTTATTGCACTCGGAGGAAATGCTCTTCTACGGGGAAATGAAATTGGTTCAATTTCAGAACAAGAAAGAAATTCTCGCAGAACAGCAGAAAATCTTATCAATTTAATTAAACAAGGTTATGAAATAATTATAACGCATGGTAATGGTCCGCAAGTGGGGAATATTGTTCTTAGGAATGAGGCGGGTTATTCAAAATATAAAATCCCGAGAATGCCACTTGATATTTGTGTTGCCGATTCACAAGGTGGAATTGGTTATATGCTCGAAAGACAATTATTAAATACATTAAATGAAAATAAGATTAAAAAAAATGTGATTACATTAGTTACACAAGTTCTGGTTGATAAAAATGATATTGCATTTAAAGATCCAACCAAGCCTATCGGAGGATTTTATCTTAAAGAAGAAGCCCAACTTCTTCAAAAATCAAATTCTTGGATATTTAAAGAAGATCCAAGAAAAAGAGGTTGGCGAAGAGTTGTTCCTTCACCAAAACCAATTGAAATTCTAAATCGTAGAATTGTCCATCAGCTTTCGAATGAAGGAAATATAGTAATTGCTTCTGGAGGTGGTGGAGTTCCTGTTTATTTAGATGAAATTGGAAATCTTCAAAGAGTAGAAGCGGTAATTGACAAGGATTTGGCGGCAAGTTTACTCGCACAGGAAGTAAATGCCGATAAGTTTATAATCCTAACCGATGTTCCAAAAGTTTGTTTGAATTTTAATAAGCCAAATCAAATTGAACTTGATACAATTACTATTTCTGAAGCTGAGAAATATATCAGAGAAGATCACTTTTCTGACGGAAGCATGCTTCCAAAAATTCAGGCTGCAATTAATTTTGTAAAAGTAACAGGTAAAGAAGCAATTATTACAGATGCATCTGAATTAACAAAAAATTTAGAAGGGACAAAAATTATTAAATAAAATTCTTGTGTGTAAAAGTAAAATTATATATTTTTACGGCTCAAAATTATGATGATGGGCAGATAGCTCAGTCGGTAGAGCAAAGGACTGAAAATCCTTGTGTCGGCGGTTCGATTCCGTCTCTGCCCACAAAAAAAGCGATTTTATTACGAAATCGCTTTTTTGTTTTAAAGGATACATAAACATCCAATTCTTTTCATTTTACTAACATTTCAAAGTTTGTATATTTACAATTCAAATTATAGAATATAGGATTTTATGAACGTTTATGCAGTAATAATGGCTGGTGGAGTAGGTTCCCGATTTTGGCCGAGAAGTCGAGCAAAAACACCTAAACAATTACTAAAAATATTTAGTGAAGATACAATGATTCAGGCTACTGTAAAGCGGCTTGATGGTTTAATTGATTCAGACAAAATACTAATTATCACAAATAAAATTCAAAAAGAACAAATAATTGAACAATTACCTAAGATTCCTATAGAAAATATTATTGCAGAACCTTTTGGTAAAAACACTGCACCATGTGTTGCCCTAAGTGCAGTAATTGTCAATAAACTTAATCCCGATTCAATTATTGTAACTTTACCAGCAGATCATCTTATTTTAGATGAGATACTCTTTAAAGAAACATTAGTAAAAGCGATTGAATTTGCATCAAGTAATAATGCATTAGTAACAATAGGAATTAAACCGAGTCGTCCAGAAACTGGTTATGGTTATATTCAAATAAATGATAAACAATCAAGCGATTCAATATATAAAGTGCAAACATTTGCTGAAAAACCTAATCTTTCAACTGCAAAAAGATTTGTAAGTTCTGGAGACTTTTTCTGGAATTCCGGAATGTTCATTTGGAAAAGTTCAGAAATATTACTCGCATTTGAAACATTACTTCCTGATATGTATGAAGAAATTGCAAAGATTGCGAATGTAATCGGTACTTCAGAATTTGATGCAACTCTAACTCAAGTATATGGTGAAGTTAAATCTATCTCAGTTGATTATGGAATTATGGAAAAATCACCGTATGTTTATATGGTTAAGGGTGATTTTAATTGGAATGATGTCGGTAGTTGGGAAGCTGTATATCAACTTTCGAATCAAGATGAGAATCACAATACAAAAATTGGTAATATCTTTACAGAAAAAACATATTCATCATATATTTATAATCCTGAGAAATTTACTGCAGTAATTGGTTTGGATAATTTAATTGTAATTGAAACAAAAGATTCATTGTTAATTTGTAATAGAGAGAATGCTCAGTCAGTTAAAGATGTTGTTGATTACTTAAAAATTAATAACCAAACAGAATTATTATAATGAAAAAACAATTAGTAACAGAAGAAGTTATTTTACAATTGCATAAAAGTGGAAAAAGTATTCTCCAACTTGAAAAGGGAGCATTGATAACTCCAGCAGCAATGGATGTTATCAAACAAAATAAAATTAAAATTGAATTCAATGAAAAACTAGGAAAAAATATTTCTATAGAAAATCGAGAAATATCTACTGAAAAATTGAAAATAGCAGTTGGTTCAGATCATACAGGATTTATTATTAAAGAAGAGCTAAAACGTTATATAAAAGAAGTTACGACATATGAAATAAATGATGTGGGAACATTTACTGACCAAGCATGCGATTATCCAGATTTCGCTTTTCAAGTTGCAAAGTTAGTAAGTTTAAAAGAAGCGTATTTCGGAATTCTTTTTGATGCCACAGGCATTCCTTCAGCAATCGCCGCGAACAAAGTTCCGGGAATTCGAGCCGTTACATGTTATAACGAATTTTCAGCAAGAAGTTCTCGGGAGCATAATAACGCAAATATTTTAGTATTAGGAGCAAGAACTCTGGGAATTGAATCAATAAAAGCAATTATAAAAGTATGGTTTAATACCAGTTTTTTAGGCGAAAGACATCAAAAGAGAATTGATAAAATAACTGAAATTGAAAAACAATTCCTTTTAAAAGGTTTATAATGTCGGTTGTAATAAAAGATTTTCGGATTATCGCTAACAAACGAGTCTCTGAAAATATTTATCAATTAATTGTTTGTGCTCCAGAAATTGCCAATAGTGCGAAACCGGGGCAATTCTGTAATTTATTGCCTAAAAATGAGGTTTTTCTTCGAAGACCTTTTTCAATTTCAGATGTTGAAAATGAAAATGTAACTTTTCTTTACGAAATAGTTGGTATTGGAACTGAAGCAATTTCAAAATTAATGGTCAATCAAACAATCAGTATAGAAGGACCACTAGGAAATGGATTTTTTATAGATGAACAGAAAGTAGCAATTTTAGTTGCTGGAGGAATTGGATATGCTCCATTCCCATTTCTCATCAAAGCGCTAAATACAAAGAACGTAAATTATAAATTGTATCATGGTGTTAGAAATTCAAAATTCTTAATAAAAGATGAAAATCCTAAAGAAATTTCATCGGATGATGGTTCTGTTGGTTTTAGAGGAAACGTTCTCGAACTAATTGAAAAAGAAAATAATTGGGAGCATGATTCTATAAAAGTCTATTCATGTGGTCCAACACAAATGTTAAAAGCTTCAAAAGAATATTTCGAAAAGCTTAATATTGATACTGAGTTATCTACTGAAAGTAGAATGGCATGTGGAATTGGAATTTGTCAGGGTTGTCCTGTAGAAAAAGCTGATTCAAGTGGCTTTTTGTTAGTTTGCAAAGATGGTCCGGTTTTTAATTCAAAAGCTATTAGGTTTTCATGATTGATTTAGCGGTAAATATAGGTGGTT
The DNA here is from genome assembly GCA_020726285.1 of Melioribacter roseus. GTDB lineage: Bacteria > Bacteroidota > Ignavibacteria > Ignavibacteriales > Melioribacteraceae > WGAL01. Next base: position 38,974 of record DYSW01000003.1, read on the forward strand.
TACAGCTTAAAAATCCAATTATTCTTGCATCTGGAACAGTTGGTTATGGAAATGAAATATCAGAATTTATAGATTTGAGTGAAATAGGTGCGATTGTAACAAAATCTATCTCATTAGAACCAAGAAAAGGAAATGCTCCCGCTAGAATAATTGAAACTCCATCTGGGATGTTAAATGCAATTGGATTGGCAAATATCGGTTTAAGGGAATTTATATCTCAAAAAATACCCTTCCTAGAAAAAGTGAAATCAACTTTAATTTGCAACATTGCTGCAAGTTCTTTTGAAGAATATAAAATATGTGTTGAAGAATTAAAGGATATAAGTATCATAAAAGCATTTGAAATTAATGTATCTTGTCCAAATGTAAAAGATGGTGGCTTACTTTTTGGGAATGACTTAAATGCTGTAAAAACAATAACTTCTATGCTTCGTCCAGTAACAAATAAACCACTTATTCTTAAACTATCTCCCAATACAACTTCAATTTGGAATTATGCTCAAGTTGCTAAAGATGCAAATTGGAATGCGGTTTCTGCAATTAACACTCTTGTTGGAACTTCATTCGATATTTATACGAGAAAACCCAAAATTAAAAATGTTACTGGAGGACTTTCGGGAGCAGCTATAAAACCGATTGCTTTAGCAAAGATTTTAGAAATTAGCCAGAATGTAAAAATTCCAATAATTGGAATTGGTGGTATTATGAATTGGAAAGATGCAATAGAATTTATGATTACGGGAGCTTCAGCTGTTCAGATTGGGACTGCTAATTTTATTAATCCGAAAGTTAGTATTGAAATTCTTGATGGAATTAAAGAATTTTGTGAAACACAAAAAATAGAGAGCGTATCAAATTTAACTGCAAGCTATAATCTTTCATGACATACGAACAAGCAACAGAAAAAATATTTTCACTTCATCAATTTGGTATAAAACTTGGACTAGAAAATATTCAAACATTTTTACAATTGATAGGGAATCCAGAAAAAAAGTTAAAAACAATACATATAGCTGGCTCAAATGGAAAAGGGAGTACATTATCATTCATATCTTCAATATTAATGGAGCACGGTTATAAAGTCGGTTTTTATACTTCTCCACATTTAGTAGATTATTCTGAAAGAATTAGAATAAATGGGAATAATATTTCAAAAGATTTTGTTACAAATTTTGTCAAAAAATTCAATAATTTTATTGATGAACATCAAATAACTTTTTTTGAAATTGGGACTGCGATGGCATTTCAATATTTTTATGAAAATAATGTAGATTTCGCTGTTATAGAAACTGGACTTGGTGGCAGATTAGATGCCACAAATGTTATAAATTCAAAATATGTTGTGATAACTACAATCAGTTTGGAGCATACTGATATATTGGGGAATTCAACTGAAGAAATTGCTATTGAGAAAGCGGGAATTATTCATGATAACTCAAATGTATTTATTGGGTATTTATCAGATAAAGCAAAAAAAGTTATCAAAGAAAAATCAAAATTATCAAACTCGAAATTATATCAAATAGAAGATTATGTTACGCAATTTCCGGAGCACGTAAGAATTAGAATCAATAATAATGTTCTTAATATTTACAAAACTGAACTTCTGGGCAATTATCAACTAAGAAATGTTTCATTAGCAGTGTTTGCTATAAAAATCGTTTTAGATAAGAAATTAAGAATCAACAAAATTTTAGATGGAATTGCTAACGCTAGTAAAAATAGTAAGTTACGAGGAAGATTTGAAATATATTCTAATAATCCAATAGTGATTTTTGATTCAGCACACAATATTGAAGGCATTGAAATGTTTTTAGATTCATTCAAAAAAATGAATTATTCATGCAAAAAAAAAGTAGTAATATTTGGTTGTATGAAAGACAAAGCAATTTTGAAAATATTAGAAAAATTAAATGAAATATTTGATGAATTTTACTTTACTTCAATAAATTATGAAAGAGCATTAAAAATATCTGAACTAATGGAAATTGGGAGCACACTTAAAATCAGGGGACAAGCTCTTGAAAACCCAGCAAAATTTATTCGTGAATTTTCTGAAGAGAATTCGTGCTTAGTAGTTCTAGGAAGTATATATATTTTGGGAGAAATTTTAGGAAAATTGGAGCACACTATTTAATCCACTTTTTTTGTTTAAGTTTTATCGTTTCCTTATATTTGCACTTCAAAAAAAATGGTTTAATATGAAAATCTTAGAATCGTTGAATCTTGTTCAGAGAGAAGCAGTAGAATGTATAAAATCTTCCCAAATGATAGTTGCTGGCGCTGGATCAGGAAAAACAAAAGTTCTTACACATAAAATTGCTTATTTGCTTGAAAATGGCTATGAACCATCTTCAATTTTGGCTTTAACTTTCACTAATAAAGCCGCTCAAGAAATGAAAGAAAGAATTAAAAAACTTGTTGGAAAAAAGGCGGACGAAATCTGGATGGGGACTTTTCATTCGGTCTTTGGCAAAATATTAAGAGATCACGCAGATAAAATTGGTTATTCCAGAAACTTTTCGATTTACGATAGAGAAGATTCAGTACAGCTTGTACAGCATGCTATCCAAGAATTAGATATTTCACAAGATTTATATATTCCGTCACGAATTCAACATAAAATTAGTAATCAAAAAAATCATCTTGTAACTATTGAAAACTATCGTCAAAATTTTGTTGTAACATTAGCTGACCAACATTTTGCTAAAATTTATGAATTATATGAAAGTAGATTAAAAGAAAATAATGCAATGGATTTTGATGATTTATTAATAAAACCGTTAGTATTATTCCAAAATGAGCCTAAAATACTAGCAAATTATAGAAATCGCTTCAAATATATTTTGGTTGATGAATATCAAGACACTAATAAAGCACAATATAATTTGGTTAAGGAATTGAGTTTTAACAAAATAAAAGTATGTGTTGTTGGTGATGATGCTCAAAGTATTTACGGTTGGCGCGGAGCAGATATTTCAAATATTTTAGATTTTGAAAAGGATTTTCAAAAAGTTCAAATTCATAAATTGGAACAAAATTATCGTTCAACAAAAAATATTTTGAATGGTGCTAATTCAGTTATTTCTAAGAATAAAAATCAACTTAAAAAAAATCTTTGGACTGAAAATAAAGAAGGTGAAAAAATATCAATAATTCGTTGTTCTGATGAAAAAGATGAAGCTTATCAGATTTCTATGCAAATCAAAAAAGAAATACAAAAACGAAAAATTTCACTAAATGACCTTGCCATTCTTTACAGAACAAATGCCCAATCGCGAGCGTTGGAAGATGCACTACGCCGCGAAAAATTGCCATACCAAATAATTGGTGGTGTTGAATTTTATCGCAGAAAAGAAGTAAAAGATATTGTCGCTTATCTTCGAGTTTTGGCTAATCAGAGTGATGAAGAAAGTTTATTAAGGATAATGAATTTTCCACAACGGGGCATTGGAAACACATCTATTGAAAAAATGCTTGCTTTTTCTCGTAGATTAGAAATTACTTTTTTCAAGACAATGGCACGCATTTTTGAAGTAATTGAAGTAAAAGAAAGAATTCAAAAAAATGTTAAGCAATTCAAATTATTACTTGATAAATATGTACAATTGAAGGATAAACTTTCGCTTTACGAATTAACTTCAGCTTTGGTTGATGAATTGGGAATTATTAAATCATTTAAAGAAGAAAATACAAAAGATGCAATGCAAAAAAGTATGAACATCCAAGAACTTCTAAATGTAATTCATGAATTCTCTCAAAGAAATAAAAGTGCTACAATTGATGATTTTCTTGCTGAAGTTTCATTAATGGCAAGTGTTGATGAACTAAACAATAGCTCCCAACATATTACATTAATGACAGTACACAATGCAAAAGGTCTTGAATATGATATTTGTTTCATTATCGGTTTAGAAGAAGATTTATTTCCAATCAATTCTAAATATGATACAGATGCTGATATAGAGGAAGAAAGACGGTTATTTTATGTTGCATGTACTCGGGCTAAGGAAAAATTATATTTAACTCACGCACGTTCACGTTACAGATTTGGTGAAGTAGCTTACCAGGAGCGTAGTAGATTTATTAACGAAGTTGATCCTGCAACTATATTTAATGAAAAAGAACCAGCAGAGGTACGTTCCGGCAGAAAAAGAAAATCTTTTTACGATGATTTATACAACGACGATTTAGATGAACTTGGAATTGATAGAAGAACCTATAGAGTCGGAAGTCGAGTATCACATGAAGTCTTTGGTAGTGGAAAAATTCTTGCAATAGAAGGAAATGGTGAAGAAGCTAAAATTACTATTCATTTTGAGGACCATGGAAAGAAGAAAATGGTTGCAAAATATGCAAGGTTAAGTTTAATATAATAGAACTTTTAACAATAAAAGCCCATTAATCGGGCTTTTTTTAACTAAGTTTTTCTCCGTTGCTTTCGTGAGTGAAGTTAGCAATCATCTCTTCATTCTTTTTCAGCATATCGTTATATTCTTGAGCAACTTGCTGAACATTTTTGCTTGAAATCAGATTGAAGATTTTATTCCTCAAATCATTCCATTCTTCGTGTAACGGACATGGATTTTCATCAGAGCACTCTTTTAATCCTGTTATGCATGTTAAAGTTATTACGGGACCTTCAATTCTCTCAACAACTTCAAGTATTGTACTATTTAATGCTAATTTTGTTATTCTAAAACCACCACCGCGACCTTTAAATGAATCAACAAAACCAAATTTTGCCATTCTTTGTAAAATTTTAGCTAAATAGTGCGAAGGAATATCTTCAGTTTTCGCAATGTTTGACGACATTACAAGTAAGTCTTTTGGAGCTCTTGCCAAATATAGGATTGCTCTTATCGCGTATTCACCAGTCTTTGTGTAAATCATATTACCTCAAGAATTAATAAAAAAGATACGTTTGTCTATTATTAAGATAAGCAAATGAGAGTTTTTTGTCAAGTTTTAGATTGAAAAAAAGTTGATTTGTCCGAAATTATATTGATATTATTATTTAATGCTAATTTCAATTCAGATTCAAATTGATGAATTACTTCAATTGCAATTAAGGCATGGATAATTGGGTTGTTTAAATACTCGTTTTGTATAATTTTAGCCTTAAATTTTTCCAAAAAATGATGAACAGTTTTTGATTGTTCGTAATTGTAATTAATGATGAGTTTCCCAAATTCAATTTCTTCTACGATTTCACAAAATTGTAATGTTTCAATTCCATTTTGATAATATGTTTTCCCTAAAAAACCAACGCCAAGTTTAATTCCACCAAAATATCTTATTGAGACTAATAATGTGTTTTGTAATTGAAAATGATTAATTGCGTTAAGTAAACGAACACCAGCACTTCCATTCGGTTCTCCATCATCAGAATATTTTTCAAAATTAGGATGAAGTTTCCATGCAAAGCAGATATGATTTGCATCAGAAAACTCTACTTTTAGCTGTTGAAATATTTGTTCAATCTCAATTTGTGATTTTATTGGGAATGCTTTTCCAATAAAAAGTGAACTTTTTTCCTTTATTCGAGATTCAACGGCTGATTTAATTGAATTGATTTTCATATTATTTTAAGAATTAAACTCAAAATAATACAATTTGCCATTATTTTTATTGTAGATTAAACTCATTCATCATCTTGTTGGTTAATATATTTCAAGACTCTGATTTTTTCAACGTTAATAAAATTTTCAATTCCAACTAATTCATCAAATTCAATATGTCAGTTAACTATTTACAATCTTTTAGGCGAAAAGGTTAAAGGATTAGTTATTAAACCTTTTTAACCGGAAATTATGAAATTGAATTTGAAGCAAGCTTTTTACAGAGTGGAGTTTATTTCTACAAATTAGAAACTTTGAATGGTTTTAACCAAAAGCGCAAGATGATTTTGGTTCAGTAGTTATAAAGAATTTTCTTATTTTTCAATAGATAAATCAATTATTAAATTGGAAATAAGAATGATCAAAATTTCACCAGCTAAAAGAACTGAAAATATTAAATATGCTGTAAGAGATATTGTTGTAATTGCTCAAGAAGTTGCAAAATCTGGTAAAGAGATGCTTTATTTAAATATTGGTGATCCAAATTTATTCGATTTTGCCCCACCAAAACAAATGCTTGAAGAAACATACAAAGCGATGATGATAAATAAAAATGGATATGCACCATCATCAGGAATTGAAATAGCTCGCGAATCAATTAAACGGGAAGCAACACGAAAAGGAATTACTAATATTCACGATCTTTTTATTACAACAGGTGCAAGCGAAGCAATTGAACTTGCTCTAACTGCTTTAGTAAATGAAGGCGACAACATTTTAACTCCAACACCAGGTTACCCACTTTACACAGCCGTAGCAAGTAAACTACAAGCAATTGAAAATCCTTATTTTCTTGACGAAACAAACGGCTGGCAACCAGATATTGAAGATATAAAATCAAAAATAAATGAAAAAACAAAAGCAATAATTATCATAAATCCAAATAATCCAACAGGTTCAAACTTTTCGAAAGAAACTTTGCTTGAGTTAATCAATATTGCAAAAAAGCACAATCTTGTAATTTTTGCAGATGAAATTTACGATAAATTGCTTTTTGATGAAGAAAAGCATATTTCTATTGCATCGCTCGATTCTGAAACTCCAATTATTACTTTCGGCGGTCTTTCGAAAAATTATGTAGTTCCTGGCTGGCGAGTTGGTTGGGGAATTATCAGTGGAAATGTTGGAATTCTTTCTGATTATATTGAAGCAATAAATAAAATGTTGCGTGCAAGATTATCCGCTACACATCCAATGCAATATGCAATTCCCGCAGCTTTAGATAGTAAAAATGAACATCTAATTGAAATTATGGCTAAACTTAAGCGAAGAAGAAAATTAACGGTCGAAATGCTTAATGCAATAGATGGAATTAGTTGTGTTCAGCCAAAAGGAGCATTTTATGCTTTCCCAAAAATTGAAATTGAGAAATCAGATACAGAATTTGTCATCAATTTGATAAAAGAAACGGGAGTTGTGGTCGTTCCTGGCGATGGTTTTGGGCAGAAACCAAACACAAAGCATTTTAGAGTTGTATTTTTACCAACAGAAATTCAACTTGAAAAAGCATATTTAAGTATTTCGATTTTTATGAAAAAATATCTTTAATTGATAGAATTTTGACTTTTAGCTTGGGTTTGAATTAAAATTTGAATTTTAATTCACAAATCAAAATTCTAAATTCATAAAATGGAAAATCAAAATGACTGAATATTTAATTATTAGTTTAGCAGCAGTTTTCGGTTCGACACTAACATTTTTTTCTGGATTTGGTTTGGGAACTATGCTTGTCCCGATTTTTGCAATATTTTTCCCAATAGAAATGGCAATTGTTCTAACAGCTGTTGTTCACTTTCTTAATAATATTTTCAAAATTTTGTTAGTTGGAAAAAGTATTAACTTCGGAGTTCTATTTCGATTCGGAATTCCGGCTTTCATTTTTGCATTTTTGGGAGCTGAATTACTAACATATTTCGCAAAAATTCAACCAATTGCAAGTTATTCAATAGCTGAAAACAATTTTCAAATAATTCCCGTAAAACTGATAATTGCAATTTTACTTGCAATATTTTCGATGATGGATTTTCTCCCATTTTTTTCAAATCTGAATTTTGATAAGAAATATTTACCTTTTGGCGGAGTATTAAGTGGCTTTTTTGGCGGTCTTTCGGGAAATCAAGGAGCGTTACGAACAGCATTTTTAATTCGTGCAAATCTTACAAAAGAGCAATTTATTGCAACCAGTATCGGAATAGCACTATTAATTGATATTTCACGTTTGTCAGTTTATTCAAGCCAATTCTTTTCATTAAATACAAATCTTGATTATAAACTTCTCGTTTTTGCAACGTTATCTGCATTTTTTGGTGCATTTATGGGAAAAAAATTACTGAAAAAAATAACGATTAAAACACTTCAGCAAATTGTAGGAATTGTGTTGCTGATTTTTTCCATTCTGCTTGGAATGGGAATAGTATGATTTTGAGAAACGAGATTTATGGAAGATAAATACATAATTATTAAAGGGGCACGCGAGCATAATCTTAAAAATATTGATTTGCGAATACCAAGAAATTCATTCTCAGTAATTACTGGACTTTCGGGTTCGGGAAAATCATCACTCGCTTTTGATACAATTTACGCCGAAGGTCAGCGAAGATATATAGAATCACTTTCGGCTTACGCACGCCAATTCCTTGGAATGCTTGAAAAACCAGATGTTGATTTAATTCAAGGACTAAGTCCAGCAATTTCAATTGAACAGAAAACAACTGCCGGAAATCCGCGTTCAACAGTTGGAACTGTTACTGAAATCTATGATTTTTTAAGATTATTATACGCTCGAGTTGGTGAATCATATTGTTACCAATGTGGAAGAAAAGTTGAAAAGCAAAATTCTGAAAAAATGATAGAAACAATTATTTCAGAATTCATTGGAAAAAAAATTCTGATTTTAGCTCCAATCATCAAAGGAAGAAAAGGTCATTACAAAGAATTATTTCAAGAAGTTTTTAGCGATGGATTTTTGCGAGTTCGAGTAGATGGTGAAGTTTACGAAATCACAGAGAATTTTCAAGTTGAGAGATACAAAATTCATAACATTGAAATTGTTGTAGATAGACTAACAGTAAACGAAAAATCTGAAAGAAGAATACGTGAATCGGTTGAAATTGCTTTGAATTATGGTAGCGGAACAATTATAATAAATAACGAAAAATCAGATAAGCTATTTAGCAGACATTTAACTTGTAATTATTGCGGAATTAGTTATCCCGAACTCGCACCCAATTCATTCTCATTCAATTCGCCCTACGGAGCTTGTTCTGATTGCGATGGTTTAGGAGAAAAAAAAGAAATTTCACTTGATTTACTTATTCCAGATTGGAATTTATCTATAAATGAAGGTGGCATTGAAGCAATCGGCAAACCACGTTCAACCTGGTTTTTCAATCAAATAGAGAGTATTTCTCAGAAGTATGGTTTTACTTTTGATACAAAACTGAAAGATTTTACAGATGAACAAAAACAAATATTGCTTTTTGGAACAGATGATATTATTAAAATAAAATATAAACTATCCAAAGGAGATGAAATTGCATACGACCACAAGTACAAAGGAATTATCAGTTTTGTAAGACAATATTTCGAAAATACTTCATCAATTCAAATTAGAGAATGGGCTGAATCTTTTATGACAACAACTTCTTGCACATCTTGCAATGGAGGTCGTTTGAAAAAGGAATCGCTTGCAGTAAAGATTGAAGGTTTAAGTATTTCAGAAATGACAAATAAACCAATTAGCAAAGCAAAAGTATTTTTTGAAGAACTAACTTTTCGAGGAAGAAATGAAATAATTGCTGAACCAATCTTAAAAGAAATTAGAAAACGAATTGAATTTCTTTCGAATGTTGGTTTAGATTATTTATCGTTAAGTCGTTCTGCAAGAACACTTTCCGGAGGCGAATCCCAAAGAATTCGACTTGCGTCGCAAATTGGTTCGCAACTTGCTGGAGTTTTGTATGTTCTTGATGAACCAAGTATCGGTTTGCATCAGAGCGATAATATTCGTTTGATAAATTCTCTTAAGCATTTACGCGATTTAGGAAATACAATTATTGTTGTTGAACACGACCGCGAAACAATTGAAGAAGCTGATTATGTTGTCGATTTAGGACCTGGAGCTGGAGAACATGGTGGAAATGTTTGCGTTGCTGATACAAAAAATAATTTGCTTTCAAATCGTGAATATGAAAAATCTCTCACTGTTAAGTATCTGAAAAATATTATTCAAATAGAACCTCAACCAAAAATTAGAGATGGAAATGGGAAATTCATTGAATTAATTGGTGCGAGTGGAAATAATCTTAAAAATGTGAATTTGAAACTTCCACTTGGAAAATTAATTGTAGTTTCGGGTTTGAGCGGTTCAGGAAAATCGAGTCTGATAAACGAAACACTTGTAAGCATTCTGATGAAAAAAATCTATAAATCAAAAGTTGTCCCATTGCCATTTAGTGAAATTCATGGAATAGAAAATATTGATAAAATCATAGAAATTGACCAATCACCAATTGGCAGAACACCGCGTTCAAATCCAGCAACATACACGGGATTATTTACATTCATCAGAGAATTATTTACAGAATTACCAGATTCAAAAATTAGAGGTTATAAGCCAGGAAGATTCAGTTTCAATGTCTCAGGAGGCAGATGCGAAGATTGTGAAGGAGACGGTATGAAGAAAATCGAAATGAACTTTTTGCCAAATATTTATGTAAAATGCGAGACTTGCAAAGGAAAAAGGTACAATAAAGAAACGCTTCAGATTTTATATAAAGGAAAATCTATAGCAGATATTTTAGGAATGACAGTTGAAGAATCGCTTGAATTCTTTGAAGATTTTCCGCGAATAAGTCGAAAAATTCGTGCTTTAAACGATGTTGGTTTGGGTTATATTACACTCGGACAGCAAGCAGTTACACTTTCTGGTGGCGAAGCACAACGAGTGAAGTTAGCTACAGAATTAAGCAAAGTTGCTACAGGAAATACATTCTATGTCCTTGATGAACCAACTACAGGTTTGCATTTTGAAGATGTAAAAATTCTTTTGCAAACTCTAAATAAAATTGTAGAAAAAGGAAACACTGTTCTTATTATTGAACATAATGTTGATGTTATAAAAACTGCAGATTATATTATTGATTTAGGACCAGAATGCGGAGAAAATGGTGGAAATATAATTGCAGAAGGAACGCCATCTGAAATTAAGTCAAACACAAAAAGCATTACTGGAAAATACTTGTAGATGAACAAGATTTCCACCTAAATATGCAATTAGGTGGAAAATTTCAATAAAATTTTACTTCATGACTTATATATGATTTTCCTTTGTAAATGAATTTGGCGCTAAAGAAATTTGCTTGTTCTAACCACGGAATAAATACTTTATCACCATCCCACAAATTTAGATTAGTAAGATCTTCATCATTAATCCAATGTAACTCTCCTTCATCCGAATCAATAACTTCACCTTCAAAATCATCAATATTAAAAAGGAAAACATGCCAATCGTTTTTACCATCAAAATTAGGGAATGAAATAAAACCTTTCATTTTCAGTGATTTTACTGAAAGTCCAGTTTCTTCTTTTACTTCTCGAATGGCACATTCTTCAGGATTTTCACCAATTTCAAATTTGCCACCAACACCGTTCCATTTTCCTTCGTGGTAATCATTTTCCTTTTTATTTCTGAAAATCATCAAAGTTTTACCATTTTTCTTAATATAACAAAGTGTTGCAAGAATGTTCATTACGCAATAAACCCATTTTTAAGAAGGTAATTTTTTGTATAATCGTTAATTCCATCTTCAAGTGAAGTAAATTCTTGCGAAAAACCAACACTTCGCAATTTATTTATGTTTGCTTCAGTATGATATTGATATTTGTTCTGAAGAATTTCCGGCATTTCTATGTATTTAATGTTTTTTTCTCTTTTCATATTCAAGAAAACGGTAGAGACCAAATCGTTCCACGTTCTTGCTTTGCCAGTTCCAACATTAAACAGACCATTTTTATCTTCATTTTCCATAAAAAATACTGAAATATCAGCCACATCTTTAACATATATAAAATCACGAAGTTGTTCGCCATCAGCATATTCATTCTTGTAAGATTTAAATAATTCTACTTCTCCGGTTTCTAAAATTTGCCTGTATGCTCTAGTTACAACGCTTTGCATTTCTTCTTTATGAAATTCATTGGGACCGTAAACATTAAAGAACTTCATTCCAGTAACTTTGCTGAATAGAGATTCACTTTTAATCCATCTATCAAAAAGGAATTTTGAATAACCGTACATATTCATCGGGCGAAGTTTATCGAGTTCGTCAATATTATCATCGTAACCATTTTCACCATTTCCGTAAGTTGCAGCTGACGATGCGTAAATAAAGCGGATACCACGTGGAATTGAGTATTTTACAAGTTCTGTTGAGTACTTATAATTGTTATCAATCAGAAAATCCGCATTTGTTTCGGTAGTTGAAGAACATGCACCAAAATGAAAAATTGTTTCAATTATGAATGGGATTTTTTCGTCCATAAGAAGTTCTATGAATTTTGTTTTGTCAATAAAATCATAAAAATTTAATCCACGTATGTTTTTCCATTTCTCTTTAGTACCAAGTTCATCAACAATCACGATGTTATCATATCCTAATGTGTTTAATTTCCAAACTAAAACGCTCCCTATAAATCCTGCCCCACCAGTAACAACAATCATCATTTCTCCATTAAATATTAATTAAATTATTATTTTAACAATCAATTATCGTAAAAAAATAGTAAAAATCCAGATGATAGATATAATTAAAAACTTACTTAATGAAAGAATATTGGTTCTTGATGGTGCAATGGGAACAATGATTCAAAGATATCTGCTATCAGAAAGTGATTATAGAGGAAAGGAATTTTCAAACCATAGTTTCAATTTGAAAGGAAATAACGATATTCTCTCAATTACTCAACCCCAAATAATTAAAGAAATTCACAAACAATATCTTGAAGTTGGTGCTGATATTATTGAAACGAACACTTTTAATGGAACTTCAATTTCTCAAAAAGATTACGGTTTAGAAAATTTTGCTTATCAAATAAATTACGAATCTGCTAAAATTGCAAAAGAAATAGCAGAGAAATTCACAAATCAAAATCCTCAAAAACCTCGCTTTGTTGCTGGTGCATTAGGACCAACAAATAAAACATTATCAATGTCGCCCAAAGTAGCTGACCCAAGTTTTAGAGAATACACGTTTAATCAATTCGTTGAAAGTTACAAAGAACAAGCAAAAGGTTTGATTGATGGCGGAGCAGATATTTTACTTGTAGAAACAATTTTTGACACGCTAAACGCAAAAGCAGCATTATTTGCAATTGATTTGTTGAGCGAAGAGATTGGGAAAGATATTCCAATAATGATTTCAGGAACGATTGTAGATTTTAGTGGAAGAACTCTTTCTGGGCAAACAAACGAAGCATTTTGGATATCAGTAAAACATACACAAAATTTAATAAGTATTGGGCTAAATTGCGCATTAGGTCCAAAACAAATGCGTCCTTTTATTTCAGAATTATCAGAAAAAGCAGATGTTTTTATTAGTCTTTATCCGAACGCTGGTTTGCCGAATGCTTTTGGAAATTACGATGAAACCCCTGAATTGATGATTGAAGTTCTTGATAAATATGCTGAAGAAGGTTGGATAAATATTCTTGGAGGTTGTTGCGGCACAACTCCAGATCACATTAAAGTTTTTGCTGAACATTCCAAAAATCTAAAACCAAGAAAATTGCCGAAAAAGGAAAAGAAACTTCAATTAAGCGGTCTTGAAGCACTAACTTTTCGAGAAAATATAAATTTTGTTAATATTGGGGAAAGAACAAATGTTGCTGGTTCTGCAAAATTTAAAAATCTTATAAAAGATGGAAAATTTGAAGAAGCACTTTCCGTTGCAACAGAACAAGTAGAAGGTGGAGCACAAATTATTGATGTAAATATGGATGATGCAATGATTGACGGGGTTTTTGCAATGCGAAAATTCCTGAATTATGTTGCGACTGAACCAAATATTTCAAAAGTTCCAATAATGATCGATTCAAGCAATTGGGAAGTGATAGAAAATGCGATGCAAGTAATTCAGGGAAAGGGAATAGTGAATTCAATTAGTTTGAAAGAAGGCGAAGACAAGTTTTTAGAGCAAGCTAAAAAAATCAAAAAATATGGTTTTGCCGCAATTATAATGGCGTTTGATGAAAATGGACAAGCTGATAATCTAAATCGAAAAAAAGAGATATTTACTCGTGCATATAAATTGCTGACAGAAAAAGTTGATTTTCCAGAAGAAGACATAATATTTGACTCGAATGTTTTTGCAATTGCGACTGGAATTGAAGCACATAATAATTTTGCTGTTGATTTCATTGAATCTGTATTATGGATAAAGCAAACTTTTCCAAATGTGAAAACTTCTGGAGGAATTAGTAACGTTTCATTTTCATTTAGAGGAAATAATTTTGTTAGAGAAGCAATTCACGCTGTTTTTCTATTTCATGCAATAAAAGCCGGTTTGGATATGGGAATTGTAAACCCAAGTCAATTAATAGTTTATGATGAAATTCCATCTGAAATATTATTTGCAGTTGAAAATCTTGTTCTAAATAGAACAAACAATGCAACTGAAAAATTGCTTGAAATGGTCGAAAATCTTAAAAGTGATGTAAAAAAAGATAAGAAAAATCAAGATTGGCGAAAAGAATCAGTTGAAAAAAGACTTGAACACAGCATAATAAACGGAATTGTTGATTTTATTGAAGCCGATGTTGATGAAGCCAGAATAAAATTGAAAGATTCCTTGTTGGTTATCGAAGGTCCGTTGATGAACGGAATGAATTTAGTTGGTGATTTTTTTGGTGAAGGGAAAATGTTTCTTCCGCAAGTAGTAAAAAGTGCAAGAGTTATGAAAACAGCAGTTTCCTTTCTAATTCCACATATCGAAGAAGAAAGAAAACGCAGCGGAGATGTTGCAAAATCGTCTGGAAAAATTCTTCTTGCAACAGTAAAAGGCGATGTTCACGACATTGGAAAAAATATTGTTGCAGTTGTTTTAAGTTGCAATAATTACGAAGTAGTTGATCTAGGAGTAATGGTACCAAGCGAAAAAATACTTTCAACGGCAATTGATGAAGGCGTAGATGCAATTGGATTAAGCGGACTAATTACGCCATCTTTGCACGAAATGGTACACATTGCAAAAGAAATGGAAAGATTGGGTTTGGATTTGCCTTTGTTAATTGGCGGAGCTACAACTTCCAGCATTCATACTGCAGTTAAAATTGACACAGAATATAGTGGAATTGCAACACATGTTTTAGATGCTTCTCGTTCAGTTTCTGTGGTTAGTAAAATTTTATCAGCAAAAGAAGAATTTCGGATAGAGAAAAAGAAAGAATATGCCAAAATTCGAGAAATTCATGAAAAAGGGGAGAATCAAAATTATATTTCTCTTTTAGAAGCCAGAAATAATAATTTTAAAATTAATTGGATTACTAATCCGCCATTTCAACCAAAACAAATTGGCATTTTTGAATTTCTTGATGAAAGCATCGCTAATATCCGAAAATTCATTGATTGGTCACCATTTTTCCATACTTGGGAAATGAAAGGAAAATATCCTGGAATTCTTACAGAAAAAAAATATGGAAACGAAGCCCAAAAGCTATTTGATGATGCTCAGAAAATGCTTGCACAAATTGAATCTGAAAAATGGCTAAAAATGAATGGAATAGCGGGAATTTTTCCAGCAAATTCAACTGAAGATGATATTGAAATTTATAGTTCTGTTGACAAAAAGTATTTATCAAAATTGCATTTTTTGCGAGATCAAAGAAAAAATAACAAAAATACCAATCTTTCTTTATCTGATTTTATTCTTCCTAAAGAAAATAACCAAACTGATTATATTGGAATGTTTGCAATTTCTGCAGGAATTGGAATTCAGCAAAAAATTGAAGAATTCAGAGCCAGAAATGATGAATATAGCTCAATTTTGATACAAAGCATTGCCGATAGATTAGCTGAAGCATTTGCAGAATTTATTCATTGGAAAATTCGAACAAATATTTGGGGTTTTTCTAATGAAGAGATTATTATTGAAAATCTAATTTCAGAAAAATATATTGGAATTCGACCCGCACCTGGTTATCCAGCACAGCCAGATCATACTGAAAAGCAAATAATTTTTGATATACTACACGCAGAAGAAAAATGTGGAATTACATTAACAGAATCATTTGCTATGCTGCCGACTGCTTCGGTTTGTGGACTAATATTCTCGCATCCCGAAAGCAAATATTTCTCAATTGGAAAAATAAGTAAAGACCAAGTTGAAGATTACGCTAAAAGAAAAGAAATATCGATTGAACAAGTTGAATACTGGTTAAAACCAAACTTAAATTATTAGGAAAAACATGAAAACAAATAGACATAAACTCTTTATTATTATATTCTTAACAACTTTCTCACTTCAATTATTGGCACAAAATCATAAGGAAGTGTTTCCTTCAGATTCAAGTTATTCGTTGAAATATCCTGATAATTGGATAACAATTCCATCAGTTAAGAAAATGAATGTAATGATAGTTAGTCCTAAAATAAGCGAAAAAGATAGTTTTCAGGAAAATGTAATTGTTTTTTCGGAAAAGAATGACGAAAAACTAACACTTGAGGAAGTTTATCAGAAATTTCAAAAGGAAATTCCCACCAAAGTGAAATCCTATAAACTAATTGAAAAGGGAAATATTAAAGTGAACAATTTGGAAGCGATTTGGTTTGTGTTTGAACAAGACAATACAACAAAAAACTTGGCTTATCTTTTTCATAAATGGGAAAATAGTTATATTGTTTTAAGTACAGCAAAAACAAGCACTTATGCTGAATATGAAAAATATTTTAAGGAAATTAGTTATAGTTTCAAATTCAGAAAATGATTGCGAAATTCAATTATTTTCTGAACCTGGAGAACCTTTTTTTAACCTATTTTGGTATTTACTAAGAACTTCTTCAAGCAAAATATCAGCATCAATTTCAGTTTTGTTAAGTAAATTCAAGATTGAGTAAAGTAAATCGCCAATTTCCAACTTCAATTCTTTTGTAATCTGAACTTGATTTTTTCCATAATTTGTTGATTTCAGAATTTCCTTTGAAACTTCACCCAATTCAGATAAAATATCAAGAATAATTGTAACTTCATCAGAATTTAACGAATTAGAATTGGTAAAAATTTTTACTTTTTGTTGTAATAAGTTCATTATTTCTTTTTGAATTCATTAATTATTTTTTGAACATCTGATTCAGAAATCCCTTTTCCAAGATTAGAACTTGTTTTTTCAACTTTTTTGTTGGTAGAATTTGAAATAAATGGATTTACTTTTGGATTTCCGGCACGAGCAAGTAGTCTTTCTTCTATCGAACTAGTAAAACTTGTGGTTTGCACTTTCGATTTAGTTTTATCTGAAAATGAATTTAAAGAGTGTCCAGGAGTTAATGGATTTGTTTCGAATGCTAAAGTTTTGATGTTAATAAGATGTTTAGCCGAAACATTTTCCGAAATACTTGAACCAGCCCAAGTACCAACACCAAGGGTTAAAGAAGGCATAAGTGCTGTCGTAAATCCTACTGCACCAAGTGAGCTTGGTGAATTTACTACAATTCTAAATGCTGGCTTTTCAAGTGCAAACTTCATAATAATATCACTATCATTTGAATGAATTGAAAGAGTGTGCCCTAATCCACCATTTTGTAAAATTGCTATGGATTTATGGCATCCATCTAACCAACCATCTGCAGTGTAAAAGGCTAAAATTGGAGATAATTTTTCTTTAGAAAGAGGATGATTTTCGCCAATTTCATCACAAAATGCGATTAACACCTTTGTGTTTTGCGGAACAGAAAATCCTGCAATTTCAGCAATTCTTGTAGCGGGTTTTCCAACAATTTCAGCATTAATTCTGCCATTCTTTTCAATAATGGCAGCCAACTTTGTTTTTTCTTCATCAGATAGAAAGTAAGCACCTTGCTTTTTTGCAATTTCAATTGCTTTTTCTCGAATTGGTCTATCAACAATTATTGCTTGTTCGGACGAACACAAAGTCCCGTTATCAAAAGTAGTTCCTTTAATAATGTCTGTAACAGCTTTTTCAACGTCTGCAGTTCTTTCAATAAATGCTGGAACATTTCCAGAACCTACTCCCAAAGCTGGATTTCCAGTACTATATGCAGCTTTAACCATTGCATTACTTCCGGTTGCCAAAATTATTCCAATGTTTTCGTCTTTCATTAAAGCATTTGTTCCAGGCAATGTGGGTAAAGACATGCATTGAAAAAGTTCCCGAGGAGCACCAGCTTTATAAGCAGCTTCGGCAACAACTTGTAATGCTTCTTTTGTACATTCTACAGCCGAAGGATGAGGCGAAGCAACAAATCCGTTTCTACTTTTTGCAGAAATTATTGCTTTATACATTACCGTCGAGGTTGGATTTGTTGTTGGAATTAAAGCAGCTACAACTCCCATTGGTTCAGCAATTTTAACAATTTTGCCATTTTCTAAAATTTCAATTATTCCAACAGTTTTTAGATCTTTAATTGATTCATAAACATTTTTTGTAGCGAATTGATTTTTAAGTACTTTATCCTGCCAAATGCCAAAACCAGTTTCTTCAAAAGCCATTTTTGCTAATCTTTCGGCTTCCTTAAAACCAGCATCAGACATTGCTTTAACAACTTTATCTACTTGTTCTTGCGAAAAATATTTGAATTCCTTTTGAGCATCTTTAGCTTTTAGTACTAAATTACGTACTTCTTGAATTGATTTAAGATCTTTGTCAACGTTCATTTTTTACCAAAATTGTTAAATGAAACATAAAAATTGTTTAGATAAACTGCAATTTATTAAAAGATATTCAATCTAAACTCTTATGAATAAAATATAAATAATTTGTTATATATAAATATGATTTCTAATTTTTTGACTTTATACACTGAATAGTTATATTTGTAATCTTTTATTTATAAAAATTAAATATTGTGAAGTAATAATGGACTTTGGCCCAAGAGTATTTTCAGGAACATCGAATCCGAAGTTAACGGAAGAAATTGTTCAATATATAGGAATTGAACCTGGAAAGGTTGAAATTAAGCGATTTAGTGATGGTGAGATTTGGGTAAAATTTCGTGAAAATATTCGTGGTCGCGATGTTTTTATCGTTCAACCAACAAATCCTCCGGCTGATAATTTACTTGAATTGCTGATTATGATAGATGCAGCCAAAAGAGCTTCAGCAAAAAGAGTTACAGCTGTTATACCTTATTTTGGATATTCAAGGCAAGATAGAAAAGATCAACCTCGAGTATCACTTGCAGCAAAATTGGTTGCAAATATGATAACTCACGCAGGAACTGATAAAGTTATATCGATAGATTTACACGCTCCGCAGATTCAAGGCTTTTTTGATATTCCATTTGATCATTTATACTCGTCACCAATTTTTTTGCGAGTATTTGAAGATAAAAAAGATAATTTAGTTGTAGTTTCGCCAGATGTTGGCGGAATAAAAGTTGCCCGTTCGTTTGCTAAAAGATTAGATTTAGGTCTGGTTGTAATAGATAAAAGGCGACCAAGTCAAAATGTTGCAGAAGTAATGAACATTATTGGCGATGTAAAAGGTAAAAACGTTCTACTTGTTGATGATATTATTGATACTGCTGGCACTTTTGTAAATGCTGTTAAAGCATTAAAAGACAATGGAGCAGTAAAAATATACGGTGCTGTAACACACGCTGTTTTATCTGGAGCAGCATACGAGAGAATTGAAAATTCAGAAGTTTCTAAATTATATGTTACTGATTCAATTCCACTTCGCAAAGATTACGCAGGTAGTAAAATTGTTGCAAAATCATCAGCAAATATTTTAGCTGAGTCAATTTTAAGATCTAATAGACATCAATCTGTTAGTTCGCTGTTTGAAAATAATAAAGAATAATTAATATAAGAGGTGATGTAATGGCAGAAATTACAATTTCCGCAGTTCAACGTGACTTTAAGACAAAAGGTGAGAGAAATCAGAGTAGACGCGATGGTAAAATACCGGGAGTTATGTACGCAAATGGTACAGAACCGGTTTCAATATTGATAAATGCCTCTGAAATTAATCCATTAGTTTACACAAACGAAAATCATATCGTTTATTTAACAATTGATAATCAAGATGCAATACGTTGTATTTTGAAAGATGTTCAATTTCATCCAGTAACTGATAAAATTATTCATTTTGATTTTATGGGACTAACAGTTGGACAAGCAATTGAAATGGAAATACCAATTCGTTTTATTGGTACAGCAAAAGGTGAAAGAGAAGGTGGAGTTGTAACACATATGCTTCATAAATTACATGTTTCAAGCTTGCCAAAAGATTTACCAGAAGTAATTGAAATTAGCGTGAAAGATATTGAGCTTGAAGGAACAATTTTTGTCCGTGATTTGAAATTTGAAAATTTCAAGATTTTAAATGATGAAGATACATTAATTGTTGCATGTCACGCCCCACGTGAATCAGATTTAACTACTGATAAACCAGCTTCTGCTGAACCAGAAGTTATTACTAAAGGTAAAAAAGATAAAGAAGTGTAAATCTGTAAATTGTCTGCACGAATAATTTTTGGGATAGGTAATCCCGGGTATAAATACGAAAATACAAAGCATAATATTGGATTTCAGATTTTAGATGCCTTTGCAGAAAAACATAAATTAAATTTTACTAAAAGCGATAGTTTATTTTTATCTACGGGAAGTATATTGAACACTTCCCCTTTTTTATTGATAAAACCCACAACTTATGTTAATCTAAGTGGGAAAGCAGTTGAACAAGTTTTCTTGAATTATGATATTAATATCAAGGACTTCTTAGTAGTAGTGGACGATATTAATCTACCAATGGGTGAAATTAGAATTAGAAAAAAAAGTGGAGATGGTGGACATAATGGTTTGTTCTCAATCATTGAACAACTAAATTCTAAAGAATTTCCCAGAATAAGATTTGGAGTTGGAAACAATTTCAAACAAGGAGAAATGGCAGATTATGTTTTATCAAAGTTTGATTTAGATTCTATTGATTTTGTTAATATTAAAGTAAAAACATCAGTCGAATTGATTGAAAATTTTATTGAAAATGGTTATGAAGGGTTAACAAAAGCGTTTAGTAAAATTAGCAATTAGCAATATTAATTTATTGTTATTCAATAACTTACAGTACAAATATAAGTTTGTTTAACTATAAAAAAAGTTTATCTTTACAAGTTCTTTTTAAAACCCTGCTCTCCGGAAGATCCGTAGAGCCTTTTTTAACAACAAATTAGTCCAAAGGGAGAAAACCTTAATGAAAGAAAGACATTATGAAAGTGTTGTCTTAATTAATGCCGCTTTAGAAGATGAAAAAATACAAGAAATCATCGGAAAAATTAAAGAAATGCTAACAAATGGCGGTGTTACAAACCTAGAAGTAGAAGACTGGGGACGAAAAAGATTAGCTTATGCCGTAAAAAAATCAAAAACTGGCTACTATGCACTTTTTCGTTATATCTCTACACCCGATTTCATCTCAAAAATTGAGAGATCCTTCAATCTGAATGAACAAATCTATCGTTCACTAACAATCCTACTTTCTAAAGAAGATATTGCATTTAATACAAAAAAATCTTTAGAAAATGAAAGTGTTCCAGAAGAAATTGAATTGGTTCCAACTGCTGAAATTGTTGAAGCTGAGACTGAAATTACATTTGAAGAAAATGTAACTGATGAGAAAGAATAAGATTTGGAGAGATTAAGTAATGGCTGAACTAAAAATGCCTGAGTTGAATTTTGTAACGGTTGCTGGTAATTTAACAAAAGCCCCGATTTATAGAGAAACATCATCTAATACACCAGTTGTCAATTTTCATATTGCTGTTAATAGAAGATATAAAGATGGACAGAATCAGTGGCAAGAAGATGTTTGTTATGTTGGAATTGTTGCTTGGAACAAATTAGCCGAAAGTTGTAAAGGAAGACTTAACAAAGGAAGTGCAGTTCTTGTTGAAGGAGAATTGCAAAGCCGTACTTTCAAAATAGAAGAAGATAAGAATCGTACAATTGTCGAAATTAAAGCTAAAAGAGTTCAATTCCTAAACAAAGTCAATAAAAACGGAGATGAAGAAGAAATTTCTGTTTCTGAAGAATTTATTGATGATAACGGAGTTGAAGATAGCTCATTTGACAAATTCTTAACTGAAGAAGAATCAAAATTGATTAATGAATAATGGAGATAAAAATGAAATCTAAAAAAGTAGCTAGAGTATTTGAAGGTCATATTGACTACAAAGACCCTAAAAAATTAATAAAATTTATTAGCGATCAAGGAAAAATTATTCCTCGAAGAGTAACTAGTTTAACTGCAAGTCAACATCGCGAATTAGTTATTGCAATAAAAAGAGCAAGACAATTGGCTTTTCTTCCATACGTAGCAGAATCGATAAAATAGAGGAGAAACAATGAAAGTTATTTTAAGAAAAAATCACGATAAACTTGGTAAAATTGGTGAAATTGTTGAAGTAAAAAGCGGTTTCGCTACAAACTTCCTTTTTCCACGCAAAATTGCATACATTGCAACTGCCGGAAATATTTTAGCACTGGAACAAGAAAAAAAATCTGCAACAAAACGTGAAGCCGCTGAATTAGCTAAGGCTCAATCTTTTGCAAATGATCTTGAAAAAATATCAGTAACGATTACTGTTAAAGTTGGTGAAGATGAAAGATTATTTGGTTCTGTTACAAGTCAAATGATAGCTGATGCTATTAAAGAAAAAGGTTTTGAAATAGACAAACGAAAAATTGAACTTGAAGATTCAATCAAAGCACTTGGTATTTACGAAATAAAAATTAAAATACACCCTGAAGTTTTAGCTACAATTAAAACTTGGGTTGTAAAAGAATAATTGTGTAACTAATTCAAAAATTAAAACGAAATTAATATGAAAGAATTTAGATTTAAGCTAATATTAATTTTAGCATTTATCGGTCTAAACTTATATTTACTATATCCAACTTACCAAGATTACGTAAATACTGAAGAAATTAAACAAGAAATAAGTACAATTTCTAAAAAAGTTAAAGTAAATAATCCAACAATTTCTGAATTGGATTTAAATCAACAACTTTCTTATAAAGAAGATAGCATCCGCGTTTCTAATCCTTCCTATAAAAATGCAAGTGAAAAGCGAGTAAAATTAGGTTTGGATTTGCAAGGTGGTATGTACTTAGTTCTTGAAGTTAACACTGGTAAATTGTTAGAAAAACTTGTTCAACAACCAGATAATACAATTAAGCAGATTTTAGCAGAAGCTGAAGCCATAGCAAAAGTTACAGATGAAGATTTGGTTTCTTTAGTCGCTCAAAAGTTACAAGAAAAACAAATCAGATTAAGCAGATATTTCGGAAATGTCCGCGAATCTGATAATGAAATTATTGCAAAACTAAAAGCACAAGAAGAAGATGCTGTAAAACGAGCTACTGAGATAATCGAAAATCGTGTAAATCAATATGGTGTTTCTGAACCCAATATTCAACCACAAGGTGCAAGAAGAATAATTGTTGAATTACCTGGTATTTCCAAAGAAGAAGAAGCAAAAAGATTGTTACAAGGTCGTGCATTGTTGCAATTTTCGCTTGTTAAAGACCCTGAATTTACAGTGAAAATAATGAATGCAATTGATCAACACCTTGCACAACTAACTGGTGGAAATGATAGTACAACGGCAAAGCAAGATACTTCAAAAAAATTATCAGAAGATGAATTCAGAAAACAACATCCTTTCTTTGCAGTTGCAATTATTAATCCACAAAGCCCGGTTGCCGATGCTTTTGTAAAAGAACAAAATGTGGCATTACTCAAAAATTATTTTGCAAGACCTGATGTTCAGGCAATGATTCCAGATAATGTACAATTTGTTTTTAGTGCAAAACCAACAATTACTGAAACTAACGAAAAAGTTTACAGAATGTACTTGGTTAATAAAAATCCCGAACTTACAGGTGAAGTAATTGTTGATGCTCAAGCAAATATCGATCCACAGACAACATCTCCAATAGTTTCTATGCAGATGAATTCTGAAGGTGGTTTGGAATGGGCAAGAATTACTGGTGCAAATGTAAATAAACGAATTGCAGTTATTCTGGATGGAGTTGTTTACACAGCCCCGAACGTAATGGGAAAAATTACTGGTGGAAGATCGCAGATTGAAGGTTCAGAGAATCTTGAAGAAGCAAAATTACTTGAAATTGTATTAAAAGCTGGTGCATTACCTGCTCCTATTGATATAATTGAAGAAAGAACAGTTGGACCATCTTTAGGACAAGACTCAATTTACCAAGGTGTAATGTCATCAGTTGTTAGTTTTGTTCTTGTTGGATTGTTTATGCTATTTTACTATAGAACAGGTGGTTCTGTTGCTGGTTTATCTATTTTCCTAACATTATTATTTATCATGGGAATTTTAGCTGGATTTCACGCAACATTAACATTACCTGGTATTGCTGGTATTATCTTAACAATCGGGATGGCGGTTGATGCTAACGTAATTATTTATGAGAGAATGCGAGAAGAATTGGCTTCTGGTAAAACATTAAAGTCTGCAATTTCTGCTGGTTTCACTAATTCTTATTCTGCAATTATAGACTCAAACATTACAACATTTATAACCGGTGCTATTCTTTACCAATTTGGTAGTGGTCCTGTGCAAGGATTTGCTCTTACTTTAATGATTGGTATCGTAATAACTTTATTCAGTGCTTTTGTACTATCTCGAGTAGTTCTCGATATTATGGTTGCAAAAGGTATGAAAATTAATCTCGGTTAAATATTAGGAGAAATTAAATAAATGCGAATATTTCAAAATGTAAACATAAATTTCTTAGCAAAAAGAAAGATTTTCTATATGGTTTCATCAAGTTTGATTCTATTGGGAATAATTAGTTTTATTATTCGTGGTTTAGAATTTGGAATCGATTTTCAAGGAGGAACCGAAATTGGACTTTCTTTCCAAAAACCTGTAGATATTTCTGAAGTTAGAAATCAAATAAATTCAATTGGTTTAGGACAAGTTGAAGTTAAAACATTTGGTGGTTCAAAAGGTGTTTTAGTTAGAACTGAATTACAAGTTATTCCAAAAAATCTATTTCCAAAAATTGAAAGTAACATCAAATCTTCAATCAATTCAATTTTGCCTAATATTGAATTTATGACAATAGAAAAAACTGAAAACTCAGTTACTTTCAAATTCCAAAATGCTGACACAGCAAAAGTAATTTCGGAAAAACTGCTTGAAAATGGCTATCAAACAACATACACAAATGACGAACAATTTGGTAAGAATGTTGTAGTCAGAGTTGGTATTTCTGATTGGATTAAAGAAAATATAAAAGGAAAATTCTCTGATAATAGCTTTATTGTATTGAAAGAAGAACAAGTAGGTCCAAAAATTGGCGAAGAATTAAAATCTGATGCAGCTATTGCAATTATACTTGCAATTATCTCAATTATGATTTATATGACTTTTCGATTTAAATTTATCTTTTCAATTGGTGCAGGTTTAGCTTTATTTCACGATGTTTTAATTACACTCGGACTTTTTTCGTTACTTTACGGCGTTCTCGATTATCTTAATTTGGAAATCTCAATTAACGTTGTGGCTGCATTTTTAACATTAATTGGGTTTTCAATAAATGATACAGTTATTGTTTTCGATAGAATCAGAGAAAATATGAAAATTCACAAAACTGCTTCAATAGAATTTAATATTAATCACGCAATCAACCAAACTTTGCCAAGAACCGTAATTACATCTTTAACTGTTTGGTCTGTTACTGTAATTTTATTCTTTCTCGGTGGCGACGTTTTACGAGGATTTGCGTTTACTCTATTTATTGGAATTATAGTTGGTACTTACTCATCAATTTATGTTGCTTCAGCAATAATTTATGATTACTCACTTAAAACCAAAAAGATAATAGAATTCTAACAAGCTAAAATATTATTAATTAAAAATCCCGATTTTCTGTCGGGATTTTTAATTTTAAACAAATACTTAAACCGAAATAAACAACTATCCGTTCTTAATAAGATTTTGCATTGTATGAATTGCTTCTTCTAATCCAAAAAATACTGAACGAGCAATTACAGCGTGACCAATACTAACTTCATCAATTCCTTCTATTTGTCGAAATTCTTTAATATTAAGATAATCCAAACCATGCCCAGCATTAACACCAAGTTGTATTTTTTTAGCATGTTTAACCGCTAAACGAATTTTTTCCATTTCATCATACATTTCATCTTCTGACTTAGAATTTGCAAAAACACCAGTATGAATTTCAATAAAATCAGCATTTATTGATGAAGCCGCGTCAATCTGAATAATTTCTGGTTCGATAAATAAAGAAACAGGAATGTTTGCGGAATGTAATCTGTCAATTGCATTTCTAAGAGTTTCAAGATTATCAACAACATTCAAACCACCTTCAGTTGTCAATTCTCTACGTTTTTCTGGAACGATTGTTGCCAATTCCGGCTTTACTTCGCAAGCTATTGTAATTATTTCGTCAATTGCAGCCATTTCCAAATCTAATTTTGTTGTTAACAATTCTTTTAGCAGAAAAACATCTGAATCATTAATGTGTCTTCTATCTTCACGGAGATGAACAACAATTCCATCTACACCAAATTTTTCAGCAAGCAAAGCAAATGTAACTGGATTTGGGTGTTTTTCACCACGAGCATTTCGTAACGTAGCAACATGATCAATATTTAGTGAAAATTTCATTTTTTTCTCATTTTGATTTATCTAAAAGGTGAAATGTTTAATTTTTTCTCCTTTTTCACCGATTTCTGTCATTGCTTCAATTCCAATTTGTAAATGCATATCAACATACTGGGTAGTTACTCTTTTGTCAGATTCTTCCGTTTTAATACCTTGTGGAATCATTGGTAAATCCGAAACAAGTAATAATGCTCCGCGTGAAATTTCGTTTGCATAACCAGAAATAAACAAAGTTGCAGTTTCCATATCAATTCCAATAGCTCGGGATATTCTAAGCTTTTCTTTGAAATTATTATCAAATTCCCATAATCTTCTATTTGTTGTGTAAACAACTCCTGTTCTGTATTCCATATTTTTGGACAATATTTTTTCAGAAACAAACTTATGTAATTTGAAAGAAGGCAAAGCTGGAACTTCCGGAGGCATATAATCGTTACTTGTTCCTTCACCACGAATTGCAGCAATTGGTAAAATAAAATGTCCGATTTCGGAGGTTTTTTTCAAACCACCACATTTTCCTAAAAAAAGTACACTTTCCGGTTTTTTGGCAGAAAGCAAATCCATAATTGTGGCTGTATTCGGAGAACCCATTCCAAAATTTATAATGCTTAAATTGTTTTTATTTGATGCAGATTGCATTGGTCGTCCAATTCCTTTAATCTCAACATCAAAGATTTCGGCAAATTTTTGAACATAATTGTTAAAATTTGTTAAAAGAATGTAATCTGCAAGCTCTGTTATTTCTGAACCTGTATATCTCGGTAACCAATCGCGAGCAATATCGTATTTTGAAATTTCTCTATAATTCATAATAATCTTAATTTTTTAATAATTAATGCTGCAAAATATCCAATAATTGTTCCAACAATCGCACCTACAAAAATATCTGAGGGATAGTGAACTCCAACAATTGGGCGGGAAATTGCAACAAAAGTTGCAATTGTAAAGAAAATATACTTAAAACGTGAATAGAAAATTGATAAAAAAGTGGCAACTGCAAAATTATTTGTCGCATGTGAAGATGGCATGGAAAAAGATTTTGAACATTTAACAAGTAAATTTACATTTTCAAGTGCGTTACATGGACGAACTCGTTCGAAAAAATCTTTAAGAAACGAAGAAGCAACTTGATCTGAAATTGTAACAACAAGTAATACTGAAATAGCAATAATTTTTCCTTTTTTACCTTCTTTAAAAAATAATATTAACCAAAAAATCAAATAAACCAAGATCCAACTTTTTAATTGGGTTATAAATGTGAAAAAATTATTAGAAATTGGATTTGAAATTGTTGAATTCAAAAAGCGGAAGAGTTCGATATCTATATTTTCTAAAATATTCATAAGTAAAATTTGTTTCACAAAAATAGGTTATACATTATTAACTACAAAATACCATTTTCTAATATTCAATAATGCGAAAAAAGAGTAATAAAAAAACTAAATTCAATATATTTGATTACGAAAAATTAAAGAAAAAATGATGTTAAATATTTTGTTTATTGGAGATATTGTAGGACAAGCAGGAATGCAGATTGCTGAAACTTGGTTACCAAGTTTAATAAAGCAAAATCATGCAGATCTTGTAATTATAAATGCCGAAAATGCTTCAGAAGGCAAAGGTGCTACAGAAAAAGAAGCTGGAGTTTTATTCAATCTTGGTGCTTCAGTTTTAACAGGCGGAAATCACACTTTTGAAAAAGCACTTTCGCAAGAATATCTTAAAAAAGAAAGACGATTTTTACGACCGCTAAATTATCCACAAGGAACTTACGGTTTCGGCTTTTATATCGCTGAAACACCAAAAGGAAAAGTTGGCATTCTTAACTTGCAAGGAAGAACATTTCTTCCTCCAATTGATTGTCCATTTCGTGCTGCTGAATGGGCAATTAAGAAAATTAAAGAGCAAACAAATACTATTTTTATTGATTTTCATGCTGAATCAACTGCCGAAAAATTAGCACTTGCAAATTTTGTTAAAAATGATGTTTCAGTTTTTGTCGGAACTCATACACACATTCAAACTGCTGATGAAAGAATTTTTGATTCTGGAATGGCATATATTTCTGATGTTGGAATGACCGGACCTTATGATTCGGTTATTGGAATGAAAACAGACGCCGCAATTAATAGATTTTTATATCAAACACCACAAAAATATTTGGTTGCTACTGATGAACTTCGACTTTCAGGAATACTAGCAAAAGTAAACCCGGGAACAGGAAAAGCAACATCAATTGAAAGAATATTAGTCCCAGAATTTGAGAGAACGCGAGAATGAAAATTATTAATGGAAAGTTGATTTCCGAGCAAATTATATTAGAATTGAAAGAAGAAATTGCTAAAATTATCCAGAAAAAAGAAAGAGTCCCAGGATTAGTTGCAATTTTAGTCGGGGAAAATCCAGCCTCAAAAGTTTATGTAAATTCGAAGAAAAAAGCATGTGACAATATCGGATTTCATTCAGAAGTACTAAAACTGAGTGAAGATATTTCTGAATTGGAATTAGTTGAAATTGTTCAAAAATATAATAAAAATGAACTATTTGATGGAATACTAGTACAACTTCCACTTCCAAAACATATTTCTGAAGACAAAATAATTGAAACAATTTCTCCCAAAAAAGATGTTGATGGATTTCACCCAATTAATGTTGGAAAATTATCCATCGGGCAAGATTCACTAATTCCATGTACACCTTACGGAATTATGGAATTGCTAAAGCGTTATAAAATTCAAACAGTTGGAAAACATGTTGTTGTTGTGGGAAGAAGTAACATTGTTGGAAAACCAATTGCAAATTTAATGTTACAAAAAAATAATAATGCTAATTCTACAGTTACAATTGTTCATTCCGCAACAAAAAACATTTCTCATTATACAAAACAAGCTGACATTTTAATTGCAGCAATTGGTAAAGCAAATTTTATTACATCAGAAATGATAAAAGAAAATACAACAATAATTGATGTTGGAATTAATAGAATTGAAGATTCAAGTTCACCAAAAGGTTATAAATTAGTTGGTGATGTAGATTTTAACTCTGCTTCTGAAAAAGCGGAATTTATAACTCCAGTGCCAGGTGGCGTTGGACCAATGACAATCGCAATGCTTATGACAAATACTTACAAAGCTTATTTAAGGAATATTAATAAATGAATAGTTTGATCGATAAAGTTGTATCCGAAGTATTTATTGAAAAATCATTACATAGTTTTTATTGTAAATACAATACTTGCGAAGGTTGGGAAAGAAATGTTGTAGAGCAACCCAAAGCTGTAGAAAATATTGTTAAAAACGGTGCAGATAGAATTGCAGCAGGTTTGGGAATTGGTTCACAAATTGCAGACTTAGAAATTGCAAGAATGATAGACCACACTTTGCTAAAATCTGATGTTACTCCAGAAGAAATTACCCAACTTTGCCTCGAAGCCAAACAATTTGAATTTGCATCTGTTTGCGTAAACCCGAGTTATGTTACACAATGTTCAAATATTCTGAAAAACACAAAAGTAAAAATTTGCACTGTAGTCGGATTTCCTCTCGGAGCAACAACTACAGAAGTAAAACGATGGGAAACTGAACAAGCTATTTCGAATGGAGCGGAAGAAATTGATATGGTAATTCACGTTGGAAAACTAAAATCCGGTGATTACGATTACATTTTTAATGATATAAATCAAGTTGTACGCGCAGCTAAAAAAAGTAACGCAATTTGTAAAGTGATAATTGAAACATCGCTACTTACCGACGAAGAGAAAGTTAAAGCATGTCTAATTGCAAAAGAAGCAAAAGCTGATTTCGTAAAGACTTCCACTGGATTTAGTAATGGCGGAGCAACTGCTGGCGATGTTGCATTGATGAAATACGTTGTAGGAAGTTCAGTTGGCGTAAAAGCTTCAGGCGGAATTCGTTCGACAGAAGACGCAAGAGCAATGATTGAAAGCGGAGCAGATAGAATTGGAGCAAGTGCAAGCGTAAAAATTGTTTTAGGTGGGAAAACAGAAAGTGGTTCATATTAATGATTTTAGATTTAATTGTTCATTTTGATTTAGATGGATTTACAAGCGAGATACCGTCGCTAAAAGGTGTTGAAAGTTGGGCAAAAACTGAAGATGAATCGATAGAAAATGTTTTAGAGCAATTACAATTTTATTTCAATATTACTGAAAAGAAAGAAATCAAAGTTGACCTTGCAAGAAAGGAATTTAAAAAGATTATCTACAAAATTGTATTGAAAAATGAGACATTCAATAACTGATAAACGAGTTGAGCGAATTAGAGAAATTGCAGCGAAAAGACAGTTCGATTTACGTCTTGTGATGGAAAATATCCACGATCCACACAACGTTAGTGCAATTTACAGAACTTGCGATGCAATTGGAATTCCCAAAATAACACAAATTTATACAGTCGAAAAATTTCCAAAATTGAAAAACTCATCTTCATCATCTGCAAGCAAATGGATTGAAACCGAAAAGTTTGATTCATACCAAGAAATGGTAAATTCGCTGAAAAATGAAAGTTACGAAATAATTTCATCTTGTTTAGATGAAAAAGCCGAAAGTATTTTTGAAGTAGATTTTACAAAGAAAATTGCTATTGTTGTTGGAAATGAACATCGTGGAATTTCTGATGAAATGCGAGAATTGTCTGATAAATTAATCTACATTCCAATGTATGGAATGGTTCAAAGTCTAAATGTATCTGTTGCAACTGCAGTTATTTTATACGAAGTATTAAGGCAAAGATTAGTTTCCAAAATGTATGAAAATAATAAAATTGAAGAAGAAGAACTGGAAAAAATTGTATTGAAATGGAGAAAAAAATAGCACGAAAAGTTAGTTATTATTGCGTTATTTTAAGATTTATCACAACCGAAATTAACTTAAATTACTATATTTAGTTGATAATTTTTAAGGTGTACAATTATTAAAAAACTGCTGATATTGTTAGTGTTTTCGACATTTTTTGCTCAAAAAACAGCAAAAGTTGATTCCTTTTTTGTTGGAATGAAAATTAAAGATTTTTCAATCGATAAAAATTCATTTTGGCTTGCAAGTGAAGGAAACGGAATTATTGAATTTTCGCCAAGTGAAAATACTTGGAAAACTTATTCATCAGAAAATGGCAAGTTATCAAACGATATCTTTTACGCAATTTCGCAAGCTGGCAAATACGTTTTTGTCGGTTCGATTGATGGACTTTTTATCTTTGATAAACGAAAAAAAAGATGGAGCAAACGTAAATTTAGCATTGGTGGACAACTTGGAAATTACATTCGTTCGATAGAATACGACGAAAAAAATAAAACTATGTGGATTGGTAGATTTCAATTTTTAACTCAATATAATATGAAAAAACGGCGTTTTGAAAATTATGATTTAACTCAAAACAACGATAATAAATCAAATTCAGTTACAAAACTTAAAGTAATTGATGAAAATCTTTGGGTTGGAACAGAAAATGGACTGTTTTCAATTCCACTTGAACAAGATTATTCTGAAAAATTACAATACAATTACTTTGGAAATTCACTAAACTATTTCCCAAATTCAGGAGAAAAAATATCTATTTCTGCGATTATGAAAGAAAAAGATAACTATTGGTTTGGCTGTAATGAATTCAGAACAAAAGAAAATCCCGAATTTAACCTTGGTGGATTTTACAAATACGATGGAATGAATTCTTGGCTGAAAATTGATAAAAATACTGGAATTAACGCAGATGGAATTTCAGATGCAATTGTTATTGGGAATTTTATTTTTGTTGCAGTTTACGAATTTGATAAAAATAAGAAACAAATTTATGGAAGAGGTTTGAACTTGATAAATCGTTCAAACGGTAAAATAATCAAAATATCAAGTGATTATTTACCTGAACAAATTAATAAAATTCATTATTTGGATGGAAATTTATGGCTTGCTTCCGATAATGGATTATTCAAGATGCAACTAGAAAACAAATTTTTCAATTGGGAAAATTGAGATGATTACACGAAAAAGATTGAATGAAATAAGTAAACAAATTAAAGGAAAACGAATCGCAATAATTGGCGATATGATGATAGATGCATATTTTCAAGGTGTTGTTAACCGAATTTCGCCTGAAGCACCAGTTCCAGTTGTTGATATTGACAATGAATTTTATAGATTTGGAGGTGCGGCAAATGTTGCAAATAATATTGTTCACTTAGGAGGAATTCCAATTCCAATTGGAATTATTGGAAACGATAGTTATGGTAAAATATTCAAAAAATTACTTGATGAACAAAATATTTCTTCAGAAGGAATTATTATTGATTCTGAACGACCAACTACGACAAAAGTAAGAGTAATTGCCGAAAGTCAGCATCTTGTTAGAATAGATAAAGAAATCAAAACAGATATTTCAACTAAAATCGAGCAAAAACTTCTCAATTATTTCATTAAAAATATTAAAAATGTAGACGCAGTAATTCTTCAGGATTATAACAAGGGAATTCTTACAAAGAGAATTATTTCTGAAATTGTTGAAATTTCTAATAAACATAACAAAATTATTACTGTCGATCCGAAGTTTACAAATTTCTTTGAATATAAAAATGTTACACTTTTCAAACCAAATAAATCTGAAATTGAAAATGCTTTTGCAATTAAGTTTGAAAATGAACAAATGTTGATTGAATACGGGCAAAAATTGCTTGAAAAAAATAATGCAAAATCAGTTTTAATTACTCTGAGTGAAAAAGGAATTATGTTGTTCGAAAAAGGCAAAAATGAAATTACGCGAATTCCAACAAAAGCAAGAAAAGTTGCAGATGTTTCTGGGGCGGGCGATACTGTAATTTCAACACTGACTTTGGCATTAACTGCTGGAGCAAGTTTAGAAGAAGCCTCATTTTTAGCAAATTACGCCGCTGGAATTGTCTGCGAAGAAGTTGGAATAATTCCAATTGACCACGAAAAGTTATTCGAAGAAGTTAAATTGAGTGAAAAATGAGTAAAATTATATTAAATCACAACCAATTACAAAATGAAATCCTTATTATTAAAAATAATGGAAGAAAAGTGGTTTTTACAAATGGCTGTTTTGATATTCTTCATGCGGGACATGTAGATTATCTGAACAAAGCGAAATCTTCAGGCGATATTTTAGTTGTAGCTTTGAACAGCGATGCTTCAATTTCGCGAATTAAAGGAGACAAACGCCCAATTGTGCCTTTTGAGCAACGAGCATTTGTAATTTCGAATTTACAATGTGTGGATTTTGTAACAATTTTCGAAGAAGATACGCCAGCTGAAGTTATTGAAAAAATCCTACCAAATGTGCTTGTAAAAGGAGCAGATTGGGACGAAACAAAAATTGTTGGAAGAGATACAGTTTTGAAAAATGGTGGAGAAATCAAGCGAATTGAATTTGAATTCAAACAATCTACTTCAAATATTATTTCATTTATTCTTGAAAAATATGGACAAAATTGAGCGAAAATACTGAAATAAAGTTGGCAAAAAATGAAAAAAAGAAGTTCCATCGCACATTATTTCAAAAAATTGTGAACTTTTTTCTCTCGATAATTTTATTTATTCTTGTTTTGGTTTTACTTCTAATTGGTTTTACTCAAACTTCATATTTCAGAAATATCGTAAAGAATCAAATAATTACAAATGTAAACAGCCAAATTCAAGGTAGAATTTACATAGAATCAATTTCCGGTTCATTTTTTACAACTTTAGAAATCAATAAATTTGGTCTAATTGCAAAATCTGATACAGTATTTAAAGCTGAAAAATTCAATCTTCGGCTAGATATTTGGGCAATTATTCAGAAAAAGATAAAATTGAAAGAAATTAATCTTCTAAATCCCGAAATTCTTTTAGTTGAAGATGAAAAAGAAGATTTAACAATTGAGAAGGCAATTTATAAACCAGATTCAACTATTGTCGATTCTTCGAAAATTGTTGTAAAAAATGAAGAAAAAACGCCATTTCCATTTCAAATTGAAATTAGTGAACTGAGAATTACAAACGGTAAATTCTCTTTTAAAGATTTTGCACATTCAAAAGTTGATTCTACATACAATTATCTGAACACAAAAGATTTTTCAATTTCAGAATGGAATTTGTCTTTTGCATTGAATGCTGACATAAATAAAAACATTTATTCTTTGAACTTACGAGAACTCGAATTTTCTACAAACTTAAAAAGATTTCAACTAAACGATTTTAATGGAAAAATCAATATATCGCCGGAAAAGATAATGATAAGCAATTTGAATTTAATTTCAGACAATTCAGATTTGTTACTTAACGCCGAAATTAGTAAGCTAAACCTTTTTGATAAAATAGTTTACGAAAATTTTGGAGATTATCCAGTTAAATTATCTTTGCAAGCAAATCCATTTCATTTTGATGATTTAACAAGTTTCTTGCCCGAAATTGATTTTCTAAAAGGTCCGATTTATGGCGAAATTGAAGCAAGTGGAAAATATGGTGATTTGAAAATTGAGAAATTAGATTTAGCAATTGATAGAACTGAACTTTTTGTGAAAGGTGAAATTAAAAATCTCGAAAATCCTAAAAAATTGTGGATTGATGCACAATTCCGCAATAGTAGAATTAATTATGATGAAGTTGAATACTTGTTAAGTGGTTTGGAATTGCCAAATTATTCGAATGTTGAATTGGAAAATCTATCTGCAGCGTACCAAGGCGAGACTGATGTTTTTATTGCAGATTTGAAAGGAAATTTTGAGAAAGGTGAATTTTCGGCTAAAACTAAGTTCGATTTTAGAAAAAAAGATATGAAATATGATATTTCTTTAGTTACAAAAAATCTTGATTTGAAGAAAATTATTGAAGAAAGTACAAGTTTGAACTTAAATGCAAAATTAAATGGAATTGGAATAAATCCAGCAAAAATGACAAATTCAGCCGAAATAATAATTAAAAATTCAAATTACGGACAAAATTTTGTAAATGAATTAAGTCTTATTCAAAGTGCAAAACAAGGACAAATTGCTGTTGAGTTGCTTTCACAAATTGAAGAAACTTTAATCGGTTTTGACGCAAATATTGATATTTCTAAAAAAAATCCCGTTCTAAGTGCATATTCATCATTTAATAAATTAAACTTAGGAAAACTACTCGCAGATGAAACATTAAATTCAGATTTGAATTTCAACTTAAATTTCAATATTAAATTGGATTCTACACAAACTGTAACAAATTCATACTTTCAAAATATGAATGGTGAATTGGAAATGACTTTCGATTCATCAAAATTCAAAAATAGTTACGCACTTTCTGATAAAAAAATTGATTTGACAATGTGGACTGACGAATTGGGTCAAAATTTAGATTTGCAATCTGAAATATTAGATGCAAAAATAAGTGGCAAATTCACTTTTTCAGGAATTGCAAAAATCATAACATCACAGATTGATAGAATTTCAAATACAATAAAAGCTGAATTAAGCGATGATTTAATTGAAAAGGAATTTGAAAAAACAGAAATCGTAAAAGATTTGAGTAACGTGAATTTCAACTTCGTGTTCAAAGATGCCGAAATTCTTGCACATCTTTTTGATTTTCAGAATTTTAG
Source organism: Melioribacter roseus (assembly GCA_020726285.1). Lineage (GTDB taxonomy): Bacteria > Bacteroidota > Ignavibacteria > Ignavibacteriales > Melioribacteraceae > WGAL01. The sequence goes on from DYSW01000003.1 coordinate 75,072, forward strand.
TGCGAATGGATATTTTCACGGCGAAATAATAAACGATTCCACCGATTTCAAGATTTATGCAAATTCATATTTCTCGAATTTTTTATTTAATAATAGTGATGATTTGTACTATTTTGATAATTTATCGCTTACGATGAATGTTAAAAATTCTAATTTAAGAGACGAACTCTCTGAAATTGAATTTGATTTGCTCAATTCTGCCGATAGATTTTTTGTTGGCGAAAATATAACAAATAGTATTATTGATATTGATTTCTTTAATGAAAAATTGCTATTTAACACAACTGCAATTATTGATTCAAATCTTAATGTTGATTTAGGTGGAGATTTTGTTTTCAAAGAATCATCTCAACAACTTGCAATAACGCATTTGGAAGCATCTCAGGGAAAAGCTAAAATAAGAAATCTCGAACCATTTTTCGTAACTCTTTCAGATAGCGGTTACACATTACAAAATGTTAATTTGGAATTAGATTCCGCACAAATAAAACTTGATGGAATTTATTCTCATTCTGGTTTTGTAAATTTTAATCTTGCCACAAACAATTTAGATTTGTTCTCACTATTTAGCATAATTGAAACCGAAGAAACACCAAAAATTGCTGGGAAAATTGATTTATTGACCAAAATTAGTGGAAAAACTGAGAATCCGAAAATTGATGTAAATTTTCTATGTAAAGATTTTGGTTTTGATAACGTAAATTTTGGAGATATAAGTTTTACAAATCATTTGGAAAATTTTAAAACAAACTTTGATTTGAAACTAAGCAAAATAGAAAATGATGTAGAAAATATTATACTTTCGTCTAAAGGGTATATTCCACTACCAATTTCGGAATTATCCGAAAAGTTTGTGCTGAAATCTGACGAAATGGATGTGAAAATTGAAACAAGTGGTTTCAATATCAAAGCATTAGGAAATATAATTCCAGCAATTGAAGAGCAAAATGGTTTGTTAGCTTCAGAAATTGGAATTTCTGGAACAATTTTTAATCCAATCTTAAATGGTTTTGCAAATCTTGAAAATTCAAAATTTACGATAAAAACAACAGGTTTAAATTACAATCTGTCATCAAGTATTAATTTAGAAAATAATCTAATTACTATAAAGCAGATGCAATTAAGCAATACAGATAGAAAACTGAATGATAAAAAATTAAGTGTAATTGGAAGTATTAAGTTGGATTCCTACGAACTTTCTGATTTAAATATTGATATTTATGGAACGCTTGCTTTGTTGAATGAAGAATCTAAGAAAGTGAGTCCGAATTATTATGGCGATTTAGTTATTGCAACAGACGGTAGAATGAAAGTTGAATATCAAAATCAAAGAGTTGTATTAAAAGGAGGAATTGTAGTAAAAGACGCAAACTTAACAATTGTTTCGGCAAGTAGTAATGAAAATGTGAGTGAATCTGATATAATATACGAATACAAGCAAGAAATTAAAGATTCAATAAAGACAGATGAAATTTTACTTGATGAAATTTTATTAGAAAAAATTAAAAATGCATCAAAGCCAAAAACGGATGAAAATGTTTTCCTTAATTATGATCTTGATTTAATAATTGAAAATAGAGCATTATTAAATTTTGTCCTTTCAAAAGCGGCAAATCAAAAGTTATCAGTAATTACAAATGGTTCACTTAAATTAAAAAATATTGACGGAATATCGTCAGTTCAAGGTGTTTTTAATTTGTTGCAGGGTTCTCAACTGGAATTTTTACGTACTTTTGATGCAACCGGTTTTATAAGATTTGAGCGTGAACTTGATAATCCGTATCTTGAAATTATTGCAGTTTATCAGGGAACTTATATTCAAGAGACTTCAGATAACGAAACTGAAGAAATGGTTGCTGTAAAAATTAAATTAGCTGGATTATTAAGCGACCTTGGTAAATCTATAACAGAAGATAAAAAAAGTATTTCAGTTTATGTTGGGAAAAAGAATATCGATTCAAATATCCCAGATCCAAAATTGGAAGCATCAGATGCGTTTTCTTTTATTCTTTTTAATAAATTCAATTCAAACTTAACGTCTAATGAACAATTTCAGCTTTCAAGCGAATTATCAAATGCAGCAACAGCAATGTTGGGAACAGTTATGGCTGGATTTATTAACTCGCAAGTTGGAGATGTTGTAAAAGATATTCAACTGAAACAAACAACAACCACAACAAGATTAACTGTAAAAGGTAGAGTTGGACAGTTTTTCTATTCACTTGGTGGTGATTTAAATGCTATGCAAGATATTTCCCAAGCAAATTGGAAAGCAGAATATTTTTTTAGCAAAAACTTATCTTTCAGAATCGAAAGAAGAGAACCAATTACAGGCTATTTCAGTGGCGTCAAGATGACAGACGAAATGGCAATAAAATATAGGGTATCATTTTAATGAAAAATAAAATAATAGCATTTTTTAAGAAAAATCCATTTAAACAGTTCAAATCTAAAGCAATTAAGAAGGAATTTGATTTGAATGATTTTGAATATGAACAATTAAAACACATACTAAATCAGTTAGTTAAAGAATCAATAATTCAAAAAACTGGGACAAAATATCGATTAATTGTAAATTATAAAGGAAAAAATCAAGGTCTTTTTGAATACATAAATCAAGGCAAAGGTTTTGGTTTTGTTGTGCTAAAAGATTCTGAAATGAAAGATATTTTCATTCCATTTCACGCAATGGGAACCGCTTTCCACGGTGATTTGGTAGAAGTTGAACTTTCTGCAATTCAGAAAGGAAAAACAACGGAAGGGAAAGTTGTTAGAGTTTTAGAACGAAACAGAAAAGAAATAGTTGGTACTTTTAAGAAATCAAAGTCATTTTGCTACGTACAACCAGATGATAAAAAAATTCCGAGAAATATTCTTGTTCCTGAAAAATCTTGTACTCAAGTTGCCGAAAATGACAAAGTTGTAGTTGGAAATATCATTTGGGACGACGCAGAAATGAATCCAGAAGGCGAAATAATTGAGGTTATTGGAAATGTAAATAATTATGAACTCGAAATTTTGTCAATAGCTCGCGAAAATAACTTCCCGACAATTTTTAGTAAGGAAGTTGAAGCAGAATTAGAAGAAATTTCTGAAATAATTACAGAATCAGAAATAAAAAATCGAGTTGATTTTCGTGATGAAATTGTTTTTACAATCGACCCAGAAGATGCTAAAGATTTTGATGACGCACTTTCAATCAAGCAATTGGAAAATGGTAATTTTCAAGTCGGAATTCACATTGCGGATGTAAGTCATTTTGTTAAAAAGGGAACAGAACTCTTTGAAGAAGCATTGGAAAGAGCAACTTCTGTTTATTTCGTTGGTAAAGTTTTACCAATGTTGCCCGAAAAAATATCAAATAAAATATGTTCACTTGTTCCAGATGAAGATAGATTAACTTTTTCGGTAATCACAGAAATTACGCCACGAGGAAAAGTTGAAAAATATGAAATTGCAAAAACAGTAATAAATAGTAAAAAACGCTTCACATACGAAGAAGCTAACGAGATTTTGGTTAAAAAAGAAGGAAAATTCTTCGAAGAATTATCAATCTTGAATAAAATCGCAAATATTTTACGCAAAAAACGATTTGCAAGCGGAAGTATTAATTTCCATTCAAATGAAGTAAAGTTTAAATTAGATGAAAATTTTCGGCCAATAAGCATAGTAAAAGGAATTCAAATTGAAACAAATATGTTAATTGAAGAATTTATGTTGCTTGCCAATAAAATTGTAGCAACATATTTTAAAGAACTTAATTTAAAAGAGCATTTTATTTATAGAGTTCACGATTTGCCTGACCGTGAAAAACTATTCGAATTCGCAAAATTTGTTAAATCGCTTGGTTTTTCGTTCGATCCAAATTCTTCAAACAAGCCGAAACAGTTTCAGCAATTGCTTGAGCAAGCCTCAGGCACAACTGAAGAAATTCTAATAAATGATGTTGCAATTCGTTCGATGGCAAAAGCTGAATATTCTGTTAAAAATATTGGACATTATGGTTTGGCTTTCAAAAATTATGCACATTTTACATCACCAATTCGAAGATTTCCAGATTTGGTCGTACATCAAATATTATTTGATAAATTGAACAATCGCAAACCGCTTTTTTCAAATAAAGAAATTGAACAAATAGCTGAACATTCGTCTAAACAAGAGAGAAATGCAGTTAATGCAGAACGAACTTCTGTAAAAATAAAACAAACAGAGTTTATGAAGCAACATATTGGCGAAGTGTTTGTCGGAATTATTTCTGGAATAACAAGTTGGGGAATGTTTATTGAATTAACTGAAACCTTAACAGAAGGATTAATTCGTTTGCGTGATATTGATGGCGATTATTTTGTTTATGATGAATCAAAATTTAGTTTAGTTGGTACAAGAACCGGAAAAAAATACAGGTTGGGTGATAAAGTAAAAGTTAAAGTTAATCGAGTAGATGAAAAAAGACGTGAAATCGATTTTCTACTTTCGGATGAATAATCTTTTTTGTATTATTTTTTATGAAAAACATAATAATATTATATATCGTACTTCTGAATTCTGTTTTCGCACAATTTGGTGTTAATAAAATTCAATATAAAGATCACGAATGGTTTTATGTTCAAACAAATCATTTTGACATTTATTTTGACCAAGATGGCAAACAACTTGCTGATTTTGTGTCTGTAGTTGCCGAAACTTCGTTGGAATCTATACAAAGAGATTTTGATTATGAAGTTCAGAATAGAATTTCTTTGATTTTATATAATTCTCACAATAATTTTCAGGAAACAAATACAACCACAAGTATGCTCGGACAAGGAACTGGTGGTTTTACAGAATTATTCAAAAATCGCGTGGTTTTTCCATTCGATGGTTCTTGGAAACTTTATCGTCACGTAATTCATCATGAAATGGTTCACGCAGTAATGAATGACATGCTTTACGGCGGTTCGATACAAAATATTATTTCGAGAAATATTACTTTAAATTTACCATTATGGTTTCATGAAGGAATGGCGGAATTTCTATCTTCAACTTGGGAAACAAAATCAGATATGTTCATTCGAGATGCAGTACAAAATGAATATTTGCCTAATATTGAAGGTTTGGGTGGCTACTATGCTTATCGCGGTGGGCAATCTCTTTTTTATTACATTTCTCAGAAATATGGAAGAGAAAAAGTTGGCGAATTACTGAAAAAAACACACGATTTTGGTAGTTTAAAAAGCGGATTGGAAGAAAGTCTTGGTTTAACAATAGAAGAATTAAACAATCAATGGAAAAAATATCTAAAAAGGGAATATTGGCCTGAAATAAATCAAATGAAAGATCCAGAAGAATTTGCTAGAAAAATAACTGACAATAAGAAAAATGGTGGTTTTTATAACACATCGCCCTCAATTTCGCCACAAGGTGATAAAATAATTTTTATTTCGGATAGAGATATAACCTATGATATTTACATAATGGATGCAAATGACGGGAAAGATGTAAAAAAAATTGTATCAACAGGCTCAACAATTGATTTTGAAGAACTAAATATTCTTTATCCTTCATTAACTTGGTCGCCAGATAACATTAAAGTGGCACTTTCAGAAAAGAGCGATGGTTATGATAAAATAGCAATTATCAATACAAAATCTGAAGAAATTAACTTTTTACCTATCAAGATGGAATCGATTGGCTCGGTTTCGTGGTCGAATGATGGAAAAATGATTGCATTTTCTGGAAGCGATACCAAACAATCTGACATTTATATTTATTATCTCGAAAATGATTCTTTAGTAAATCTTACAAATGATATTTTCTCTGATTTCGAACCACGTTGGTCGCCAAATAATCAGATTTTGTACTTTTCTTCAGATAGAAATGATTATCTAAATGACAAAAACCTTCCTGCAGATTTTAGAATGGTGAATGAGATTTATGAATACAGTGACATTTATTCAATTGAAGAAAAATCTAAAAAAATCGTACGTTTAACAGATTGGAAATATAGTGATGAGGAATCGCCAATTATTTCCCCCGACGGAAAAGAAATGATTTTTGTATCTGATAAAAATGGTATTTCAAATCTATATAAATTGAAATTAGAAAAAGATTCTTCAAATTCTGATAACTATTCAGCTTTTCCAATCACTAATTCTTTAAATGAAGTTAATCAATTATCAATTTCTTCGGATGGCTCAAAATTAGTTTTTTCTTCTCAATTTAACGCAGCCTACAATATTTACCTAATTCTAAATCCATTCGAATTGCCCAAAATAGCCGATTCCTTAGAAAATACTTCTTTTATGCAAAAATTAGTAGTTCGTAAAAAGCCTTTTCATTCAATTCCATTTGATGTCGTTATTCCTGAATCACATGAAATGATAAGTGATAGTGGAATTTTGGTAAATTCAGAAGTATTAGCAGACACGGCTTTAGCTGAATATCAAAATGACGGAAAATCTACAAAAACAGATTCTATTCAGACAAAATCTACCGATTTTGAAATTTACACAGGTGAATACGTTGATGAAAAGGACATTGAAGTTAATACTGGTTACAAAAATTATGTTTTTGGAGTTGATACCGTTTTTAATGCACAAGATACTACAAATCTCAATTCAAGTGATAAATTTGAAGCAAAACTTGATGAAGATGAAAATTATGCTGTAAAAAAATATAAAGTTCATTTTACTCCAGATATTGTTTATGCAAATGTTGGTTATAGTACATTTTACGGAGTTTTAGGATACACAACAATGTCATATAGCGATATTACAGGGGATCATCAAATTATCGGAATTTTGGGTTTGCAATCTGATTTGAAAAATAGTGATTATGGAATTGCATATTATTATTTACCAAAAAGAATTGATTATGGAATTGAACTATTTCATACAGCAAGATATTTGTATTTGAAAGGAACTTCGGCAATTGAATTGAATTTGTTTCGTAATTTTAGCAGTTTGTTTTCTGTAAATTACCCTTTAAGTAAATTTCACAGTTTAGGTGCAAGTATAAATTTTATGTATTTAACTTCTGCGAATTTAGATGATTATTCGGCACCAGAAAAAAATAGCTTTTACACAATCCCAGCAATTTCATATTCACATGATAATACAATGTGGGGATATTATTCGCCAATTCAAGGAACAAGATATAGAATTACAATAATGGGAAATCCAGGTTTTACCAATTATAATGAATCGTTTTATTCTATTTTATGGGATTTTAGAAAATACTCGCGATTTTGGTTCGACAATAGTTTTGTCTTCAGATTTTCTGGCGGTTATTCAGGCGGAGCAAATCCACAAAGATTCTTTATTGGTGGAACTGAAGGTTGGTTGAATTATCAATGGGGAACAAATTCAATTCCAATTGATCAGCCTTCTGATTTTCTGTTTTTAACACCTGGGTTGCCATTGCGCGGATTTGATTATGCAGAACAAATTGGAACAAAATACGGATTATTAAACCTTGAATATAGATTCCCATTCTTCAGATATATCGTAGCTGGACCAGTTCCATTACTTTTTCAAAATATTCTTGGAGCAACTTTTTTGGATGCTGGAAGTGCTTGGACAAACGATTCCAATTTGAAATTGGTCAGTAAAAATTCTAAAAATGAGAGCATTCTGAACGATTTATTGCTTTCATCTGGAATTGGTTTGCGAACATATTTTGTGTTTATGTGGAAATTTGATGTAGCTTGGACAACTGATGGGCAAAATTGGACACAACCTCGTTATTATTTTTCACTTGGATTTGATTTTTAACAAAGAAATTGATTAGGAAAATTTATGAGTTATTACGATAGAGATTATTATCGACCAACCGGTTTTGGTGGATTTTCTTTTTTCCCACCAATTATTAAACAGCTACTTATTATAAATATTGTTGTATTTATTCTTCAGCAAATGATGAATAATATCGCTTTCGGTGAAATACCTGGTTGGTATTTGCTTAACCATTATTTTGCATTAAATCCTTTGGTTGGATTTGATAGATTTGGCGAAAGTAACAATTTTCAAATCTGGCAATTATTCACATATCAATTTATGCATGGCGGATTTTCTCACATTTTTTACAATATGTTAATGCTTTGGATGTTTGGAATGGAAATAGAAAACATTTGGGGCTCAAAAAAATTTTTAATCTTTTATTTAACTTCAGGCGTTGGTGCTGGTTTAGTTCAAATACTTCTTGCTCCTATTTTTGAAAATTCATTAGCTCCTGTAATGGGAGCTTCGGGTTCAGTTTTTGGTGTAATGCTTGCTTTTGCAATGCTTTTTCCAAATAGGTATATTTTTCTATATTTTCTTGTTCCGCTAAAAGCAAAATATTTAATCGGTTTCTTATTTATTGTCGAATTACTTTCTGTTGGCGGATTATCTATGGTCGCACATTTAGCTCATATTGGAGGAGCAGTTACTGGTGCAATTTTCGTGTTATTAGATAAAAATTTTCACTTTAATTTTGAAAACTTGAAATTTTTCTCTATACCAAAAAAAACAAAAAAGCGACCGCAAAATAATTTCAGGAAACCATTTTCTGCTAAAAAAGATAATATTCAGGATGCAGAATTTTATGATATAAATTCTTTGAGCAAACAAGCTGAACAAGAAATTTCTCAATCTACAATTGATGCAATTCTTGATAAAATATCGCAAAGCGGTTATAAAAATTTGACTGAAGAAGAAAAAAGAATTCTATTTGAAGCAAGTAAGAAAAAATGAAATATTTAATAATTACTTTCGTTAGTTTCATTCTTGTTAGTTGTAGTTTGTGGGAAAACTCAAGAAAAAAAGAAGATTTACCGAAGATTTACATTGATTTGCTTATTTTAGCGAATTCTCCAACTCAGACTTACAAGTTCAAACAAGATTCAATTTTAGCTAGCTATAAAATAACCAAAGAAGAATATGATAAACTTCTTTTGGAATTGATGAAAAGTGAAGAAGATTGGAATGAATTTACAGATGAAGCCACAATCTATCTCGATACGCTTAAACTACAAGCCAGAAGAGGTAAGTTTACTCCAAAGTAATTATAGTAATTTCTGCACTTGAATTATAACGAATTGGTGCTCCAGACATTCCCAAACCACGATTTACGTAAGCGAGCATTTCTCCAAAATAAAATTTTTCACGAACGTATTTTCCTTCCAAAGTTGATGCAGACAGATTTATGAAAGGGAAGAAAATTACTACTTGACCGCCGTGTGTATGTCCTTTTGCTTTTCCAACTTATATTACTGAAAGAATAGGAATTTGGTGTAATAAATAATTTAAGTTAGATTTTTTTCCATTTTTTATTTTATATTTACCATAAAAGAACATAGATTATTTATCCTTCTTTTTTAAGATGCTAACAGAAAATTTACATATTGTAACCCAAAAAATTATTTCTGCTTGCCATAATTCTGGCAGAAATATCAGTGATATAAAGCTTTTAGCAATTTCCAAAACTAAACCAATTTGGATGATTGAAGAGTTATTCAAAAATGGAATTACAGATTTTGCAGAAAGCAAAGCACAGGATTTTCGAGATAAAGTTGAAATAATAAAAATGCCAATTAATTGGCATTTTGTTGGAAATCTGCAAAAAAATAAAATTAAATATGTTGTTGGAAAAGCTAAATTAATACACTCGGTTGATAATTTCGATATTGCCGACGAAATCAATAAAAGAGCAGAAATCTTAAATACAATTCAACCAATTTTAATTGAAGTGAATACTTCTGAAGAAGAGACAAAACACGGACTTATTACTGAAAATGATGTTTTGGCATTGTTAGAAAGTTGTAAAAAAATGAAGAATATCAAGGTAATTGGTTTGATGACTATGGCACCTTTTACTGAAGACAAAGAACGAATTAGACAAAGTTTTGCAAGATTAAAAAAAAATATGAATAATTTCAATAAACAAGGCTTTAGTTTATTTGAACTTTCGATGGGAATGTCAAATGATTTTGAAATTGCAATTGAAGAAGGGGCAACAATTATTCGTTTAGGAACTATTTTATTTGGGGAAAGAAATTTACAACAAGATTGGCGTAAAAATGGCAATAACTCCATTAGATATTGAAAAACAAGAATTTAGCAATTCTTTTTTTGGATTTAGCAAAGTTGAAGTTGAGACTTATCTTTATCAAGTAGCTCAAGAATTTCATAGAATTATTAAAGAAAATACAGACCTAAAATCTAAAATTGAAATTCTAAGTTTTGATATCGAGAAGTACAAGAAAATTGAAAACAATCTTCAAATTACTTTACTCAATGCACAAGAAAATACGCAAAAAATCCAGAATGATGCAAAAATTGCAAGCGAACAAGTTTTAGCTGATGCAATTAGCAACGCAGAAAAAATACAAAAAGAAGCAGAAGAAAATGCAAAAAACATTCGGAATTCAGTTCACGATTTGCAAGAATCAAAAAACAGGCTTATTTCCGAACTAAGATCAATAATTACAACTCAAGAATTATTACTTGCCAGAAAAGGATTTTCTACAGAGTTCAAAACACTAACTAATCCGGAAAACGAATGAGCGAATTATTAAAGAATATTCAAGAAGTATTACAAGTTATTAGTCAAAAAACTACAAAAAAATATGAAATTGGAATTATACTTGGTACTGGACTTGGCGGTTTAGTAAAAGACACCGAAGTTGAATTTACTTTTGATTATTCTGAATTACCACATTTTCCTCTTTCTACTGTTGAATCACACGTGGGGAAAATGATTTTCGGTTCAATTGCTGGTAAAAATGTAGTAGTACTTCAAGGTAGATTTCATTATTACGAAGGTTATACAATGCAGCAAATAACTTTTCCGGTTCGTGTAATGAAATTCTTGGGTGTTAAAAATTTACTTGTATCAAATGCGTGTGGTGGAATGAATCCAATCTACAAACGTGGGGATTTAATGATTATAAACGATCACATTAATTTACTTGGCGATAATCCTTTAATCGGCAAAAATGAAGATAAACTTGGTCCACGTTTTCCAGATATGAGCGAACCTTATTCTGAAGAATTAATTCAAATTGCTGAAAAAGTAGCACTTGAAAATAAAATAAAAGTACAAAAAGGAGTTTATGTAGCAGTTTCTGGTCCAAATTTGGAAACAAAGGCTGAATATCGCTTCTTAAGAACAATTGGAGCCGATGTTGTTGGAATGTCCACAGTTCCTGAAAATATTGTTGCAAACCACATGGGAATCAAGGTTCTAGGAATTAGTATTGTTACAGACGAATGTTTTCCAGATTCACTAAAACCAGTAAGTGTTGAAGAAGTTATAGAAGCTGCAAACTTAGCCGAACCAAAAATGACAAAAATTTTCCACGAAGTTATAAAAGAGTTATAAATGAAAAAAACAAATATTTCATATTATTTGGTTGGCATTTTGATTTTATTTATAGTTACGGCTTCAAATTTTGTAAATATTCAAATTCAAAGTACAGAATTTAAGTCGATAGCTATTTGGTTTATACTATCTTCGCTTGGGTTTATTTTTGGTTGGATTTTGAATAAAATATCAGATTGGAAAAACGGCGGTAGTTTATTAATAATAATTCTAATATTTTCAGTTGTAATTGTAATTTTAAATTCTGTAGTTAATAATTTTCAAATTGGAATAGAATCAAAAATAATATTAATAATAACTCAAGTTCTAAAATCCTTATTAATACTTTCAGTAACTGCTTTTGGATTTTCATTTGCAGAAAATTTATCAAAAAAATATCTTCAAGAAAATCTTACGCAAACCGAATCTGAAATCAATCTAAAGATTCAAAATTCAGAAGAAAAGGCAAGAATGATTATTGAAAAGGCTGAAAACATAAAACAAACAATAATTCAAGATTCGCAAACTGCAGTAACAGAATTAGAACAAAATGAATTTAAATTAAAAATAAAATTAAATGAATTAATCTCAGCTGAAAAAGAGATTTTATCAAAATATGAACTTAAATAGATAGAAAAATTATGTTTAAACAATATAAAAAAGTTGATTATCCAGAAATAGAAAAACAAATTCTTCAGAATTGGAAGGAAAATCAAATATTTGAAAAAAGTATTTCATCTCGAGATGAAAATAAACCTTTTACTTTTTATGAAGGACCACCAACCGCCAACGGAAAACCGGGAATTCATCACGTAATGGCTCGAAGTTTGAAAGACTTGGTTTGTCGCTACAAAACATTGCAAGGTTACAGAGTTCACAGAAAAGCCGGTTGGGATACTCACGGTTTGCCAGTTGAAATTGAAGTTGAAAAGCAACTTGGAATTAAGAATAAAAGTGAAATTCCAGAATTTGGAGTCGCAAAATATAACAAAGCATGCTACAATTCGGTGTTTACTTACAAAGAACTTTGGGAACAAATGACTGAAAGAATGGGATATTGGGTTAATCTTTCAGAACCATACATTACTTGCGACCAAAATTACATCGAATCTGTTTGGTGGGCATTAAAAACTATGTTCGATAAAGGATTACTTTTCAAAGATTATAAAATTGTTCCACAATGTCCACGCTCCGAAACTGTTCTCTCATCACACGAATTGGCACTCGGATATAAAGAAACAAAAGATCCTTCTGTTTTTGTGCTGTTCAAAATCAATGACGAAAAATTTGCTAACGAAGAAATTTTCTTTTTGGTTTGGACAACAACTCCTTGGACTTTAATTTCAAACGTGGCAGTTGCAGTTGGACCAAATATAGATTACGTAAAAATCAAAACTGACAATAAATTGATGATTTTGGCTAAAGAAAGATTGTCAGTTATTCAAAATGAATATGAAATTATTTCTGAATACAAAGGAAAGGATTTAGTTGGAACAAGTTATAAACAACTATTTGATTATTGCACAGTAGATAAAAAAGCATTTTTTGCTATCGAAGCTAATTTTGTAAGCACTGAAGATGGTTCGGGAATTGTTCATATTGCCCCAGCTTTCGGTGCTGACGATTATGAAATATCAAAGAAAAATAATTTACCATTTTTACAACCAGTTCGAAGGAATGGAACATTTACTGAAGAAGTTACTGATTTCGAAAATCAATTTGTAAAAGATGCTGACGCGGGAATTATTCTAAAATTAAAAGAAAATGGTCAACTCTACAGAAAGGAAACAATACTTCACACTTATCCGTTTAGTTGGCGTTTTGATGATGTTCCTGTAATTTATTACGCACGCGAATCTTGGTTTATTCGAACAACAAGTATTGCAGACAAAATGGTTGAATTAAACAAAACAATCAATTGGTATCCGCCAGAAGTTGGTTCGGGAAGATTTGGAAATTGGTTGGAAGAAAATAAAGATTGGGCACTTTCGCGTGATAGATTTTGGGCAACTCCACTTCCAATTTGGATTTCGGAAGATAACGAAATGTTTGCTGTTGGAAGCGTTGCCGAATTAAAAGAAGGTTTTATCGTCAAAAATGGGGAAAAAGTAAAAGTATCTGCTTTGGATGAAAGTGAAATCGATTTACATAAACCGTTTGTGGACGAAGTTTTCTTTGAAAAAAATGGGAAAATATTCAATCGCACACCTGAATTAATTGACGTTTGGTTTGATTCGGGAGCAATGCCATTTGCACAATTACATTATCCATTTGAAAACAAAGAATTATTTGAAAAGAATTATCCAGCTGATTTCATTTGCGAAGGAATTGACCAAACTCGCGGTTGGTTTTATACTTTACACGCAATCGGAACAATGTTATTCGGAAAAGTTGCGTACAAAAATTTAATTGTTAACGAACTTATTCTCGATAAAAATGGCTTGAAAATGTCAAAATCTCGAGGAAATACAGTAAATCCTTTCGAATTATTTGATAAATACGGAGCTGATGCCACACGTTGGTATTTGGTTACTACAAGTCCGCCTTGGAAGCCAACATTGTTCGATGAAGAAGGAATTTTAGAAGTACAGAGAAAGTTTTTTGGAACAATTATAAATTCATACTCTTTCTTTGCACTTTATGCAAATTTGGATAACTTCACATATTCTGAAACACAAATTCCATACGAAAACCGTCCAGAAATTGATAGATGGATAATTTCAAAAATGAATTCGGTTGTTAAAGAATATCAAATATTAATGGATTCGTATGAAGTTACAAAAGCTGCAAGATTAGTTTCGGATTTTACTATCGATGAAGTTTCAAATTGGTATGTTCGCCGAAATCGTCGCAGATTTTGGAAATCTGAAATTAATGAGAACAAACTTGCTGCTTATCAAACTTTGTATGAAGTACTAATAACAATTACCAAATTAGCATCTCCATTTGCTCCATTTATTTCGGATGAAATATATCAGAATCTTAATACAATTACTCAGAAAGAAAATTTCGAATCTGTACATCTAACTTCAATTCCATTAACAACTTACGTTGATAAATATCTTGAAGATAAAATGGAAATAGCTCAGAGAGTAGTTTTTCTAACTCGTTCGATGCGAGCAAAAGGTAATTTGAAAGTACGCCAACCACTTCAGAAAATTATGGTTGCAGTAAATCAAGAAAAGCGAGAAGCAATCAGTGAAATGCAAGATGTTATTTTAGAAGAAATTAATATCAAACATCTTGAACTTCTACTCGACGATTCTGGAATAGTAAGTAAATCGGCAAAACCCAACTTTAAAGTTATAGGTCCCAAATACGGAAAATTAGTAAAACCACTTACAAATGCAATTAAAGAAATGACAAAAGAACAAATTGCAGAGCTTGAAAAAAATGGGAAAATTACACTTTCGGTTGAAAATGAATCGTTATTAGTTGGTTTTGATGAAATTGAAATTTTATCAACTCAAATAGAAGGTTGGATGGTTGAAACAGAAAATGGTTTAACTGTTGCAATCGACACAGAATTAAATGAAAATTTGATTGCCGAAGGTTATGCAAGGGAATTTGTCAATAGAGTTCAGAACATGCGAAAAGACTTTGGACTTGATGTAATTGATAGAATAAATGTTTATTATAAGTCAGATAAAAAATTTATAGATTATTTAGTAAATTTTTACGATTATATTAATAACGAAATTTTAAGTGATATTATCATAAATTCTGAAACAGAAAATGGTGAATTTGAACAAAGTTGGGAAATTGGTGAATTTAAAGTAAATATCTCAATTAGAAAAAATGATTGAATTTGAGAAAAGGAGAAAATAAAATGGCTAAAAAACTTACAGAAGAAAAAAAGACTAACTTAAATGTTGTTGAAGAAGTTAAAACAAAGAAATCAGATAAAGTTGAAGAAAAAGTTGAAAAGAAACCAAATCCTGCAGAAATAGCTGAAAAAAAAGCAAAGAAAAAAGATATTGCTGATTTAAAAGCTGTAGAAGCAATTGTTGAAAAGAATATCGATAAATCGGTAGATAAACCTGGACAAGAATTAAAGCCAAAAGCAACTACATCTTCATTAAGAATTAAAAGATCATCTTCCAAAGATCAAGATGAAATAATTTTATCTGGAAGATTGATGGTTCGCCGACCTAAAAAAGAGAATGAACCTTTTGTCATTTCAACTGCTAACGGTTCTACAATGAATGGTTATACCCCGGAAGAATTAAGAGAATTCCGCGAACTGCTAAGTGCACGTAGAAATGAAATTCTTGAACAACTACAATTATTGAAAGATCAAATGCACGACCCAAATACTGGTGAATATGTTAATGAAAATTCACCTTATTCTCTTCACATGGCAGAACAAGGCACAGATGCACAGGAAAGAGAAAAACTATATCTTTGGGCACAACGCGAAACAAAATTACTTCGTTATACTGAAGATGCAATCACAAGAATTGATCTAGGAACTTACGGATTTTGTGTCGATTGCATTGAACAACCAAAAAAACTATGCCCAACTTGTCCGCTAATTCCAAAAGAAAGACTTCGAGCAGTTCCACATACTCAGCATTGTATTCAAGTTAAACAAACAAAACAAAAATAATTGGCTGTACTAATAATTTCGGCAATTATAGTTATTGTCGATCAAATCTCGAAATTACTGGTTCGTGGCTTCTCAGTTCCTTTTTTAGGAATAGAACACAACGGCTTTTACTATGGTGAAAGCATTCCAATTATTGGCGATTTTCTACAATTCACATTTGTTGAAAATCCAGGAATTGCTTTTGGTATTGATATTGGAATCGAAGCCAAACTTTTCCTCACTATTTTCACATTTCTTCTTAGTTCCGCAATTTTTGTTTTTTTATACAAGAACAAAAGAAATGTACTGACATATAGAATTGGAATTGCTTTAGTTTTAGGTGGAGCAATAGGAAATTTGATTGATAGAATGTTTTACGGTGTATTATTTGATTATGCTCCACTATTTTATGGAAAAGTAGTTGATTTCATCAATTTTGAATTTCCAGATTTTACATTACTTGGAAGTACATTTACAAGATTTCCAATCTTCAATATTGCAGATTCAGCAGTTACAATTGGTGTAATTATTATTCTACTATTTGCTCCTGAAAATAATTTTGGCATTAAAAAGAAAAATGGGAATAATTCTCTTGATGGAAATAATTCTGAACTAGATAAAAATGAAATTAACGGTTCAGATTTAACTTCTCAAGAAGAAAAATCGTTATAAACCTTATAAATTGAGTGCATCTTGAGTAAATTGATTAATGAAAAGATTATTGAAATTATTGTTGAACCACGTCAGAAAAAGGAACGATTAGATAGCTATTTAACAAATCATGTTGAAAACGCAACTCGAACAAAAATCCAAAAATTAATTAAAGCAGAATTAGTTACCGTAAATGGTAATTACGAAAAACCCAATTATCAAGTTTTAGGAAATGATAATATTATCATGAAAATACCAATTTCTCCTCGTCCAGAATTTATTGAACCCGAAGAAATTCCTCTTGATATTATTTACGAAGACGAATTTATGCTTGTAATAAACAAACCAGCTGGAATGGTAGTTCATCCCGCACTTGGGCATCACACTGGAACGCTTGTAAACGCTCTTTTGCATTACACTTCAAATTTGAGCCAAGTTCGTGAAGAAGAAGGACCAGGAATTGTCCACCGTATTGATAAAGAAACTTCGGGGCTATTATTAATTGCTAAAGACAATTGGACACATGCACAATTAGCTAAACAATTTGCAGTTCATTCTATTCATAGGGAATATTGGGCTGTGGCTTGGGGACATTTTAAGCATCCAAAAGGTGAAATTGTTGGAAATATTACAAGAAGTAAAACAGATAGAAAAGTATATACTGTAAGTAAAATTGAAGGTAAATTTGCACATACTTTTTATAAAGTTATGGAAGAATTTGAATTTGCTTCGTTAGTAAAATTAAATCTAAAAACAGGTAGAACGCACCAAATTAGAGTTCATCTTGCGAGTATAAATCACCCAATTTTCGGTGACCCGACTTATGGAGGTAGAAAAATAAATTATGGGGGTGATTTAGCAAAATTGAAAAGTAGAGTAAATAATTTGTTGGAAATTATGCCACGACAAGCTTTACATGCAAAAACTTTAGGATTTTTCCATCCACATTTGGATAAAGAATTATTTTTTAATTCCGAACTACCCGCAGATTTTACTGAATTACTGGAAAAATTGAAATCGTAATTTGTTACTTTACAAAACGAGCGATTTCTGTTTGTAACCCATCAAGCGGGGCAATTAAATCGACAAGTTTATTAAAATTTGTTGGTTTCGTTAAATATTCATCTGCTCCAGCTAAAAGAACTTTATTTTTTGCGTCAGATGAATTTACAGGAGTAAGTAAAAAAATAATTGGTTGTTTTCTCAAGAGTTTCTAACTCTTGAAAATGAGTTCAATTCCAACCATTTCTGGCATTAACCAATCAGTTACAATTACATCAAAATCATTTAACTTGATTAATTCCCATGCTTCACTTCTGTTTACTGCAACATCCACCTTGTATTTTGCTGAAATTATTTCAAGCATTATTTTTCAATATTTATCATAATATTATTTGTTATTTGGAAGCTATCGGTAAAATGTAATTATTATTAAATCAATCAGATAAGAAATCCCACAAGATTGTGGGATTGTAATTTCTATTTTACAATAATCATTTTTTTAGCTTGGATAAAATTTCCACTCTGAATTTTATAAATGTAAACTCCATTTGCAAGGTTTGAAGTGTCGAACACAATCTCGTGAATTCCAGCTGAAAATGGTTTATTTACAACTTCAGCTACTTCTTCGCCAATGGTATTATAGATTTTTATGTTCACATTTGATGAATTATTGCTTGTTGGTACGGAAAATTTTATTGTTGTTGAGTGTTTTGCGGTTGAATCGTTATTTTTAGCAATTACTGGATTAGGAAAATTTTGAAATAATACAAACTCTTCAGCATTTCCACTTAAATTATTTTCATCAATTCCAACAATCATTCCACCCATATTCGCCCAAGGTTGATAATTGTCGTATAATGTGTAATAAACTGGCTTTTTCCAAGTTCTATCCATTGAAATAAGTCCCATACTTTGGTAACCAGTTGTTTGATGATAAGTGTACCAATCAAAAACGCACCACCAAGTAGTTGCAATTAAATGTCCGTTTGGATTATAAACCCCATTTTCATTAATTGGTGCAAAAAATCTGAACGCATCAAAAGTTTGTTCAAAAACTGTAACTTGTGTTCGTTGCGAGGAACCGTTTTCTGACGACCAATAACCAAATTCGGTATCAATAATTGGTTTATTTGGAAATGCGTTTCTTGCATTTACTAAGAAAAGCAAAGTCCCGTTGTAATAAGTTCCACCGTGGAAAATACCAAAATACATTGTCCAACCAGCAGCATCAAGTGGTGTTTGTGTTTCGTCTGCATAACCAGGATAATCAGCCGCGGCAGATTGTGTAACTAATCTTCCATCAGGATAATTTGTGTGAATATCATTCATAATTGTTTCGTGAAAAATCAATCTATTAGGAGTGTCTTTGCACTCGTTTGCTGTACTCCAAAATAGAATTGATGGGCGGTTGAAATCTTTATAAACCATTTCACGGAACATTTGTTGATGAATATGTCGTTCGTTGTTCTGTATCAACCAAGGAGTTTCAGTATTAAACCACCAAACTGGAATTTCTTCCATCACTGCAATCCCAAGTCGGTCAGTAATCAAATAAGTATAAGGATGATTTGGATAATGTGCAGTTCGAATGTAAAGAATGTTTGATTCTTTAATCAATTTGAAATCGCTATAAATTATTTCTTTTGGCACACTTCTGCCATATTCTGGGTGATCTTCGTGGCGAGCTGCACCAGTTAAAAACGAAACATTTCCATTTATTAGCAATTTATCAGAATTTGTTTCGACAGTTCTGATACCAAATTGAGTTGAAAATTCGTCAATTACAACTGAATTTTCCAACAATTCGGTTTTAAGAATATACAAATTTGGGTTTTTCATTGTCCACAAATCTGGATTATTTACAGAAAGATTGGTTTGATTTGGGAAAACTTCGCCACTTGAAAGGGAAATATTCGAAGAAGTTTCACCAGAAAAAGATGCCATTTCTCCAATCAATTCGTAAGTGAATTCAGTTTGAATATTTGTGGAATCAATATTTGCTTTATAAATAGAATGCCTAATTTCTAAAATTTTTGATGTTAAATCGTTGTTATAAACCACAGTTTTTACAGAAATATTTCCATTTTTATCAAGCGGACGAACATCGTTTCTAACAATTGATGTTTTGTTTGCGAATTCGATGTAAACATCATGAATAATTCCTGCATAATTAAACCAATCTGAATCATAAGCTGGAACAATATCGTCTCGTGTATCCCATTCAATATTATCAACTCGCACTGAAATTAGGTTTTCGGCTCCATAATTCAATTTATCTGAAATATCGAAAGCAAAAGGTGTGTAACCGCCTTCGTGATAACCAACATATTGTCCATTTATCCAAACATCAGCAACGTAATTTACAGCAAGAAAACTCAGTTTTGCAAATTTACTTGATAGAGAATCTGCAACATCAAATTTATATCTGTACCAAATTCCGTCGTCGTATCTTTCAGGAACAGTTGGGAAAGTGTGCATTGTGTTTTCAACTGCTGGAATTGATTTCGGTTCAAGTGCTGAATCGTCATAATCAACTTGCCAAAGTGGTTCGTTATTTTGGATTGTTTGTATAGTTGCTTCGGTTCGTTCGGATAATGTTAAATCGGGTGTAGAAGTAAACCGCAATTTTTTCCATTCACCACGCAAATCAAGAATTGTGCGATTTTGTTTTTCGAACGATGGAAGTGGCATTCCATTCTGAAAAGGAATTTCAACTCCATTTATTGTTTGCAAATCAAGAGTTTTTTGTAATGTCGCTGTGTTTTGTGCCAACAAATTTGAAAATACAAAAAACAGAAGAATTGTAATAGTTTTTCTCATCTCTACTCCAAGAATATATTTAGTAATTATTTAAAATTAATGTCAATCATCAACTCTTACTACAAGAATTGATGCCAACAACATTGATGTTCCGCCAATAATTAATGCTGAAATTGCTTCTCCAGCAAAAACATTTTTTACAACAAAACCAAGAATTGAAGCTGCAGTAATTTGAGGTAAAACAATGAAGAAGTTAAAAATACCCATATAAACACCTAATTTTTTCTGCGGAAGTGAACCAGTTAAAATTGCATAAGGCATTGCAAGAATTGATGCCCACGCTAAGCCAATTCCCAATTCTGAAATCATCAGCATTTTTGGGTCGGTGATAAAATAAAAAGAAATTAAGCCAATTGCACCAGCTATTAAACTAATAGAATGGACAATTTTCCGTGAATATTTTTTTGCTAAAAACATTAACACAAATGCCATTATGGCTGCAAAACCGTTGTAAACTGACATTAGAATTCCAACCCAATTTGCTCCTTCATTATAAAGGACAGATTTTGTGTCAGTTGCTCCATAAATATGATGTGTAACAGCTGGCGTTGTGTAAATCCACATTGCAAAAAGTGCAAACCAAGAAAAAAATTGCACGACTGCAAGTTGTTTCATTGTTTTTGGCATTTGATACAAATCAGTCAAAATTTCTATGAAAGCATTCTCGGATTTTTTCAGATTCACCATAATACTTGCTAAAATCTGAAGAAATCCAAATCCCATTATACTCCAAAATAGAAGTTTTAATCCATAGTCAAGTGTGAAAAATTGCTGCGAAATAAAAAAGAAATAAGCTCCAGAAATCATCCAAATTATTCCTTTATTTAAGAAATTAGGAATTCCTTTTTCGCGACTATCTTCTGATTTTACTTTTTCAGATTGTTCGAATGATTCCAATTCTTTTGGGGAATATTCTTTTGTAGAAAAAATGGTGTAAAGAATAGATAGAAGAAAAACTGCTCCGCCAAAATAGAAAGAATATTTAACCGATTGTGGAATTTCATTTTCAGCAGCAACATTCGAAATTCCCAACCAATTTGTAAGAATATACGGCAATGCTGAAGCAATTACTGCTCCCATTCCAATAAAGAAAGATTGCATCGAAAAGCCAATTGTTCGCTGTTCGTCGGGTAAATTATCACCAACAAAAGCTCGAAAAGGTTCCATTGTAATATTAATTGAACCATCCATCATCCAAAGCATTCCAGCTGCAATCCACAGAGTTGGTGAATTTGGTATAATCAGAATTGCAATTGATGATAAAATCGCTCCAACTAAAAAATACGGTCGTCTTCTTCCTAATTTTCCCCAAGTATTATCGCTCATATATCCAATAATTGGCTGAATAATTAAACCCGTAAATGGTGCGGCAATCCAAAGAATAGGAATATCATCAATATTAGCTCCAAGTGTTTCAAAAATTCGGCTTACATTAGCATTTTGCAAAGCAAATCCAAATTGTAAACCAAAAAAACCAAAACTCATATTCCAAATTTGCCAGAACGATAGGGACGGTTTTTTCATGCTTTTTCCTTAAATAATGTGGGTAAAAATAAGAAAATTTCAATTTCCAATTGAATAATATGTATTTGAAAAGATTGGAATTATTAACATGTAAGTACTAATATATTTCAAGATTTGTCTTCAACAAAAAGTTAAACTACAAAAAAAATATGTTATGTATAATTTACAGATGGATTTTTCATTCTTTTTCGTTAATTATTGAGTTCAAAAAATGAAAGTTCAAATTCTGATGAAAATTGTAATAATTGATAATTATGATTCGTTTACATACAATCTATTTCAATATTTTAAGCATTTTAAGAATGATGTAATTGTTGTTAAAAACAATGAAGTCGATTGCGATTCAGATATAATTAAATTTGCCGATAAACTTGTCTTTTCTCCGGGACCTGGGAAACCAAATGAATCTGGAAATACTTTCTCGATTTTGGATAATTACAAAGCTTCAAAATCAATTTTAGGAGTTTGTTTGGGTCATCAGATAATTGCAGAATATTTTGGGGCAAAAATTGAACAACTCGAAAATCCTTTACACGGAAAAGCTAAACAGATAATCCATAACGGACAAATCTATACCAGATTAAAACAAAATACAGTTGTTGGACTTTATCATTCTTTATTTGTATCGAAATTGAATTTTCCGAATGATTTAATAATTGAATCTGAAACTGAATCTGGAATAATTATGGGAATTTGTCATAAAAAATATGATTTGGTTGGTGTGCAATTTCATCCTGAATCTATTTTAACTGAAAATGGTTTGGAAATGATAAAAAATTGGATATCAAATTGATTTTATTAACTGAAATTTTAGAGAAAATTGAGAAAAAAATCGGGAATGCACTTTTTTATTCCCAAAAAAAAGGGAAGTATTTAAGTGCAATTTATTGTGAAAATCCATATAGAATTGTAAAAGCAAACACAAAATCTGAAGTAATTGAGCTGATAAGCGAATTAGATTTTATTCAAGAATCTGACGAATTTGCAATTGTTCAAATTCCTTATGAAATTGGATTTTTCCTAAATCCAATTAATATTCCAAATGAATTAGAAATTGAATCTTTGCAAATAAATTTCTACAAAAAGGAAAATGTGTTCGAATTTGATGAAAATGAGATTTCTTTTGAAGGAATTGGTGAACTTATTAACATAAATCGGCAAATTAGCAATTTTCATCTTCCAACAGATAACGATAAATACACAGAAAATATTCAAAAAATAAAAAGACATCTGAAAGAAGGAAACACGTATCAAATTAATTACACTGAAATTGGTGAATTTGATTTCAACGGAAATATGAAATCACTTTTTGCTAATGGAATTTTTAAGCAATCGGCTGAATATTGTTCAATTATAAACAACGAGAGTGAATTTGTTATTTCATTTTCACCGGAATTGTTTTTTAGTACGGATTTTTCCCAAATTTTTGTAAAACCTATGAAAGGAACATTTCCCCGAAATAAAAATGTTTTGATAGATGAAAAGAATAAATCAGAAAATGTGATGATAGTTGATTTATTGAGAAATGATTTAGGTAAAATTGCAAAAATTAACTCTGTGAAAATCCAAAATTTATTTGAATTGGAAGAATATGAAACACTATTTCAGCTTACTTCAACAATTTCTGCGAAACTTATAAAACCAAGCATTTCTGAGATTATATTCAATTTATTTCCGTCGGGTTCAATAACTGGTGCTCCGAAAATCAGTTCGATGAAAATAATAAGTGAAATTGAAAATAAATCACGTGGAATTTATACTGGCGGAATAGGTTTTGTGCGAAAGAGAAAATCAATATTTAACGTTTCAATCAGAACTGCTGTAATTAGCAAAGAAACAAAAAAAGGGAAGTTTGGATTAGGAAGCGGAATAGTTTGGGATAGTATTTCTAATTTAGAATACGATGAAGTTCTATTAAAAGGTAAATTTCTTACTGAAAGAACATTTTATTTCGAGCTGTTGGAAGCAATATTATTCGAAAATGGTGAATATTTTTTACTCTCAGAACATTTGAATAGAATGCAAAAAAGTAGCAAGGAATTCTTATTTAATTTTAATGTTGATAAAATTCTATCAAAAATTAATGAGTTGAAATTGAATTTTACGTCAGATAAAAAATATAAAGTTAGAATAATGATGAATAAATGGGGAGAAATTCGAACAGAATTTTCAGAAATTGAAGAAAATCCACACGAAATTCGCGGAAAAATTAAAATTTGTGCATCTGAAAGAAATTTCACCTTATTCCAACACAAAACAACTTTTCGTCCTTGGGAAAAAATCTACGTAAGAAATAAAAATCTTGGATTTGTAGAAACAATTTTTGTAGATAAAAACGGGTTTTTACTCGAAGGTGCAATCTCGAATATAATCTTAAAGAAAAACGGGAAATATTATACTCCCGAAGCCAAAAATATTCTAAATGGGATTTATCTAAATCATTTTATGAAAAACGAGAATGTTGAAAAACTTAAAATTCATAAATCTGAACTTGTTAATTTTGATGAGATATTTATATGCAATTCAGTCAGAAAAATGCAAAAAGTGAACATTATTGAATAATAAATAGCATTCCTACTAAATATTTAACACTGTGTAGCGAATCATTTTTTATCTTTCCTTAAAAAAAAAGAGAAATTATGAAAATTGGAATTTTAACAGCTGGCGGAGATTGTCCCGGAATAAATGCTGCAATCCGAAGCGTTGGAAAAACGGCAATTTTGAATTATGGAATGGAAGTATGCGGAATTTCAGATGGTTTTAGAGGATTATTGACAAAGAAAATTACATCAATAAATGAAGAAATTTTATCGGGATTATTAACACTTGGTGGAACAATTCTTGGGACTTCACGTGAAAAACCATTCCAAAAATCGGATATTGACGAGCATGATAAACCACAGATTATCAAAGAGAATTACAAAAAACTTGGTTTTGATGCTCTTGTTATAATTGGTGGAAATGGAACAATGAAAACTGCTCAATTACTTCAGGAAGAAGGAATAAACGTTGTGGGAATTCCTAAAACAATTGATAATGATGTTTGGGGAACTGATATTACATTCGGATTTGACACTGCATTTTCTATTGCGACTGATGCGATAGATAGACTTCACACAACTGCAAACTCGCATAATAGAATTATGATAATTGAGGTTATGGGACATAACGCTGGTTGGATTGCACTTTATTCTGGAATTGCAGGCGGAGGAGATGCAATTTTAATTCCCGAACTTGGCTATAATGAGAATGATTTAGCCGAATTTCTTATTGAAAGAGATAAATCGAACAAAAAATATTCTATTGTAGTTGTTGCTGAAGGTCTAAAATTGCCGGAAAGTAAAAAATCGCCAGGAAGATATTTTGCAAAAAGAATTCGTACAATTACTGGTTTAGAAACTCGCGAAACAATTCTTGGATATGTACAAAGAGGTGGAACTCCAACTCCAACAGACAGAGTTTTAGCAACAAGATACGGTTCTGCCGCTGTTGATTTGTTAGTTGAGGGTAATTTTGGGAAAATGGTTGCTCTTAAAAATGATAAAATTGTTCCAATTGATTTGAAAGAAGTCGCTGGGAAAATAAAGGTAGTTAGTAAAAACCATCCGTTAATAAAAAAATCTAAAGGAATTGGCATTTTTTTAGGGAGTAAATAATGGAAAATTACATTCCAAAAGAAATAAGTTGGTTGTATTTTAATCAAAGAGTTTTACAAGAATCGATGGACCAAACTGTACCGCTTGCCGAAAGAGTAAAATATATTGGAATTTATTCAAATAACCTTGATGAATTTTACAGAGTTCGAGTTGCGGTTTTGAAAAGATTATCCAAATTGGGGAAAAATGCGGTTTCAATAATCGGTTATGATCCAAAGGAAACACTTGCTGAAATTCAAAAAATCACTAAGCAACTTGACAAACAATTCCAGGAATCTCATTTAGTTTTGCTTGAAGATTTGAAATCAAAAAATATTTATTTTAAAAATGAGAAAGAACTTACACCTAAACAGACCGAATTTGTAGAAAATTATTTTAATATGAATATTCGAGATAAATTAATTCCATTGATAATTACTAAAGAACTAAAATCAATTAGTCTGAATGATGGCGAAATTTATCTTGCTGTAGAACTTATCACCGAAAAAGAAGAAAATCTGTATTTTATTGTTGATATTCCAACAAAAATATTCCCTCGTTTTTTGATTTTACCTTCAGAAAACAATAAAAAGGAATTAATTTATCTTGATGATGTTGTACGATTGGGTTTACCTCAAATATTCAATTCATTTGAGCCAAAATTAATTGAAGCATATACAATCAAAATTACAAAAGATGCCGAACTCGATATCGAAGAAGACGTTTCGGCAAGTTATTTGGATAAAATTTACGACAGTTTGAACAGAAGAAAACAAGCAAGTGCTGTCCGTCTTGTCCACGATAAAAATATGCCATCTGAATTCAGAAAGATTTTGATAAATTTGTTCCATTTTTCCAAAAATGATGCACTTGTTGCTGGCGGAAGATATCATAATTTCAAAGATTTTATGAAATTCCCAGCACTTTTTGAACAAAAAGATACAAATCCTATTTTTAATCAAATTCAGAAAAAAATATTTTTACAAAAGGGAAATATATTTGACAAGATATCTGAAAAGGATATTTTATTACATTTTCCATATCATCCTTTTTCGCATTTTATTGACTTACTTCGTGAATCAGCAATTGACCCGCGAGTTCGTTCAATAAAAGTAACGCTTTATCGTTTGGGCGGAAATTCAAGTATTATAAAAACGTTGATTTATGCAGCCAAAAATGGTAAAAATGTAACAGCTGTAATTGAGTTACAAGCCCGTTTCGATGAAGTTCAGAATTTGGATTGGAGCGAACAACTTTCTAGTGAAGGTGTAAAAGTAATTTTGGGTGTTCCGGGTTTGAAAGTTCATTCCAAACTTGTATTAATTACAAGAAAAGAAAGAGGAAAGGAAACAAAAATTGCTGCAATTGGAACCGGGAATTTCAACGAAGATTCTTCAAAACTTTATACTGATTTTATCCTTTTAACCGGAGATAGAAAAATAACAAATGATGTAACGAAAGTGTTTGAATTTTTGAAAAGAAATTACAAAAAACCGCAATTTAATCATCTTGTTGTCTCTCCTTTTACAATGAGAAATAAAATTAGAACGCTAATTAAAAATGAAATTAAAAACGCTCAAAATAAAAGAAAAGCTTTTATTTATGTAAAATTGAATAATATGGATGATTATGAAATAATTGAATTACTTTATAAAGCATCACAAATGGGTGTAAAAGTAGTGCTATTAGTTCGCGGTATGTTTTCAATGGTAATTGGGCAGAAAAATGTTTCTGATAAAATTGAAGCACGTGGAATTATTGATAGATTTTTAGAACATTCCCGAAGTTATATTTTCTGCAATAATAATAATCCACAAGTATTTATTGGTTCTGCTGATTGGATGACAAGAAATATTGATCGCCGCGTGGAAGTAACGGTTCCTATTTATGCGAATGAGTTAAAAAAACAAATTATTGAAATATTTGAAATTCACAGAAAAGACAATACAAAATCACGAGATTATAGTATTTCAAATTTCAATAAGTATTTTACAAATGAAGATACATTTTGTAGAGCCCAAATTGAAGTACATAGATATTTATCGGAATCTGAAGAAAATTCGTAGAATAATTTATTAGTGTAATATAAAAAAGGTTGGGTAACCAACCTTTTTTATTAAAATCATTTCATTTTGGAAAGAACAAGTTCATCAATTTCAGTAGTTAATTTTTCACTTTCTGATTTCAATATCTCGCATTTAGCACGCATTTTTGCTATAAAATCTTGGTCTTTAATATCTTTTAGATTTATTAAAACATTGTAAATTCCACCAATAACGCCAGTTTTTGCAATTTGTGCTCCAACACCAACATCAGTAATCGAATTTATATTCCCGAATTTAGCAACAACACCAGAAAGTTTCAGAATTTCTAAACTTAGTTCTGCAGTATTAAGAGGAACTAAAACTGCTTCTTTCAAACCTTGTTGCATCGCAATTTCTCTTACATGCTTTTCAGCATCGGTTTGTTGTGGTAAACGTTTTGCATCCATAAATGAATTAAATGCGTTTGTGTCATCATCTACAGCAACAAGAAGTAAATTTTTAATTGTTTGAGCTTTTTCAGCAACTTTAGTTAGAATTTCATCGATATTTTCAGTCCCAAATTTGAAAGTAGTTAAATTACTTACCATCGAAATTAATGAAGCACCAAGTGAACCAGCGAGCGCCGCAATAGAACCGCCGCCTGGAGCGGGCGATTCCCGAGAAACTTCGTCCATAAAATTGATTATTGTTTTAAAAACTAGTGCAGATTTATCATATTTCGGTAATCCAAGCACGCGTTCTTCAATTACAAAATCAGATACATCGCGTAAACCAAGCGATTGAACAGCAGTTTCAATTATGTCTGTAATTGGAATTCCCGTTGATTTACCTTGTTTATTTAAGTAGTATTTACCTGTTTCATAAAGTGCTTTGAATGGAATCATTCCTACAATTTCACTTCCAGTTACAACAAGTCCGCGTTCAGCAGCTAAAATTCGAGCTGCTTCCAAAACATCGTGAGTTGAGGTTACGTTAAAATCAGTTAAATTTATTGAGATTTGAGCACGGTCATATTTATCAACCATCCAACCAATTGCTTTTGTATTTCTAAAAAGTCCAGGTTTTTTTACTGATTCCCCTACGGGTGAAAATGGATTGATAGAATTAAGTTTAAGTAGTTCAACCAAATCGTAATTGTGTTCTTTTTTACAATGTTCAATTGTTTCTTCAATTGATTTTCCATCGAAATCGCAACTTCCGCACGGATAATTTCCCAATGTATATTTTAAGATTTTTCCGCCTTTGTGATAATATGGTTTTGAAACTGGACGACGAGCAGAACGTCCTTTTTCTCTTAATTCAAAAGCAATATCGGTAGCATAATTTTTTTCACGAGTGTTTAATGTTATATTGTATGCAATTAAGAATTCACGAACACCAATTACTGTTGCACCGGATTTTTTGTTAAACTCAGCTTTTCCAAAATCGGGCAACCAATTTTCATCTTTCAGTTTTGCTTCCAAACCTTCATATTCTCCTTTACGAATTACTGCAAGATTTACTCTTTCAGTTTTTTGAGCAGATTTTTCGTAAAGATAAACGGGAATATTCAATTCTTCGGCAACTTTTTTTGCAACTCGTTTAGAGAGTTCAATTGTTTCTTCCATTTCTACTCCACTAACTGGAATAAACGGACAAACATCTGTTGCTCCCATTCGAGGATGCGAACCTTTGTGTTTTGACATATCAATTAATTCGGAAGCTTTTTTAATAGCTAAAAATGAAGCAATTTCAACATTTTCGGGTGAACCAATAAAAGTTACAACAGTTCGGTTCATATCAAAACCGGGGTCAACATCTAAAAGTTTTATCCCTTTTACACTTTCAATTTCATGAGTTATTTTTTTAATTATCTCAGAATTTCTTCCTTCAGAAAAATTTGGGACACATTCAATTAGTCTTTCCATGTTTCTCCTTATTAAATTTTAAGTTAACATCAGTTATTGGCCAACGAGGACGCACATTTATTGTATCTTGAATAAATGTAAATGGTTCAGCAAAAGCAAATGGAAATGGTTTCCCATTGTCAAAAACGCAATTCCCATTTTTATCACAAAACGCAAATATTTGATATTTTGATGGCAAAATTTTGTCGAACTGATATTTGTTTTTTAGAACTTTTGTTTTGTAAGAATTGTTTTTTTCAGTAGATTTTAATATTACGAAGACATCTACGGAATCTTTTACATTTTCAACTTTTCCAGAAAGTGATACAAAATCTAGACTACTAAGCGTTTCAACAGATTTTGTAAAAGAAGTATCTCCGTAATTTCCAGCAGCATCTTTAATATTTTGAAGATTTACAATTATTTTGATTTCAGATTGTTGTTTCAATTCATTTTTAAGATGAATCTGAAATTCAGCATCATTTACTTTTTTTGTGGAAAATTCTAATTGTTTTCCAAGAAAATCATAAATCGTTGTATTTTTTACTAATTCTAATTCAGAAATTCCTTCATCAAAAAGAAAGGTGAAATAGGGAAGTAGGTAATCAATTTTCTCTTGATTCGCAAAATTAATACTGAGAATTTTAGGCTTATTTGTGTCAGATTTTTCATTGAAATAAATAAGATTAACTGATTTCGTAGACAAATTTCCGTATTTATCTGAAAAATTCTTAGTTATCAAATAGTTTTTATTTGTAGAAATTATTGAATCTGGAAAACTGACTAGCAATTTTTCCTTTTTGGAATTTCCTTTGTATTTATAAACAAAAGGGAAAGACATATTTCTTGTAGAATCGTAAATTTCCACAAAAGCCGAATCGTAAGTTGAACTATCAGTAATTTCTGAAAAAGTGAGTTGAAAATGATGATTATCTGTCATCACAACTTCTTCAAGTCTCGGTTTTGTTGTATCAAAATCTGAGAAAATGAATTTTACAGTTTCAGATATTGCAGAATCAGAGATGAAAAAATCAGATTTAGTAATTGAAATTTTATCAGAATTAATGTCAAAACGGCTATTGTTGTTGTTATCCTGAATAGCAAAAATATTGTAATTACCAGTTTTAAGACTTCCGAAATTGAAATTGCCATTTAGATTTGGAAGGGAAATGTAATCTGCATTTTTACTTAGGTTGAACAAAGAATCGACTAATTTATAAGCAAAGATTTTTGTATTATCAGGAAAATGTCCGAATATCTGCCCAGAAATTTTGCCGTTATCAATTTTATTCCCTGTTGAAAATGCTAAATTGAAAGCATTTTTCATCTTGTTTTTATTATTCAAGTCAGTTATTTCAGTAGAAATAGAAATTGAGTAAGTTGTGTTAATTCGTAAAGTATCCGAAAAATACAATCGAACAGAAGTTCCACTCCAATCAAATTCATCAATAATAATTGCAGGAGAAATAAAGAAAGCAGTTCGAAATTTGTTTTTATCCACATATTCTGAGAATTCAAATTCAAAATAATTGTTAGAAAAATTCAAATCACCATCTTGTGGAAAGGAATAGGTAATTTCTGGTGGAATATTATCTATTGGTCCACCTTCTGGAGCTACTTTTTTTGCACAACCAAAAGCAAAATAAATTATAAAAAGTAAAATTATTGTTGTGTTTTTCGCCATTTTCTGTATTCATCCACTTTTTGTTGATGTTGAGAATAATTTCTGGAAAAGTCATGACCGCCAGTTCCATCTGCAACAAAATAAATATAATCTACTTTTGCTGGGAAAAGTGCTGCATAAATTGCCTCTTTACCAGGATTATTAATTGGATTTGGTGGAAGTCCGACATATTTATATGTATTGTAAGGTGAATTTATTGCCAAATATTTGTAATAGATTTTGTTTGTTGGCAACTTATCGCGGATTAGATATTGAATTGTTGGGTCAGCTTGAAGTGCAATTCCTTTTTGTAATCTATTATGGTAAACAGCGGAAATTGTATCAAATTCTGAAATGCGATTAGATTCTCCATCAATTATTGAAGCTAAAGTAAGAACTTGATGTCTTGTCATTTTAATTTTAAGCATTTGATTTTGAACTAATTCTGAATTGAAAATTTTGTCATTCTCATATTTTAGCTTTTCAATAATGTCTTTTGTTGTACATTCTCCACTAAAAAAATATGTATTAGGAAGAAGATAACCTTCGGCAGTAATTGCATAAATTCCTATTGAGCGTAAAAATTTACGATTTTTTGACAATTGTAAAAATTCATTTGTTTGGATTCCTAATTTTGAATTTAACAATTTAGCCATTTTTGGTTGCCAAATTCCTTCGGGAATTGTTACAGAAACTTGACGATTTTCATCGCCACGTAGAAACTTTGAGAGAATACTAAAATAAGTTTCGCCAGAATGTAGGACATAAATACCGGCTCTTATTTTGGTTTGACTTCCGGAAATAAATCCAGCAATTTTGAAACCATCAATACTTCTAATAAGTTTTCGCTCAAATAGATTATTTGCAACAATTTTAAGAGTTTCACCACGTTTAATTTTGAATTCAACAAGTTGGTTTTGTGGGAAATAATTGGGCATAAAAAGATATAAATACAAAAAAAATGAAAGAAGAATAAAGATGAAAATTGGTAAGCCAACAAAATAAATATTCTTATTTTTCATAAGTAACCTGCAAGAAATGGTTTGAATGTATTGATGGAAAAGCATTTTCTGAAAGTGAAAATCTAAATCCTTGCTCAAAAAGTTGTTTGCCACGTAAAGCAATCATTGCCGCATTATCTCCGCAAAACTCTGGGGAAGGAATTACAACTTTCTTATCATATATTTTACCAAGTTTAATAAAACTTTCTTTAATTCTCTGATTTGCTGCAACACCGCCAACAATTGAAATTGAATTAACTTTAAATTGTTTAATTGCTTTTTCACATTTAGAAATTAAAGCATTGGTTACTGCTTCTTGAAAGGCAAATGCTATTCCAGCTTTTTTATCATCAGGAATATGATTTGGGAAATTCTTTTGGATATGTCTTAAAACTGAAGTTTTTAAGCCGCTGAATGAAAAATCAAATTCATTTTTTGTTTTTGCTATTGGAAAAGTTAACTCGGTTTTTGATGAAGAATTAGCCAAAAACTGTATTTTCGGTCCGCCAGGATATTCTAAATTCAACATCTTTCCAACTTTATCGAATGCTTCGCCGGCTGCGTCATCAATTGTAGTACCAAGTTTGTAAATTTCGGTTTCACTTTTCACAAGAAGAAGAAGAGTATGTCCACCAGAAACAACTAAATTTAACATAGGAAAAGTTGGTTTGTCATCCATCAAAAAACCAGAAAAAATGTGTCCTTCAATATGATTTACGGGTACAAAAGGTTTGTTTAGAGAAAGTGAAAGTCCTTTTGCAAAAGATAACCCAACTAAAAGTGCACCAATTAAACCAGGTCCAGCAGTTGCTGAAATAACATCAATTTGATTTAGAGAAATATTAGATTTTTGTAGAGCTTGTTTGAAAAGTGGTAAAATAATTTGTAGATGAGCTCTACTTGATAATTCTGGAATAACACCACCGTAATTGGAATGAAATTGTTGAGAAGCAACCAAGTTTACAAGCAAAATGTTATTAGAAATAATTGCAACCGAAGTTTCGTCGCACGAACTTTCAATTCCTAAAAAAATCATTATTTGAACGAAAACAAACTTTTTGTGATATACCAAGCAAGTTGTGGATTTTCATGCAATCTTCTTACTGAATACTCGTACCATTTTACTCCAAAAGGCACGTATATTCTGATTTTATGTCCATCGTTGTTTATTCTATTACGCAAATCTTCTCTTACTCCGTAAAGCATTTGGAATTCGTAATTAGATTTTTCAACATGCTTTTCGCGTAAAATGCCATAACTTTTATTTACCAAAAATTCATCATGTGTCGCAATTCCAACATAATTTTTGTTGTCAAGCATTTTATTTAAAATTATAAGAAAATTCTTATTGATTTCATCGCGATTTATAATTGCAATTTCGGGCGATTCAACATAAATTCCTTTGCATAATCTATAATTGGTTCCGATTGTGTTCAAATTCGCAACATCTTCGTAAGTTCTGTTCAAATATGCTTGAACAACAATACCAACATTTTCCGGATAATTTTTCTTTAACTTTTTGAAAAGGTTAATAGTTAAATCAATAAAAGGCGAGTTTTCCATATCAATTCTAACAAAATTGTTGAAAGATGCGGCTTTTTTAACTAAACCTTCAACAAGATTATAACAAATATCTGGGTTAATTCCCAAACCAAGAGAAGTTGGTTTGATGGAAAGATTTGCATTCAGATTTTCAGTATGAATTAAATCAAGAACTTGTAAGCATTCTCTTTGTGTTTGTGATGCTTCTTCAAGGTTGGTTATTGCCTCACCAAGAACATCAATTGTTGCAAGAATTCCTTTAGAATTTAATTCTTTAACAACACGTAAAGCGTCATTTAATGTTTCTCCAGCAACATATTTTTTTGCAAAAATATGAACGATAGATTTTGGTAATAGTTTTACAAAATTAACAATAGCTTGATTAATTATTTTCATTTATTCTCCGATTGCCGGTTAGATTTTAGATCTCCTCAAAACACAACCACGAGATTTACTCTTTTAGATTTTACGAATTAAATTTAAAAAGAACAATACATTATTCTCAAGTTTTTCAATTGTATCATCATTTTGAATTACAAAATCCGCTAAACTAGTTTTTGTTTCTTCAGGGAATTGACTATCGATTCTTTGTTTAATTTCACCATAAGTTGTTTCCTCTCGGTCAAGCACTCTACGAATTCGCATTTCTTCAGGTGCTGTAATTGTTAGAATGTAATTAAACATAGCTTCGATTTTAGATTCAAAAATAAGTGCTGATTCAACGCAAACAATTTCTTCTTTTTCAAATTCCTTGTGAATTTTTTCTTCAAGAGAAGAAATAACTTTTGGATGTACAATTGTGTTTAGAATATGCATATTTTCTTTGTTCGAAAAAATTAATCCAGATAGAAATTCTTTATTTATTTTTCCATTTACATAAACTTCTTCGCCAAATTCAATTATCAAATCCCGTTTAATTTCTTC
Organism: Melioribacter roseus; assembly: GCA_020726285.1. GTDB lineage: Bacteria > Bacteroidota > Ignavibacteria > Ignavibacteriales > Melioribacteraceae > WGAL01. Next base: position 109,672 of record DYSW01000003.1, read on the forward strand.
ATCAGAATCCATAACTTCTTTAGCTATTGGGTCAGAATATAAAATAGGGATTCCAGCTTTCTGAATTATTTTGGAGGCAACCGATTTTCCGCTCCCAATTCCACCAGTAATCCCAATTATTTTCATCTCAATTTCTCTTCTTTTTATTTTGCGTAAGCTATTTTTCTAATTTCTCTTATAACTGTAATTTTTATTTGTCCTGGATATTCTAGTTCATCTTGAATCTTTTGTGAAATGTCGTAAGCTAATTGATCAGAATATTCATCATCTACTTTCTCCGGTTCAACTACAACTCTAATTTCTCGGCCAGCCTGAATAGCATATGTTTTAGAAACTCCTTCAAAAGAATTAGCAAGATTCTCGAGGTTTTCCAATCGTTTGATGTAACTTTCTAAAGATTCTCTCCTTGCACCAGGTCGGGCACCGCTAATTGAATCAGCAGCTTGCACCAAAGAAGCATAAGGAGTTTCCATTTCAATATCTTCGTGATGTGAACCAACAGCGTTAATAACTGCTTTGTGTTCCTTGTATTTTTGTACTAAATCCATTCCAAGAAGTGCGTGCGGACCTTCTATACTTTTATCCAATGTTTTACCAATGTCATGCAAAAGTCCACTGCGTTTAGCAATATTGATATCCAAATCTAACTCAGCAGCCATAAAACCGCACAAATAAGCAACTTCTAAACTATGTTGTAAAAGATTTTGCCCGTAGCTTGAACGATATTTCATCTTTCCGACATGTTTAATTAATTCTGGATGTAAACCGTGTAATCCAAGTTGAATTATAGTGTTTTCGCCTTCTTTGTAAATTTCTTCATCTAATTCTTCAGTTACTTTTTGTACGACTTCTTCTATTCTTGTTGGATGAATTCTTCCGTCGTTTATCAATCTTTCTAAAGCAATTTTAGCAATTTCGCGGCGATATTGGTCGAAACCAGATAAAATAACAGCTTCGGGAGTATCATCCACAATTACGTCAATTCCAGTAGCTGATTCGAACGCACGAATATTTCTACCTTCACGACCTATAATTCTTCCTTTCATTTCATCAGATTGAATTTGAACAACCGAAACAGTTGTTTCAACCGAATGGTCAACAGCGGTTCTTTGAATAGCATTTACAACGATTTTCTGAGCTTCTCGTTTAGCTTCTGTTTTAGCTTGTTCACGAATTTCGCGAACATATTGCAAAGATTCTGATTTTGCTTTTTCTATTAGGTTTTCAATTAACATAGCTTTTGCTTCTTCAGAAGTAAGTTGAGCAATTTTTTCTAGTTTTTCGTTTTGTTCTTGTAGAATTTGATCTAAGTTCGAATTTTTCTTTTCCCAATGTTCTCTTTTTGATTCAAGAGATTGAGTAATTCTATCGATTTCTTTTTCCTTGTTATTTATTTGTTCGAGACGTTTGTCAATTTGTTCTTCACGTTGTTCTAACTTTTTTTCGTAGTTCGTAAAGTTTTGGTTTCTTCTATTGGATTCAACATCAAATTCTTGTTTCTTCTTTAACCATTCGTCTTTTACTTCAAGTAATTTTTCTTTTTTAAGATTTGTGGCTTCACGTTCAGCATCTTTTAGCAAAGCTTCAGTTTGTATTTTAACTCTTTCTGTGCCACTTTTCCCAACTTTTGCATTAATAATCCAACCTAAATAAAATGCAATTCCACCACTAAAAATTACAACCAATAAATAATATAAAACTTCCATTTCTTCTCCGTGAAAATACTCCGCACTACTAGGTTGTTTTTAGAACCATATTTTAGTTAATGTGGGAAAAACCCAGAGCTTTTTAACGTCCACTGGCATCCAATATGATGCTTCGGAAAACCGAATGAGGCCTGTAATACGCTCAATAAATCACTAACCCATTATTTAGTTTTTCGTTCTTTTTTAACCGGCAGTGCGGTAAATTTATAATTATTGATCGATTGATAATCCATTTTGGGAGAGTAAAAGCTGAATTTTTTTAATTCTTTCGCGTGATTGTATACTAAATTCTTTGAAATTATTTCTTTCAGTAAATAAATCGTACGTAATATTCAGAGCCGCTAAAACTGCAACTGTTTCATTTGTTTGCTCTGGCATTTCTTTTTTAGTCTCTATCATAATATCATCTAAATAGTACGCTAATTGTGACGCAAATTCTTCATTGTCAACAAGTAGTGAATAGTCTTTGCCAAAGATATTTATTTTAAGCTTTTTTTTGTCGGACATCAATCAACCATATTTTTTATGAACTCAGATGTGTATCAATTTTCGAAATCAACTTATCAATTCTCTCCTTAATTGAGTCTCTCTCTTCCGAACTTAAGTTTAATCCAGCGTGTGTGGATTTTGTTGCTTTGAAATCATCTAAAGCTTCTTTCAAAGCTTTATTTTTCAACTCTAATTTAATATTTTCTTCTTTAATCTTTTGAAATTCTTCTTTTAAATCGAAGTGCTTCTGAAGAAGATTGAATAAACTTTTTTCTAGAAAAGTAAGTTCATCTAAAAATAATTGTTTCGTTTCATCAAAATTATTCAATTAGTTTCCTCTTAATTCGGCTTTTAGTTCAGTTTTTACCTTTTCTATAGCCTGCCAAAATTCTTTGTCAACTTCTTCTTCGGTTAATGTTCTTTGTTCGTTGTAGTAATCTAATTGGAAAGCAAGACTTTTCATGTTTTTCCCAATCGCTTCACCTTCAAAAATATCAAATAACTTTATATTTTTCAATAGGTTCGAGCTACCTTTTTTAATTACTTTTTCTACTTCTTCAGATGTAACTGATTTTTCAATGATAAACGCCATATCTTTTTGTATTTTTGGAAATTTAAGTAGTGTCTTAAATTTTCGTTCTTCTGCTTCCATTTCCAAATTATTTATACTCGTTTCGAAAGCAAAAACATCTTGCTTTACATCAAAAAACTTGCAAATATCTGATTTTACTTTACCACCTTTTCCAATTTCCTTTTGTTCAATTTTAAGTATAAATCCATATTCAAAATGATAATTTGCTTCCGTAAAATACTCAAATCTAATTTTTTTATTTGGAATAATATTTTGTACGAGAGATTCTGCAATTCCTTTTAATGAATAAATATCAAATTTTTCTTTTGATTGGTACCATTCTCCGTTGGCTGAAAATCCTGTTATAGCAAATAATACGGAATCGATTTCTTGAAAATCTGTAAAATTCACAATTTCGGGTTTAATCTGATTGAAAACATGTCCAATTTCATAAAGTTTTAGATTATTTTCCTTTACTTTTAGATTACGAGAAATTGTTTGCAACATTCCAGCAAAAAGTGTTGGTCGTGCGTGTGTCATTTCACTACTTTGCGGGTTCAATAAATTAATTGGATTTCCTAATTTTTCAGCCGTTTCCTTATTCAAAAGGGAATTGGTAATTATTTCGTTTAAATCTAATCCAACAAAAATATCTCTAACTTTTTCGCGTAGTGAAGTTTGGTCAACTTTTTTATTTAATGTTACATTTATTCGAACAATTTCGGGAATATTTTCAAAACCATAAATTCTTGCAACTTCTTCAATTAAATCTATTTCACGCTCAATATCTGGGCGTGATAACGGAATTTTGATTTTTAGAAAATCGTTGTTATCAGATAGAAAGACAAAGCCAAGTTTCAGAAAAATATCTTTTATTGTATTTTTTTCAATTGAGTAACCAAGAATTTTATAAATTCTTGCAAACCGAACTTCAACAATTTTTTCTTCAATTGGATTTGGGTAAACATCTAAAAATCCATCTAAAATACTACCACCAGCAATTTGCTGAATAAGTTGAGCTGCTCTTTTTGCTGCCCAAATTGTTACTTCTGGATTTGTCTTTCTTTCAAATCTGTAAGAAGCGTCGGTAGAAATTCCTAATTGTTTGGCTGTTTTTCTTATTGAAGATTGATTAAAAAATGCAGATTCAATTAAAATATTTTTTGTATTTGGTGTTACTTCGCTGTTTTCACCACCCATAATTCCAGCAATTGCAACCGGTTTTTCAGCATCATAAATCATCAAATTATTTGATTTCAGTTTGTGTGATTTTGAATCGAGTGTGATAAATGTTTCATTTTCTGAAGCATTTTTTATAATAATTGTTCTTTGCGAAAGATTATCCAAATCGAAAGCGTGTAGTGGCTGACCAATTTCGTACATTACATAATTTGTAACATCCACAATATTGTTAATTGAACGAAGTCCAATTGTTTTTAATCTATCTTTTAACCATTTGGGAGATTCCTGAATTTTAACATCTTTCATCAAAATTGCAGAATATCTAGGGCAATCAGAAGAATTCTCAATTATAACTTTTGCAAAGTCAGTAATATTCTTAGTAATTGGTTGATAATTAATTTCAGGTAATTTTATATTTTTGTTGAATAAAGCCGCAAGATCGCGGGCAACTCCAATATGACTTAAAGCATCAGCTCGATTTGGTGTTATTGATATTTCGAAACTCACATCATCCAATTGTAAATGTGAAGCAATATTTTTTCCAATTTCTGCACTTTCATCGAAGATAATAATTCCAGAATGATTTTCACTTAAACCCAATTCTGATTCTGAACAAAGCATTCCTTCAGAATTAACACCACGAATTTTAGCTTTTTTAATCTCGAAATTACCATTTGGAACAATTGCACCAACTTTAGCGAATGCTACTTTTTGTCCCTTTGCAACATTTGAAGCTCCGCAAATTACATTAAAAATTGAATTTCCATCACTTACAGAACAAATCGAAAGGTGATCAGAGTCTGGATGTTTTTCACTTGATTCTACAAATCCAACAACTATGTTGTTAAATTTAGATTTATAATCAATTATTTCTTCAACTTCTAATCCACTTGCTGTAAGTTTTTCTTCAATTTTATTGATTGAAACATCAGATAAATCTATGTAATCATTTAGCCATTTTAATGAAATAAGCACTTAAAAATCTCCGTTAAAACTGTTTCAAAAATCGTTTATCATTATCAAAAAAGATTCTAATATCATCTATTCCATATTTAAGCATCGTCATTCTTTCAATTCCTAAACCAAAAGCATAACCACTGTAATCTTCTGAATCAATTCCATTAAATTCCAAAACATTTGGATCAACCATTCCACAACCTAAAATTTCTAACCATCTACCGGGTTTTCCTTTAGGTTGCCACCAAATATCAACTTCGGAACTAGGTTCTGTAAATGGGAAAAAACTTGGGCGGAAACGATATTTAACATTTTCGCCGAAATATTGCTTTGTAAAATAAATTAAAGTTCCAGTTAACTCAGCAAAAGTAACATCTTTATCTATAAATAAACCTTCAACTTGATGAAATAAACAATAACTTTTTGCACTTATAGCTTCGTTTCTATATACTTTACCAGGGATTAATGCACGAATTGGCGGTTTAGTTGATTGCATTAATCTTGCTTGAACGGGAGAAGTGTGTGTGCGAAGTAGAAAAGTTTTATTAACAAAAAAAGTATCTTGCATATCTCTTGCAGGGTGATCTTCTGGAAAATTTAAGGCTTCAAAATTGTAATAATCTGATTCGAGTTCTGGTCCGTCATATATAGAAAAGCCTAATCCTTTAAAAATATCCTTAATTTCAAGTAAAGTTTGATTTAATATATGCTTTGTACCTAAATTTTCTATTTTGGGTGGAAGTGTTAAATCCAAATTAAATGAAGATTCTAAATTTTTGGATGAATAATGTCCAAAATGTTTTTCAAAAATTGCATTTAATTCATTCTTTGTTTGATTTAACAATTGCCCATATTTGGGCTTTTCATCTTTAGGAAGTTGTTTAAAATCGTCAAAAAGTTCTGCAATAAAACCTTTTCTGCTAAAATACTTATTTCGGATTTCTTCAAAAATATCTTTTTGAGTAGCAGTTTCAATTTCAGAATTAAAATTTTTTACTATTTGTTCAATTTTATCAAGCATATTTATATATCAAAAAGTTTAAAAAATACCCTCAAAAAATAGTGAAAAATGCTATCTCTGAGGGTAATAAATTATTTAGAAACGAACTTTACAATTTCTGTAAATGCGTCTGGATGATCGACTGCTAAAGCCGCAAGAGTTTTTCTGTTAACAGAAATTCCTGCTTTAAACATATCATTTATAAATTTTGAATAACTTGTGCCGTTATTTCGTGCACTAGCATTAATGCGAGTTATCCATAATTTTCTGAATTCACGTTTTTTATTTTTTCTATGTGTGTAAGCATGTTGAAGACCTTTTTCAACTGTACCTTTTGCCACAGTGTACACGTTACCACGTGCACCCCAATTGCCTTTAGCTTCATTAAGGACTTTTTTTCTTTTTTCACGTGAAGCTACGTGATTGTTAGTTCTAGGCATTTTTTCTCCTAATTTTGAATCATAATTTTAACTCTTTTCGAATCTGCAGCGGAAACTAATGTAGCTTGTCTTAAGTTTCTCTTCCTTTTGGTAGATTTTTTGGTAAGAATGTGTGATTTGAACGCTTTATTACGTTTAATCTTTCCAGTACCAGTTGATCTAAAGGTTTTTGCTGCACCACGATTGCTTTTCATTTTGGGCATAACTTTACACCTTTTGTTTATTTTTTCTTTTTATTCTTTCCTGGTATCACGATAGCATACATCGTTTTACCTTCTGATTTAATCTCTTGTTCAACTTGTGCAATATCAACAAGTTTTTCTAAAAATTTCTCAAGTAGTCTTTGTCCAATTTCTTTATAAGCCAATTCTCTTCCTTTAAAAATAATAGTAATTTTAACTTTATTTCCTTCATCAAGAAAGCCAATTGTATGTCGAAGTTTAAATTCAAAATCGTGTGTGTCGGTATTTGGGTGAAGTCTAATTTCTTTTAATACAGAAACGACTTGATTTTTCTTTTGAACTTTTTCTTTTTTCTGTAATTCGTAAACAAGTTTACCATAATCAATAATTTTACAAACAGGAGGTACAGCATTTGGAGCGATTTCTACTAAATCGAGTTCCAATTCTTTAGCCCTTTCCAAAGCTTTTCTAGTTGGTGATAATCCAACTTGTTCTCCATTTTCATTAATTAAACGAATTTCTTTTACATCTATTTCGTAATTTATACGGTAAGTTATTTTAGCGATACTACCTCCATCTTGTTGTTAAATTTTATGTTTAATTTCTTGTGAAATTTTAGTAATAAACTCATCTAAAGGTTCTTTGCCTAAGTCTCCGACTTTATGTTTTCTTACAGAAACAACATTTTCATTCATTTCTTTTTCACCAACTACTAACATGTAGGGAACTTTTTGTGTTTCCCAATCTCGGATTTTGTAACCAACTTTTTCACTTCGTGTATCTAGTTCTACTTTTATTTTGTTTTTCTTTAATTCATTATAAACATTTTCTGCATATTCTGAAAATTTTTCAGAAATAGGAATTACAATAGTTTGTATTGGTGCCAGCCAAGTTGGAAAATCGCCAGCAAAATGTTCAATAAGTATTCCTATAAATCTTTCTAGAGACCCGAAAGGTGCTCTGTGAATTACAACTGGTCTATGTTTTTGTCCATCACTTCCGATGTATTCCAAATCAAATCTTTCAGGCATAACATAATCTATTTGTACTGTACCTAATTGCCATCTTCTTCCTAAAACATCTTTTACCATAAAATCAATTTTTGGTCCATAAAATGCCGCTTCTCCCAACTCTACTTTATACTGAAGTTGCATTTCATCAGCAGCTTCTTGAATTTCGCGTTGTGCTCTTTCCCAAAGACGAATATCCCCGCCATATTTTTCTTCGTTATTGTCTCTAAAAGAGAGTTGAGTTGTAAAGTTTTCGAATCCGAAAGTACTGAAAACTACCTTAATAAGTTCGATTACTTTAATAACTTCATCTTTAAGTTGATCTTCGCGAACAAAAAGGTGTGAATCATCTTGTGTAAAACCGCGAACCCGTGTAATTCCATTTAATTCACCAGATTGCTCGTATCTATAAACAGTTCCATATTCAGCATAACGAATTGGTAAATCACGATAACTTCTCGGTTTTGAAGCGTAAATCTGAAAATGATGCGGACAATTCATAGGTTTTAATAAATATTCTTCGTCAGTATCTTGGAATTTTATTGGTGGAAATTGTGAATCTTTATAATAAGGATAATGTCCGCTCGTTTTGTAAAGTTCAATATTTCCGATATGTGGAGTGATTACTGGCTGATAACCGCGTTTTAGTTGCTCTTCGCGTAAAAAATCAACCAAAGTTTCTCTAATTGTCGCTCCTTTTGGCAGCCAAACTGGCAAACCTTGTCCAATTTTTGGAGAAATCATAAATAATTCTAAATCTTTGCCTAATTTTCTGTGATCGCGTTTTTTTGCTTCTTCGAGCATGAAAAGATGATCATCAAGCATTTGCTTTTTTGGGAATGAAATTCCGTAAATTCTTTGTAATCTGTCTCGCTTTTCATCGCCACGCCAATATGAGCCAGAAATCGAAATTAGTTTAATGTACTTAATTCTATCGGTAGAAGGAACGTGCGGACCAGTACATAAGTCAGTAAAATCTCCTTCGTGATAAAGACTTATAACCTCGTTGGTTTCATCTAATTCGCTGATTAACTCCAACTTGTATTTATCATCAATTTTTGTAAAAAATTCTAATGCTTCAACTTTTGATAGTTCTTCACGCTGGAAAAAACTCTCATTAGTTGCTAATTCAAGCATTCGATTTTCAATTTTTTCAAGAATTGTTTCAGTTATTTGAGAATTAATGTCAATATCATAATAAAACCCCGAATCGATTGCAGGACCAACTCCGAATTTGGCTTCTGGGAAAATTGATTTTACTGCGTGTGCCATTAAATGCGAAGTTGAATGCCAATAAGTTTTCTTTCCTTCATCGTCATTAAAAGTAAGAATTTGAATATCGGAATCTTGTGTAATTGGGGAATTTAGGTCTTTGATTTTTCCATTAACTTTAGCAACAAGTGCTTCTTTTGCAAGCCTTTCTGAAATATCTTTTGCAATTTGAAATGAAGTAACATTTATTGGATATTCGCGAACGCTGTTATTTGGTAGAGTGATTTTAATTGTATTCATATTATTATAGTTTCATAAGAAAAATTTGGATTTTTCGTAAATTGGTGGGTTCTATAGGAGTCGAACCTATGACCTTCTGCACGTCAAGCAGACACTCTAACCAACTGAGCTAAGAACCCTAAGTTTGTAACTTTTGTAAAATATTTGTACCGAGAATCGGGCTCGAACCGATACGGGAGTGTCCTCCCACAGGATTTTAAGTCCTGTGCGTCTACCTATTCCGCCACCCCGGCACTAAAAATAAAACAAAAAACAAGGCTCAAAAAATAATAAAATTTTCTAATAAAGCAATAAATGGTTATTTTTTTTCTTGAGCAAGTATGGTATTATAAAAATCATCTTGAATATTTAATGCCTCTTTACTAAAGAAAAACCGATATTCAACCGAACCATCAACATCAAAAAACACTTTATCAGACATTAACATTTCTTCAAAAAATATTTCTGTAACTTCAAAAAAGATTGTTTCTGATACTCCACGAACACCTTCATTTTTAAATGTAGATTTCATAGTTATATCAAATTCTTCTTTATAATTACCTAAATCTATTGCTACTTTTTTTATTCGTGGAAAAGTGTAGCCTTCAAACTTAAGTGAAATAATAAATTTTTTCCCTAGTTCTGTTTTTTCAAAATTATATTGAACATATTGTGAATATGGAACATCTTCAGTGGGATTTTGGAATCTAAACCACTCAGTGGTTATGGTATAGTATTCAGAATTAATTTTATTATAAATTATATTCTTATTTATTCCTTGCGAACAACTGACTAATAAAGTGGCAATTATTGCAAAGATAAAATGAAAATTATTTATTCTTTTTAAAATCTTCATTGATATTTGGTTTTTTGGCTTGTGAGAAAAATTAATAAAATATTTTTAATTGTAAAATTTAATTAATATTTATTGAAATGAAAGTAAAGTATTTTTTTATGCTTTTTTTTAACAATTCTAAATTAACTATTACTTATCATTTTTAAGATTTCGGCTTGAGTTTTAGCAGAAATCATTTTTTTAGAAAATTCAATATTTTCAAAAGTTTTTGCAATTTTAGAAAGAAGTTCCAATTGAATTTCATTTTTATTTGATGGAGTAAGTAATAGAATAATAATTCTACTTAAATTGTTATCATTTGCTTCAAAATCAATTCCATTTTTTGTAATTGCAAGTGCTATAAACGGTTCTTTTATTTCAATTTTTGCATGCGGTAATGCAAGAAAATTGGCAATCCCAGTCGGGAATAAATCTTCACGTTTCATTACTTGAGAGAATATAAAATCTTTATCGAGATTTAGTTCTTTTGCAGCGACTGAAGCTAATTCAAAAATAACTTCTTCCTTTGTTGTTGCTTTTGAAAAAAGTATGAATTTTTCTTTTATCAAATTATCAAATTTTGATTTGTCTTTCTCTTTTAAGAAGAATTTCATAAATGGTGCACTTGTAATTGAAGTAACCAAAGCCATAATTACTAAAGCCACGAAAACCTCTTCATTAATAATTCTAACTTGTAAGGCTAAAATGCTTAGAATTATTCCCATTTCACCTCGAGCACTCATTCCAAATCCAATTGCTAAAGCTTCATTCTTCTTTAATCCGCTTAAATATGAACCAATACCTGCTCCAAATACCTTTACGAAATATCCTAAAAATATGATTATCAAAATAATTGGAAGATTAAAACTTGCTATAAAATTAATTTTTAATCCAATCGAAACGGCGAAAATTGGACCAAATATATTTGAAACAAATTGATGAACTATATCGTGAGTTTGTTCTTTTAAGTGAACAGAATCCCCAATTGCAATTCCAATAATAAAAGCTCCGAAAATTGCATGAATTCCAATAAATTCTGTGAAAGCTGAGCTGAATAATCCTAAAATTAGAATGAAATTTAATATTCCACCAGGATATGATACTTTTGTTTGTAAAAAGGGAATTATGTAATTGAATAATTTTTTGCCTATTGTTAGTGAAAATCCAATAAAAAGTAAGGTTAATGTTATTGTTGTTGAAAATGGGACTGAACTTGAAGTATTTGCAATTGAACCCAACAATAGTGAAAAAATTAACCAAGCAGCCAAATCATTCAACATTGCTGATGAAATAATAATAAATCCGACTTGTGATTTGAAGATTTTCAAATCCATCAAAATTTTTGCAATTACAGGTAATGCTGAGATTGAAAGTGCTGCTCCCATAAATAAAGCAAAAGTTAGATTTGAATTAGAGACAACAATACCAAAGAGATTTGGAAAGTAATAAGAAATTAAAAATCCAATTAAAAACGGAATTACTAGGCTAAAAAAACTTGTATAAATTGCTTTTTTCCCATGACTTAGCACAACAGCTAAATCAACCTCCAAACCAGAAATTAGAAGTAAAAGGACAACAGATAAAGTAATAATTCCGTTTAATGCAATATTTACTTCTTCACTATGATTAAAAATGTAGTTGTAAGAATCTGGGAAAATAGCACCAAAAATTGTTGGACCTAGAATAATTCCAGCAATAATTTCACCAATAATTGCGGGTTGCTTTATTAAGTTGAATAATTCCCCAAATACTTTAGCGAACAACAACATTATAGCAATGCTGAATAAAAAGACAGTAATATGTTCGGATGAAAAGTGCATTATCTAACAATCAACAAATTTGTAGGGATATTAATAAATGAGTAATCTACTTCGTGCGGAAATAATTTATCAAGAAAAGTTATATTTTGCTTTGGTTGATTTACTACAAATAAATCAGCTTTATTGGTTTTTGCGTAATTGCTTGCTTCCCAACCTTCTTTTCCATACAAACATACAATTTTTGGCTCAAGAATTGGCAAATTCAACTCTTTAATGAAGAAATTCATTTTAATTTCTTCATCTTCAAGCCATTGCTTTCTCAATTCTTCAATGTCTGCAATTGTTGTAGAATCTTGCAAAGTATAGGCTAGTCCCAGAGCATTTAATTCACGCAGAAGAACAAATTCTTCAGCATTTTGAAGTAAAGCAAAATTGTGTGCTAATTGTATGGTTCGTTCTCCATCTGATGAAAAATCAGTAGAAACGTAAATTTTATTGATTTTTTGCGGATTTTCAGAAGGTGAAGTAAGAACTAAAACTGAGCATCTTGCTTGTCGCATCAATTTTCGGGCAACAGAACCAAAATATTTTTTGATAAGATTTTCCTTTTCCAATGCGCCAGCAAGCAACAAATCTACATTATTTTTTTCTGCTGATTTGATGATTGAATCAGCTATTTCGCCAGAAACCCAATCAACAATTATTTTGGATTTCTCAATTCCGACTGAATTTATCAAATCATCAAGTCTAATCTCAGTTTCGGTGGTTTTATTTCCATTGTGAATTAAAACTAAATCGGAATTTGTTAAGTCTGAAAGTCTTTTAGCTTCACATAAAAGAGCTTTTCTAGTTGGTGAAAATGAAACTGCTAAACCAATTTTAGTGAACATTTTTTATCTCGAATAAATCTGTTAAATTCTATTCTTCACCCAATTTTCCAAACCACCTTCCACAATTATGCTTTGAGCTGTTGAACTTATTGGTACAAATTGATATTCTTTTCCATCAAAAATCATTTTTGAATTTACAAAGTCAATCTTAATTCTGTTTTCTATTCTTATTGTCAATTCAATATTTGACGAATAGATTACACGTAAATCTTTTAGTAAATCTTCTTGTTCAAGCAAAAGATAGCCATTATTAAAACCATTTCGTTTGTACGTTTGCGAAAATGTGCCAGCAATAACAAGTTGAATTCCGCGATACATTAATGCAGTGGCAGCTTGTTCGCGTGAACTTCCGGTACCGAAATTATATCCGCTTACCAAAATATCATTTTTTTGAGCAATTTCACCAAATTTCGTATCGTAGTTTTCCATCACTACTTTTGCTTGTTCCTCGTGCGAAAAATCGTCATTGTAAGTATATTTTCCTGGATAAATTCCGTCAGTATTCATATTATCTTTATCGCAGAAAAGAATATTTCCCTCAATAATTTCTGGAAATCCATCAAGTATTTCAGTTGTTCCTGTTTGAATTGATTTTTTGGAATTTAGAGTAATTTCTTTAATTAATATTGATTTTGACAATTTGAAAGGTGAAGCAATTTTTCCTTGAATTGCAGATTCAGCAACAACTGCTGGCGAAGCAAGATAAGCATCTGCATTTGGTGAACCCATTCTTCCCTTAAAATTTCGGTTTGTTGCGGAAATTCCAACTTCGCCATCTTCAAGTAAACCAGTTCCCAAACCAATACAAGGTCCACAACCTGGTGGCAAAATTGTTGCCCCAGATTTTACAATTGTTTGCCAATAACCTAATTCTTCAGCTTTTGCCTGAACTTCACTCGAAGCCGCAGCAACATAAAACTGAACTCCTTCGGCAATTATTTTATTTTCAAGAACTTTTGCAGCTTCAACAATATCTTCCAATCTGCTATTTACGCACGAAACAAGATAAGCTTTATTGATTTTAATCTCTTTGCTTTCTAAATCACTAGCAGAATTCATTACTTTTACTGTTTGCGGACCAGAAATTGAAGGTTCAATTGATGATAAATTTAAAGTTAATACTTGTGAATAAAAAGCATTTTCATCTGGTTGAAAATAATTTAATTCATTTTTCAATATTTCAATCGATTTAGAATTTAGTCTTGGATTTTCACCATTTTTGGAATCAATATCAGATTTTACACCTTGCAAACCGCGACTTTGCAAAAACTCAGCTCGTTTTGTAAGCCAATCAATTGTAACTTCATCGATAGGAAAAACACCTGCCAAAGCTCCCCATTCTGTTGTCATATTTGCAATAGATAATCTTTGGTCGATTGAAAGATTTTTAATTCCATCTCCACAAAATTCAATAGCGTGATTCAAAACTTCATCTTTATTAAAAACACCAGAAAGAACAATAATTACATCTTTTCCAGTAACACCTGGACGAAGATTTCCGTTCAATTCCACTTTGGAAATTGGAGGAATTTCCCACCAAGTTTTGCCAGTTGCCCAGACCGAAGCAGCATCCGTACGAACAATTGGAGTTCCCAAAACGCCTAAACCGCCGTACATGTTTGAATGGCTATCGGAAGCGACAACTAAAGTTCCAGGAAAAGCATAACCTTCTTCAACCATTATTTGGTGACCGATTCCACGACCAGCGGGATAAAAATCGGCTCCAACCGAATTTGAGAAATCTTCAATTTTCTTGTATTTCTCAAGATTTTTTTCTGATTTATCTTGAATATTGTGGTCTAAAGTGTGTACAACTTGTCGTGGATTGAATAATTTTGTAGCTCCGATGCTTTTAAATTTTGGAATTACAGCACCAGTATTGTCGTGCGTCATTACGAAAGAAGGTTGGATTGTAACAATTTCTCCACTTTGTACTTTATGATTTTCTGAAAGTCCAAGTGAGTATTTCTGAACAATTTTTTCAATAAAATTTTGTGGCATATTTTCCCATAATTAAATTATTAAAAACAATTTATAAAAAGTTATATAAATATAATTCGAGAATTACGAATTTATACCAACCTAATATCTTAAAAATGGGGGAATGGAAATGGACAAAATTTTTCAATTTCAGTCGGTTTTGAATATTCGGATTTCAGATAATAATTCTCACAATTCTTTTTCAAATTCTTGGCGTTTTTGGTGTCGGGCAATTTGAATTAAATTATTATAACATTTCAATTTTACAATTAATATTAATACTTCCTTACATATTCTTTTCTTGGCTTCAAGTTACAATTATTACAGAAATGGGCGATTTTTATTCCACAGATGTAATTTTATATAGAAATCAAAATCTTAATAGAGTCGGATATTATAGGTTTATTCGTCATCCACAATATCTTTTTCAGTTACTTACAAATATTTTAGCTGGGTTAATTTTACTTAATGTATTTGTTTTATTAACAAGTCTTTTTTTAGAATTACCGTTGCTAATTATGCGAGCAAAATTAGCAGATAAAATTCTACTTCAAAAATTTGGGAATGAAGCTGTTGAATATCAAAAAACGAGTTCATTTTTAATACCAACGTTTAAATAATTTTTAATCTCTATCATATTTCATATTTTTGCCCTCTCAAATCTATCAACTCGGAACTTTGCTGAGAGTTCCGTAAAAAGAAAAGGATAAAAAATGAATAGAAAAAACATTGCTTGTGGAGTAGAAGAAAGTGGTTTGATGTGGAAAGGGCATTTCGGTATTTCGCCATATTTTGATATTTACGATGAAAATAAAATATTTGTAGAAAGAAGATTAAATCCATACGGAACCGCATCTGGTTCGCATAATCACCATGATAATCCAATGTTAATAATTGAATTTCTTTCAGATTGTGGAATTTTTGTAGCCAAAAGAATGGGACAAGAAAGTATAATAAAATTAGAAGAGAAATTTGGAATAAAACCAATACTTACAGAATTACTAGATTCGAAAGAAGTTATGAAATTAATATAGAAAGGTTATGAGTTCTTGGTTAATTTTGAAATTTCGTCACGTAAACTAGCGGCTCTTTCATAATCTTCCTTCTCAATCGCATCTTTCAGTTGTTTTTCAAGATATGAAATATTAGCTTGGGAAGAAGCTATATGTGAAATAAATTCATCATTAACAGAATCTTTTTCCAACTTTTCTGCCGATTTAGAAATTATTGTATCGCTACTTGGAACAAATCCCGTTCTATCAATGACTGTAGAATTCATATAAATGGGAGATTTTGTGCGAACAGCAACGGCAATTGCATCACTTGGTCGTGAATCAATATCAATTGTTAATCCTGAAAGTTCCAAAATTAATTTAGAATAAAATGTTCCTTCAATAATTTCATCTATAAATACTTCTACTACTATTGCTCCAAGTTCGTTGATAACTGATCTTAGTAAATCGTGTGTTAAAGGACGAGGAGGTTTGATGTTTTCAAGAATTGCTGCAATTGATTGTGCTTCGAAAGAACCAATCACAATTGGAATTCTTCTAGGACCAAAAACTTCCTTCAGCAGGAGAGCATAACCGCCGCCTGCTGAAGCTGAAGCTGAAATTCCTATTATTTCTACTTGTACTTTGCTCATAATACTTATTTTTTAAGTTCTTCAATCAATTTTGGAACAATTTCGAAGGCGTCACCAGCAATTCCGTAATCTGCCGCAGCAAAAATTGGTGCTTCGGAATCTTTATTAATTGCAACAATATATTTTGATGATCTCATTCCCGCCAAATGTTGAATTGCACCTGAAATTCCAACAGCAATATATAAATTTGGTGAAACTGTTTTTCCTGTTTGTCCAACTTGATCTCCGTGAGGTCTCCATCCTGCATCAACTGCAGCACGTGATGCTCCAACGGCACCATTCATAATTTTTGCCAATTCTTCTAGCATTGCAAAGTTATCAGCAGCTTGTAACCCTCGTCCGCCTGAAACAATTATTGAGGCTTCGGCAACATCAATTTTATCATTATTTTGCTTTAATTCTGTAACTTTTGTTGCAAGGTTAACATTCAAAATTTCTTTGATTTTCACTTCGGCATTTGTTCCATTTCCTTCACCAAGTGGGAAAGTATTTGGACGAATAGTAAAAATCTTAGTTGATTTTGTTAATTTTACTTCTGCAAGTGCTTTGCCACCGTAAATTGGGCGAGTTGCTATTATCTCACCATTTTGAATATTTAATTCAACACAGTCCATTGCTAAGCTCGTATCAAGTTGAATTGCAATGTGTGGTGCTAAGTCTTTTGCCATTGAAGAATTTGCAAAGAAAAGTAAATCAGCATTAACTTCTTTAGCATATTCTGAAAGAGTTTGTGCATATCCAGTTGTAGAATATAAAGCCAAATCTGCACTTTTTAAATGTGTAATGTTAGAAATACCATAATTTGAAATTGAATTTAAATTCGTAATTTCATTACCAATTACTACTGCTTCTGATGAAATTCCTAACTGTTCGGCAAAAAGTGAACCAGCTTTTACTGCTTCCAATGAAGATTTTTTAATTTCACCGTTTCTTTGTTCAACGAATACTAAAATTTTGTTCGACATTTTGCTCTCCTATATTACTTTAGCTTCTTCTTTTAATAAACGAACTAATTCCGGAATAGCAGATGAATCCTTTCCGAGAATTTTACCTGCTTGTTTCTGAGCTGGTTTTTTAAGTCTAATTAACTCAACACCTATTTCAGAAACCGTTACTTCCTTTTCGTCAATTACTTTCTTTTTTGCTGCCATAATTCCTTTTAGAGAAGCATAACGCGGATCATTCAATCCTTTTTGAGCAGTAATTACTGCTGGCAAACTTGTTTCAACAACTTCACGTCCACCTTCAATTTCTCTTTCAGCAACAATTTTGTTACCATTCAAATTGAATGAAACAGCAACCGAAACTGAATTGAAACCAAGAATTTCAGCAACTAATTGTCCGACAATTCCATTATCACCGTCAATTGATTGTTTTCCAAGAAATACCAAATTAGCTTCTTGCAATTTAATTTCTTCAGCAATTAATTTAGCCGTTGAAATTGAATCTCGAAAAGCATTAGTTTTAAGTAAAATTCCACTATCAGCTCCCATTGCAAGTCCTTTTCTGATTGTTTCTTTTACTTCATCACCACCAACGCTCACTAAAACAACATCTGCACCAATAGAATCTTTAATTTTTAGAGCTTCTTCAAGTGCAAATTCATCATAAGGATTTAAAATGAAAGAAACACCATTTTGATCGATATTTTTTTCATCAGCTCCAATATTAATTTTAGCCGCTGAATCAGGAACGTGGCTTACACAAACAACAATTTTCATTGTTCCTCCATTAATGTTAATTCATTAATTATTATTTTGACAATTAAAGATAAATATCTTTATTTATTGATTCAAAAATCAAATATAAACTAAAAGAAATACAAAGTGATATTAATATCTTTGGAAGTAGAAAGACCAAAAATTGATGAAAAGGTTAGTACAACAACCGATTTTCCGTATATTGTAATTTTATTTAATGATGATTATCATTCTTTTGATGAAGTAATTATTCAATTAATAAAAGCATTAAAATGTGATTTTAATACAGCAAAGAATTTTGCTTTTCAAGCACATGTAAACGGGAAAACAGCAATTTACAACGGAAGTTTAGCAAAATGCTTGCAAATTTCTTCTGTTTTAGCTCAAATTGCTTTGAATACTGAAATTGAAACATAGATAAATTATTGGAGAATTATGCAAATTGGTTTGATAGGTTTAGAAAGTAGCGGAAAGACTAAGTTATTTACAACGTTAGCCGGAATTGAGTACAACATTGAAAAAAGTACTGAAAATGCTTCGGTTGAAGTTGTAAAAGTTCCAGATTCAAGATTAGATATTTTAACAGAAATGTTTAATCCAAAGAAGAAAGCAAATGCAACAATAGAAGTCTATGATTTTCCAGGTTTGCGAACAAGTGATGATGGAAAAGTGAGAATAACAAATGCATTTCTTCAAAATGTGAGGAATAATGATGCACTTTTTTATGTGGTCAGAGGATTTGAAAATCCATCAGTTCCGCATCCGTTAAACAAAATAAATCCTTATAACGATATTCAATTTCTTGAAACTGAATTTCTACTTTCTGATTTGGCATTTCTCGAAACACATTTAGCAAGGTTAAATAAGGATTTTCTGAAAAGTAAAGATGAAAAAATGAAGAAAGAAATTGAAGTTATTACAAAATGCCTTCATCATACAGAAGAAGAAAAACCACTAAGAACTTTGGAAATTGATTCTTCAGAAAAAAGAGTACTTTCAGGATATCAACTTTTAACGTTAAAACCACTTGCAGTGGCTATTAATTTTGATGAAAACTCAATTCCCGAGGTTGAGAATATTATTTCTGATATACAAAAAAAAGTAAACCAAAGCGGGATTTCAGTAATTCCATTTTTTGCAGAAATTGAATATGAAATGTCGCAACTTGAAGATGAAGATAAAAATATATTTATGACTGATTATGGAATTGAAGAATCAGCGTTAGCAAAAATACTACGAACTTCGTATGACATTTTGGGATTGCAATCATTTTTTACAGTTGGTGAAGATGAATGTAGAGCTTGGACAATTAAAAAAGGTTCAACAGCACAAGAATCTGCTGGAGCAATTCATACAGATTTTTATAATAAATTTATTCGTGCCGAAGTTGTTTATTACGATGATTTTCTGAAATATAAGACTTTTGCAAAATGTAAAGAAGCTGGAGTTTGGCGTTTAGAAGGAAAAGAATACATAGTTCGCGATGGCGATATTTTAAATATTAGACACAATTAGAGGTTAAAAATGCAATCAAATGAAATTAAAAATTTAAGTCCAACACTTTTATGGCAGTATTTTTACGAAATCACTCAAATTCCTCGCCCATCAAAAAAAGAGGAAAAAATTAGAAAATACGTTCGGGAATTTGCCGAAAAAAATAATTTCTTTTACAAAGAAGATAAAGTTGGAAAC
Organism: Melioribacter roseus; assembly: GCA_020726285.1. Lineage (GTDB taxonomy): Bacteria > Bacteroidota > Ignavibacteria > Ignavibacteriales > Melioribacteraceae > WGAL01. The sequence continues at coordinate 129,202 of DYSW01000003.1, forward strand.
ATTGTGATAAATGTTCCAGCAACAAAGGGATATGAAAATCGCGAAATTATTATCCTTCAGGGACATCTTGACATGGTTTGTGAAAAAAATAATGATAAAATTCACGATTTCGAAAATGATCCACTAACTGTTTATGTTGATGGCGATTGGGTTACAGCAGATGGAACAACTCTTGGAGCCGATAACGGAATTGGAGTTGCAGCAGCGATGGCAATTGCGACTGACCCAGATGTTGAACACGGATCTTTGGAACTTTTAATGACAATTGATGAAGAAACTGGCATGACAGGGGCAAATGAAATTTCAACAGATTTTTTAAAAGGTAATATTCTACTAAATCTCGATTCAGAAGAAGATGGAGCTTTTTATGTTGGATGTTCTGGAGGAGTTGATACGATGGGGAAATTATCTGTAAGATTTGAAGAAAATTCAACAAATTATTTACCTGTAAAAATTGAAGTAACAAACTTACTTGGTGGGCATTCTGGTTTGGATATTCATCGCGGCAGAGCAAATGCAATTAGAATACTTGCTCAATTTCTAACAAAAATTGGAACAATTGACCACAAATTGGTAACAATCAACGGCGGATCATTGCGAAATGCGATTCCACGAGAAGCTGAAGTTACAATTCTAATTCAAAATTCAGATTTACAAACTTTGAATAATTTAGCAGAAGTTTTTCAAAAAGAAATCAGAAAAGAATACAATAAAAAGGATTTGGACGCGATTATTCGTGTTACTGAATTAGCTGAAAAAGTAGAGAAATTTATTAATGATGAAGATGCAAGTAAAATTGTTTTATTGTTAAATAGTTTACCTCACGGAGTTTTTGCGATGAGTGCTGATATTGAAAATTTAGTAGAAACTTCTACTAATTTAGCAACTATTCGTCTTTCAGAAAATGATTTGATTATTAGTACAAGTCAGCGAAGTTCTAACCAATTTGCAAAAGAAAACATAGCCACAAAAGTAGCTTCTATTTTTCAGCTTGCTGGTGCAGAAATAAGAAAAGGTGATGGTTATCCTGGTTGGTTACCAAATATGGATTCTAAAATTCTTAAACTTGGGAAAGAAATATTCGAAAAAAAATATTCTAGAAAACCTGAAATTAAAGCAATTCACGCTGGTTTAGAATGCGGAATTCTCAGTTCCAAATTCCCAAAAATGGATATGATTTCTTTCGGACCTACTATTGAAGGAGCACATTCACCTCACGAACGTGTAAATATTAATGATGTTGATAAATTTTATATGTTACTTAAAAATATGTTAAATAATATTTAAAGATTGCTTGTGCAATTCCCGTTTTTAGCGGGAATTGCATTAAGCAAAATAATATGATAACAAGTTTAATATCCTTACTTTTTCTTGGTATTTTTGCTGGAATTATTTTCTCAGTCCCAATTGCTGGACCAATTGCAATTTTAGTAGTAACAAATTCTCTTCAAAAAAAGATTCGATTTGTTACCAGAATTGCTTTAGGAAGTTCAGTAGTTGAATTTTTATATGTTTTTATTGCAATGTTCGGAATTACAAATTTTCTTAAATACTATGATTTTCTCATTCCATATCTTTTCATTTTTGGTGGATTACTTATCATTTTTATTTCGATTAGACTTTTTAGAACAAAAATTGAAATGAAAAAATTTGACGAAGAAAAAATTACTTTTGATGAACAAAAAGGTGGTTTTAGAACGGGAATTATGGTAAATCTTACAAATCCTACATTGTTCTTTGGCTGGCTAACATCATCATTTTTATTACTAACTTTTGCATCTTCAATTGGGCTAAATACTGGCGGAATCGAAAAAATAATTGGAAAGAATATCGATACGTTAAATTATTATACTCACGAATCAATTAACAAAGTTTCACCGCAAATTAACCAAATAGAATTTTCTGAATCTGAAGATGATGAAAATCTTCCAACAAGAAAGACTTTAGTACTTAGTTTAACATTTTCGTTTGGTGTTGCTATTGGCGGATTTATCTGGTTCGTATTCTTATCGAGATTGCTGGTTCAATTTATTCATAAAATTAAAATGAATTATCTAAACAATTTCATAAAAACACTTAGTATGTTTTTAGTTGGAATTTCTGTCTATTTTATGTATTTAGGAATTAGATTCTTCATTAAATAACAAAATCTAATTCCCAAATTCTACTCTTCAATGATTAGATGTGTAACTAAATCTTTGGGAATTTCCTCAAAATAATGATTTTCAGCAATTCTAAAATTGCACGCTTCACCGTAAATTTCCAAATTACTATGAATACTTTGCATTAGAGTTTTTTCTCGCGAGAATTTCGATTTTTCTGATAAAACAATAAACGGTTTATTATAATATTTGCACAAAATTGCTAAATTCTTAGAACCAATTTTGTTTATCACGTTTTGATTTTCCAAAATCTTATCTGTTCCAATTATGCACAAATCAGATTTTTCAACAAATTTGGAATGCATAGCTTCTGTAATTAGAGAGACATTATCCGAAAATTCTGATAGTTTGTTTGCTAATAATCTTCCTTCATTTACAGGTCTACTTTCAGAAATATAATATTCTAAATCTGGAAAATCTTTTACTGCAAGTTCAAGCACAGAAAGCAGAGTTTTACTATTAGAAATTGTGATGATTTTTGCTTTTGGAAAAAGATGTGGTTTCAAATTCAAATAAATTCCAAGAAAAACATTTTGTCTGTTTTTTTCAAAATCAAGTAAATACTGAAGGTAATTTTTATTTTCAATTCGACTTAATTTATCGAAATAATCTTCAATAGCTGCGTAAGGGCGAAAATGATTTCTTAAAATGACTATAAAATCTGAAATATCGTCATTCTTCTCAAATTCAACTCTAAGAAAAGTATTTATTTTAAGTAGTAATTCTAAACTACCAGATTTATTGTCGCCAAGTATTTTTGCTAGAGATAAGTTAGTTTCCATTTTGGTTAAATTCAAATCCTTTAATTGGTTCGCGTAAAGTTAAAACTGGACAAGGAGCTTTTCGAACAACTTTTTCAGCAGTGCTACCAAAGAAAATGTGTTCAATACCTGTGTGTCCGTGAGTTGCGATAATTATCAAATCGGCATCAATTTCTCTTGCAGTTTCGTTGATTTGAGAAAATGGTCTTCCAGTTTTTATAATTATTTCCCAATCAACTTTATCAGAAATATTTGATTCAGCAAGAATCTTTAATTCAGATTTCGCTTTTTCAGCCAAATCTTCTTGATGAGAAATTGGAATTACTTCACCAAAAGAAAAATCTGTTGGGTAAATAATAGGTTCAAAAACATAAACCAAATAGATTTTAGAATTCATCTTTTGTGCGAATTCAGAAGCATATTCCAAAGCTTTTTTTGAATAATCAGAAAAGTCGATAGGAACCATAATTTTTTTAATTGTAAACATAAAACCTCCTAATTGAATAGTCCTTGTTCAGCTTGTCGCCATAATTTCTGGCAAGAAAATCTATTTTCGTATAAAGCTCTGCCGATAATTGCAGCATCAACTCCAGATTCTACTTCAGCCTGAAGCAAAAGTAAATCTTCGTAAGTTGTAATGCCACCACTATGTGTAACTTTTATTCCAGTTTCAAGAGCAATAGTTCGAGAAAGTTCAATATTTGCTAGTCCAAGCATTCCATTTCTTGCAATATCAGTAACTATAAATCTTTCAACTCCCATTTCTTTCATTTCGGAAGCAATTTTCAAAGGTAATTTTCCACTTCTATCATGTCTGGAATGAACAAGTACTTCGTTTTCACGAACATCAATTGCTGCTGAAATTCTTGATGGACCAAATTTATCTAAGATTTTTAAGAATTCCTTTTTATCATCAAAAAAAAGTGAACCAACAACAAGTCTGTAAACACCAAGGTCAAATAAAATTTCTGCCGTTTCTAATGAATGAATTCCACCACCATATTCTATTGGAATTACAACACTTTGACACATTTCTCCAATGATTTCAAAATTTCTATTCTCTGCTTGATGCACAGCATCAAAATCAACAACATGAAGGATTTTTGCGTTTTCTGTTCTCCAAATCATAGCCATTTCTAATGGATCATTGCCATAATTTGGCGTATTTAATTCTGGAATTCCTTGTACAATTCTTACAGTTTTTCCGTATTTAATGTCTATTGATGGAATAATCAGTAGTCTTTTCATTTATAATGTTTCGATTTTATTTTTCTAAAGTTAGCAATAATAAAAACCAAATGTTATTTAATTAATAAGAAATTTCGTGTAGTTATAATAATTTACAAATTATTAATATGAATTAATTTTTTTTCGATAAACAAATTCTTAAATTAAACATCAATAAAAAAGTTAATTAAAAAATGGAGTCCTTATGAAAAAAATCTTCACAATACTAAGCATAGTATTGGCAATTAATATTGCAAACGCACAAAAAACAGATTTAATATTTTCTGAATACATTGAAGGAAGTAGCAATAATAAAGGTCTTGAAATCTATAATGGAACAGGAAATACTGTAGATCTAAGTCAATATTCAATAAAACAATCTGTAAATGGTGGCGATTGGCAATATACTCACACTTTTCCTGCTGGAGCAACATTAGCAAATGGAGCTGTTTGGGTAATTATTACTAGTCAAGTTGACCCAGCACTATTTCCGGCAGCAAATGCTAATGAAGTACTTTCTTATCCAAGTGTAACACACCACAATGGTGATGATGCAAGAGCTTTAGTAAAAGGTGAAACAATTATTGATGTGATTGGAATTCCAACAGAAGACCCAGGTGATGGTTGGTCAGTTGCGGGAATAGCAAACGCTACTAAAGATCATACTTTAGTTAGAAAATCTTCTGTAACAGGTGGAAATATAAATTGGACTGCAGCATCTGGTACAAATTCTACTGATTCAGAATGGATTGTTTACGAAGTAAATGACTTTTCACACTTAGGAACACATTCTATGTCAGTTGGAATTGATGATAATGGAGTTCAAGTTGAAACATATTCTTTAAGCCAAAACTACCCAAATCCTTTTAACCCAAGTACTCAAATCAACTTTAGTTTAGCAGAAAATGGATTTGTAAGTTTGATAGTGTTTAATATGTTAGGACAAAAAGTAGCAACATTGATAAGCAGAGAAATGACAAGTGGCGTACACAACTTTAACTTTGATGCAAGCAATTTGTCAAGTGGAATTTATTTCTACACGCTTAAATCTGCTAACTTCTCAGCTACTAAGAAAATGATTCTGATGAAATAATCCTAAATAAGTTGGGACAAGCAGTAACTATCAATCAGAAAAAACTTGTAATTATTTAATATTTTATCATAAAACCTCTGAAGGAAAAAATCTTTTAGAGGTTTTTTCTTTTCATCGCAAAGTATCTAATCTATAACTACTTTTTTTGAATTCTGATTACTTAGCAATATATTTTCATCCTAATTTTAAAAAAATGGCATATTCGTCTAGTGGTTTAGGACGCCGCCCTCTCAAGGCGGAGATCACGGGTTCGAATCCCGTATATGCTACCATTTCAATCAATAATAATCAAAATAAATAGGATAAATCATGAATTCTCAATATTTCATAGAGTTAGAAGGCAAATTTGGTGCTCATAATTATCATCCACTTCCAGTCGTACTTTCAAAAGGTGAAGGTGCTTTTGTTTGGGATGTAGAAGGAAAACAATATTTCGATTTTCTTTCAGCATATTCTGCAGTAAATCAAGGCCATTGCCATCCAAAAATAATTAAAGCATTAATTGAACAAGCACAAACACTAACATTAACTTCGCGTGCATTTTATAATGATAAACTTGGTCCTTATGAAAAATTTATTACTGAATATTTCGGATATGATAAAGTTCTGCCAATGAATTCAGGAGCAGAAGCCGATGAAACAGCGTTAAAATTAGCAAGAAGATGGGGATATGATAAAAAAGGAGTTGCAGAAAATCAAGCAAAGATAATTGTTTGTGATGGCAATTTTCACGGAAGAACAATTACAATTATTTCAATGTCAACTGACCCAGATTCATTTAAGGGATTTGGTCCTTATACTCCTGGTTTTGAATTTATTCCATATAACGATATTCCAGCATTAGAAAAAGCTCTCGAAGATGAAAATGTAGTTGGATTTTTAGTCGAACCAATTCAAGGTGAAGCTGGTGTTTTTGTTCCTGATGAGGGATATTTGAAAAAAACTTACGATTTGTGTAAATCGAAAAATGTACTTTTTATTGCAGATGAAGTTCAAACTGGAATTGCAAGAACTGGAAAAATGCTTGCTTGCGATCACGAAGGAGTTCGCCCAGATGTTTTAATTCTTGGGAAAGCACTTTCTGGTGGAGTGATGCCAATTTCCGCAGTTTTAGCTGATGATGAAATTATGCTTGTAATTAAACCAGGTGAACACGGTTCAACTTTTGGCGGAAATCCTCTCGCGGCTAAAGTTGCAGTTGCTGCTTTGGAAGTTGTGAAAGAAGAAAATCTTGCAGAAAAAGCCGAATATCTTGGGCGAATTTTTAGAGAAGAATTGAAATCTTTTAATCATCCAATGGTTGAATTGGTACGCGGAAAAGGTTTGTTAAATGCAATTGTAATTAAACCAACTAACGGAAAAGAAGCATGGGATGTTTGTGTTAAAATGTCTGAAAATGGGCTTTTAGCAAAACCAACTCACCAACATATTATTCGTTTTGCTCCTCCTTTGGTAATTACTGAAGAACAACTCCGCGAAGCAATCCAAATTATTAAAAAATCGCTAAACGAAGTTCTGAATTAAGGTTAAGGCTTAGATTAAGAGAAAATAGATTAAAAACCCTTTTTTGATTTTCTATTTTAGCTATATGTAATTAGAAATCAGTTAACTAACTGGAATAATTTATAAGATGTTCAATCCATTTTTGTGTTGAACATCTTTTTTTTATTTTTTTCAAAGGTGAGGTATTGAAGCAGAAAAGCAGTTTAAATTTAAGACTAAGTCTAAAAACTAAAACGTGCGGGAATGACGAAAGTGTTAATTCGATAATTCAAAAACAACCGAAGTAGTTAGAATATGGTTTATCCTTTTTTACAACAATTACAAAAGTAATTGGATAATACTAAGTTGAAACACTAAATTCTAAATTTTGAACTCTTAACTATCAAAAGCTCATTATTTTTTAATAAAATCTAATGAAATTGAGTTAACACAATGTCGCAAATTCTTTTCTGTGAACCACTCTCCAATAAATACGTGACCAAGATGTGCTCCGCAATTTGCACAAACAATTTCTGTCCGCCTTCCATCTGCATCTGGAATTCTTTTTATTGAGCATTGAATTTCATCATCAAAACTAGGCCAGCCACAGTGCGAATCAAATTTATCTTCAGATTCAAATAACGGCGTTCCACATCTTTTGCATGTGTAAATCCCTTTTTCTTTATTATCAAGAAATTTTCCAGTAAATGGCTTTTCAGTTGCTTTATATATTATTACTTTTTCTTCTTCGGGCGAAAGTTGCTTGAATTTCATGGGTTTTTCCTGCGAAATAATAACAATTGATATTAACATTAAGAGAATGAGCTTTTTCATATTTATCACTTTAGTAAAACCATTTTTTTGTTTCAGCGAAAACTTGTCCAGATTTGTCGAGGTTTCTGCTGTGCAATGTGTAGAAATAAATACCCGAAGGCAATTGTTAATTGAAAATTGAAAATTTATAATTGATAATGTTTTATCTAAGAAAATGATTCTGCTTAAATAGTAAGAATCCGCAAGTTTCCGTCTAAAAGCACGTCGGAATGACGGAATCCGATAATTCATAATAACAAAAACAACTGAAGTGGTTAGTATCTGATTTATCTTTTTTACACCAATTATTAAAGTAATTAGATGATATTATTACTTTTAAATCGTTAATATATTTCCCAAAGTCTCATAATCAAGTTATATGTCCTAAATTCAGAAAATTAGTTCAAGTTTAAGTTTACGAGAATTATGATAAATAATTTTAAAAAACAAAAATGCGATAAAAATAGTCTTATTTCAGAATAATGGGATATAGAGCCAAAAACAAAGAAAATAAAAAAGACGTTAGGTATTATCTGGGGAATTATTTAATATATTTGCATTCGATTTGGAGAAAATAATTTATGCAAAACAAATTTGATTTAGCAATTTTAGGCGGAGGTCCAGCGGGATATGTTGCCGCAATTCGAGCTTCGCAACTTGGTTTTAATACGATAATAATTGATAAAAGTACACTTGGTGGAGTTTGCTTGAATTGGGGTTGTATTCCAACAAAAGCTCTGTTAAAAAGTGCTGAATATTTTGATATTTTAAAAAATAGAGCAAATGAATTTGGAATTATTGCCGAAAATGTAGATTTCGATTTCAAAAAGATAATTAAACGAAGTAGGGAAGTTTCAACGCGAGTTTCAAAAGGTGTGGAATTTCTGATGAAAAAGAACAAAATTACTCACGTAAAAGGTTTTGGACGATTCCGAGATAAAAATTCAATCGAAATAATTGATGATAATGGAAACGTCACCGAAATAGTAAATTTTGATAAAATCATTATTTCAACTGGAGCTTCGCCAATTCTTCTTCCTAATATTCCCGTAGATAGAAAAAATATAATCACAAGTCGAGAAGCACTTCAACTTGATAAATTGCCTAAAGAAATGATAATTATTGGAGCCGGAGCAATTGGCGTTGAGTTTGCTTATTTCTATTCAACTTTGGGCACCAAAGTTACAATTATAGAAATGAAAGATAAAATCGTTCCGAATGAAGATTCTGAAATATCAGATTTGCTTGAAAAAACATTCAAGAAGAAAGGAATTTCAATTTTTACGTCAACAAAAGTGGACAAAGCCGAAGTTAAAAATGGAAAAGTAGAAGTTTCAATCGAAAAAAATGGAAAATCTCAAATTTTGCAATCCGAAGTTGTATTAAATGCAATTGGTGTAAAAGGAAATATTGAAGGATTTGGCTTAGAAAAAATTGGTTTAAAAACAGAAAAAAGCTCAATTATGGTTGATAAAAGCACATTTCAGACAAACGTTGATGGAGTATTTGCCGTTGGCGATGTTATTGGTCCGCCATTTCTTGCTCACGTTGCTTCAGCCGAAGCGATATCTTGCGTAGAAAAAATGAAAGGAATTCACACAATTCCAATTGACTACAACTCAATTCCAGCTTGCACTTACACAAATCCGCAAATAGCAAGTATTGGATTTTCTGAAGAAAAAGCAATTTTGCAAGGTTACAAAGTGAAAGTAGGTAAATTTCCATTTTCTGCAAGTGGAAAAGCAACTGCAATTGGCGAAAGAGAAGGTTTTGTGAAACTGATTTTTGATAAAGAATATGGCGAATTGCTCGGAGCTTCCATAATTGGAGCAGAAGCGACAGAATTGATTGCCGAACTTGGAATTGTGAAGTCGCTCGAAGGAAATTACGAATCAATTCTAAAAACAATTCACGCACATCCAACCTTATCGGAATCGATAATGGAAGCTGCAGGAAATGCTTATGACGAAGCAATTCACATTTGAGGAAAAGATTCAAAAAACAATTACATATTGTAATTTGGGTTTAATGCCTTATTCCGATGCGTGGGAATTGCAGAAAACGTTGTATCAAATGCGGTTGGAAAAGAAAATATCAGATATTCTTTTGCTTTTAGAACACCCGAACACTTACACTTTGGGAAAATCTGCAAACGAAAAAAACATTATCGGAAGTGAAGAATTTCTACGAAAATGGGATTTTAAGATTTTCAATATCGACCGCGGTGGCGATGTTACTTATCACGGTCCTGGACAAATCGTTGGTTATTTAATTTTCGATTTGAACGACTGGCAGCATGATTCCCACAAATATTTGCGATTGATTGAAGAATCGATTATCCAAACTTGTGAAAAATATAATCTTGCAACTGGAAGAAAAGAAAAATACACAGGTGTTTGGATTGAAGAAAGAAAAATCTGTGCTATTGGAGTAAAAATAAGTAGATGGATTACAATGCACGGTTTTGCATTAAACGTAAATACAAATCTCAATTTGTTCAAAGGAATTATTCCATGTGGAATAAACGATAAAGATGTAACTTCGCTCGAAAGGGAATTAAATAGAAAATTTGATATCGAACAAGTTAAAATTGAACTAAGTGAACAAATTAAGAATCTATTCCAGTTTGATGAAGTAAATGAAATATCAAAAAATGAACTTTTTGATAGAATTAATGGAGAAAAAAATGAAGAAATTTGAAAAATTAAAAAATAAACAATTACTTAAAATTTTAGAAGAAATGTTGTTTTCGCGAACGTTCGATTACAAAATTATGAACTTGCTCCGACAAGGAAAAGCAAGTTTTCTGATTGCTGGTTCTGGACACGAAGCCATTCAAATAGCAATGGGAAAAATTCTTAAACCAAAACTCGATTGGGCTTATCCATATTATCGCGATATGGCTTTTATGTTGGCTTTGGGACAAACTCCGCAAGATGTAATGTTGCAAATGTTAGGAAAAGCCGATGACCCAGCAAACGGCGGAAGACAAATGCCAAATCATTATGGAAGTAAGGAGTTTAACGTTCCTTCGCAATCTTCGCCAACCGGAACGCAGTTTTTACAAGCAGTTGGAACTGCATTAGCATTTCAGAAAATTGGTGAAAATCGTATTGTTTACGTAAGTTCTGGCGATGGAACAACAAGTCAAGGTGAATTCCACGAAGCAGTAAATTGGGCTTCTCGCGAAAAATTGCCTGTAATTTTCGTAATTCAAAATAACGGTTGGGCAATTTCAGTTCCAGTGCAAAATCAAACAGCGGGAAAAGATTCTTCAATTGTTGAGATGATGAAAGGTTATGAAAATCTGTTGCGAATCAAATTTGATGGAACAGATTACGTAGAATCGTGGGAAGTTGCACAAAAAGCATATCAATACGCTGAAAGTGGAAAAGGTCCAGTTTTATTAGAAGCAGAAGTTGTACGTTTACTTTCACATTCATCTTCTGATGATCAAGGAAAATATCGACCGAAAGATTCGCTTGAAGCTGACTTAAAACGCGATCCAATTCTGAAAATAAAGCATAAATTATTATCTGAAAATGAAATAACAGAAGAAGATTATCGCAATCTCGAACAAAAAGTTAAACAAGAAATTGATGAAATTGCAGATTGGGCTTTATCTCAACCAGATCCAATTGCCGAAACTGCCGAAAGATTTGTTCTTGATGAAAGTGGTTTAGCTGAAAGTTTGGAATATGAAAAATCTATTCCAAATGGAAATAAAGTTGTGATGGTTGATGCAATAAATCACGCACTTCACGAAGAAATGGCAAAAAACGAGAGAATTTACGTATTTGGGGAAGATGTTGCCGATGGAAAAGGTGGAGTTTTTACGGCAACAAAAGGTTTGTCGAACAAATTTGGTGAAACAAGAGTTTTCAATTCGCCATTAGCTGAAGCAAGTATTGAAGGAGTTGCAACGGGAATGGCATTAACTGGTTTGAAACCTTGCGTCGAAATTCAGTTTGCTGATTATATTTGGCCTGCTTTTATGCAAATGAGAGATGAACAAGTTACTTATCGTTATCGCTCGAATAATGTTTGGAAATCGCCAGTTGTAACACGCGTTCCTGTTGGTGGATTTATAAACGGCGGACTTTATCACAGTCAGACAATTGAAGGAATATTTGCACATTTGCCTGGAATTTTGATTGCTTATCCATCAAATGCTTCTGACGCAAAAGGTTTGCTGAAAACTGCTCTTCGGTTAGATGACCCTGTTCTTTTCCTCGAGCACAAAGCACTTTATCGCCAATCTTATGCTTCTTCGCTTGAACCAGACGAAAATTATCTTTTACCATTTGGCAAAGCAAATATTTTTAGAGATGGAACTGATTTAACAATTGTTACTTACGGTGCAATGGTTCACGAATCAAATTTTGCAGCTAAAAAACTAGCCGACGAAGGATATTCTATTGAAATTGTCGATATTCGAACAATCTTTCCGCTAGATAATGAATCAATATTCAATTCGATAAAGAAAACGGGAAAAGTTGCAATTATTCACGAAGATACATTAACTGCTGGTTTTGGAGCAGAAATATCCGCAAGAATTTCAGAATTTGCTTTCGAATTGTTAGATGCTCCAATCAAAAGAATTGCCGCAAAGGACACTTTTATTCCATATCACACAAATTTAGAAAGAGCAATTTTGCCAACGCGAGATAGAATTTTTAACGAATTGAAATCACTTTTAGCATATTAGGAGAAAAAAATGATCGAAAAAATTTTAATGCCCAAAATGGGCGAAAGTGTGATGGAAGGAACAATCATCAAATGGCACAAAAAGATTGGGGAATCTGTAAAAAAAGATGAAATTCTCTTTGAAATTAGCACAGATAAAGTTGATACCGAAGTTCCATCGCCAGTTGATGGAATTCTAAAAAAAATTGTATTGAATGAAAACGAAACAGCCGAAGTAAATACAATTGTGGCAGAAATCGAAACTGAATCTCAATTGCCAATTTCAAATGCCAAATTACATATTATCAATGAGCAATTTTCTATTAATAATGAATCAACACAACTGACCGACAACCAATTACAAATAATTGAAATTCCAATGCCCAAAATGGGCGAAAGTGTGATGGAAGGAACACTTATCAAATGGCACAAAAAGATTGGGGAATCTGTAAAAAAAGATGAAATTCTCTTTGAAATTAGCACAGATAAAGTTGATACCGAAGTTCCATCGCCAGTTGATGGCTTTTTGGATGAAATTTTAGTTGAAGAAAATCAAACTGCAGAAGTTGGAGTAATTATTGCGAAAATCTCAACTTCACAAACTGAAAAAACACAATCACATCAAACAAAAATTACTAATGAACAATTGCAAATTACAAATTCCAAATTACCATTGACAAACAGATTTTATTCTCCAGTTGTTTTAAATATTGCACAAAAAGAAGGAATTTCATTCAAAGAAATTGAAAAAATTCAAGGAACTGGAATACAAGGTAGAGTAACGAAAAAGGATATACTAAATTACCTCGAAAATCGTGAAAATTTGCCAAAAGATGAAAATCAACAAACTGCAAGCCAATTCCAAATTACGAATAGCAAATTGGAAACAACTGAAATTCCTATGGATAATATTCGTAAGAAAATTATGAATCACATGATTGCCAGTCGCAATATTTCTGTTCACGTTTCCGAAGTGATGGAAGTTGATATGACTATAATTCATAATTTCATCAATCATAATCGAGAAAAATTCCAATCTGAAGGAATAAAACTCACATACATGGCATTTATTTCATTTGCTGTTGCAAAAGCGCTAAAGAAATACCCGTTGATGAATTCATCGTTAAATGTGGAAAAGATAATTCAGAAAAATTCTGTAAATCTTGGGATTGCCGTTGCAGTTGAACCAAATGGTTTGATTGTTCCGAACATAAAAAGTGCCGAAAATCTAAATATTCGTGGTATGGCAAAATCAATTTCTGAGTTGAGTTCAAAAGCGAGAACCAAAAAACTTTTACCAGATGATGTTGTTGATGGAACTTTTTCCATAACAAATTATGGTGTTTTCGGTGCATTATTTGGAACTCCGATAATTAATCAGCCTGAAGTTGGAATATTGGGAGTTGGAGCAGTTGTAAAACGCGTTGTTGTTTTAGAAACTGAAATTGGCGACCAAATTGCAATAAAACCGATGATGTATTTGTCATTAAGTCACGACCATAGACTTGTAGATGGAATGTTGGGCGGAATGTTTCTAAAAGAAGTGAAAGAAATCCTTGAAAAATTTGATGTTAAGAATGTTTAGGATCACTATTGTCCGATAAAAATAAAAAAATGAGAGAAAATCTTTCGCTAACAGCTGAAATCCGCCGCGGCGGATGGAATGACGTAACTTAAAAATATTTTCTTAAGTTGACAGCATTGTTTTGTAAACTCAACAGGGGAGTATTCAATTGCCAAATGATGCTCCCTATATTTTTTATTTGACAAACTGGTTTTTTTTATTAAATTTGGTTAGTGATTATTAACTAACAAGTGAATTATGACAAC